>CAJUQG010000001.1:0-97624 GCA_910588025.1 uncultured Bacilli bacterium
TTATACAACAACTTTTTTTAAAAGAAAAGAGCATTGACTTTTGTCAACACTCTGAAAAAGGATAGTTTGATCTATTCTTTTTTCATAACTTTAAGAAATTAGTCCAAACTAAAAATGGTGATGTTATGAAAAAAATGTTATTTTTAGATGCAGCAACTAGTTATCAAAACCCCAAAATTTTAGTGGGTGTCAACGAACGTAAAAGTAAGACCATTTGTCATTATCAAGTTCTAGAAAAAGATCAAAAGTCACTAGGTCATGACGCTGGTGATTATTTTACGATTCAGTTTACCAATCAAACATTAGAAGAAAAAGCTTCTTCGATTCAAAAAGAAGTAGAAAAAGTCTTAAAAGCTTTCTTAAAAAAATATCATAAAGAAAGCCCCATTTTAGTTGTAGGTCTTGGCAATGCTGAAATTTTAGTGGATTCCTTTGGAAGTAATGTAACAAACAAAATGATAGCTACCAATCATTATAACGATTTTTTAACCATTCCTAAAATAACGTTATTAAATCCCAGTGTAATGGCAAGAACAGGGATATCTTCTTTCAAACTAATTGATTTAATTGTGAAAGATCTAAAACCTGACACAATCATTTTAATTGACTCATTAGCAACAAAAGATGCCAAATCCCTAAATAGAATCATTGAAATAAGTGATACAGGAATTATTCCTGGCAGTGCCTTAAGAACTAACAAAGAAATTAATCGTCGTACTTTTAATATTCCTATATTAAGTATAGGTGTCCCACTGTTATTAAAAAATGAAGAAGGCTTATATGAAAGCATACACTTAGAAAGTGAAATGGAGCAAATCTCAGAGATTATCGCTAAAAGTTTGAATCACACACTTTTATTTTAATTCGACATAATCTCACTTCTATATGCCATATAATAGCAATAAGAGGGATTCGTATGAAAAGAAGATTTAAAGCCAAAAGAACAAACAAAAAATTAGGTTTCAAATTGATAGCCTTTTTTTCGTTAGTTCTTTTTTTCTTTTTCTCAGTGTTTCATTATGTTGTCAAAAATATGAAAGAGAATATGACAAAAGAAGAAATCGTGCATCATCTATTTCAAAATGGAATGGGCAATCGCGAATTTTTTAATTTTCTTCAAATGAATCCCACTGAATTTCTTTTTTCCAGCACTATGGGAATTCAATTACCAAAAAGTGAAATGGTTTGGCAAGAAGAAGAGGAAACAGGCCCTGTCTATGACTATGTTCCCGATCCAAGCCCTTCTAGCGATGCGAAAACTCCTATGATATATCTATATAATACTCATCAAACCGAAGGATATAGTAAAGTTGGTATAAGTGAATATGATATTGTTCCAACAGTTTTATTTGCTAGCTACTATTTACGTGAGCAACTAAATGACTTTGGTTTACCAACCCTAGTCGAAACGACCGAATTAGCAGAAATTTTACGTCTGAATCAGTGGTCCTATAGTCATTCTTATGATGCCAGTCGCTACCTTATTTTAGAAGCCAAAAAAGAGCATCCTTCTATCCAATATTTTATCGATATTCATAGAGATGCGATTTCCTATGAATCATCTACAACTGAAAGCAATGGTCAAAAATATGCTAAAGTACTATTTGTCGTAGGAAAAGAACATCCAAATTATGAGCAAAATTTAAAATTAGCTACGGCTCTAAATGAAAAATTAAAATTAAAAATAAACAGTATCACCCGAGGGGTAATTGGCAAAGAAGGAAAAAACGTCAATGGAATTTATAACCAAGATATTAGTCCCAATAGCTTATTAATCGAAGTTGGTGGACAATATAACAACATTGCTGAAGTTACAAATACTATGCAACTTCTTGCTCGTGTTTTAAAAGAATATATCGAGGAGAATGAATCATGAAAAAAAAAGACAAACCAAATTGGTTTTTTCGTATCTTAGGAATTCTTTTTTTAATATATATATCGTTAAATATTGCAATGAGTGCTGGATATTATGAAGCAAAACTAAATGAAAAAACAACACTTACAGAAGAAAGTATCAAACAATTTGAAAATGATATTAAAGAAGGAAAAGAAGTGGATATAAACGATTATGTCGTCGAAAAAAATCGTGATTTTTCAAACAATACAACCAAAACAGGTGTCTTTTTATCATCTTTAGTGGAAGATTTTATGTCGGAAGGAATCCTAAAAATGACTGATATCTTAAAAAAATTATTTACTTAATTAAGAGAAAAAGTATTATAATGTGCTTATAAGGAAAGGAATTTTGCTATGATTACCAATCATGTAGAATACCAAAAAGCACAGAAAGAATTAGAGGCTTTATTAAAAGCAAAAGAGCCCCTTTTAGCAATAGAAAAACAAATATCTATTTTAAATCAAGCGATTGCTTCTAAAAGAAGAGAAATTGCTGAATATTTTGAAGAACAAGCAATTCTTAATATGAAACAATGTAATCATTTGTTTGTAATGTATCATTCCAGTTATGATGGATCAGAACAAACAAAACTATGTAGATGTGTAAAATGTGGATTAAACAATTTCAGAAAAAATGATGGTCGGAAAGAACAAGAAATGCAAACTATCTTTACCCATTTAAGTCTGTTTAACGCAAATTTTATACCTAAAACATATTTTTTAACTCCTTTAGAAGTTGAACAGTACACATCTTTAGCCATGCAACAAAAACCAGAAATTACGGATGAAGAAATAAAAACAATAATCAAACAAAAAGAGGACGAAAAAAGAGTAGCAATGCAACATATTTCTCCTACCAAAAAAAGACTCTTAATGAACGAATAAAAAACTGTCTCTCAAAATCATTTAAAAATTTACTTCTAATCGGTTTCATGCTAAAATAAAATCTAGGTGAAGACGATGATTCAACAACAAAATATCCGCAATTTTTCTATTATTGCTCATATTGACCATGGAAAAAGTACATTAGCGGATCGTATCTTAGAAATAACTGGTGCAGTCACAGAACGAGAAAAAAAAGATCAATTGTTAGATAGTATGGATTTAGAAAGAGAAAGAGGCATTACAATTAAGTTAAATGCTGTTTCCCTAAATTATCAAAAAGATGGCCAAGAATACCTACTAAATTTAATTGATACACCAGGACATGTCGACTTTTCCTATGAAGTAAGCCGTTCCCTTGCCGCATGTGAAGGAGCAATATTAGTGGTAGATGCCGCTCAAGGAATCGAAGCCCAAACTTTAGCAAATCTTTATTTAGCACTAGAACAAGATTTAACCATTATTCCTGTCATCAATAAAATCGATTTGCCAAATGCTAATGTTCCAAAAGTATTAGAAGAATTAAAAAATGTTTTAGGATTTTCAAAAGAAGACGTATTACTTTGTAGCGGAAAAACAGGAGAAGGTGTCAAAGATTTAATTGAAGCAGTCATTGATCGTATTAATCCTCCTACTATCAAAAACGATGAACCTCTAAGAGCTTTAATTTTTGATTCTTATTTTGACCCTTATAAAGGTGTAGTAGCTCTCATTAAAGTATTTGAAGGTTCCTTAAAAGTCGGGGATACCATTCGATTTATGGCAACGAATAGCGAATATTTGGTGACCGAACTAGGTGTTCATAATCCCAAAGAAGAAAAATGGAATACCCTAAGAAGTGGGGAAGTTGGTTATCTTTGTGCTAGTATAAAAGAAATTAGTGCCATTCATGTTGGAGACACTATTACGAAAAAGAATAACTCTTCGAAAATACCAATCGTTGGTTATAAGCCAATGAAACCAATGGTATACTCAGGAATCTTTCCCGTGGAACCTAACCGTTATGAAGCCCTAAAAGAGGCCTTCTTAAAATTAAAACTAAATGATGCTGCTCTAACATTTGAACCTGAAACGAGTGATGCACTAGGTTTTGGGTTTCGGGTTGGTTTTCTAGGTCTTTTACATATGGATATTATAATGACCCGGATTGAACGAGAATTTGACTTAGCTGTTATTGCGACTAGTCCAAGTGTCATTTATGAATTAACCTTAACCAATAACGAAGAAATTGCGATTGATAGTCCAAATAAAATGCCTGAAAGCGTGAAAATTAAATCCATTCGTGAACCATTTATTTATACCAATATTATCGTTCCCTCGGAATATATCGGTGCAATTATGGAACTTTGTCAAAATAAAAGAGGAATATACAAATCCCTCGAATACATTGATGAAACAAGAGTAAACATTCATTATGAAATACCACTTTCAGAAATCGTGTATGACTTTTTTGATAAACTAAAAAGTACCACAAAAGGTTATGCTTCTTTTGATTACGATATTGTTGGGTATCGTGAAAGTAAACTTGTCAAAATGGACATTTTATTAAATGGCGAAATTGTTGATGCCTTATCAGTTATCGTTCATAAAGATTTTGCTTATTCAAGAGGAAGAGTAATTGTTTCCAAATTAAAAGAATTAATTCCAAGACAATTGTTTCAAGTACCTATCCAAGCAAGTGTTGGCTCAAAAGTCATTGCTCGCGAAAATATAAGCGCTATGAAGAAAAATGTATTAGCAAAATGCTATGGTGGTGATATTACCAGAAAAAGAAAATTACTAGAAAAACAAAAAGAAGGAAAAAAACGAATGAAAATGGTCGGCAGTGTCGAAGTTCCTCAAGAAGCATTTCTAGCAGTTCTAAGTGAGGATCAATCGTGAACAAGGAAGAATTACAAAAAACTTTAATAAAGTTGTTTCATAATTATCAAAAAGAAATTAAATCATTAAACTATGGTGAATTTACCAAAGCAACTTACTTTTTGTTAGAAAAATTAAAAAAATATCAAGGAATCTCAGAAGAAACAGATCAATTCTTAAAAATCATCTACCAAAATATAGAACTTATCAAACAACAATTTAGTTTAGAAATCGATATGGAAGTACAAAATGAAATGAGAAAAGGAAGATAACAATGAAATCAGTTTATATCCATATTCCATTTTGTAAAAGTATTTGTAGTTATTGTGATTTTTGCAAAATGTTTTATAACCCAAAATGGGCGCATGAGTATTTGGTAGCCCTAAAAGAAGAAATCGAAGATCAATATATGGGTGAAGATATTAGTTCACTTTATATTGGTGGAGGAACGCCCTCTTGTTTAAGTGAAAAAAATTTAAAATACTTATTTAAGATTATCAGTCTTTTAAATCGCAAAGAAGATTGTGAATTTACCTTTGAATGTAATTTAAATGATTTAAACGAATCTTTGTTAACCATCTTAAAAGAAGGTGGCGTCAATCGTTTAAGTATTGGTATTGAATCTTTTAATGACCAAAAATTACTTTTGATGGGACGGAATCATACGATTGATGATGCCAAAGAAAAAATTGCCCTAGCAAGAAGCTTTGGTTTTCATAATATCAATATAGATCTTATATATGGGTTTCCAAAAGAGACCAAAAAGATTTTAAAACAAGATATCAAACAAATCATGAAATTAAAACCAGAACATATTAGTACTTATAGTTTAATCTTATCTGAACATACGCTTCTTCACGTTAATAAAATGGAACCAATTTCGGAAGATTTGGATGCGAAATTTTATCAAATTCTTAAAAAGAAATTAAAACGAAAAAAATATCATCATTATGAAGTGAGTAACTTTTCTAAAAAAGGTTATGAATCAAAACATAATTTAGGTTACTGGAATAACTTAGAATACTATGGTTTTGGATTATCTGCTTCTGGTTATATTGACAATATTCGCTATACCAATACCCTAAACTTAAAGAAATACTTAGCACATGATTACGATGGCAAAAAAGAATTAATGACCCCAACCGATGTTTTAGATAACGAAATTATGTTAGGACTTCGTAAAGTACAAGGCATTAATTTAGCAGAATTTGAAAAAAAATATGGCGTTTCTTTAGAAGAAACTTATCCTGTAGCTCCTTTAATAAAAAAGAAAGAATTAATGAAAAAAAAGGGATATATTTATATCAATCCGGACAAACTATATGTAATGAATGAAATTCTCATGAAATTAATTTAAAACGGGTGATATTATGATTCTTCTTTTCTTATTACTGCTATTAATTCCTTATAATGTAAATGCAACGAGTAGTTACTTAATCGATTTTCAAGTAACGAACGGAAATTTATTAACAAAATTTAATGAACAAAACAATCTTTACACCATTAAATTAGAAGAAGAAGCCGAAACGGTCGAATTTACATACAAATTAAAAGAAGACACTTCCAATATAGAGATTTTTGATAATCACTATGAAGAAGATAAAGAAAATATAATGATTATTAAAGTAAGTAACAAAGAAAAGACCGATTATCAAACATATACTTTTTATTTAGAAAAAGAAGAAAGCACGATGACAACAAGCATTGAAGACACAACCAATACCCTTACTATTACCAAACAAGAACGTAGTCCTTTTTTAGCACCAAGTGTCATTTTAGTTTGCACGCTTTGTATCGCCGTTTTATTTTATGTATTAATCATCCGCTTTTTTAAGAAAAAAGTACCAAATAAAAAATCACCTACATAACATGTAATAGGTGATTTTTTTGAAATTAATAGCACATCGTGGATTACACCAAAATGGTGTAGCAGAAAACTCTTTAGCATCATTTCAACAAGCGATAGCAAATAAAGATTATGATGGGTTTGAGTTTGATATAAGAACTAGTAAAGATGGAATATTCATAATCCATCATGACTTATTTATCGATGGAAACCTTATCCGTTTTTTAAATTACTCTGAATTAAAAGAAAAGTATCATCTCACATCTTTAGAAGAAGTATTAAAATTAAAAACAGATAAAATTATGTTATTAGAAATAAAAGAAGCCAATATCGATACCGATGCTTTAAATAAACTAATTCGTCAATATCCTCATACCAATCTCTATATCGATTCCTTTGATAACAAAATTATAGAACGAATGATGAAATACCAAAACCATGCCAAGTATGGTGTTTTAAACTATATTTTAAACAGTGAACAAAATTACCAAAAATATGATTTTATAGGACTTCTTTCAAGTATTATAACCGATGATTTAATAGCTTTTTTTGAAAAAAATAAAATCGAAATATTTATTTATGGGATTTTAAATAAAAAACAGATTGGTAAATATCAAAATGCCTTTTATATCGTCGATTAATTCACTTATTTATTTGTAACACTTCTATCTTTCTGTAAAAAATTCTCCAAATGATAATCACATAAAATCATAGCCTTAGTTTCATTTAAAATTAGTAGGGAACCAAATTTGACATTTTGTCGTACAAGACTTCTTTGATTAATAAAATCATTATGCTATAATATTCTATAATAGGAGTTGAGTAGAATGGATCCCAAAGAGAATCTAGAAAATACAAAAGAAATAAAAAATTTGGATGAACTGCGTAAAAGTGCAATTGATACGTTAGAATTAACCCAAGAATTGTTAGAAGAACTGGACGAAAATATGGAAAGTGCAACTTCTTCTTTTGAAAAACAAATTGACAATCTAGAGAAAGAACAAAACATGGAACCTTCAAAGGATGAACCAAAAAAAGATAATCCTGAAAAAAAGCAAAAAAGTTGGCAACAAAAGTTTAAAGCTTTCAAAGAAAAATGGAATCAATTATCGAAAGGGAAAAAAATTGGCATTTTATTAGCGATTTTTATAATAATTGTTCTAATTGTTTTAGCCATTATTTTCTTATTAACTAAAAAACAAGAGAGTACCCCTCCAAAAGAACCAGATGTTATCGTAAAAGAAAATAATTATCGATATGAAAACGGAACATTAATTTTTTTAGATAAAAATGAACAAGAAATCGGGAAGTATGAATGTCAAAATAAAGACCAAGAAAAATGTTATGTTGCTTGGAATTCCAAAGAAGACGATTTTGATGAACCAAAAAAGTTTTACGAAGATGGTGAAAAAATAGTAAATCGTACTCATTTTATCTTAGACCAATATGCCTTTGTTTACGATAACGAAGAAAAAGAAAATGGTCTGATAACACTTTATGATTTTACCGTTTCTAAAACCTTAGATACCTATGCTTTAGTAAAAGAGTATGCGTCTTTAGAAGAGAAAGTTATTTTAAAAAACAAATCGAATCAATATGGATTATATCAATTGACGAAAGACGGAATCGAATCAATCATTCCTAACACTTATGATTACTTAGGAATCATCGAAAACAACAAAAAAGAAACCAATAAAATTGTTGCTAAACGAAACAATAAATGGTATTTAACCGATTTACAAGATAAAACTTTAACCAAAGCTTTAGATAACGAAATCAAAGACTATAACGATAATCATATTAAAATCAAAGATGAGAATGGCTTTTATCACTTAGTAGACTATAATAATGTAGAAATAAATCCTGATAATTATGAATACATTGATATCATCGAAAATTATATTCTATTTATAAAAGACCAAAAAATGTTAGTAGAAGATAATCAAAATCACAAAATGCACATGAATCCTATTACTCTTTATAATAAAACTTATCTTCCAATCTCAACCTACAGTAAATCAGATCAAAAACAGTTAAAAACAGAGAAAAGTTATGAAATTTCTTATCAAGGTAATATTATGAAAATTGAGGTTCAAAAAGAATCAGACACAGAAAAGAATCAAATAAACTTAAATGAAGGCCGCGTTAGTGCCACCTTAGATAAAACCAATTACTTTGATGGAATATTATATCTTTATGAAGATAATGAGAAAAAAAATCTATTAGGAACATATCAGTGCTCGAACAAAAATACTATCGGCGATGAAACAACCGAATTAAACAATTGTAAAATAGCAAAAGAATCTTTTTATCAAGAAAACGATATTGAAAAAGACCAAAGCGCTAATTTAGGAACCCTTCCAATTTACAACAAGCGTTTTGCCTTCATTCAAGATGGTACATCTACAAATCCAAATATTGTTTTATATGACTTAAAAACTAGTGAAACAAAAGCTAGATACAAAAGTGTCGATGCAGGAGCTTATACCAAAAATAATCAAGTAAATCATGTAACTACCAACGGAAATATTGTTCTTGCTGAAACACAAAATAATAAATATGGAGCGATTAAAATTGATTACGAAAATGTTTCAGCAGCCATTGGCTTTAACTACAATCATTTAGAACGCATTGGTTTTTACTATCTTGCTCAAGATGTCAGTGGTTACTATTTAGTAGATCAAAATGGCAAACGCATTACCGAAGCATCCACCAATAAAATTGCAAATTATAATGATGTCGCCCAATATGTAACCAGAAAAAGTGGGCAAGAATATTTCTTGTATCCTTTTGATGGCAAAGGAATCGGTAGTGGCCAAAGTTATATTGCATTGTATGATACTCACTATGCTACAGTATCTAATGATACATTAAAATTATTTAGTTATAGTGATCCTAATAAAAACTTGTTAGAAAACCAAAATCTTCCGACTTTAAAAAATAAAAATTATCAAGGAGAAGGGACTCTAGCTTTTAAAATAAGTATTCACAACCAAAAAGCCAATATTGAAATTGCCAAAGAGGACGGAACCTACGAATCATTCCAAGTAAACTTAACCAAAGAAAATGAAACTCCAGAGATGGGAGGAGAAGCGTGACAAAGACGAAAGAACAAAAAAAGAAAGTATTCATTACCATAATTGTTCTTCTAGTCATTTTCTTGCCTCTCTCCATTTGTTCCTTCACATTGCATATTTTAGATGAGAAAAATCCGCGTCATAAAGTCATTGAAAATCCCAATCATGAATTTTTTTGGGATAATAAATTGTATTTTTATAGCTTATCAGGTAACTTACTAGGAACCTATGAATGTCTTAATCCAGATGGCATCTGTGATTATGCTTCCAATTTTGATGATGACAAATTATATGCGATTGATTATCATGAAAGTATAGATGCCAAAATCGGCTTAATTAACAATCGCTATACCTTTTTAGTAGATGCTCCAAGTCCTGCCTTAGCCAAACCCATTCTTTATGATGTGGTAAACAATCGAATTTTTACTACATATTATTCTGTTAAAAATTATGGCATCGGCATCGAAAACGATTTATTCATTGTTGGAAATGATAATTTAAAATATGGAGTTTTAAGCTTACAAGGAGATCCTCAAGTAAAAGTAAAATTTGACTATGATTATATCGGGATTGCCAATCTTTTAAACGAAGATGAAAATAAAATCATGAGTGACTTATTTGTTGGATACCGAGATAAATTTTGGTTTTTACTAGATATGAATGGTGCAGTCTTAACCAGTGCCATCGAAAAAGAAATTGTTAATTATAATGGCAAACATATTATAGTAAAAGATAATGTAGGTTATGATGTAGTAGATTATGAAGATAATATTGTCTTACCAAATGGTCCTTATCAAAAAATTTCTTTTACTGGAAAATACCTTAACATTTTAGATACGGAAGATAATTTTTATGTCTATGACATTTCTTTAGAGCAAGCTATTACGACGCCCCAACACGTGAAAACAACCGATAAAATTACTTCAAAATTAAATGAAAAAGGGAATTTGGACGTTATTTTAAACGAAAAAATTATTGAGACAGTTGAATTTTCTTAAAAATTTGCTAAAATAAACATATGTAACGGAGAACTAGAAGAGTATAAATTTATTTTATCGTAGAGAGTTTGTGGTTGGTGAAAACAAATATAAAATGATTTAGAAGGTTGCTAGGGAGTGTATTCGCAGAGTTTCTGCGTTATCAATAAATGAGTAAAAAATAAGGTGGTACCACGAATCATTCGTCCTTTGTGGTTCCGCTTTTTTTATTGAGGTGATAAAGTGAGTCAAAAAGCCATAATCTTTTTTGAAGATTTTGTAAAACAATTTGATTTAGAAAAAGATAAATCAAATATAGAATCTTATTATCATAAGTATCATCATACGTATCGAGTCATGAACAAGATAGAAGAATTAGGTCATTTATTACATCTAAATCAAGAAGAGATGGAACTTGCGAAAACGATTGCACTATTTCATGATTTAGGAAGGTTTCATCAACTAAAGAAAACAAAACAATACGATGATTTGAAAACGAATTTTGATCATGCAAAAGAAAGTATTTTCATATTAGAAGAAAATGATTGGTTTCGAAATGAAGCAATTTCAGAAGAAGTCAAAGAGATTATTTCTTTTGCTATTTTGAATCACAATCAATATGAAATAGAACAAACACCAAATGAAACGAGTTACTATTTTGCTAAATTGCTTCGTGATGCTGATAAATTAGTCATTATGACTGAAATGAATCCAGTGCTAAAGGATTCTTCCATTTCCAAAGAAGTTTTACAAGAATTTCAAAAAGAAATGTTGATTCATCGTCAAAATATTCAAACACCCTTAGATAATATTTTAGGGTACTTAGGATTTCTATTTGATTTAAATTTTAAAGAAACAATTGTTTTATTAGAGCAAGAAAAGATATTAGAGTCTTATTGGCTTTGTTTAGAAAAAAATTTAGATTTCAATACATTTCATGAATTACAAGAAATCGTAAATAAATATTTAGAAAAAAGAAAGAAGGAAATGTTATGTTAGGACCAAAATATGACCACATAAGTGTAGAACAAGGAAAGTATGAAACATGGAAAAAGAAAGGACTTTTTGAAAGTGGAGATAAAGATAAAATGCCATTTACTATCGTAATTCCACCTCCAAATGTAACTGGAAAATTACATCTTGGACATGCTTGGGATACTTCTTTACAAGATATTATTATTCGTTATAAACGAATGTGTGGCTTTGATGCTTTATGGGTTCCTGGTATGGATCATGCGGGAATTGCGACACAAGCGAAAGTAGATAAAAAACTACGGGAAGAAGGGTTTAATCCTCGCAGTATGTCTAGGGAAGATTGGCTTAAAAAAGCTTGGGAATGGAAAGAAGAATATGCAAATACCATTTATAGTCAATGGGGAAAATTAGGATTATCTTTAGATTATAACAAAGAAAGATTCACCCTAGATGAAGGTCTTTCAAATGCTGTTCGTAAAGTTTTTGTTGATTTATATCAAGAAGGGCTAATTTATCGTGGAGAGAGAATTATCAATTGGGACCCTATGGCTATGACTGCGTTATCAAATGAAGAAGTAATCTATAAAGAAGTAGAAGGAGCCTTTTATCATATTAAGTATTTCTTAAAAGATAGTGAGGAATATTTAGAAGTTGCAACTACGAGACCAGAAACTTTATTTGGAGATACGGCTGTAGCAGTCAATCCGAAAGATGAACGTTATCAAAAATATATTGGAAAAACGGTTATTCTACCATTATTAAAGAAAGAAATTCCTGTGATAGGAGATTTTCATGCCGATCCCGAGTTTGGAACAGGTGTCGTTAAAATTACCCCTGCTCACGACCCTAATGATTATGAGGTTGGGCTTCGTCACGATTTACCAAGAATTGTCGTGATGCACCCAAATGGCGTAATGAATGAATTTGCTGGTAGTTATGAAGGATTAGACCGTTTTGAATGTCGCAAGAAAGTCGTGGAAGATTTAACCAGTCAGAATCTTTTAATTCGTATTGAAAAAATGACACATAGTGTGGGACATTCAGAAAGAACAGATGTATTAGTAGAACCTTATTTATCAAAACAATGGTTTGTTAAAATGCGTCCTCTTGCTGATGCTGTCTTAGAAAATCAAAAAAACAAAGAAACAAAAGTAAATTTTTTGCCAAGTCGTTATGAAAAAATTATGAATCATTGGATGGAAATTACCTATGATTGGTGTATTTCTAGACAACTTTGGTGGGGACATAGAATTCCTGCTTGGTATAAAGGAAATGAAGTTTATGTTGGAATGAATGCCCCAGAGGGTGATGATTGGGTACAAGATACCGATGTGTTAGATACTTGGTTTAGTAGTGCTTTATGGCCTTTTAGTACATTGGGATGGCCAGAAGAAACTGAAGATTTGAAACGATATTATCCAACGAATGTCTTAGTAACAGGTTATGATATTATTCCGTTTTGGGTAAATCGGATGACGTTTCAAGGCCTTCATTTTACACATCAAAGACCTTTTGAACATTGTTTAATTCATGGATTAATTCGGGATAAATTAGGGCGAAAAATGAGTAAATCACTTGGAAATGGTGTTGACCCTATGGATGTTATTGATTCTTATGGGTCTGATGCTCTAAGATATTATTTAGCAACTTCTACGGCTTCAGGAACAGATCTTCGTTATGAAGAAGAAAAAGTAAAATCTACTTGGAATTTTATTAATAAAATTTGGAATGCTTCTCGTTTTGTTTTAATGAATACCGAAGATGTAAAAGAAATTGTTTTAACAGATTTAACAGCATCCGATGAGTGGATTCTAACTCGTTATGAAAAAACAATTAAAAATGTCAGAAAATTTATGGACCGCTATGAATTTCAAAATGTTGGAACTCTTTTATATGATTTTATTTGGGATGATTTCTGTGATTCTTATATCGAAATGGCGAAATTTCATATTGAGGAAGAACATACCAAGAGTACTTTATTGTTTGTTTTAACTGGAATTTTAAAAATGCTTCATCCTTTTATGCCATTTGTAACAGATGAAATTTATCATGAAATGAGCGAGGAAGAAATAACGATTAGTGAGTATCCTGTTTATGATAAAAAATTAGTATGGAATCAAAGTGAAGAAGCAATTGCTGATTTATTAGAGTTTGTTCGTATTTTCCGTAACATCAAACAAGAAAATAATATTGGAAAGGATTTTTCGGTATTATTACATTCAGAAGTTCCAAGTCTTGCTTTGAAATTATTAAAAATTGAAGAAAAAGTAGGAGATTTCAAGGAGGGAACAGAATATCCAGTTCTTTATAAGGAATACAAGGCTAGTATTTATTATATGAAAGAAGAAACAGAAGAAGATTTACGTTTAAAAGAAAAGCAAATTAGTTTATTAAAATCAAGTATAGAGCGAAGAGAAAAATTATTAGCGAATGAATCTTATGTTCAAAAAGCTCCTGCTCATTTAGTAGAAGAAGAAAAGAAAAAATTATTGGAAGAACAAGAAAAATTAGCATCTTTGCAATGATAAGAAAGGAAAAATAGAATGGAAAATATATTAAAAATTAAGAAATGCTTTCGTTGTGGAGCAATAATAAAAGAAATCCAAACAGCTCATGAAGCAAATTATGAAATTAGCTGTTGTGGAGAAAAAATGAAAAGTGTAATCGCAAATTCTACGGATGGAGCTATTGAAAAACATGTGCCTGTCATCAAAGTTTTGGATGATTCTATTCAGGTGGAAGTAAAACATGTGATGGAAGAAGAGCATTATATTGAATGGATTGCTTTTCTTTCTCCAAGCGAAGAACATTTTGTTTATCTAAAACCAAATGATATCGCAGTTGTAACTTATCAATACATTCCAAATACCAAAGTTTATGCTTATTGTAATAAACATGGATTGTGGGAAGCACACGTAGATTAAAGTACATAAAAAACTGTTTGCATTTTTGCTAACAGTTTTTTCTTGTAATCAAATAACTCTTTTTTAGTACTCAGCAAAAGAACTTCTAAATAGGAAGTCTTAATACATTTTACAAATTCACTATGAACTTTAGATAAATGGAAACATTAAGTTTCAGATTTTGATATTGTAATATTATTTTATTGTTGATAAAATTTAATAGGGAGGTTAAAAATGTTAAATAATAGAGCAATAACCAAAGAATTAAAAAGAGGATCCATCTATGTTGAAAATGGAGACAAGACTTTAGATAGAGATTTTATAAATATTACATTAGGTAGCACCCTTAAAGTGTATGATGCTCCTGCATTACAAGTCACTGAAAAAACACCTGTCAAAGAAATAATTATACCAGAAAATGGTCTAGTTTTAATGCCTAATAAGCTATATATCGGTGCAACTAAGGAATATACTAGAACAAATGGCTTTGTTCCTATGTTAACAGGAAATGATGAACTAGCAGTTTTGGGATTAAAAACTCATATCACCGCTGGATTTGGGGATAATGGATTTGAAGGAACGTGGACTTTAGAAATTGAATGTGCTATGCCAACTATCGTATATCGTGATATGCCAATGGGGTGTATTTATTATGTTCCGATAATAGGAGATGGAAACATTTTATATCGTGGAAAGTATTTCAAACAAATTGAACCTACTGCTTCAAAATTAAATAAAGAATATGAACCAACAAGAACATTAAGAAAGGTAACGGGACATGTTAACAACAAATGAAATCAAAAAGCAAATGGAACTTGGTAATATTATCATAAAAAATACGAAAGAAGCATCCTTTCATAAACCAAATAGTGTGGATGTTCATTTAGGTAATACATTATATGTTTATGATTATCAAATATTAGATTCTAGAAAAAGTGCCGAATATTTAAAAGAATTGATGGAAGATAAACCAAAGCATTTAAAGAAAATCACGATACCAGATACTGGTTTATTATTAGAACCATATAAATTATATTTATCCAAAACCATTGAAGAAGTGGCATCAATTAACTTTATTCCAGCTTTAAACGGAAAGGCATCCTTGTCTCTTCTTGGAGTCAGCATCGAATTAAATAGTGGATATAAGTGGGCTGGATATAAAGGAGCATTGCCTCTTAATATTGTTGCTACGAAACCAACCATTATTTATCCCGATATTCCAATTGGAAATTTGTCGTTTTTCATAAGTTTAAATCCAAGTGAAAATTTAAGTGATATTAATGGTAATTTTTATGGAATATATCCTTCTGGGATGTTAAGTGGAAGTGAGATTTATCAAAGAATGCAAGGAGAAACTCCTGATATTTTGATTGATAAACAAGATAAAATTAAAATTAATCCTAATTCTGTAAACCTTACTTTAAATGAAACAATTGGAGTATATACGGAACCAGTTTTAAATATTAAGGAAAAAAATCCATATCAAAATATCACAATTCCAGACGAGGGAATGTGGTTATATCCCGATGAAGTATACCTTGGAAGAAGCAATGAATGGATGCACACCAACAAATACATTTCTATGTTAAGTGGAAGAAGTTCTTTAGGAAGACTTGGATTACATGTTCACTGCTCTGCGGGTATGGGGTCTCTTGGATATCAAGGGTATTGGCATTTAGGAATTCGTCCTACTTTACCAATAAAAATAATTAAAGATATGGAATGTTGTCAAATATATTTTTATACCCCAGATGGTCAAATAACAGAGACATATCATGGATGTTTTCAAGATTTACCAAAAGATGAATTGGGAAGCCAAATGCACCGTATCTTAAAAAAAGAAAAATGATTTAACTCAAATGGACTATTAAGAAAAAGAAATTAATGTTAAAATGTAATAAGAAGGAGATGTAATGATGAAAAAGATTATTTTATTAGCAAGTGTTTTATTACTATCATTTTTATTGGTAGGATGTACAAAAGAAACTACGAAAAATATTGAAGGTTCTCTAAATGACATTATGACCAAGCTTTATGAGGGAATTGATGAAAATGAGATGCCAGGTTTAGCAGACAATGTTGAATTAAATCAAGAAAACTTTGTAAATTTTGCCTTTGTAGATAACGTAAAATACAAAGAAGCTATTGTAAGTGAACCAGTAATTGGATCTATTCCTCATTCTGTGGTATTAATACGTTTAGAAAATGCTAGTGATGCTGAGAAAGTTGTAAATGATATTAAAGCAAACGCAAATCCTCGTAAATGGATTTGTACAGAAGCAGAAAACACTTATGTATTATCAAAAGGCGATTTAGTTCTATTAATTATGTCAAATGAATTAGCTGACAAAATAAAAAATAATTTTGAGAATTTAAAATAGGGGAAGAAAATGATTTTTTCAAGTATAAGTTTTCTTTCTCTTTTTTTGCCATTATTACTAAGTGTTTACTATCTATCACCTAAAAAAATTCGAAATATCATTTTATTATTATTTAGTTTATTTTTCTATTATATGGGTGAAAAATGGTATGTTTTACTACTTGTTTTCACATGCTTTGTAAATTATATTGCTGGTTTATTAATGAAAAAATATAATGCTAAAATAGTACTCACCTTAGGTCTTATTTTTAACTTAGGATTACTATTTTATTTTAAATATACGAATTTTTTCTTAAATACTTTTATAAATCTTTTTGGGTTTTCCAAAGTTACTTTAAACATAATTTTACCATTAGGTATAAGTTTTTTTACTTTTCAAAATGTAAGCTACTTAATAGATGTTTATAAAAAAGGAGTAGAACCCCAAAAAAGCTTCATTACTTATGCAACATATATCACTTTATTTCCCCAACTGATTGCAGGACCAATAGTTCGTTATCAAGATGTTGAAAAAGAATTAAGTAGTCGATCAGTTACCTTTACATTATTTAGTGAAGGGGTCAAAAGATTTATTATTGGGCTTAGTAAAAAAGTATTAATTGCTGATACGATATACCAAGTATACAATACTTTTCTTACAAGTGAATTATCAGCATGTTCTTATCTTTTAATAGGAATATGCTTCACATTACAATTATATTATGATTTTTCTGGATACTCAGATATGGCTATCGGATTAGGTAAGATGTTTGGCTTCCAATTGAAAGAAAATTTTAATTATCCATTAATTGCTTCATCAATTACCGACTTTTGGAGAAGATGGCACATTTCTTTATCAAGCTTTTTAAAAGACTATGTCTATATTCCTCTAGGAGGAAACAGAAAAGGTACAAAAAGACAAATATTTAATCTTTTAATTGTATGGTCACTTACAGGATTATGGCATGGAGCAGATTGGAATTTCATCTTATGGGGATTATATTTCTTTATTTTATTGATTTTTGAAAAATTTTTCTTAAAAAAATATTTAAAAGAAGGCTTGATTGCTCATTGTTATACATTCATATTCATAATTCTTAGCTTTATTTTATTTAGTATTCCAGATCTAAAAGAACTTAGCATTTTTCTAAAAGGATGTTTAGGGATAAATGTAGCTTTTTGGAATCAAGAATTTTTTTACTATTTTCTACAAAGTATCCCTATATTATCCATAGCACTACTAGGTATAGGGCCTTGGCTTAAAAATTATTATCAAAAATTACAGAAAGGAAAGTGGAAAAAAGGATTTTATTTTGGAGAAATATTCTTCTACTTAAGCTTATTTCTATTTGTTATAGCAAGTACTGTTGCTAGTTCTTATCATCCTTTTATTTACTTTAGGTTTTAATATGAAAGATAAAATCATTGTGATAGCATTTCTTCTTATAATATTTAGTCTAGGCATCTTACAGTTTTGTATAAAAGACCAAGAATTATCTAAGATAGAGCGTCGCAGATTAACAACAATGAAAGATGTTTATGAAGATTTTCCAAATAATTTAGAAAATTATTTAAGTGATCAAATTCCTTTTCGAAATAGCTTTCTAAAATTAAATCAAATATGGAATCGTAGTATTTTAAGAAATAAAGAACATAATAATTTATATATTCAAGATGATTTCTTAATTGAAAAATTATACCCTTTAAATGAATCGAGTAAAAACAATTTTATAAAGAAAATAAATGACATAACTAGTAAATACTTATCTGGGAGTAATTGCTTTTTTGCATTAATTCCAGATAAAAGCTTTTTTCTAAATGATCCAATATCTTTAAAAATAAATCATGAGAAACTAATGAATGATTTAGAAGTAAATTTAGAAATTCCTTTTATTAATACTAAAAATACTTTTACTTTAACAGATTACTTCAAAACAGATATTCACTTAAAGCAAGAAGCATATTTTAAATTCCTTCCACTTTTACAAAAATCTTTTCATTTAGAAGATTTAGAAGTTTCGTACACAGAAAAAAATGTTTCTAATTTTAAAGGATCATCATTTTATAAAGCTCCATATTCTTCTTTAGAAGAGTTAACATTTTATGAAAGTGATATAACCAAAAACGCCATTGTTTCACATTTGGAATATCAAAACAATTTAATCTATGAAGAGATGGAAGAGGATACACTTGATATGTATAATATTTTTCTAAATGGTCCAAGTAGCTTGATCAATATTACAAATCCTGCTGCCACAAATGAAAAAGAATTAATTCTTTTTAGGGACTCTTTTGCAAGTAGTCTAGCACCTTTACTACTACCTTTTTATAAGAAAATAACACTAATTGACTTACGATACATAAAAATGGATTATGTAGCAAATTTAGTTGATTTCCAAAATAAAGATGTGTTATTTATTTATAGTCCACTTATCATAAATAATAGTTCTATTTTAAAATAAAAAGCAAATCAAAAAAATTAATTTGCTTTTTTTCTAGTTTATTTTATAATGTTATCAAAGATCCCAGGAGGTGGGAACATGCGCTTATCAAAATAAGTCTGGCATAAACTTTAGATTATGCCAATAATAGAAAGGCATAAAAATGTTTGAAGCAAAAGATATAAGTATCACAATCCAAAATCGATACTTTATAAAAGACTTATCATTCACCTTAAATAAAAAAGACAAATTAGCAATTATTGGAGAAGAAGGTAACGGAAAATCTACTCTTGTAAAATGTTTACTTGGGATCTGTGACTATGCAACATTAAAAGGCACAATTAATACTAAAGGAAATACAATTGGCTATCTACCACAGCAACAAGAAAATACCAAAAAAAGCGTTTTTAACTATTTATTTGACTCTACAAATGCTTATTATAATAAAATCAGTGATTTCTATAAATATTTAAACCAATTAAATATATCTGAAACGCTAATTCATCAAAGCATGTCTTCTTTATCTGGTGGAGAATCTGTAAAAATAAGAATTTTGAAACTTCTTTTAGAAGATTACGATATCCTTTTTTTCGACGAACCAACAAATGACTTAGATATTGAAACACTAAAATGGCTAGAAGACTTTATTATAAAGTGCGAAAAACCAATTCTTTATGTATCACATGATGAAACACTTCTTAAAAAAACTGCTAATATGATTATTCACATAGAGCAAAGAAAGAAAAAAACACAATGTCTTTGTAATGTAGCAAAAATGGATTACACTAGTTATATTGAAACTAGAACAAACAGTTTAGAAAATCAAGCCAGAATTGCTGGAAACGAAAAAAGAGAATTTGAGAAAAAAGAAAAAATACTGAATCAAATAAAACAAAAAGTAGATTACCAATTAAATACTATTTCTAGAAGCGACCCACATGGTGCAAAATTATTAAAGAAAAAAATGCATAGTATAAAATCCCAAGAGAAAAAATTAAACCAAACAATAATTACAGAAAAACCAGATGTGGAAGAAGAAATACATTTCTTTTTTGAAAACGAAGAAATACCAAATCATAAAATAGTTCTAGAAGAAAAAATTTCTGAATTAAAAATTGGAGAAAAAATTCTTTCTAAAAACATCGAACTAAATATCAGCGGACCATCACATGTTTGCATTATAGGAAAAAATGGAGTAGGGAAATCAACTCTTTTAAAAGCAATTTATGAAAAATTAAAAAACAGAAAAGATTTAAAAGTTGGATATATGCCCCAAAACTATGAAGAGATTTTAAACTTAGAAGAAAATGTAAGCGATTTTATCACAAATCATAAAGCCTCCGAAATAACAAAATCAAGAATGTATTTAGGGAATATGAATTTTACCAAAGAAGAAATGACTACGAAAATTAAAAACTTAAGTAATGGTTCAATCGCAAAACTTCTACTGATAAAATTAGTTTTAGAAGAATGTAATGTATTAATATTAGATGAACCAACTAGAAATATAAGTCCTTTATCAAATCCTGTGATCCGAGAAGTCTTAAAAAACTTTAAAGGGACAATTATTAGTATCTCTCATGATCGACTTTTTATAAACGAAGTGATGGATGAAATCTATGAATTAACAAAAGAAGGACTAACAAAAATAAAATAGAAAAGAGTTATATGAAAACAGAATTAACGACGATACCAAATGTTGGAAAAAGAACAAAACAAGCGTTAGAAAACATTGGGATTACATGTGTTGAAGATTTAAAAGGCCAAGATCCTGAAGACTTATATTTGAAAGATTCTATAAAAAAAGGATTTGAAGAAGATAAATGTCAATTATATTTATTACGAATGGCCGTTTATTACGCAGATCATAATACGCATGAAAAAGAAAAATTAAAATGGTGGTATTGGAAAGACAAAAAATATCCAGAGAAAAAAGATTAAAAAGCAAGCCAAAAGTTTGCTTTTTAAATGGATAACAATACATTTGTATGCTATAATAAAAAAAGGAAGTGACTTATGAGAAATTTATTTGAAGATAACGATTCCTATGAATACAAACCCTTAGCAGAAAAAATGCGTCCTCAAAAATTGGAAGAATTTTTTGGACAAGAAGAGATAGTAGGAAAGAATTCTCCTATTCGAAAAATGATTGAAAATGATGCTATAACCTCTATGATTTTATGGGGACCTCCTGGGGTTGGAAAAACAACAATTGCTAAAATCATTGCCCATCAAACAAACTCTGCATTTTATGAATTATCTGCTGTTACTGCTGGAGTAAAAGAAATTAAAGAGTTAATAGAACTTGCCAAGTTTAATAAAGCAAGCAAAAAGAAAACCATTGTTTTCGTAGATGAAATTCATCGCTTTAACAAAAGTCAACAAGATGCCTTCTTACCACATGTAGAAAATGGCAATATTATATTAATTGGAGCAACAACAGAAAATCCTTCATTTGAAGTAAATTCAGCTCTTTTATCAAGAAGTAAAGTCTATGTTTTAAAAAGCTTAACGCACGAAGAAATTATTGGCATTTTAAAACGTGCTTTAAAAGAAACAGAATTTCAAAATGTCGTAATAGAAAAAGGAGTATTAGAAATCATTGCTAAACTAAGTAATGGGGATGCTAGAACTTCATTAAATACATTAGAAAATGTGATTAATATTACTCCACTAACAAAAGAAAAGAAAGTAATTAACAAGGAGACTCTAAAGCACTCTTTACAAAGCAAAGTATTTCTTTATGATAAAAAAGGAGAACAGCACTACAATTTAATCTCAGCACTTCATAAATCTATGCGAAATAGTGATCCAGATGCTGCTATTTATTACTTAGCAAGAATGCTTGAAGCAGGAGAAGATCCTCTTTATATTGCAAGAAGACTAATTCGCTTTGCTTCTGAAGATATCGGTCTTGCTAATCCAAATGCCTTGGTACAAGCTACTACAGTTTATAACGCTTGTCATTATAATGGAATGCCTGAATGTAATGTAAATTTAACACAAGCAGTCGTCTATTTAAGTTTAAGTCCTAAATCAAATGCCCTATATATGGCTTATCAAAGTGCTTCAAAAGACGCAAAGAGCACGATGGAAGAGACTGTCCCATTAAATCTTAGAAATGCGGTAACAAAATTAGATGAAGAACTTGGAAATGGTGCACATTATCAATACGCACATGATTTTGAAAATAAAATAACGAACATGCAATGTCTACCAGATTCATTAAAAGATAAAACTTATTATTATCCAACTAATAGCGGACATGAGAGTAAATGGAAAGAAATTTTAAAGAAAATAAAAGAAATCAAGAAAAAGATTTAACTACTTTTTCTTTTTTTATCCAAAAATTTTTTAAAATATTAAAAAAGGATTGACAGTTGAATTTATATTCAATTATAATGTAATAGTTGAACAATTTCTCAACTATCGAATATAATGAAGAAAGAAGGTGTTTTATGGCTCGTTGTGAATTTTCATGTGATTGTAACATCATTCATGAACAAACAGTAAGTCAAGTAATAAGTGAAATGCCAAACGAAATAACTTTAAATCGTTTAGCAAACCTATATAAACTAATTGGAGATACAACAAGATGTCAAATATTATTTGCACTAGAACAAAGTGAAATGTGTGTCTGTGATTTAGCAAATGTTTTAAATATGACCAAATCAGCTGTTTCCCATCAATTAGCAGTATTAAGACAAAATGAAATAGTAAAATGTCGAAGAAATGGAAAAGAAGTTTATTATTCTCTAAAGGATGAACATATCACAAAACTCTTTTTAGTTGGCTTAGAACATATAAAACACGAATAATGAGAAAGAAGGAAAATTTTAAATGACAAAATACAAATATAAAATAAAAAATTTAGATTGTGCAAACTGTGCGAATTCTTTAGAATTAGCTCTACAAAAAATAGAAGGATTAGAAAATATAGCAATCAGTTTTATGACAGAAAAACTAAACTTTGAATGCGAAGAAAATGAGAAAGAAAAGTATTTAGAAAAAATAAAAACCATAATTCAAAAAGAAGAACCAGATGTAGAAATAGAAGAGGTATAAAAATGAATTCTAAACAACAAAGAATGATTTTAAAAATCACTTTATCAGGAATTATTATGCTACTTGGAATGTCTTTGCCTTTTCAAGATTTTTTCTACAATCAAATTCTTTTTATAATTGCATATATGATTATTGGTTATGATATCATCATAAAATCATGCAAAAATATCTTACGTGGAAAAGTTTTTGACGAAAACTTTCTTATGACTATTGCTACAATAGGAGCTATATTAATAAAGGAATATAACGAAGCAGTAGCTGTTATGTTGTTTTATCAAATTGGAGAATTGTTTCAAAGTTATGCAGTAAGAGAATCTCGAAAATCGATTACCAATTTAATGAATATACGTCCAGATTATGCTAACGTTTATCGAAAAAATAAGTGGCTTAAAGTAAATCCAAATGAAGTAGATCTAAACGAAACTATCTTAGTTAAACCAGGAGAAAAAATTCCTCTTGATGGTATTATCATAAAGGGATCTTCAAAATTAAATACGATGGCTTTAACTGGTGAATCACTTCCTCAATCAGTAAGTAAAAATGACACCGTATTAAATGGATGCATAAATTTAGAAGGAATATTAGAAATCAAAGTAACAACAGAATTTTCAGAATCAACAGTTATGAAAATACTAGAACTAGTTGAAACCGCTACAAATAGAAAATCAAAATCTGAAAACTTTATTAGCAAATTTGCAAGATTATATACACCAATTGTTGTTATACTAGCTATATCCTTAGCTATCATTCCACCATTACTTTTTTCGGATGCTACATTTTCTTCATGGCTTTATCGAGCTTTATCATTTTTGGTAGTATCTTGTCCTTGTGCTTTAGTAATTTCAATTCCTTTAAGTTTTTTTGGAGGACTTGGAGCAGCATCTAAAATGGGTATTTTAATTAAAGGTAGTAACTACTTAGAAGCGTTATCCAAAACAGAAATTGTTGTATGTGATAAAACAGGAACTCTTACTGAAGGCGAATTTAAAGTCCAAGAAATTCAAGAAGTAAATATGAAAAAAGATGAATTATTAAAAAATGTTGCCTATGCGGAATATTTTTCCAATCATCCAATTGCTTTTTCTCTAAAAAAAGCTTATGGCAAAGAAATTGAAGAAGATAAAATCAAAGATTTTAAAGAATTAAGTGGAAAAGGAATAAGCGCTATTGTTTCAAACCATAATGTTTTAATTGGAAATGAGAAATTAATGCAAGAATTTTCTATTGAAATAGAGAAAAAAAAGACAACTAATACTCAAATTTTCGTTGCTATTGATCATGTATTTAGTGGATCAATCATAATAGGAGATACCATAAAACAAAGTGTTCTAGATTTTACTGAAAATTTAAAACATCAAGGAATTAAAAAAACAGTGATACTTACAGGAGATGAAGAAAATATCAGTAAAAAGATTTCATCCCTTCTAAAATTTGATGAATATCATGCTAAATTACTTCCGCAAGATAAAGTCGCTTGGATAGAAAATTTAATAACACAAAAATCATCTAACGGAAAAGTATTGTTTTTAGGAGATGGCGTAAATGACGCTCCGGTATTAGCTCGTAGTGATATTGGCTGTGCTATGGGTGGACTTGGAAGTGATGCTGCAATTGAATCATCTGATATTGTTATTATGAACGATGATCCATCTAAACTAATCGACGCCATTAAACTTTCTAAAAAAACAATGAAGATCGTGAAAGAAAACATCATTTTTGCAATAAGTGTTAAAATAATAGTATTAATATTAAGTGCACTAGGCCTTGCATCAATGTGGTGGGCCGTATTTGCAGATGTCGGAGTTTCTGTAATTTCTATTATAAATGCCTTAAGAATTTTAAAAGGAGTTAAAAAGAAATGAAAAAAATAATCTTGCGAATTGATGGAATGACTTGTAGTGCTTGTTCAAGTGGCTTAGAAAAATATTTAGCAAAACAAAAGGGAATTATTTCAGTCAATGTAAATTTAATTCTTTCTCTAGCAACGATAGAATACGAAAATTTAAATCAAAAAGACATTGAAAAATTAATTGCTCGTGCAGGATTTAAAAGCACTGGAGAATTAAAAAGAATAGAGGATAGAGAAAATAACAAAGAAGAAAAAATACAGATAATCTTATTTGGAATACTTGCACTTTTTCTCATGGTTATTTCTATGGTGCCTATGCTTCTAAAACAATTACCACTTATTAACGAGCAAAATCCCATACTTTTATCTTCTATTCAATTAATTATTTCCGTCATTTTTCTTTGGTATGGCAGGGATATTTTAAAAAATGGTTTTATAAATCTTTTCCATAAAATACCTAATATGGACACATTAGTCACGTTTAGTACATTATGTAGCTTTTTCTATAGTCTATATAGTTATATCAATTTACTAAAGGGAAATATTCATGCGTTTCATAACTTATATTTTGAATCAGTATGTATGGTGATTTATTTTATAAAACTTGGAAAATGGATCGAAAAAGGAAGAATTTCTTCTTCCCAAAAAGCCATTCAAAAATTAGTACAGATTACACCTCAAACAGCTAGAATTAAAAATGGTAAAATGGAAACAATAGTTTCTTTAGATGAAGTAAAAAAAGGGAATATCATTGTTTGTAAACCAGGAGAAAAAATTGCTGTGGATGGAATTGTAAAAAAAGGAAAAACTTATGTTGATGAAAGCTTTATTACTGGTGAAAGTAATCCTGTATTAAAAGAAAAAGATTCTAAAGTTATTGCAGGATCTTTAAATTATGATGGATACATTGAATACTCAGCAGAGAAAATTGGCAAGGAATCTACCATCTCAGAAATCGTTACAATCATAATGGAAGCAACCAATCAAAAACAAAAAATGCAAAAATTAGCAGATAAAATAAGCAGTATTTTTGTCCCTTGTATTTTAATTCTTGCTGCATTAACTTTCTTAATTCAAATAATAATGGATTATTCATTACATACAGCTCTTATTCATATGGTTACAATTTTAATTGTTGCTTGTCCTTGTGCCCTTGGATTAGCAATTCCTCTTGTCGTTGTAGTTTCAAACGGACTTTGTGCAGAAAGAGGCATTTTTATCAAAAATAGTGAAGTACTAGAACAAGGAAAGTCAATTAAAACTATTGTATTTGATAAAACCGGAACCCTTACACATGGCAAATTAAAAGTTTTTAAAACATACAATTATTCTTCTTATCAAGAGGAAGAATTATTAAATATAGTAGCTAATTTAGAATCTCATTCCTCTCATCCAATTCATACAGCTTTTAAAATATCCAAACCCCTAGAAGTAGAGAACTTCAAAATAAGAAATGGTATTGGTATTGAAGGAACGATTCATCACAAAAAATATCAATTAGGAAATCAACATTTGCTAAATCATCAAGATAACATTTATGAAAGTCATCAAAATCATTTAACCAAAAATGGCTGTAGTATCATATATGTATTAGAAGAAGACCAAATAATTGCTTTAATTGGAGTTCGAGACATTTTAAGAGAAAATATTGAAACAACAATCCAAAAATTAAATGATAATAATTTAGAAGTAATCATGCTAACAGGGGATAATCAAAAAACAGCAAAAATCATTGCTGAGGAAATAGGAATTAAAAAAGTCCTTGCTGAAGTATTACCAGTTAACAAAAAAGAACAAATTGAATTATTACAAAAAGAAAATAAAAATGTAATGATGGTTGGAGATGGAATTAACGATGCCCCAGCTCTTACTAGTGCTACTATTGGCGTAAGTATTAATTCCTCAACAGATATTGCCCAAGATGCTGCTGACGTAATTTTAATGAATCATGACTTTCAAAATCTCTTAGCTCTCATAGAGATTAGTAAAAATGCTTATCAAGTGATGAAACAAAATATTTTTTGGGCTTTTCTTTATAATATTATTATGATTCCAATAGCAATGGGACTAGGAGAAAGTATTGGTCTTACACTATCCCCAATGCTTGGAAGCATTGCCATGACACTTAGTAGTTTAAGTGTAGTATTAAATGCGCTGAGATTAAGGAGGAAAATAAATGAAAACAAAATTACAAATTGAAGGGTTAAAATGCGAAGGCTGTGTAAAACGAATTTGTAACATTTTAAAACAAATCAAAGGAATTGCAGAATTTGAGTTAACACTTGAAAGCAAAATTTTAAGTTTAAATATTAAAAATAAAAAAATATTAAAAGAAATAAAAGAACAAATTAATTCATTAGGATTTACCATCACTGAAATAGATGAAAATATTTAACCTAAATTTATTTTAAAACGTGTTATAATTATTTAAAAAAAATGATAAGAAGTAACAAAATGAAAAGATTTTCTAATGATGATGTAAAAGAAATTGCAAATATTATAAAAAATGATGGAATGATTAGTGTTCCTACTGACACTGTATATGGTATATGTAGTCGTATTAAATCTGAAGTAGCATACAACAAATTAGCAGAAATAAAACATAGACCTAGCCAAAAGTCATTTCCAATTATGTGTAATAACATTTCTCAAATAAAAGAAATAGCAGTAGTAAATGAAAATGCTGAAAAAATTATTAAGCACTTTATGCCAGGACCTATTACAATTATTTTATTAAAAAAAAGTGAAGTAGAAAATACCATCAATAACGCTAGACTTAGGGAAACTAACGAAGTAGCTTTTAGACTAGCAGCCAACCAATTTTTGCATGATCTTATCAAAGAAGTAGGTGTTCCTATTTTTATGACTAGTGCTAATATTAGTAATGAACCAGTTTGTGTAAGTCCTGACGAAATAGAAGAAAAACTTCAAGGGTTAGATGGCATAGTAGAAGGTGATACCTTTTATAACAAGAGTAGTACGATGGTAGATTGTACTTCCACTACTATTAAAATTCAAAGAGAAGGTCCGATATCTTTAGAAGATATTTTAGAAGTATTGAAAAAATAAATCATTTGACTTAAAATAAACTTAGGAGTGAGTATATGAGAAAAATAATGAAAAATTGTCTTCTTGGCTTACTAGTTTTAATGCTAGCAGGATGTAAAGAAGAACAACAATTAGAAGAAAAGAAAGAAGAAATAAGAGGAAATTGTGTCGTAACAGAATGTATCAAAAAAATTGAAACAACAAATTCTGTAGAAGAAATTAATGAAATTATTGGTTTTGAAGGTGAAAAAAGTGCATATTCAGACACGCATCAATGGAAACTATCTGATAAAACTTGGATAACAAGAGATAATACGGGAACTGATCCTATTTTACAGGCTAATATTGACAAAGAAACAATTAAAAATGATCAAGTAGATTTATCTGCTTATAGTGATATCAAAAAGTTATTAGACAATGGTACTTCTTTAACTTATGAAGAAATGGTAACAAAACTTGGAGGTGTAGAAGGTACACTTGCAGGAAAAACCTCTACTTCTAATCGTTACATTTGGGTAGATAAAAGTAGTCGAACATTCAGTGCTACATTTTCAAAAACATTAGAAGGTAAATGCACTATTATTTCTTTAAAATAAGAGCAAAAAAGAATAAATTTCTTTCTATTTGTTCTTTTTTTATTATATAATAAAAGCAGTTAAAAATAATATATTAAAAAAGGAGAAGTTATGTCATTTGATTATAAAAAAGAGTATAAAGAATTTTATTTACCACCAAAGAAACCAACAATTGTAAATGTTCCTAAAATGAAATATCTTGCTGTAAGAGGTTCTGGAGACCCCAACAAAGAGCAAAGTGAATATAAAAAATCCATTGCCCTTTTATATGCTATTGCCTTCACAATTAAAATGAGTTATAAAACTTCATATAAAATTGATGGCTATTTTTCTTATGTTGTTCCACCACTAGAGGGCTTTTGGTGGCAGCAAGAGAACTTACAATCTTTAGATTACGACAAAAAAGAAACTATGGAATTCTTATCTATAATTCGATTACCTGATTTTGTTACCAA
Source organism: uncultured Bacilli bacterium (assembly GCA_910588025.1). GTDB lineage: Bacteria > Bacillota_I > Bacilli_A > RF39 > UBA660 > MGBC162267. Next base: position 29,209 of record CAJUQG010000001.1, read on the forward strand.
AAAAGATTTTGATTGGGCAATTAAAGTAGCTGAAGAAAAAAAGCAAACAGATTATAGTAAAGTCGAGTTTTTAGAAATAGAAGAAGGTTTATGTGTACAATGCATGCATATAGGGCCTTATGATCTTGAACCAAACACAATTAATTTAATGCATGAATTTATCGAAAATTTAGATTATCAATTAGATATAAATGATAAAAGATTGCATCACGAAATTTATTTAAGCGACCCAAGAAAGTGTAATGCTTTAAAATTAAGAACGGTAATTCGCCATCCCATAAAAAAGAAAGAAGGTAAATAATGCGCGTTCGTATATTACGTTTTGATATTTGGCTATGTTTAATGTTAGGATTTTTGTGTGGTTTAGGATTAGGTAAAATAGCATCCATTTATTTACCAGAAAAATATGAAGAATACAAAGAAGACCATAAAGTAGATGAAAATGAAATAGGAGGAATTGCCGATAATACTGTTTTTAGAGCACAAAGTGTTGAAGATTTACTTACTCATGAAACATTTACTGTAATTTCCAAAGGAATTCAATACAAAAATCGAGGGGCAGGTTACTATAAAGGAATGTATCTGCATGCTCTAACCCTTCCAAGTGGAGAATTAGTAGCAGCACGTATTAATAGCGACTCTGTCACATTTGATGGAGATTCTATTTATACAAGTAATACCACATTACCAGTTGGTAAAATTATTATGGCAGATTTAAAAGAAGAACCATATTTTATAGATCAAATAGAATACAAAGAAAAATTAAGTCGTACAGATTTTTACATTGATATGGTAGGAGAAGCTGAAATTCTAAGCGAAGAATCGTTCATTGACACACCCATTTTACTGATTGAACTAGTAACAACTATCCTTCTATTTCCTGTTTTTCATGCGATCGGTTCACACTTTGGGATTTTCCCATACTTTTTTGAACCAAAAGAAAGGAAGAATTAAATATGGCAAGAGAAATAAAAACAAAAGAATTAAAAAATGCAAAATTAGCAACTAATTATGGCGGATGGATGTATTGTACAGGTTGTAATACTAATATTGGCTATTTATGCTACGTGACTTATGACAAAATAAATTTTTCTTTTACTTGCAAATGCCAAACAAAAGGTAAGGTTTTAATTGACTTTGAAGATAGTTTAGATGGAACTAAAACAAGCGATGAACTAATTTTAAAGAAAAATCGTTGGTGTTGTAAAAAGGAAGAAGAACCATTAATCACAATCATGGATCAAAAATTAGAAGATTATCAATTAGAAATTACCTGTAAAACATGCCACCAAAAGTATTTTAAAAACAAATCTTAAAATTTCTAACAAATTTGTAAGAATAATTATATTGTGAGAAAAAAACTTTATATGATAAAATAGTTCAAGTGGTGATAATATGAAAAGAATAAAACGATATTTTTTATCAATAGGATTATTTATCTTGTTATTTTTCACAACTTTTTATTTTATTTTCTCAAAATATTCTTTTCAAGATTTTTTAAAAACCTTAACTACTTGTGATTTAACCTATATCACCCTTGCTTTTCTTTGTATCATTTTCTATCTAGCTTTAGGAACCATTTTCATGAAACAACTCTTTGCTTCCTTTGGTGTTAAAATATCCAATTTTCAAAGTTTATGTTATAACTGTATTGAAATTTATTTTTCTGCAGTTACTCCCTCAAGCACTGGCGGACAACCTGTAGAAGCCTATTATATGGCTAGAGATGAAATTCCATATCGAAAAAGCACCGTCGTTATTTTAATTAACACGATTCTTTATAAATCGGTTATTGTACTTTTAGGTGTCACTGGTATGTTAATTTTTCCTAAATTAATTTTTCAAAATGGTTGGCTTTTTACCACCCTCATGCTAGGAGGGCTAATTCTTAACATTATCGTCATTTTATTATTTTCATTTTTAATTTATTCTGATACCCTTCCTAAAAAAATAATGAAATTGGGAATTCGTCTATTATCTTTCTTTCATTTATTAAAACCAGAAGAACAACAAAAGAAAACAGAAGAGTTAGATGAAGTATTAAAAGACTACCACGCCTGTGCAGAATTTACCAAAAATAATCCCAAAATCATGTTAAAATCTTTTATAATGATTTTCTTTCAACGCTTATCACAGTTTATGATCAGTTACTTCATCTATCGTGCTTTTCGTTTAAGTGGATATAGTTTTCTAGCGATTATATTTTTGCAAGTAGCAATAACGCAAGCTACTGATTGTGTCCCATTTCCAGGAGGAGTCATGGTAGGGGAAACCTTAACTTATCAAATCAATTCATTAATTTATGGTGTTAATTTAGCGTTTTCATCCATGTTATTATTAAGAGGAATTAGCTTTTATTTTTTAGTATTTTTAAGTAGTATTTTTTTTGTTATTTATCATTTTATTGGAGGAAAGAAAAAACATGATAGGAATTTATAATTATACCATTTTATTTACTCTGTTTGGAACGATTAGTGGCGTAATCGGCATAAAAGAGGCCGCTTTAGGAAACATTGAATGTGCTCTTTTTTGTCTTTTATTATGTGGTTTTTTTGATATGTTTGATGGAATGATAGCCAGAACGAAAAAGAATCGCAGTGAATTTGAACTTCAATATGGTATCCAAATTGATTCTTTATCCGATGTCATTTGTTTTGGGGCACTACCAACTACAATTGCTCTTCAAGTCACAAATCCTCTAGGAATTTTTTGTGGTTTATCAATTCTTTATTTGGTAGCTACCATCTCTAGACTCGCTTATTTTAATGTGGAAGAAGCTATAAGAAGAACAAAGGAAACAGGAAGTAGAAAAACATATACAGGTCTTCCAGTTACCAATGCTGCTTTAATTTTTCCTTGTCTTTACTTATTATCTTTTTGGCTAAAAGAAAGTTTTCCGCTAATCTTTTTAATCGGAACTTTAATTACCGCTATTCTTCATGTCTCTAAATTGCAAATTCCTCATTTAAAGATAAAAGGGCTTATTATTTGTCTTATTGCGGGATTACTAATTATAAGTTGTTATTTCATTCTTCAAATGAATATTCGATTTGAACAAATTTCATCCTTTTTATTCTATTTTTGAAACAAAATTAGCATTTAGAATTGACAAGTGCTAATTTTTTAGTATAATGATATTAGCACTTGCATAAAATAGGTGCTAGGAGGTTCGATATGAATAGTCGTCAAGAAACACTATTAAAAGAAATTGTTGAATCTTATATAAAAACTGTTAAACCAGTAGGAAGCAAATCACTTTGCGAAAAACTAAACTGTTCTTCGGCTACCATACGTAACGAAATGGCTGAACTAGAAGAATTAGGTCTTTTAGAAAAAAATCATATTTCTTCAGGACGAATTCCAAGTGAAGCGGGATATCGCTATTATGTAGAAAACTTAATGCGACCAAAAGAACTTACTGGCGAAGATGTCTTAAAACTTCAAACAATCTTTACCAATCAAGATTTAGTTTTATCTGACGCTATTACAAAGTGTGTAGAAATTATCAGTGAAATAACCAACTACACCAGTGTAGTGTTAGGGAAAAAATCTCATGCCAATGCCTTGCAACAAGTAAGCATCATTCCCTTAAAAGAGGATAAAATTGTTGCTTTAGTTTGTACCGATCAAGGAGTCGTCCAAAATAGACAATTTACGATTCCTCCAACTGTTAAAATGGAAGAGCTTGTCAAAACAAGTGAAATCATCAATAAGATGTTGATTGGCACCCCGATTGATGAAGTAAGTGAACGCTTAGAATTCGATGTAAAACCAATTATAAGCAAACGCATCGAACAATATGAATCTGTTTATCACATATTCATGGAAGCTTTCCAAAATTTTGCAACCAATGTGCAAGAAAACATACATTTGAGTGGCAAATACAAACTAATTGAAAAACCAGAATACAATGACGTAGATGAAATTAGAAAAATTGCCTCTAAGTTTGAAGACGAAGACTTAATAAAAAAAATCGAAGAAAAGAAAGGTTCAAAGAAAATTAACATTTACATAGGAGAAGAAAATGAATTTGATCCTAATGTAACTGTAATCAAAACGACTTATCATATCAATGGGGAAGAAGGAACCATTGCCATTATTGGTCCAAAACGAATGGAATATGATCGAGTTGTAGGACTTCTTTCTTATATCAACGAAAACTTAAACGATGAAAGAGAGTGACGCAAGTGGAAGAAAAACAAGAATCTATCAACCAAACTATAGAACAGCAACCTAATCCAAGTATGGAAACCGAACTTCCGAAGAAAAAAGAAAAAAAGAATAAAAAGGAAAAAGCAAGTGACGCCGAAATTTTAAAATTAAAAGAAGAAAACGCCACGTTAAATGACAAAGTGTTAAGAATTAATGCTGAATTACAAAACATAAAACGGCGAAACAGTGAAGAAATAAGCCGTTTAATGAAGTATGATGGTGAAACATTTATCAAAAAATTACTTCCAGTAATTGATAATTTTGAACGAGCTATTAACATGGATGATGACAATCTAGAGGATGAAGTAAGTAAATTCTTAAGTGGCTTTAAAATGATTTATTCCAATCTAAAAAATATATTAGATGAAATGGAAATCAAAGAAATTGAATGTATAGGTAAACCTTTTGATTCCATGAATATGGAAGCGGTTTTAACAGATCATGATGAAACAAAAGAAGAAAATATTGTCCTAGATTGCTTACAAAAAGGATATACCTATAAAGATAAAGTAATAAGACCTGCGATGGTCAAAGTAAATAATTAATAAAGAAAGGTGATTAACATGGGTAAAATTATAGGAATTGATTTAGGTACAACAAATAGTTGTGTCTCAGTATTAGAAGGTGGAGAACCTAAAGTTATAGTAAATGATGAGGGGGAAAGAACTACCCCAAGCGTCGTTGCTTTTAAAGGTGATGAAGAATTAGTTGGTGCTCGTGCCAAACGTCAAGCAGTTACTAATGTAAATAATACAATTGCTTCTGTTAAAAGATTAATGGGAACAAAACAAAAAGTAGATGCAAATGACAAAAAATGGACACCAGAAGAAATTTCAGCGAAAATTTTAAGCAAACTAAAAAAAGATGCCGAAAACTATTTAGGAGAAACTGTTACAGAAGCTGTTATTACCGTTCCTGCCTACTTTAATGATGCAGAACGTCAAGCTACTAAAAATGCTGGAAAAATTGCTGGACTTGATGTAAAACGTATTATAAACGAACCAACAGCAGCAGCCTTAGCTTATGGTCTTGATAAACAAGAAAAATTACAAACTATTTTAGTATATGACCTAGGTGGAGGAACATTTGACGTATCCATTCTTGAACTTGGAGATGGATTATTTGAAGTAAAATCTACTGCTGGAAATAATAAATTAGGTGGAGATGATTTTGACCAAAAAATTATCGATTATCTAGTAGATGAATTTAAAAAACAAGAAGGAATTGATTTATCAAAAGATAAAATGGCAATGCAACGTTTAAAAGATGCAGCAGAAAAAGCCAAAAAGGATTTATCTGGTATGGCTAAAACACAAATTAGCTTACCATTTATCTCACAAAAAGATGGAAGTCCTGTTCACTTAGAACTTGAATTATCAAAAGCTAAATTTGAAGACTTATGTCGAGATTTATTTGATTCAACTCTTGAACCAGTAAGAAAAGCTCTAAAAGACGCTAAATTAAAATCTAGTGATATTAATGAAGTAATCTTAGTTGGTGGATCAACTCGTATTCCATACATTCAAGAACTAGTTAAAAAAGAATTAGGGAAAGAGCCTCACAAAGGAGTAAACCCAGATGAAGTAGTAGCAATGGGTGCAGCAATTCAAGGTGGAGTATTAACTGGTGAAGTAGATGACTTAGTTTTACTTGATGTAACACCATTATCACTTGGTATTGAAACACTTGGTGGTGTAATGACTGTATTAATTCCAAGAAATACAACCATTCCAACAAGTAAAAGTCAAGTATTTAGTACTGCTGCTGATAATCAACCAGCTGTAGATATTCATGTACTACAAGGGGAAAGACCAATGGCTAATGACAACAAAACATTAGGTAACTTCCAATTAATGGATATCCCACCAGCTCCAAGAGGTATTCCTCAAATCGAAGTTAAATTTGATATTGATGCTAATGGTATCGTTCATGTTACAGCCAAAGATTTAGGAACAAATAAAGAACAAACTATTACCATTACTTCAAATACATCTTTAAGTGATGAAGAAATTGAAAAAATGGTAAAAGATGCAGAAGCTAATAAAGATGCCGATGAAAAAAGAAAAGAAAGTGCAAACATTAAAAATGACGCTGATTCACTAATCTTTGCAACAGAAAAAGCAATCAAAGATCTTGGCGATAAAGCAGATAAAAAAGATGTAAAAGAAGCAGAAAGCAAAATCAAAGACTTAAAAGAAGCTTTAGAAAAAGATGATACAGAAGATATCAAGAAGAAAACAGAAAGCTTAAACGAAATTGCTATGAAACTTGCAACTAAAGTTTACGAAAATGCTGCTGCTGAACAAAAAAATCAAGAAACCAATGATGGAAAAGATGAAAAAAAAGACAGCAAAAGTGATGTAGAAGAAGCTAGTTACGAAGAGAAATAAAAATGATTAAAGTTCTAGGAAACTAGAGCTTTTCTCTAGTGAAAGAAAGGTTTTATTATGTTAGAATATAGCAGTCGTAAAGAAGTACCAAAAGAGTATCAGTTTGATTTAACAGACTTTTATAAAAATAAAGAAGAATGGGAAGAAGATTTAAAGAAAACAGAATTAGAAATAGAAAAAATAAAAAGCTTTCAAGGGGTTTTAAATGATGAAAAAAAACTAGAAAGTTTTTTAAAGGACTATATTGAACTTTCTAGTAACATTATGAATTTATATGTTTATGCCATGCTAAATCATGATGTCGACTTAAATAATGATATGTATACAGCCATGCTAAACAAAATTAGTAGTTTAAATACAAACTTTGAAACAATAACATCCTTTTTTGAACCAGAAATCGTTTCCTTAAGTGAAGAGGAGTATAAAAATTTATTTACAAAAAATGAAGCTATTTTACAATATAAGCATTTATTAGATGAAATATACGAACAAAAAAAACACACCTTATCACAAAAGGAAGAAAAGATGCTTCGTACTTTAAGTGAAACATTTTCAAGTTATGAAAAAATGTCTGCTACTTTAATTAATTCTGATCATAATTATGGATTTATAAAGTTACCAGATGGTAATATAGTAGAAATTGCTGCAAATAATGTAGGAACTTTAAAGAAAAATAAAGATCCTAAAATCAGAAAAAAAGCAAACCGCCAATTTGGTAAAACACTCATGCAGTACCAAAATACCGAAAGTGCTTTTCTTCATAATTATATAAAAAATAGCATCAATTTAGCGAAATTAAGAAATTACGAATCACCATGGCATAAAAAACTAGAAAACATTCATATTTCAAACGAAGTCTTTGAAAATTTAAAAACAACTGCTAAACAAAGAAAAAAAGCTTGGCAAAATTACTATCGTTTAATGAAACAAGTTTTAAAATTAAAAACATTACATAATTATGACACTCTATTAGAATGGAATGACACACAACGTTCTTATTCTATTGAAGAAGCTGAAAAAATTGTTTTAGAAGCCTTAAAACCACTTGGTAAGGATTATGGAGAAAAATTAAAAGAAGTATTTGATTCTCATCACATTGACTATTGCGGTTATAAAGGAAAAATAAATGGGGGATATAGTTGTTCTACATTTACGAAAACCCGAATTGTTATAAGCTTCAAAGAAAAGTTTAGTGACATTTTAACCATTGCTCACGAAGTTGGGCACAATGTCCATCATCAATTTATAAATGACGCGAATCCTTTATGGTATCGTTATACTTCTACTTTTGTGGCAGAAGTAGCATCTTTAACTAACGAATTTTTGGTAAATAACTATATTGCTCAAAACGGACATACCAAACAAGAAAAATTACTAGGAATTGAACATACATTAAAAACATTCCAAAATAATTTCTTCGGAACAATTCGTGAAGGAGAATTAGAACAAATTATGTATAAGTATGTGGAAAATGGCAATACCCTTACCGCTAATTACTTAAATGAATTAGTTGAAACTTCTCTAAAAGAATATCAAGGTAATATCATAAAAGATGATGGTTATTCTAAATTAAGTTGGGTAACCAGAAGCCATTATTACCTGAATTTCTATATGTTTAGTTATGCTATTTGTGTTGTAATTGCTGCAATGCTTGCTGATAAAATTCTAAAACAAGAAGAAGGTATTTTAGAACAATACAAAGATTTCTTAAAATGTGGTTCAGATATGTATCCAGAAGAAATTTATGAAAAACTAGGTATAAATTTAAAAGATCCTTACGTTTTTCAAACTGGTGTAGATTTTTTTGAATCGCAAATAAAACTTTATGAAACAATCCTAAAAGAAGGTGTATAAAAATGAATAAAAAAGATTATTATGAAGTCTTAGGTCTTCAAAAAGGCGCAAGCGATGAAGAGATAAAACGTGCTTTTCGTCGCCTTGCCAAACAATATCATCCTGATGTAAATAAAGAACCAGGTGCCGAAGAAAAATTTAAAGAAATAGGAGAAGCATATTCTGTCTTATCAGACCCCGATAAGAAACGCCAATACGATCAATTTGGTCATGCCGCTTTTCAAAACGGTGGCTCTGGCGGCTTTGGTGGATTTAGTACAGAAGATTTTGACTTCTCAAGCATTTTTGATGATCTATTCGGAGGAGGATTCGGCGGATTTTCATCCTTTGGTGGAGCAAGAGGTAGAAGTGCTTCTCGTCCTCAAAAAGGTCGCGATCGTTTAATTAATGTCGATTTAACTTTTGAAGAAGCAATCAAAGGTTGTAAAAAAGAAATTGCTTTAGAATTAGATGATGAATGCGATGAATGTGACGGAAAAGGGGGATTCGGCGAAACGACATGTTCTACCTGTAATGGTCGTGGAAGAGTAATCGAAGAACAACGAAGCTTTCTAGGAATATTCCAAACAGAAACGACATGTTCTACCTGTAATGGTCGTGGAAAAACTTATGAGCGCAAATGTAATCATTGTAAAGGCACTGGACATATTCGTACCAAAAAGAAAATCGAAATTAATATTCCAGAAGGTGTTGATACCGGCCATCAACTAAAAATTAGTGGAAAAGGAGAAGCCGGGTATAACGGTGGACCAAATGGAGATATCTATTTTGAATTTAAGGTTAAGAAAAGTCCTATTTTTGAACGAGATGGAATAGACCTATACCTAACTGTCCCAATTACCATTACTGATGCCATTTTAGGATGTAAAAAAGAAATTCCTACGATTGATGGCAATGTCTATCTAGAAATTAAAGCTGGAACCCAAAACGGTAATAAATTAAAACTAAAAGGTAAAGGTGTAAAAGGAGTCAACTCTTTACGTAAAGGTGACATGTATGTAATCATTAATGTAATAATTCCAACCAAGCTTTCAAAAGAACAAAAAAAATTAATTGAAAGTTTAAAAGACACTAATTTAGAAAATGAAAGTGAAATAAAAAAATTCAATCAATATGTGTAAAGTAAGTAAGATACTTACTTTTTTTCTGGTTTTATTTGACAAAAAACTCACTGCGTCCTATACTTAAAATAATAAGGATGGAATCACAATGTTAAATAAATATAAAATAGCTCTTACAATTATCATTATCTTAGTTGCATGTACCATTACCATTGGAATAGGTTATCTATATTTTGAAAAAATAGAACCAACCACTGATCATGCAACCGTCTTTGTAGATGGAGATTTATCATTTAATTTTATCAATGGTCAAATCATTGACACGTCCTTAACAAATGAATATTCCTTTTCTATCACAAATACTTCTAGCGTTTCCTATTATTATAATTTAGCTTTAGAAAACATTCAAACTACCGACGGCATTAATTTTGAATTACAAAGTGATCGGGAAGGATTCCAAACCATTTCTAAAAAACTAACAAATGGGTCTTATACCTATTCAGGAACCATTAAAATAAATGGCAATGAAACACATAGCTACACCTTTCTTCTTTATAATCCAGAAAATACCCCCATCAACGGAAAATTAAGCGTTGAATTAGAAAAAGATATGAATACCTTAGCAAATGTCGTCCTAAAAAATAATATAATTAACGAAAAAACCAAAACACCTCTTGGGGAAATAGCAAAAGAAGAAGAAGGACTAATCGAAAACTCAGATGATATCGGCACCAGTTACTATTTTCGTGGCAATGTCACAAACAATTATGTCTCATTTGCCAACTTAATATGGCGAATTGTAAAAATAAATGGCGATGGAAGTGTCAAATTAGTTTTAGACGATTTAATCAATAATAATACTCAATTCTACAAAGATCAATTTGATTTAACCTTTCCAACATCTAGTATCTACGAATCTTTAAATGCTTGGTACAATACTAACTTAAAAGAGTTTGATAATTTAATCGCTAATCATCGCTTTTGTACAGATGCAACCAATGGCGAAAATGGTTTTTCTTCACTTACCCGCATTTATATTAACAAAGATCCCATTTTTCAATGTCTAGGAACAACAAACAGTGCCAAAATTGGACTTCTTACTGCTGACGAAATTTCGTTTGCTGGGGCCAATAACAAAGCTCAAAATGATTTATATTACTTATACAATGAAAATATCAAAAGTGGTTGGTGGACTATGAGTCCTGCCAAAAATAACGATGGAACAATTAGTTATATAGAAATTCAGAAAAATGGGCAAATGAATAGTGGAACCAATGGATTCTTATTCCGTGGCGTTCGACCAGTAATCAATTTAATCAAAAAAGCTACAGTAACCGGAAATGGTTCCAAAGAAAATCCTTATGTAGTAAATATGCTGTAAAGAACAAAAATAATTGTTCTTTTTCTTTACACTTGACATATGTAAAATGGTAAAATAAATGTATCGTTTTTGCGAAATATGTTAAAATAAAAACAGGAGTGACGACTATGATCCATTTCTTTGAAGATATCTTAGCTTTTTTAAAAACATTATCTTTTATTGATTACATACTTTACTTTGCCATTTTAGTATTAATTATTCTTATCATATCACTAATTTATATTTTAAGAATGAATGATGAAGATTTTGAAAATCCCAGCGAAACAAAAGACTTTGATTCTCCAAAAAAAGAAGAAAATAGAAATACACTTCAGGAGCAAAATGATTTCATTGATTTACGACAAATCGTTAATACCATTGATGAAAAACCAACCCCTGTTATAGATATGACGGCTTTTGAAGCAGAACAAGAAGAAAAAGCTATTATTAGTTACGATGAATTAATTTCCAATACCAAAAGTCATCCTATTAATTATGATACAGAAGAATTAGTAGATGATACAATTAAAGTTAAAAAAATAAATCTCGAAAATTTAACCAATTTAGAAATTACTGAAGAACCTCCAAGAATCGAAGTAAAACTATTTACCTATGATCATGAAGAAGCTTTTTTACAAACGTTAAAACAATTAAATGAACTTTTAAATTAGACTTTAAAACTGTCTAATTTTTTTATATAATATAGGTCAGAAAAAGAGGGGATTCTTATGACATTCCACATCATTACATTAGGTTGTAAGGTTAATACTTACGAAAGTGAAATTATGAGAGAATTGTTAGAAAATGCTGGCTATCTTTATCAAGATAATTTAGATACAGATATTATTATTATTAATACTTGTAGTGTGACCGATATGGCGGATAAAAAATCGCAAAAAACGGTTCGGCGAATCAAAAGGGACAGAAAAAATGTCATTTTAGTGGTCGCTGGATGTAGTAGTGAAAATAAAAAAGAACTTTATCAATCCTTTGACATTGATATCCTACTTGGTAATAAAGATAAAAGTAACATTGTATCTTTAATAGAACAATACTTAAAAAATCAACAACCTATTACTCAATTTTATTACACTCGTAATTTACCTTTTGAAGACATGACCATAAATCGATTTAAATCCCATACACGAGCATTTTTAAAAATTCAAGATGGTTGTAATAACTTTTGTAGTTATTGTATTATCCCATATGTAAGAGGAACAATTCGCCATAAATCTATGTCAAAAGCTTTGGAAGAAACAAAAACATTAGTAAAAAATGGACATAGTGAAATTGTTTTAACCGGAATTCATACAGGTTCCTATGGAAATGATGAATATGATTTAACTGATTTAATTCATGAAATGAGTAAAATAGAAGACTTAAAACGCATTCGCATATCTTCTATTGAAATAACTGAACTAAATGATAAATTTTTAAACGAATTACAAAAGAATCCCAAAATATGCAACCATTTACATATTCCCCTTCAAGCTGGTAGTAATTTTATTTTAAACAAAATGAATCGCAAATACGATCTGGCTTATTTTGAAGAAAAATTAAATCAAATAAGAACGATTCGCCGAAATATTAGTATTACTACCGATATCATTGTTGGTCATCCCTACGAAACCGATAATTTATTTGAAGAAACATTAAAAAATGCCCAAAAATTTCGATTTAGTAAAATTCACGCCTTTCCATATTCCAAAAGAAATGGAACATTAGCAGCACAAATGGATGGTCAAGTCGCACCAGAAGAAAAAAAGAAAAGAAATCGTCAATTAGTAAATCTTTCGAATTATTTAGAACAAGAATATGCAAAATCGTTCCTAAATCAAACGGTAGAGGTGTTAATTGAAGAAGTAAAAAATGATTATGTAATAGGTCATACTGATAATTATTTAAAGATTAAAATAGAAGAAAATTTACTTCCAAATCATTATTATCAAGTAAAATTAATTGCCATGAAAGAAGATATGATCCTTGGCATTTTAACAGAAAATCAGGAAATATAAAAAACTTCTTGATTTTTTAAACGTTATAAAATATAATAATTTCGCATTTTTTAAAGGGGAATTTCTATGCAAATTTTTTATAATGAAAAAAATAGTATTGATATTGCAGAATTATATATAAAGGAAGTTAGTAATAATACAAGTGTATTAACTCCCAAGAAAGAACAAGAATTATTTAAAAGATATCAAGAAGGTGACTTAGAAGCTAAAAAAATAATTATTGAATCTAATCTTAATTTGGTAATTTCATATGCCCAAAAAATGGGTATATATGGTAACTTTAGTCATGTAAAGTTTTTGGATTTAGTGCAAGAAGGAAATATAGGATTAATAAAAGCTGTAGAAGGTTTTGACTATAGTAAAGGAGAAAAGTTCAGTACTTATGCAACAAAATTTATTAAGGGAGCAATGAAAAGAATTATTGCAACGAAAAATAAAGGAATTCATTTACCAGAACGTCTGTATTGGAAAACTCAAAACTATAAAAAAATTGTTTTAAATTATAAAACAAAATATGGAAAAAGACCAAGTGACAAAATATTATGTAAAGAAATGGGTATTTCATATGATGAGTTAAATATTATTCGTCATCAAAGTTATGTTTTTGTTGATAGTCTGAATCGAAAAATTGATGAATCGGAAGAAAATGAATTAGAGAGTACTGTAGTAGATAATAATAAAAGTACTCAACAATTTTTAAATAAAATGGTCGACCAAGAATGGCGAATTCTTTTAAAAGCCATATTATCACCAGAACAATATTTCGTGATATATACTCGATATTTCTGTGAAAATTCTTTATCGCTTCGTCAATTAGAATCTTATTTAGGAGTTTCTAGAACAACTATTATGACCCTAGAAAAGAAGGCTTTTACTACGATAAAAATATATATCAGCGATAATTATAAAGAATTAAACCAGAAAAATTATGAATTAAGAAAACGTTTTGGTAAAAATTTTTATCGTATTAATAGCACCTGTATTCATCCAATGTCTATTTTAAAATTTATCTATCTAAAATCCATTTTAACACCAGAAGAACAACAATTATTATATTTACAACAATTTGGAGAATTGATGTACCAAGAAAACGAATTAGCAAATTTCTTAAATATGTCGGTAAAACAATATCGTATTTTGGCTATAAATCTAGAAAAAAAGATTACAGATTTCTTTTTACAAGATCAACAATTTTCATCTTTTGTAACTTACATGGTGGATACTTACAAAACTTCACTTTTTTATATTGATTTACTCCATGATTCAAAAGATTATATGTTGGAATTTGTAGCATCTTCTATCTTTCAAGAAGAAAATGAATATGTTAGAAAAGTAGAAAAGAAAATAGTATAAAAATACTTCATCTTTTGCTATAATAAAAGAAGGTGAAGGCTATGTTTTCAAAATGTGATTTTAAAACAGTAAAATTAAATGATAACAACTCTTACTATGGTTTAATTCGTTATAACGAAGCTTTAATTCTTCAAAATGAATTTCAAAAACCTTTTATTCGAGAACAAACTTCCAAGCAAATTGCAAAAATTGGCAAACGAAATTATCAACTAAGCGATCAGTTCATTATTTCTGCATTAAACGATTATTATAAAAGAATGAACCAAGCGAATAAAAGTGAAAAAGAAACCATGTTACAAAATTATAACCGTTTATATAACTCTTGGACTATTTTAAATCAAGCCAAACAACAAGGTCAATACAAAACAATGGAAGACTCTTATGATGAAATATCTTATCAACTATATTTATTAGGATATAAAATGTCGAACAATTGAATGCGAAAAAACTTTCGTATTTTTTTATTCAGTGCTAAAATGAAATAGGTGAAGTACAAATGCATTACATCAAAGGAAAAGTAAGACAATCAATATTTACAAGTGAGAATGGCTTTTTTGTTGGAACATTCAAATTAAAAGAAACTGATGAAGAATCATTGAAAGAATTTTTAAACAAAACCATTACGATTACTGGAACCTTTGTCGACATAAATACTGAAGATACTTACATTTTATACGGAAATTATACAGAACACGATCGTTATGGCTACCAATATCAAGTAATCAAATATGAAAAAGAAATTCCTACTGGCGAAGATGCCATCATAGAATTTTTAAGTAGTCCCTTAATCAAAGGTTGTGGAGAAAAAACTGCCATCAAAATCGTGGAAACGCTAGGAAATGACTGCTTAAAAAAAATCAAAGAAAACATATCCAATCTCTATCTTGTCCCAGGTATGACGGAAAAAAAAGCAGGAACTATTTATACCTCTATCTTAGCTTACTCTAGTAGTGACGATTTAATTGTAAAATTAAAAACATTTGGATTCAGTGTTAGTGAAGCAACGAAAATTATTAATCGATACAAAGATAAAACCGCTTTTTATATAGAAGAAAATCTCTATATCTTCCAAGAATTAATTGATTTTGATAAATTAGATCGAATTTTCATAAAAAATTATGATGCTGAAAATCCCATACGTATTAGAGCTTGCATCATAGAATCTATGAAACGTTTAAGTGATAGTGCTGGAGATATGTATTATTACAAAGAAGAGATTTATTCTAACTTAAAAACTTTCTTTAAAATATTTTTAGAAGAAGAGAGCTTTAATGATTACTTAGAAGAATTAAAATCAAAATTTATGATTGTTCAAAAAGATGAACGTTATTATTTAGAGACAAATTATGAAATGGAACAAGCAATTGCCAAAGATTTATATGATATAGCTTCCTTACCAGAAAAACAATTTAAAAAATTAGACGAAAAAATAGAAGCTTTAGAACAAAATCTTGGTGTTTCTTATAACGATTCGCAAAAAAAAGCAATTAAAACTGCACTAAAACAACGAATTACCATTATTTCTGGTGGACCAGGAACTGGAAAAACAACCATCGTAAATGCTATAGTTAAATTATATATAAGTCTTTATCACTTGACACCAATTGAAGTCTATACCTCAATTGCTTGCTTAGCTCCAACAGGACGGGCCAGTAAAAAACTAGCTACAAGTACAACACTACCTGCTATGACCATTCATCGTTATTTAAAATGGAATAAAGATAACAATGAATTTCAAATTAAAGAACATAACAAAAATACTCATCGTTTAGTAATTGTCGATGAAGTTAGTATGATTGATACCTTTCTTCTTTATAGTTTACTAAAAGGAATTGAAACAAATATCCAAATCATTTTTGTAGGAGATACCTTTCAACTTCCAAGTGTTGGGGCAGGTTTAATATTAAATGATTTAGTAGAATCAAATCTTTTCTCATATTGTCCTTTAGATAAAATTTATCGCCAAAGTGAAAATTCTTATATTCCTTTACTAGCTAAAGAAATCAAAGAAAAAAACTTAAGTGAAACTTTCTTAAATAAAACCGATGATTATAACTTTCTCCCATGTGACAACTCTAAAATTAAAGAAATGATCTATCAAATTTGTGAAAAAAGCATTCAAAAAGGCCTCAAAGTCGATGAATTCCAAATACTAGCTCCGATGTATAAAGGCGAAAATGGAATAGACAACTTAAATATTGTCTTACAACGC
Source organism: uncultured Bacilli bacterium (assembly GCA_910588025.1). Lineage (GTDB taxonomy): Bacteria > Bacillota_I > Bacilli_A > RF39 > UBA660 > MGBC162267. The sequence goes on from CAJUQG010000001.1 coordinate 45,666, forward strand.
CTTTTTAATCCTCCAGAAGAAGAAAAAAAAGAAATCAAACTAGGTGATATTACTTTTCGGGAGGGCGACAAAGTACTACAATTAATCAATAATCCTGATTGCAACGTTTATAACGGAGATATTGGCTATATTAAAAAAATTGAAGAACAAAAAAACAAATCAAAAAGTATTCCAAAAGAACAAATTACAATTGATTTTGATGGAAATTATGTGATTTATACCAAAGAAGATTTATTTCATATCAAACATGCTTATGCCATCACCATTCATAAAAGCCAAGGTAGTGAATTTCCTCACGTTATTTTACCTATTAGTAAAAATTATTATAAAATGCTTTATAATAAATTAATTTATACTGGAGTTTCTAGAGCCAAAAAGAGTCTAGTAATTATTGGAAGTACAACTTCCTTTCAAACTGCAATACATAACGATTATTCCACTAACCGCAAAACCTCTTTAAAAGAAGCTTTAAATGCAACATTTCACAATTAACAGTTATTACCAGTCATCCGTTTGTATAAATAATCCAAATATTCAGATAATACTAATGTGAGGTGGAAAAGATGAAAAGTTTTAAAAATATGTTATTTGTAAGTGCTTTATCCATGATGAGTGGCGCTGCTTTAGCAACATATACATTAACAAATACAAACACAAAGAAAAAAGCAGACCATTTATTAAACACAGCAATGGATGGTGCTGAAGAATCATTACAAAAAATGAAAAAGAAAATGAGATAGAATGTTCCAAAAAGAACATTTTTTTCTTTTTTTTAAAAAGAATGTTATAATAACCCCTAAAAAGAAAGAGAGAAAAGTTTATGACAAAAAATACTCAAGATTTAATGCAAAAAATAAATAAGTACAGTAAGTTAACTAAGAGAAAAAATTGGTTAATAATCGAAACAAACAACTCTTTTATTAAATGTTTCAATTCGAATGAAATACAATACAATTATGGATTTCTGATAGAAGCATTACAACAAGAAAACTTCCAACATAAAGATTTATGCAAAATTCTTGAAACTTATTATGACCAAAATGTCTTCTTAGCTTATGAAGTAGAAAAAAGAGAAGGGGTTTTACCAACCAATTATATTTCCACTAGTAAAAATCCATTAAAAGATTTTTATGAAATTACCAATTGTTTTATAAATTTTCTAGATTTTGCAAATGCCAAACAGATGGTTTTAAAAGATTTATCCACTCCTGGAAATATCTTATACAATCCCGTAACAAATCAAATCAATATTATCGATATAGATAGTATTCAAATTCCTAATTTTAGTGATAACTTATTAAGCCAAAGAATTCATAATAGTATATGGCGAAAATATATTATCAATAGTCCCAAATATCAAAGCGTCAAAGATCAATATATTTTTACGACAGAATTAAATTACTTATTATTTTATGATTTTATGTTCCAATCCTTATTTCAAGAAAGTTTAATTCCTCAAACCCTGAAAGATTCAATCATGATTCAAATGGCGAATTTTCTTCATAATCCTTATCCTATTTTTCTTGGCTTAAAAGAAGAATTAAGTAACTACTTAAAGAAAAAAGGGATTGATCCTAAAAGTGACCTTTTTGCACGGATTATGGATTTATTATCTAACAACCAACCAAATTCTATCGCTTTAACAGATTTTACTAATTTAAAAGAAAATTATACTTTAAATCGCACCCTTCATAAATTAGAAAGAATTTAAAAATGTTAACAGAATTTCTCACATTAAACAATAAAAAAGACTTTTTAATTCATGACGGAGCGAGATGGAAAACTTATTATTATAAAAACACTTATATAAAAATATTAATCAAACCAAACAAACTCGATTATTCCTTATTATTCCATGAATTAAGAAAAGAGCCACTTTTTCAAGAGTATTGTTGTCAAATTTTAGACATTCATAAAGAAAATGAAAATTTTTTTGCTTACCAAATAACAAAAGAAAAAGGCATATCTATTGAAAAGAGTCTAAAAAAAAGTCAAGATCCTCTCTATGATTTCTTAGTGATAGCGAAACAGTTTTGTGAAATACTTAAATTATCAAAACAAAGTGACATTGTTTTAAAAGACATTAATACAAAAGGAAATATGTTATATAATCCTAGAACCAAACAAATAAAAATAATTGATATTGATGGTCTACAAACCAAACACTATAGTGATAATTTGATTCATGAACATATTCTATATTCTGATTGGTTTTATACCATTTTAGATCACCCAAAATATTCACTTGGGGAAAACTTTACTCATGAAATGAATATTTTTCTTTTTTATGAATTATTTTTTAAAATCGTTTTTCGTAAATCACTTCTTAGAATTCCAAGTAACCACTTAGGTTATTATTTTTCCAAAAAATATATTCAGGAGAAATCATTCATAAAATATGCCAGAACCAAACAAGAAAATAATTTAAAAACATTTTTAAACTATCTAAATTTTCCAAAACAAGATCAACTTTATTCTAAAATAATCGACCTAATTCATGATAGCCCTAATGACTTATCTTATGAAGATTTTGAATTTTTAGCCAATCATTACAAACTAGATTTAGAAAAAAAACGATTAATTCGTTGAAACCAAACTTTACCAAATTTTTCCTTACGTTTTTTTCTGGTTATGATATAATAACGATACATAAAACGTAGTGGGTGTTATATATGAAACGAAATGAAGTAAATAAAAATGATTTAAGTCCTATGATGCAACAATATATGGACATAAAAGACCAATACCCAAATGAGTTGGTTTTTTATCGTGTCGGTGACTTTTATGAATTATTTTTTGAAGATGGTGAAACAGCAAGTCGTGAACTAGAATTAACTTTAACTGGCAAAAATGCTGGATTATCAGAACGAGTTCCTATGTGTGGAGTTCCATTTCATTCAGTCACTCCCTACATTGAAAAACTAGTTACCAAAGGATTTAAAGTAGCCATTTGTGAACAATTAGAAAATCCAAAAGATACAAAAAGTATGGTAAAAAGGGGAGTAACCCAAGTAATTAGTAAAGGGACTGTTGTCGATTCTGATCTTTTAAGCATACATGATAATCATTATATTGCCAGTCTTATGGATTATAATTTTTTATACGTCCTTTGCTACGCTGATATTTCCACTGGTTCAATTTTTGTTATTGGTCTACCTCACATCAAAGAAAAATTAATTAGTGAAATCTTAAATCTAGGTATCTTAGAAATTATTTTACAAGATAACACAGATTTAGAATTAATCGGTTTATTAAAAGGTGCTTATGGAATAGATGTATCTATAGAAGAAAATAAATTAGAAGACCAATATCAAAACCTATATGAAAACTTAAGTGATGAACATTTTAAAAACAGTGTTAAACATTTATTATATTATTTAGTCATTCGTGAACTAAAAGACTTATCTCACATGAAACCCGTCGAAATCGTCTATCCAGATGATTATTTAGAAATGGATGTTCACACTGTTCGAAATTTAGAATTAATTGAAACATTACGATTAAAAGAACGAAACTTTTCTTTAATTTGGCTTTTAGATAAATGTAAAACGAGCATGGGTAGTAGAAAATTAAAAAATTGGTTAATGAACCCTTTAAAGAAAAAAGAATTAATCGAAAATCGCTATAATAAAATAGACATTTTTAACAATGAATTTATTATCAAAGATCGTCTTCGAAACGCTTTATATGAAGTTTATGATATTGAAAGAATTTGTGGAAAAGTTGCCTGTGGTAACCTAAATGCTAGAGACTTATTACAATTAAAAAACAGCTTAAAAGTACTTCCTGAAATTAAAGAAATGATTCATGAATTAAAATTTGACTACACCATTAATACTCATAATAAATTATATGAACTTTTAGAACAAGCAATTTATGAAAATCCTCCTATAACAATTAAAGAAGGCTATTTAATCAAAGAAGGATACAACAAAGAATTAGATGAATTAAAAGAAATTCGTAAAGGTGGAAAAAACTTTATCGCTGATTTTGAAGCAAAATTAAAAGCAAGTACAGGGATTAAAACTTTAAAAGTAGGATATAACAAAGTTTTTGGTTATTATATTGAGATATCAAAAGGGCAAGTAAAAGAAGTAAATAAAGATCTTCATTGGGAAAGAAGACAAACCCTTACTAATTGCGAACGTTATATTAGCCCAGAATTAAAAGAAAAAGAAGCCATGATTTTAAATGCTGAAGAAAAAATAATTGATTTAGAATATAATCTCTTTTTAGAAATAAAAGCTATCATGAAAGAGAATTTATTAGAACTAAAAGATACAGCAGAAATTTTAAGTGAATTAGATGCTCTAAGCTCTTTATCTGTTTGTTCAGAAGAATATCATTTTGTAAGACCTACCTTAAATACCGAACACATTATCGAAATAAAAAATGGGCGTCATCCAGTGGTAGAAAAGGTGAGTAACTTAGAATATGTAAGTAATGACTGTATTATGGACCCTAGCATTAATACATTACTAATTACTGGTCCAAATATGAGTGGAAAAAGTACTTATATGCGTCAATTAGCAATCATTATTATTCTTGCTCAAATGGGTTCATTTGTTCCCGCTGAAGTAGCTAATCTTCCTATCATTGATAAAATATTTACCAGAATAGGAGCAAGTGATGACTTAGTTAGTGGAGAATCTACTTTTATGGTAGAAATGAAAGAAGCGAAAAATGCTATCTGTGGAGCTACTTGTGATTCTTTGATTCTTTTTGATGAATTAGGAAGAGGTACCGCGACATATGATGGAATGAGTCTTGCTCAAAGTATTCTAGAATATATTAGTAAAAATATTAAATGTAAAACTCTTTTTTCGACTCATTATCATGAACTAACAAGTTTAGAACACAAAATATCTAGTATTAAAAACGTTCATGTCAGTGCTCACGAAGAAAATGGAACGATTACCTTTCTTCACAAAATTAAAAATGGCGCCATCGATAAAAGTTATGGAATCCATGTTGCTAAATTAGCAGGTATGCCAACTGAATTATTATCAAGAGCAGACGAAATTTTAAACTATTATGAATCGGAAAGCAAAAATAAACAAAAAAAGGGTAGTGAAGACAATATTCAATTAACCATGGCATTTGAAGAAGAAAAAAAGGATAATTTAAAAGAAAAACTAGAGAAAATAGATCCTTTGCGTTTAACGCCAATCGAAGCACTAAACATTCTATATGAACTAAAAGAATTATCGATAAAATGAGTAAAGAATTAACTTAGGTAGCTTGTTCTAAGTTTTTCTTTTTGTTATAATAAAAAAAGGTGATTGTTATGTCTGTATCACGCAGTGAATTAAGAAAAAAATGTATGGTTATTTTATATCAAGTAGAATTAAGAAAAGCTCTAAAAACTCCCTATGAGATAGAAGAGATAATGAAAGATAATTTAGAAATAGAAAACGAATTTGTAAAAGATATTGTTTATGGAGTGATTACTCATCAAATAGAAATTGATACAACAGCAAACAATTATGTGAAAGACTGGACCATAGATCGTTTAGATAAAACTGGTGCTTCCATTCTTCGTATGGCCATTTATGAATTAAAGTATACAAAAACACCGCCCATTGTGGTCATTAATGAAGCCGTAGAATTAGCCAAAGAATACAGTGATGACTCAGTACGCAAAATCATTAATGCTGTTTTAGATAAAATCATTAAGGATTAAGTATGAATCGAAAAATGGTTATATGATCATTGACGATGAAATAATAAAAGCTTAGTAAAAATCACTCGTTGTAATACAAATGTCTTTTGAATAAATAATTTAAACGGAAAAACTATCTATTTAAAGTAATTGAAGAAACTGAAAAAAGTGCATCACTAACCCCACATTTTGATTCTAATCGCTCTTTTTATTGTCCATCTTTTGATTTAGAATTTTTTATAAACGAACAACATAAATCATTTCATTTATATGAAGAATTAGAATATTATTTAACATACTCCGACCATCAATTTTATAATTATTTTTACTTCCTTTATGAATACTTTACACCAAAAAGCAGTAATAATTATAAATCAAGTAGAAGATAAAATGAGTGCTAAAATTCCTAAAGAGACAAAATGTGAAATTTTTGGTTCATATTTAGAACATTATGAAAAATTAACAGAAATAATAAAGAGAAGAGAGAAAAAGAAATGATTGAAAAAAACTATATTCAAGTTAGTGCATTAAATAATTATATTAAATTATTAATTGACGATAGTTCATTTTTACATAAAGTATATTTAAAAGGGGAAATATCTAACTTTAAAAATCATATGAGTGGTCATTTATATTTTACGTTAAAAGACGAAGAATCTAAAATTAGTGCCATTATGTTTCGTAATAAAACAATAGATTTGAAATTTACACCAGAAGATGGAAAAAAAGTATTAGTAGAAGGACGAGTATCTTGTTATCCTTCCCAAGGTACTTATCAAATTTACATTGATAAAATGGAAGAAGATGGCCTTGGTAATCTGTATGTTTTATTTGAAGAGTTAAAAAATAAACTCCAAAAAGAAGGTCTATTTGATACATCGCATAAAAAACCACTTCCCAAGTTTCCACAAAAAATAGGAATTATTACAGCACCTGCTGGTGCAGCTATCAAAGATATTTTAAGTACTTTAAAAAGAAGATATCCTATTGCAGAAACCATCCTTTTTCCAGCTTTAGTTCAAGGAAAAAGTGCTGCACCCGATATTGCCAAACAAATTGAAAATGCCAAAAATTATGATTTAGATCTTTTAATTGTTGGACGTGGAGGTGGATCAATTGAAGATTTATGGGCATTTAATGAAGAAATCGTGGCTCGTGCTATTTATCATTGTCCAATTCCTACCATAAGTGCTGTAGGTCATGAAATCGATTATACAATATCTGACTTTGTTGCAGATTTACGAGCTCCGACACCGACTGGTGCAGCAGAACTAGCAACTCCAACTATGGAAGAAGTAAAAAAAATTCTTCGCAACTTTCAAAACGAAAGTTATTTACATATCAAAAATAAATTAAATCGTTTAGAACATCAATTAAATCAAGCAAAAAATTCTTTCACTTTAAAAAATCCCAGTATGTTATATGAAGGAAAAATCCAAAAATTAGATTATTTAAATGAGCAATTAAGTCAAGTATTAAAGCATTTCTTAAAACAAAAACAAAATAAATTAGACCAATTAAAAAGTGCTTATATTTTAAAAAATCCTTTATTGCTTTACCAAAATCATCAAAAAAATTTAAACCATTTAACGAATCAACTAGAACTATGTATGAAACATATCCTAGAGCAAAAAGAACATACTCTTGCTTTAAAATTAAATACCTTAAAGCTATTAAATCCTTTAAATTTATTAGAAAAAGGATATTCTTTAATCAGTAAAGATGATATATTAATTAAAAGTTGCAAAGAATTATCAAAGAATGATAAGATTAAAATTCAAATGAAAGATGGAAGTATACTAGCTTCTGTCAAGGAGGTAATATAATGGAAAAAACATTTGAAACAGCATTAAAAGATTTAGAAATCATTGTAAAAAAATTAGAAAGTGGTAATATTCCTTTAGAAAATGCGATTACAGAATATACAGAAGCTATGAAATTAGTAAAATATTGTAGTGAGAAATTAAATAGTGCAACCGAACAAGTAAATAAAACACTAAGTGAAAACGGCGAATTAAAAGAATTTTCCTTAAAAGAAGAAACGGATGATTAATCATGGCAGTTGTTAATGAAATTACTAATCGCAATGTCGATTTTGCAAAATGGTACACTGATATATGTAGGGTTGCTGAATTAGTTGACTATTCTTCTGTAAAAGGTAGCATGATTATAAAACCTTATGGTTATGCAATCTGGGAAAATATTCAAAAAAATTTAGATAAAATGTTCAAAGAACTGGGACATGTTAATGTACAAATGCCTATGTTTATTCCTGAATCTTTATTAAATATTGAAAAAGACCATATTGAAGGATTTGCTCCTGAAGTTGCCTGGGTAACAATGGGAGGTAATACGCCTTTAGAAGAACGCTATTGTGTAAGACCTACAAGTGAAACATTATTTTGTGATCATTATAAAAAAATTATTAAGTCTTACCGTGACTTACCAAAATTATACAATCAGTGGTGTACCATTGTTCGTTGGGAAAAAACAACTAGACCTTTTTTACGAAGTCGAGAAATTTTATGGCAAGAAGGTCATACTATGCACCAAACAGAAGAAGAGGCTAGAAACGAAACATTAACGATGTGGCATGTTTATGAAAAATTTCAAAAAGAATACCTTGCTTTACCTGTCATTATTGGTAAGAAAACTGAAAAAGAAAAATTTGCTGGAGCCGAAGAAACTTATACCATTGAAGCGATGATGCAAGATGGAGTAGCTTTACAAAATGGTACTAGTCATTATTTTGGTCAAAAATTTGCAAAAGCTTTTAATATTACTTTTTTAGACCAAGATAATACTCTAAAAACACCTTATCAAACTAGCTGGGGTGTAACAACGAGAATGATTGGTGGTCTTATTATGACACATAGTGATGATAATGGCCTTGTTTTACCTCCTAAAATTGCTCCAATTCAAGTGATGTTTATTCCAATCGGAAAAGATGAAGCCGTTTTAACGAAAATTAAAGAAATACAAAATAAATTATCTAGTAATATTACTACGAAAATAGATTTAAGTGATAAAAGTCCAGGATATAAATTTGCGGAAGCTGAAGTAAAAGGAATTCCCTTACGCATTGATATCGGCTCTCGAGACTTAGAAAACAATACCGTTACTTTTGTAAGACGAGACACTTTAGAAAAATCTATAGTATCTCTAGAAAACATTGAAAAAACTATCGAAGAAACTCTAGAAAATATCCAAAGTAATCTCTATAATATTGCTGAAAAAAGACGAAATAGCATGCTTCATTCAGCAGCAAACTACGAAGAATTTAAACAAATTACGGAAACATTACCAGGATTTATAAAAATTAACTGGTGTGGAAATATCGAATGTGAAGAAAAAATTAAAGACGACTCTGGTTATAAATCTCGTTGTATTTTAATAGATGAAAAAACGGATGGAGTTTGTGCTGTTTGTGGCAAAGAAGGAAAACATAAAATTTATTTTGGGAAACAATATTAAACATTTGACAATTAATGGATAGTACCAGTAATTGTCATTTTTTTATATCAAAAAACATCCATAATATTAATGTGAGGTGAGATTATGAAAAAGAAAATAATGACAATTCTGTTGAGCATGAGTATTTTATTCGCTCCCTTGCCGGTATGGGCATATTCAAGCGAAATCATTGTTGGAGGAGATAACATAGGAATACATATTGACAGCAAAGGAATTTTAGTCATTGGTTTCTATAAAGTAAATGGATCATACACAAAAGCATCCCCCGAAATTGAGGTTGGAGACCGAATTTTAAAAGTAGGAAAAAATGAGGTAACTTCTATTGAAGATTTAACCAAAGAAATTGAAAAAAATTTACAAAATAATAACGTAAAACTAACAATAGAAAGAAAAAATCAAACAATAAATGTAGACTTACCTCTAACTAATGTAGATGGAGTCTATAAAACAGGATTATATGTTAAAGATGGAATCAGTGGTATTGGAACATTAACTTACATTGACCCTGAAACTAAAATATTTGGAACGTTAGGACATGAGATAGTAGAAAGTAATTCTAATACCAGAATTGAAGTAAAAACAGGTTCAATATTTGATAGTGAAATTTCGAAAATCATTAAAAGTACCGACGGTAAAGTTGGTGAAAAAAATGCGAAATTAAACTATGAAAAAATATTTGGAAATATCACAAAAAATACGCTTTATGGTGTATTTGGAAATTATACAAATGAAATACCAAATGGAAAAAAATTTACTGTTGCTAAACCAGATGAAATAAAACTTGGAAAAGCCAGTATATATACTGTTTTATCAAACAATAAAGTGGAAGAGTACGAAATTAATATAATCAAAATCAACAAAAACAACGAAATTAAAAATATTACATTTGAAATAATTGATGAAAAATTATTAAAAGAAACAGGTGGCGTTATTCAAGGAATGAGTGGAAGTCCAATCATACAAGAAGATAAAATCATAGGGGCAGTAACTCATGCCATCGTCGATAATGTTTCGAATGGATATGGTATATTTATTACTACCATGTTAGAAGAAGGCGAAAAAAATTAATATAAAATTCGCTTTTTTTGTGTCTAATTATGTTATATTCATTGATTTCATTTGAATTTTGTTTAATTTTTTATTATATTTAAAATAGAGGTGACAAAATGTATTGTGAATTTTGTGGTAAAAAAATTGATTTAGATGCTAAATACTGTGAACACTGTGGTAAACAAATAAAAACAGCCAAAATCTATTCTTTCAAAAAAAATCAAAACGAAACAAAAATTCTGATTACTATAGTTTTAATCGCTCTGTTTAGTTTTTTATTTTATCAAGAATTAAAATATTTTAATTCACCGGAAAATGCTATCAATCATTATTTAAGAAATTTAAAAAACCAAAATTTAGAATCCATATTAAATACGTTTAATATGGAAACAAATGAGTTTACATCTACCTCATTTCTCAAAAGAAAAAGTGAAACCAACGAAAACTTAAAAAGCTATAAAATTCTCGAATGTAATTATGAAAATGATAAAAAAAGTGCAATCTGTAGTGTTAATTATACAACTACTAAAAATGGGATTAGCAAAACCAAAACGTATCGTCTCAAAAAGAAAGAAGAAAAACGTTTTTTACTCTTTACAAATTGGATAATTGAAAATCAAGACATCGAATTACTTGAAGAATGGACACTATATCTTCCAACATCTTCAAAAGGAAAACTAGAAGGGATTGACTTAGAAAAATATCGAGATAACGCAAAAACAAAAGATGGCTACGATGCTTATACGATTCGTCCTATCATAAAAGGAGAATATAATCTAACACTGACAACAGATAACGGTATCTCACTAAATACTACAATAAATATTAATTCAAAAGAATATACTTATCAATTTACCATCAAAGATATCTCAAAAGAAATGGAAACACAAATCCTAACAATAGGAAAAGAATTAATCAATACCTTTTATCAAGGAATTATAAATCATCAAAAAAAAGAAGAGATAAAATCAAGCTATGAAATATCAGAGATTTTAACCGAATACGAAAATTTAAAAAAAGAAATCGAGAAAAATATTACTTTAAAAAAATTTGATGTAACAGAAATAAAAATAAATAATTTGAAAATGGATGCAGAAGGAAAAATTATAGTAACCTTTCAAATGAATTATAGCTATCAATTTGACTATTTTATAGATAAAGAAAAGAAAACACATGAAGGAAACAGCAATGATATATTTTATCTAACCTTTAAAAATACAGAATTAAAAGAAATTGAAAAAATAGACAGCCTTGTCTCATATTTTTCAAAGAAATATTAAGGAGGAAATCATATGGCAAAATTTTGTAAATATTGTGGAAAAGAATTAGAAAAAGGGGGTAAGTGCTTATGTCAAACAGAAACCAAAGAAAAAGAAATGAAAGAAATCGAAAGCAAGACGAAACAAAAAAACAAAGAATTACAAAAGGCAACTGAAACAATTAAATTAGAAGTAACTGATTCAAGTAAAAAATATGCCGAAAAGCTATGGCAAACCATTCAAAATATTTTTATAAAACCAAAAGAAACATTAATTGAATTTATTAACAATCAAGATACTACATTAACAATGATTCTATTAATTTTAACAAGTCTTACAATTGGTATCTGTGCCGTTTCTTTTATAAAAGGAATGTATGGCGTTAATATGTTATATGATCATTCTTATTCTTATTATAAAGATACAATTTGGAATATAAGTTATTTTAAAATCCTGATTTGTGTCGCACTTGGCGTATTTTTGAGTGAATTTTTATTAGCAATCATTTTTGATTTAGGATTTGAAAAAATAAGCAAAATCAATCTTTCTTTTAAAAGTGTTTTATCTTCCATTGCGATAAGCATTCTAGAACCAACTATTCTTTGTATTATTGGCGCTATTTTAACAATCTTTTCTTATAAATTAGCATTCATCATTGTTTTATATGCTGGAATATTATATGTTTTAAATTTATACCAAACATTCGGCGAATTAAGAGAAGTACGATCAACGCATTACAATCATTTATTTACAATATTATTTTTAACATTTTCGTTTTTGGCTATCTATTTAATTCCTAAATTGTTTTTATAAAAAAATACAGAAATAAATCTGTATTTTTTTATGCCAAAGCGTAACTTAATATAGTAGCTACAACACTACCAACCATTAAAATAACCATAATCCATGCTGCTACTTTTCTAGCCTTTTTACTCATTAAAATTCACCTCTTATAAACGATTTTGATTTCTTTTATTAATTTATCATAATTTTAAATTGTTGTAAATATAATTTATTGGTGAAGAAATGAAAAAAATATCAATGCAATTAAAGAATCAAAAAAATGTTCTAATTTTCCTAGCAATTATCTTATTATTCGGTATTATTCTTGGGATTTATTTTGGTTTCAATGCCAAAGAACTTATGGAAAATACAATATCCAACTATGTTTTAAAAATAGAAGAGCAAGGATATCACTTTGCAATATCCCATTTTACAATTTTATCGTTACTATTTGTTTTATCTTTTATTGGTCTTGGTGTACCTGCTGCTATTGCATACCTTTTCTTTGAAGGATTAACGATAGGCTTTTGTGGAAGTATTTTCACTTTAATTATTGGAGTAAAAGGATTAATTTATATTCTAATCTTTTTCTTATTAACAAAAATTCCTTTCCTTTTCATATATAACTTCTTTTTTAATAAAATTTTACTTATCACAAAATCTTTAATTTCATGGATAATCTACAAACAAAGCAAGAAAGATTATATCATTAATCTGGCATTAGGGTGTCTTATTTTAATTGTCATTTTACTATGTTATGACCTTATATTTGATTTTCTAGGAATCAATATTATTAAAATATTTCAGTTTTTACTAAACTAGAATTCATAAGAAAGATTTGTTATAATATCACCAGTAGGTGAGATGTATGGAAAAAGTAATTGTGGGAATTTCTGGAGGAGTAGATAGCGCTGTCTCAGCATATTTATTAAAAAAACAAGGTTACTTAGTTGAAGGTCTTTTTATGCGCAACTGGGACGCAACATTAAATAATGATATTCATGGCAATCCTACCTTAAACGAATACATATGCCCTCAAGAACAAGACTATAATGATGCCAAAGAACTTTGTGAAATGTTACAAATTCCCTTACATCGCGTTGACTTTATTAAAGAATACTGGGATTATGTTTTTACTTACTTTTTAGAGGAATTAAAAAAGGGAAGAACTCCTAATCCAGATCTTTTATGTAATAAATATATAAAATTTGATTTATTTAAAAAAGAAGCAAAAAAATTAGGGGCTGATAAAATTGCAACAGGCCATTATGCCAAATTAGAAGGAAATCGTTTATTAAGAGGAATTGATCAAAACAAAGATCAAACTTATTTTTTAGCACAATTATCTCCAGATCAATTAAAAGATGTTTTATTTCCTGTTGGAAACATTACAAAACAAGAAGTTCGAAAAATTGCAGAAGAACAAAAATTAAATGTTGCGAAAAAAAAGGATTCTACAGGAATCTGTTTTATTGGCGAAAGACATTATCAAGAATTTGTAAAAAATTATTTAAAGCCAAATCCTGGTGATATAATAAATGTTGAAACCCAAGAAGTAATTGGAAAACACAATGGTTTAATGAATTACACAATTGGTCAAAGAAGAAACGTAGGTATTTCTGGCTTTAATGAAAGACATTATGTTTGTGGCAAAAATGTTGAAAAAAATATTCTATACATTGCTTTTGGAGATTCTAACGAATATTTATTAAGTGATGAATGTCTATTAGAAGAAGTAAACTGGATTAGTGCATCACATCCTGCCTTTTGTTCAGCAAAATTTCGCTATCGAGGAGAAGATGTACCAGTCCAAATAGAATATTTAGAAAATAATGAATTAAAAATAAACTATCCAGATGGAGCTAAAGCAGTAACTCCTGGCCAATTTTGTGTTTTATATTTAGGAGAAGAATGTCTTGGCAGTGGGATCATAAAAGAAGTTAGAAAAAAGAATCAGAAACTTTGGTATTTATAACGAAAACAGAAAATTATAAGTTTTACACTCCTTTACACTTGACATGTAACTGTTAAATGATATAATAAAAATGTAAATACTAGAGGGTAGGGATATCATGAAAAGATTAAATGAACTATTACAAGAATTAGGTATTTCAAAGGTTCGTTTAGCTAAATATTTAGGAGTTTCTAGACAAATGGTATATAATTATCTTGAATTAGATGATTTAAATAAATGGCCAAAAGAAAAAAAATTATTATTATTCAAATTATTAGATATTGATGATGGGGGAGAGACAACAATTTCTAATATTAAAGTCACAACAGATTATCTAATGAATGTAGAAAATCGTTTAAATCAAGGTGTAAAAAATACCTCAGATCTAGATAGCTATTTTGATTTAAAAGGTTTAAACAAAGAAGATCAAACATTAATAGCCGATATAACTTATTTGTTAAAAGAAAAATTGCTTGATGAAACAAAGCGCGATGAAAACCATTATGCAATTTTATATCTATATCATATGCTACAATCAATTGATAATGTTCCTGAAATTAAATATATTTTTGGATACATGTCTAAAACAACAGGCTTTACTAATCCAGAAGAATATAGATTTCATGAAGATAAACAATTTATTTTTGAAGGCATTCTTTATTCAGCATTAACTCTTTATAATAATGGTGGCGCAAGTCGCAGCAAATTAGCGGAAAGTCATCGTCGTTTTGTCCAAGAAATTGAACAAAAAAATGAAGAAAAATTAAGTAGAACTCAACAATTAAATACTATAAAAATACAAGCTTTAAAAGAATTAAATTATACTGAAATTAACGAAAGCAATGCTGCAGAAGTATTTGAAAAAATTGCAGAAATTCAATCAAGAAAAGTATAACCCCTACTTTTCTTTTTTTGCCAAAAAGGGTAGTTACGATTCTAAAAACCTACCTTTAACAATACTTTAAATAAACACTACATTCAATACATCATTTAAAATAAAACGCTCTAATTTGCATCGAAAAATAATTCAATATATAATTATTCAGTTAAATTC
Organism: uncultured Bacilli bacterium; assembly: GCA_910588025.1. Taxonomy (GTDB): domain Bacteria; phylum Bacillota_I; class Bacilli_A; order RF39; family UBA660; genus MGBC162267. The sequence continues at coordinate 60,902 of CAJUQG010000001.1, forward strand.
AATCAAATGCAAAAAATATAAATGTTTTTAATTTATTAGAAATAATTAAAATAAACAAAATTTTAAAAAATTAATTTTTAAACTGGTTAATTAATTCTTATTAGATTACAATAAAATAATTGTTTTTATAAAATAAGTTATGATAAAAAAACTTTTAATTTAAAATACAATATTATATATAGATATGCTATTTTTTCTTCACACCATTTATTTATCATAACATATCTTATGTTAACTAATATATATCCTAAAATGGATAATTACTAGATTTTAAACGCACTACGCTTTCTTCATAATAATTTTTATTATGTTCTTCTAAAATACAACTAAACAACTTCATAGCACGTACTAATTCACCATATAATCCATTTTGACTACAATAATAAAACAATATGTAGTAATTAATTTCAAAATAAAAAAATTAACATTTCTTTTTTAAGTCATATGCTAATTTTTTCAAATTCTTCTTTTCAGAGGAAGTCTCATTCATTCTTCGGCAATAAATATAAAACAGAATTTCATAAGTTCTTTGAATAAATGCTTGTCCATTAAACAAATCTGCAAAACTAAAATTCCAAAGTTTTTGAAATAATAAATATCCTATATAAATTAACATTAATATTCCAAAACAAGACAATACTTGTGTAACAATATACGAATCAATTGTCCTCGACTGAATCACGATTGGTAAAAATATAAATACAACACAAATCAAAACACTGAAAACATCATGAATAATTGTATTTGTTTTAATTTTATCTTTGTAATAATTCAGTAATAAAGATAACTTTTCATTATTAGAATAAAAACCATGCTCTTCTAAAACTTTACTCACCTTCTCTATCTTTAATTCTGTTTCTGATAACCATAAATGATCCATAGTAGTTTTCATTTTCTTTTTTTGAAAAAGAAGATAAATCGTCATAAAAATAACAATAATTATAAAAGAAAGCGCCATAGATAAAGCATACGAACAATGTAATAAAAATATGAACATACCATAAAAGACCAAATAAAATACACAAAAAATTCTTAAAATATATAATTCTAAAAATACCTTTTTTAAATCCCTATTTAAAGGATAAAACATATAAACCACCCACTTTTTTCGCATTATAATAACAAAAGATAAAAGAATTTACAACCCTATTTAGAAAAAATCAGCAAAAAACATATATGATCAAATACATTCTGGTAAATTATGGTAGATAAATTTTGACATTTATTTACAAATAAAGTATGATTAATAAAGTAAGGATTTGAGAAATATGGTCTTTTTTATGTTTATTTTACTCATAATAGCATTAATAATAATCATAATTAAAAATATACAAATAGAAAACTTTTATAAAAATGAAAAACCGCCTTTTAATAAACAGAATTATATAAAAAACGATAATATAATAATTAATTATATCAGAAAAGACTTTTTAACATATAATGAAAAAATATTTTATAAGAAATTATTATTTTTAGAAGAACTAGGATATAAAATATTTCCTCAAATCAATTTATCTACATTAATTCAAAAGATTTCTAATCAAAAATACCAAAACGAATTATACAGAAATATAGATTTTGGTGTATTTGATAGTGACTTAAAAATAATTTTACTAATTGAATTAAACGATCAAACTCACAACAGCTGGCAACGAAAAGATAGAGATTTAAAAGTTAAAAAAATATGTGAAGATGCAAATATTCCATTACTAACATTTTATACAAAGTATCCCAATCACGACGATTATGTAAAAAATCGTATTTTAAACGTAATTCAAAATAACCAATAAATTAAAGCAAAAAATGATTTAATAAAATAAGTAAAACCCCTACTCCCATTCCTAGTAAAATAAAACGATTTTCTTTATATTTCAATGCTTCAGGAAAAAGTTTTTGAATGGAAAGTGTAATCATAATACCTGCCACAAATAAAAGCACAATAGCAATAAACGCATCTGTAATATATCGAGATAAAAATATATAGGCTAACAAAGCCCCTAAAGGTTCCGTAAGTCCCGATAAGAGCGTTTTTAAAATAGCTTCTTTTTTATTTTTCGTAGCATAATAAATAGGAACGGCAATGGTAATCCCTTCAGGAATATTATGTAGTGTTATAGCTATTGCTAATTTAATTCCTAAGCCCATATCTTTATAACTACTCATAAAAGTTGCGATTCCTTCTGGCAAATTATGCAAAATAAGAGCTAACATAGACAAAATGCCCAATTTATACAAATCTTGTTTTTCCATCTCACAATTCATTTTATTATTTAACCAAAAAACTAAAAATACTCCAATTAAAAACGTAAAAATACAAAAAAATATACCTTTTGCCAATTTATAATTTGTAATGATAACAAATGTTGACTCTGGAATTAACTCAGTAATAGATAACCCAATCATAACAGCGAGTGAAAGACTTAAACAAAACGTTATAAAACGATTTACATGGCATTCCTTCCACTTTAAGAAAATTACCAAAGAACCTAAAACCGTTGACAGACCTGCTATAGTTGTTACAATAAGTGGAGCCAAAAAAGACATATTCATCACCACTAAAATTTATGCAAAATAAATCTTTTTCATAACCAATTATTACCACAAATTTATGTATGTTTTTTGAATGAAGAAAAAAAATCCTCACATAATAATAGTGGGAGGTAAAAGAAAATGAGTAGACAAAATAATAATCAAAAACAAAATTCTCGTAATAATAACTCAAAAAGATCTAATAATAATCAAAACAATAATAACAACAGAAATTCTAATAGATCTAATAACAAAAATAACGAACAAACTCGTTAATTATTATGAGTATACGAAGAGAATGATGTTAATTCTCTTCTTTTTTATTATGTGGATGATATTCATAGTCTCTTCTTTTCTTTTCATCACTGATATGTGTATAAATCTGCGTTGTAGAAATATCACTATGACCTAATAATTCTTGAACAACTCGTAAATTTGCTCCATTATTTAACAAATGTGTTGCAAAAGAATGCCGTAAAATATGAGGATGAACTTCTTTGGTAATATGATTTTGAACACAAAGCGACTTAAGTATCTTAAAAAAACCCTGACGAGAGATCCCTTTACTTAAATTATTGATAAACAAAAAATCACTATTTTTCTTTTTTAAAAGTTGAGGACGATATTCTATAATATATAAATAAAGATAACGTTTTGAAATTTCATTGATAGGAACAATCCGTTCTTTATCGCCCTTCCCTACCACATGGACAAAGTCTTCATCAAAATCAACATCCTGTATTTTTAAATGAATTAATTCACTCACTCGCATTCCTGTCGCATATAAAAGTTCTAGCATGGCTTTATTTCGATAATCATATGCCGTATTTAAAGGTATATTTAACAGTTGATCTACTTCCTCAATCGTTAAATATTGTGGAATATGTTTTGGGGCATTCGGAAGTGGAATCAAATCACAAGGATTATTTTCTTTTCTTTTACCATGATATACAATATCTTCTTCTATCAAAAATTGATAATAAGAACGTAGACAAGTTAAATAATGAGAACGTGTTGTCACACTTTTATGTTGAGAATAAACTAAGAACTCTTCAATATCTGTACGATGACAATCAAAAGAACACAAGTTTTTTTTCTGTAAGAATTCATAAAATGCTTGTAAATTATAACGATAAGATTCTAAAGAATTGAAAGATAATTTTCGTTCAAATTCTAGATAATTTAAAAAAGATATCATATCACTTTCAAGTAGTTTTTTCTCTTCCTTCATATTTTCGACCCTCTAAAATATTATAAAATAATCAGACTTCTTTCGTCAAACAAATTGATATGATATAATGTTTTTGGTGATGCTATGGAGTTATTAGCAAACAAAATAAGACCCAAAAAATTAGAAGAAGTAATTGGACAAAGTCATATTGTTGGAGAAAATATGGTATTATCCAATCTAATAAAAAACAAAAAAATATTTTCCTTTATTCTATATGGAAAACCTGGTATTGGTAAAACTTCGATAGCCAATGCAATGGTCGAAGAATTAAAATTACCCCATCGTTTTCTAAATGCCACGATTAACAACAAACAAGATTTTGACATTGTGATAGAAGAAGCAAAAATGTATGGAGAAATGATTGTAATAATCGACGAAATCCACCGCATGAATAAAGACAAACAAGATATCCTTCTTCCCCACCTAGAATCAGGATTAATCATTTTAATTGGCTTAACAACATCAAATCCTTATCATAAAATAAATCCCGCTATCCGAAGTCGTGTTCAGATTTATGAACTACATGAACTATCCAAAGAAGAAATTGTCTTAGGACTAAAGCGAGCTTCAAACTATTTAGAAAATATTCAAATCAACGAAGAATGCTTAAATTACATTGCATTTGCATCCTCTGGAGACTTTCGTAGTGCCATAAACTTATTAGAAGTGGCTTATCATTCCACAAAAGACCAAAACATAACTTTGGAAATACTAAAAAAAATTCATACAAAACCTGTCTTTTTTCACGATAAAAATGAAGATGGTCACTATGATGTCTTATCGGCCTTTCAAAAATCAATTCGAGGAAGTGATCCAGATGCCGCACTTCATTACCTCGGCCGATTAATAGAAGCCGGAGACTTAGATAGCATATATCGTCGTTTAAGCGTAATTGCCTATGAAGATATCGGTCTTGCCAATCCAGCCATTGGCCCAAAAGTAATGGCTGCTATTCATGCTTGCGAATTAATAGGTCTTCCAGAAGCACGAATTCCTTTAAGTGTTGTCGTTACAGAAATGGCCCTTTCTCCAAAAAGCAACAGTGCTCATATCGCTTTAGATGAAGCATTAAATGATATTCATAAAGGTAGTACAGGAAATGTTCCAAATCATATTAAAACATCTAGTCAAACTTATCTCTACCCTCACAATTACAAAAATTCATATGTAAAACAAGAATATTTACCCGTTAACTTAAAAAACAAAAAATATTATCATAAAAAAAATAACAAATACGAAGATAGTTTAAATCGTATTTGGCAAGAAATGAAAGGTGATTAAATGAAAATAGCAATTATAGGAACAGGACTTTACAGTACAGCACTTACCTACCAACTACAAAAAAGAAAAGACAACGATATTTATCTTTGGACAGAACAAGAGAGTTTAATTTCTAAATTTAATAAAAGTCATAAATTTGAGTTTTTATCCAAAAAAGCTAAATTTGATAGTAACGTTTACCTATCAAACGATTATTCAACAGTTTTAGAAGATGCTTCAATCATTTTCATATTAGTGAGTAGTCAGTTTTTTAAATCAACACTTTCTAATATAAAACCATTTTATAAAAAAAATACCCCCATTTTTGTTGGAACCAAAGGAATAGATTTAGAAACATCTACCTTTTTCTCAGACTATACAAGAAAATATTTAAAATGCAATTCCTACACCTTTTTTGCTGGACCTACCTTTGCATCTGACTTAATTTTAGAAGGTCCCTCATATTTAACTTTTGCTGGCTCCAATCAAATTGGTTATAAAAAATTAAATCGTGTTTTACCTGAAACTTTTGAATATCAATTTACCACTGACCTTCATGGATTAGAACTTTGTTCTGTTTTAAAAAATATTTATGCTATTGGAAGTGGTATCTTAAATGGTCTTAAAGTTTCTGATAGTGTGTATTATGGCTACTTAACCAAAATAACAAAAGAACTTCAAACAATAATTCCTAAAATATGGGGAGAAAAAGATACCTTATTAACCTATGGTGGAATTGGAGACCTTTTAATGACTACAAATAGTAAAACAAGTCGTAATTTTACCTTTGGATACAAAATTGGCAGTAAAATTTCCCAAGAAGAAAAAGCAAAATATATAAAAGAAAATACAATCGAAGGATATCTCAATCTACAACTGATTTTAAAATTCTTAAATAAATGGAAAATAAAAAATAGTATGATTGAAAAAATTTATCAAATTGTAATAAACGAAGCAAACCCAATAATCCTATATGACCAAACTATAGAAAAAAACGAAATATTTTAACAATTTCGTTTTTATTTGACTTGATTTATCATACTTTGAATAACAAAACTAGCTAACAAACTACCAGCACTCATTGGTACAGGACAAAAAGTACCAAGTAAAGGGGACGAAACGGGTTGTTCTTTACTCCACACCACAGGTACATCTAAAGCTACTTCCATTTCTTTTCTTACAAGGGAACGAATCTTCTTCGCAAGTGGATCTTGCATCGTTTTCCTAAGAGTAGAAATAGCTAACTCTTCTGGATGAAAGCGATTCCCTGTCCCCATACAACTAATGATTTTAATTTGTTTTTGAAAACATACTTGAATCAAGGAAACTTTTAAAAGTACATCATCACAAGCATCTACCACATAATCATAACCCTGAACTAATTCACTAACATCCTCTCGTTTTATTTTTTCTGTTATAATATCTAGTTTACATTGAGGATTAATCATAGAAACTCGACTTTTTGCTTCTTCTACTTTACTTTTTCCGATATTAGAACTATTAGCAATAATTTGTCGATTTATATTCGTTTCTTCAATAAAATCAAAATCAGCGATAGTAATATTTTGAATTCCACTACGAATCAAAGCCTCAAGGGCATATCCTCCAACACCACCAACACCAATTAATAAAACTTTTTTCCGTTGTATCAATTGAAATTTTTCTTCTCCAATGATTCGAATCATTCGTTCAAACATAATATCACCTCAATAAAAAAATTCACAAAAAAACCAAAGGCAGCTAGTTTGTGATAAAATCCCGCTCACTCGCAGGTGGGCATCTCATCTATACTTTAGGATCCTAATTCACTTAATGGATTAGTTTTCACACCATATAGAGTTCTGACTCCCAATTATCACCATAGTCGGTTTTATGTAAAACTAACTATCCTTTGGTAATCTAATTATAACATCATTAAAAGAACATCTCAAGGTTTTTTATAACGAATATTAATATCGACAAATCCCTGAATTCCTGGTATTACTCCATCACTACACATTTGCCAGTACTCATACTCTCCTTGATAATTCGTTTGATTTGTATAATGGGCAAGCCATACTTTATGTTCATGCTCTGGCCACACCTTTTCTAAATAAGACTTACTACTATATAGCATTCCCTCATAACCAGCTTTTTTAACCTCATCTATAAATCCACTCGCCATATCGGAAAGCCCCATTAAACTTAAATGAAATTCATTATAAAAACCCCAATTTTCCCAATCAAAAGCGATGGGAAGGGTTACATTTTTATCTTTAATCTGTTCTAAGACCCATTTCGCATCTTCTCGCGCACGTTCTTCACTATTTGCATAAGAATAAAAATAAATGCCAACTGGGATTCCAGCTTCTGTAGCTCTACTTATATTTTGCTCAAATTTTTTATCTAAGACATATTCACCATCAATTCCTGTTGAGGTACCTACCCTAAGAAAAACAAACTCTACCCCATTTGCTTTTAAAGTATGAAAATCAACATCACCTTGCCAAAAAGAAAGATCTAATCCCATCTCGGTATGTTCATTTTTATAAGTAGAAAGTGCTTCCCCAAAAATAGTTTTCGTTGGGGTACTTGAGCTTCCCCCTTTCTTTGGTTCTACCACATTTAATTGAAATTCATGATTTAACTGATTTCCCGAAGAATCTACAGCTTCTAAAACAACAGGATAACTTCCCACTGTATTCAAATCATATTCTCCCACTAATTTACAAATTGGTTGCTTATCATAATTATCGGCACACATAATTTTATTAATAAAATCCTCATTACTTCCTACAGAAACCGTATAACTATTACCAAGCCAAACAATTGGTTTAGTAGTATCAACAACTTCTACAGAAAAACGATAATTCACAGGAAATTGATCATCATTAATATAAGAAAAAGACAGTTCCTTCCATCCCAATGTTTTTGTATCAATCATTTGCTCTTCAGGCATTGTTCCATTTAAAGAAACAATATAATCAGTAAGTTTAGCACTACTCCCAACTTCAGCCACTAAATTTTCTACTAACTGTACTTCTACTTTAGCGTGCTTTTCTTGATATAAACGAACTCCATAAACGCCTAATATAACAAAAAGGAGAAGAAGCATTACTCCACTTCCCCAAATTATCATTTTTTTATTCATATGCTTCATCCTTTCTAACAAACCATAAATCTTAATTGGAAGAAGCTTCCTTGTTTTTATAAGCATTCCATACATAAGCTACATTACAATTAGAAGAATAAGGTAGAGGATTTGGTAAATCTAACTGAACAATCATTGGAATTTTAAATGCACTTCCAAATGCTACACAAGTACCAGGTTGCAAGACTTTTTGCTTTGCAATAATATCTGCAGAAATATTTGGAAGCATTTCTTCAATATACTTAATATCTTTCGGATGAGTCATTTTAAAAATTAAAAAATTAGACATTTGCGCAATAACTGTATCGCTAATTTCAACTGGTCTTTGAGAAATTACTCCTAATATTGTTCCGTATTTCCTGCCCTCTTTCGCAATCCGATCAAAAATATTATAACCAAGTAAGAATGTATCCGAATCACGTTGGATATAACGATGAGCCTCTTCTAAAATTAAATGAAAAGGCATACTTGCACGTTCTTTTAAACTTTTACTAAATTCAAATAAAAGACGACACAAAATTTTAACCAAAACTTTAGCATAAACATCATCCACGTCCTCAAAATTTACATTAATAATTTGGGCTTTTTTACGACCATTTAAAATTAAATTTTGGACAAAATCACCAATTCTTACATATCCCACATTAACAAAATAATTACTAACTTTCGTATTCATAATACTAGCAAGACGTACTTTTAAAATCATTGCATCTTCATATACTTGTGAATTATCTTGAAATCCTTCACTAATTAAAGTAAACTCTAATGCTTTAGCAAAATCAAAGATACTAAAAGAATATTCTTTAGGTTCTTTCATCGTTTCTAAATCATCATTGACATGTTTCAAAATATAATCAGTAATTAAAACACTTTCTCCAAAATAGCCATTGGAATCTATTTCAAAACACTCTGAAAAACTTCTGGAATAACCAAGGCCCGAAATTCGTGCATCAAAATTAAAGTCTATTGTATGACAAACCTCAATAATCGTGAAAATTTCATTTTTCTTTCGCGAAGTAGTTTGATTACTAAATAAAACAGCAAGTAAAGCTTTCGCAATTAAATGATTTTTATATTCTTCTGCTTCTTCATTAGCTTGCGAAAAAATTTTAGCTAAACGAAGGGTACGTTCAATAATTGGTAATTGACTGTGACTACTAGCTTGTAATAACAATGCCCAATCATCTAATTTTAATAAATTTACAGGAATTTGTAATAAAATATCTTCTTGATCTATAGGATTTGTAGTAATAAATTTATATTGATAATGTTGGTCAATTTGAGATATGTTTTTAAAAGCATTCTTATATTCTCCAAAGGAATCAAACAAAAACAAATTTGCATGATAAGACAACGCTTTTGGATTTTGGAAAACATTTTGAAGAATTCGTGCCACACCACAAGATTTTCCACTACCCGTATTGCCAAAAATTGCAAAGTGATTAGAAAAAAAGTCATTAATCTGAGGAACAATATTAGATTCAGTATAAATAGCGCTTTTACCTAGTAAAAAAGATCCATCGGATTCGCTACCTACCAATTCTTCTAACTCTTCTTTTGAAATAAGTCGAATATTGCTAGATAAATGAGGTTTACGAATAACTCCATTCAAATAACGAGAACCAACAAATTCCCCTAAAAAACGAATTTCTAAAAATTCAGGATTAATCTCTGTAATTTCTCCTAAAATTCGTTGATTCATACTTTCAAACACTACATGAACATTCATTAAATCATGTTCTTCTACCATTTTTTCCCCGTGCAAAACATGAGCTACATTATCACTAATAAATTGTATTTTTCCAAACATAAAAACCCTTCTTACTATTCCATTTCATTATAGCATAAGAAAAGTAAGAAAAAAAGCAATCATTTTCTTATGATTGCAATTTCTTTTCTAAAATTTCTCTTGTTTTAACAGGGTTAGCTAATCCTTTTGTTTCTTTCATAACTTGACCCACAAAAAACTGAAATAAATTTGTTTTTCCACTATGATAAGCTTCTACTTGACTGGTATTTTTCTCTAAAATACTTTCAATAATCTCTGTTAATTTTGCTTCATCAGAAATTTGAGTATTTTCCTCTTTCATAAATTCTTGTGGTTTTTTATTTTGTTCTAAAGAGGCAAGCACAGCTTCTTTAGCTTGTTTTGATGAAATACTTCCATCTTTAATCTTATCAATAACATATTTTAAATCTTCTGGAAGTAAAGAAATATTAGAAATGTTCTTTCCTTCTTTATTTAAAAAGCCCATTATCGTTACTGTAATCCAGTTCATAGCAATCTTTGGTTCGATTCCCAATGTTACACATTGATTAAAATAATCACTAATTGCTTTTTCTTTTAATAGGGTATTTGCATCTACTCTAGTTAATCCATAATCATTTAAATAAGTTCTTAAACGTTCTAGTGGTAAAACAGGAATACTTTTTTTAATTTCTAAAACATATTGTGGATCAATTTTGATTTTAGGAATATTTGGTTCAACAAAATAACGATAATCAATCGCATCTTCTTTGCTACGCATTCTCTTCGTTGTACATGACTCTTCATCCCATCTTCTAGATTCTTGTTCGATTTTCTCTCCTCGTCCACTTTCTAATAAATCTAACTGACGTTTTATCTCATAATCAATTACTGCAACAACATTAGAAATAGAGTTAACGTTTTTCACTTCTACTCTGGTTCCTAAGTTATCTGAATCACTAAGTGAAATATTTACATCACATCTTATTTGACCTTTTGTTACATCTGCATCAGAAATATCTGCATATTGATACACACGTCTTATATATTCGATAAAGGCAACTACCTCATCTTTTGTATGAAAACATGGACCTGTTACAAGTTCTAATAATGGAACTCCTGCACGATTATAATTGATGTAAGTAGAATCTTTAATATGCTCTAGTTGGGCGGTATCTTCTTCTAAGTGAATATCATGAATTAGAACATCTAGTTCCTCATCTTGATAAGGTATGGTAATATGGCCATTTACTCCAACTGGACTATGTGTTTGTGTAATTTGATATCCTTTTGGTAAATCAGGATAATAATAATTTTTACGATCAAAGAAAAAATATTCAGGAATTTCACAGTTTAAAATAGATGCAACCATAATTGATTTTCGCAAAACCTCTTTGTTAAGAGTCGGTAAAATACCAGGTAATGCAATATCATTTACAGCAACATGAATATTAGCTTCTTCACTATATGTATTACGAGCTTTTGAAAATACCTTGGAAAAGCTTTTCATCTCACAGTGCATTTCAATTCCAATAGTTGGTATATACATTACTTCTTCCCTCCTGCTACTTGGCCACATAATCCTAACATTTCTTCTAAACGGGCAGCAATCTGTAATAAGTTTTCATCATCTTTTACTTTTGCAGTCAAATTAACTCCAATTGGTAAACCATTTACAAAACCATTTGGAATCGTAATACTTGGAAATCCTCCAAAATTACCAATCGCCATATGATTTTCAAGCACCATTGTATCACTTGTAGTAACACTTTCTTTTGGATTTAATGATTTGGCCTCTCTTTCACTACAAGGTAAAATAAGGGCATCATATTGCTCGAAAAACGCATTCATTTTTTGAACAATTAAATTTCTTACTCGTTGAGCATTTAAAAAATACTTTTCTTGATTTTCTTTTTGAAGGACATAAGAACCTATTACCAAACGTCTTTTAATTAATGGTGAAAAACCTTTGGTTCGGTGTTCTTTTATCATTTCAAATACGTCACTACTTTCTTCTTGTGGTCCAAAAATAATACCTGTTAAATTAGATAAATTACTAGTAGCTTCGGCACAAGAAATACAGGTATAAACAGATGGAATAGCTTCTAAAAGTTCACGACTTAAAGACTCTTCACAAATTAGAATTCCAAGTTCGGAAGCTTTTTCTTTTAACTCCTCAAATTGTTTTAAGGTTTGTTTTAATTCTTCACTTGGATTTTCATAGGAATCAATATGAACAAGTTCTTTAAAATAAAATAATTTCTTTGGTTCCTTCTTTTGATTATTTAAGGCATCCACAAGTTTTATAGAAGAAGAATCAAAAGAAGTCATATCTTTTTCATCTTTACCCTTAATCACATCAACTACTAAAGCTGCATCATAAACACTCCTTGTAAGAACTCCAACATGGTCTAAACTACTTGCAAAAGGATATACTCCATATCTAGAGATCATTCCATAAGTTGGTTTATATCCTACAATTCCACAATATGCTGCAGGTTTTCTAATTGAATCCCCTGTATCGGTACCAATGGCAAATGGCACTACTCCTGCTGCAACACAAGCAGCAGATCCAGCACTTGATCCTCCTGCTTGTAAAGATTCATCCCATGGATTTTTGACAACCCCAGTATGACCAGTTGTTCCAGTAGCACCAAGTCCAAATTCATCCATAACTGTTTTTCCAATACATACAGCCCCTACCTCTTTTAATTTTTGATAAACAGTAGCATCATAAACTGGAATATAATTTTTTAAAGTGTTAGAAGAACCCGTAGTTAAAATTCCTTTAGTAGAAATATTATCTTTTAGTGCATATGGAATATTTTGTAGATTTCCAGAACTTGTTTCTAAAGGATCTAAAATAGTTACAAAAGAATTACATTTCTCTTGGTTTTCTAAGACACTTTTCATAGTATTTTGAAATAAATCCTGAACAGTTAATTCTCCATTTTGTATACGTTCTTTTATTTTTAAAATTTCACTCTTCATTCCTTCACCACCTTTGGAACGATTATTGTTGTCAAATTTTTATGACTTGCATTTTTTAATACATCTTCTTGTGCTAATTCTTCTACATCATCATCATTTCTTAGTATTATATCTTCTAAGGGAAAAGGATGAGTCATAGCTTCAACACTAGCAATATCTGCAATTGCATTAATCTTATCCATATTACGTTCAATTTCTTCAAACTCATCCAAAACCATTTTATTTTCTTCTTCACTTAATCCAATAAGTAACTTACTAGCTAGCTCACTAACTAACTCTTTTGTAAAACAACTCATACATCCACCTTAAAATTCACAACTACCTGGAGTTCTTGGGAAAGGTATTACATCACGAATATTCTCAACACCTGTTAAATAAATTAAAAGGCGTTCAAATCCCATACCAAATCCTGAATGAACACAAGTACCAAATTTTCTTAAATTACAATACCAATCAATACTTTCTTTATCTACGTTCATCTCATCAATACGAGCGATTAATTTATCATAATCTTCCTCTCTTTGACTTCCACCCATTAATTCTCCAGCACCAGGAATTTCTAAATCAACTGCTGCTACTGTTTTTCCATCAGGATTTACTTTCATATACCAAGCTTTAATATCTTTTGGCCAGTCTGTAATAAATACAGGTCCATGAAAATACTCTGTAATAAAACGTTCATGTTCTTTCGAAATATCTTCTCCATATTCTGGAGTAAATTCAAATTCTACATTAGCATTCTTTAAAATAGTAATTACTTCCTCATGTGTAACACGAGTAAATTGACTACTTACTAAATCTTCTAATTTTTTCTTAAGACCTTGCTCTTGAAATTTATCTAAGAAAAGAATTTCATCACTCGCATGCTCTAATACATAAGAAACAACAAACTTAAGCATTTCTTCTTCAATGTTCATTAAATTTTCTAAATCACAAAAAGCAATTTCTGGTTCAATCATCCAAAATTCATTGGCATGTGTTTTCGTATTAGAGTTTTCTGTACGGAAAGTTGGCCCAAACGTATAAATACGACTAAAAGCCATGGCAAAAGCCTCTCCCTGTAATTGTCCACTTCCTGTAATAAATGCTGGCTTATGAAACAAATCTTTACTATAATCAACGGCACCTTCACTCATTGGAACATTAGCCATATCAAATGTAGTTACCTTAAACATTTGATCTTCTCCTTCACAATCAGCAGTTGTAATAAGTGGAGTATGCGTATAAACATAACCTTGATTTTGAAAATAAGTATGAATTGCCATTGCAGCTACACTACGAATGCGAAAAACTGCTTGAAATAAATTAGCTCTTGGTCTTAAATATCCAATACTTCTTAAAAATTCTGGAGTATGTTTCTTAGGTTGTAGTGGATAATCTTCCGGACAATCTCCAAGTAATGTAAAATCTTTTATCACAACTTCATAATCTTGACCAGCACCACTTGACTCTTGAAAAGTTCCACTTACTAAAATAGAAGAACCAACTCTTAAACTCGATAATTCTTTAAAATGGACATTTTCTTTATCATAAACAAGTTGTAAAAAATTAAATTGTGTTCCATCAGAAAAAGTAATAAATCCAAAATCCTTTTGTGGACGATGATTTTTTACCCAACCATGAAGAGTTATTTCTTTTCCCAGTAAATCTTTTTCTTTTCCTTTTAAATCTCTTAAATACATAAAATCATTCCTTTCTCATACTTTAGTCTTACGGATTTAACCTTGTTGGTCCACGATACACATAGGTTGCTTCACGAATATTATCAATATTAAATAAAAGCATTAATAAACGTTGAAGACCTATTGCAAATCCACCATGTGGAGGCATTCCATATTTAAAAAACTCTAAATAAAAATCTAAACTTTCTAGTGAGATTCCTTTTTCTAACACTTGATTTTTTAAAATATCCAGACGATGTTCTCTTTGAGCTCCAGTTGTAATCTCAATACCACGGAACAATAAGTCATAACTACAAGTATTCCCATTTTCATCAAGCATATGATAAAAAGGTCTTGCAGCAAAAGGAAATTCAGTTACAAAAATAAACTCTGTTCCGAAATTTTCTTTGGCATATTTACATAACAAATTCTCTTCTTTTCTTTCAAAATCATCTTCTTTTTCTCCAATATAATGGAATTTTTCTTTCAATATCTTTTTAGCTTCTTGAAAAGTAATACGTGCAAAAGGCTTCTCTAAATCTGTCATTTTTACTTTAAATTCTTTTTCTGCATCTTCGCCATATTTTTCATATACCTTGGAAATACCATATTTTAACCATGCTTCTTCAAAATCCATGACTTCTTGATAATTTGAAATCCATGACATTTCAACATCAGCCATATTAATTTCTGTAGCATGATAACTAGTATGAGAATTTTCAGCTCGGAATGCTGGACCTATTTCAAATACTTTATCAAAACCAGAAGCCATGGCCATTTGTTTATAAAATTGAGGTGATTGAGACAAATATGCCTTTGTTCCAAAATAATCTAAAGAAAATAATTCTGCACCACTTTCCGCAGCGGCACCACTGATCTTTGGAGAATGAATTTCCATAAAATTATTTTGAATACAATATTCTCTTAAACTATGTTCTAATAATGTAGCAATTTGAAATAATAGATGATTGTCACTTCGTCTCAAATCAACAAAACGATAATCTAATCTTGTTTCTCTCAAACTATTATCCTTCTTATTATAATCAAAAGGAAGTTCTGATTCACTTTTAGAAGTAACCTCAATTTGACTTGGAATAATTTCTTTTCCACCCATTTTTACTGCTGGAGATTCCTTTAAAACACCGCTTATTTTTAAAGTAGACTCTAAAGTAACATCTTCCATAATTTCTACAAGATGCTGGTTTTCTTCATTTTTTTCAATAGTAACCTGTACTTTTCCAGTTCCATCTCTTAAAATCAAAAACATAACATAAGGTAAATCTCTTACCTTTTCTAAAAAACCTTGAAATTCAATTTCTTGGTCATAATAACGTTCTAATTCATTAACAAATATTTTTTTCAAAATTTTTCCTCCTTTGGTTCAATCAGTGTTTTAGTAAGAGAAAGAACCATTTGTTCTGTTAAATGCTCTCCATAAACGTCAATATATGGATCAAAATAGTCTTGGAAGGCCGTCAAAAAATCGACATAAGCACAAGTTTTATTCATATATGACCAATAAAGTAACAAAAGTTTTTGATATTTTGCAATACGCTTTAACAAATCAGCACTTGGTGGTAATGGGATTAATGTTTGCTTATTCTTTAGCTTTTTTTCTTTTACTTGTTGCGTTCCTAAACCTAAATTTTGTAAAAAACAATCATCATATGTCATATGAAAAATTCCATTTGCTTTCAGAATTCGAATCAAATAAAATCTTTGCAATTCTAAAGTTTCATCATTTGGATTTTCCATCTTTCTTTCTAAATATCTCCAAATATATTTTTGAATGGCTTCCATATTTTTTGGATATTCTACATTCCCATTTCTGCGATTTATAAATTTTCTCTTCTTTCCCATAATAAACTCCTTAAAAATTAATATCCAAATGAGAAATTAAATCCATTTCTTTAATCTGTTCTTTCTCTTTCGTATAAAAATCGATCAAACACACCTCATCATTTTGAATATCTTCATCATTTAAAAAAATAACATATTTTGTCGGACAAATTTCTTTAATCAGATCTAAACTTTTTTCTCCAATCATTTCAGTTTTAAACCCATTTAAACGCAACTCTTGTACCAAATAAAGGGCATGTTCTTGTTCAAAATCTGTTTCACTCATCACCACAATATCAAGACTTTTTTCTTCTAATTTTAGTGTTTCTTCACAATATCCAACAATGTCCTCATAATATCCTTGACAACAATACGCATCATTTTGTTCTCCTCCCCACAGAATTCGTTGTTTCTTATGAGCTTCATCCAAAATAAAAATCTCAAAAAGTTTCTCTTGCATCATTTCTAAAGTTTCATAATTAATATCCAAACAATCTAAATACCGAAACAATTCTTTTTGGTCCCTAATGTTAGAAGAAAGATGAACTTCATATTCATGTACCCCAAAAGCCTCTACAATGCGAACCGCCATACCAATCATATCTGCTAAATCAAGCATTGCCTTATTATTTTTTATTTGATAACAATAAAAATGCTTATTATCCTCTAAACTCTCC
This sequence comes from uncultured Bacilli bacterium, assembly GCA_910588025.1. Classification (GTDB taxonomy): domain Bacteria; phylum Bacillota_I; class Bacilli_A; order RF39; family UBA660; genus MGBC162267. The sequence goes on from CAJUQG010000001.1 coordinate 77,967, forward strand.
CAAAAAATTTTAGTACTTTCTTCCAAAAAAGACTCTAAAACATAATCATAATTATATATTTCTGCAAAAGAAGCCAATACTCTTCTTACATAATCAAAATGACGTCCTCTCTTTATCATACTACTCATAATATCATCCTTTCTTTTGTAAGCCATAAAAGAAAAAGTACCCAATACGTAAGGACGAATAAATAATCCGCGGTGCCACCTTACTTTACTAGGTACTCTCATCTTGTTAACGCCAACAACGATTTCTAGTTCAAAAGGTTGTTCTAAAAAGAGTTATTTTACGGTGTTCGCAGCTCCTCACCTTCTCTTATAAAATAAGTTCTCTTTCCATTTCCTTCCTAGAAACATAAAACTAAAATTATTTTATCTTTTTTTAAAAATGAAGTCAAGATCATTTTATTCACATAACATCATTCAGATGTTTCTCAACATACACACAAACCTCATCAATAGTTTTCTCAAAATTATCATAATTTACAGAAAACCAAGTAACTTGCATTTGATTTTGAAACCAAGTATATTGTCGTTTCGCATAATTACGAGTATTTTTCTTGATTTCTTCAATTACATCATGCAAAGTTTTTTTATCTTCAAAAAATGGATAAAACTCCTTATAACCAATTGCTGTCTTTAAAGCCCGCGAAGAAACTTGTTGAATCATAAACGGCTTGATTTCATCAATAAGGGGAATTACCATTTTATCAAAACGGTCATTAATCTTTTGATATAATACCTCACGGTCTGTAGTAAGTCCAAGAAACAAAACATCTGAGTATTGTAGTGCAAAGTTTTTTTCTTCTGGAACCCACCCTTGTTCTAACTTTGTTAGAAGACGAATCATCCGCTTACGATTATGAGAATCAAAAGGAATACCTAATTCATAACGTTCAATTTCTTGAACCAATTGTTCATCACTATAACCCTCATACAAATTAACTTCACTTTCTGCTTCTTCTTGAAATTTATAATCATACAAAGCAGCTTTAATATAAAAACCAGTTCCTCCTACTAAAATCGGAATTTTGCCTCTTGATTTAATTTCTTCAATATATGCTCTGGCATCTTTTTGATAATCATACACAGAATAATCTTCTGTTAATTCTTTAAAGCTAAACAAATGATGAGGTATATGTTGCATTTCTTCTTTCGTCACTTTTGCTGTTCCAACATCCAACCCTTTATAAACCTGAGTAGAATCTGCGTTAATAATCTCCCCATTATAAATTTTGGCAAGCTCTACACTTAATTTCGTTTTTCCAACTGCCGTAGGACCCACAATAACTAAAATCATAATCCACCTCTTAATAATATCCTACTAAAAAAAAGAGCATGAAACAAGAAAAAGAAAAAAATTTTTTAAACAAGAATTTATAACGTAAATAAAAGCTTTTTTTACTGAAAAAACGATTTCTATTTGATATAATGGATACTTGTGAGGTGGAAAAAAATGAACGAACAAGAATTAGAAAAAGAATACCCAAAACAAAAATGGGAAACTTTAAAAAATATCAAAAAATCATATAGTTATGCAAAAGATAGTAAAAAGAACTTTATCTATTACTTAATTGCATCGATATTTCTATGTGCTATTGGTGCTATTATTCCAATTTACAGTGCCAAACAAATACTAAATTTATCAGATGGCTTATTTGATCAACTAATTGCCGCTTCGATTATTGTTTTTATATTTGAATTACTACGTAATACCACCAGATTTATTGCTGGAAGAAATGCTTCCAAATTCTATCGAACAACTTTAAAAAATATCCAAATTGGTATTGCAACAGAAATTCTAAAAACAACAAGCAAAGAATTTAATAAAAAATCAAGTGGTTATTTTATCGAACGTATTTCAAGTGATTCTGGAAAAATTGCAGATATTTATTTAAACATAAGTGATTGTATTACAGAAATTATCACAAATTGTGGAATTTTATTAAGTATTTTTATGTTAAGCAAAATCATTTTCTTTTTCTATCTAGCCTTTTTAATAATTCTTTTCTTAATCCAAAAAAAGAAAAATGACATTTATCAAAAAAACGATAAAATATATCGTCGTAAAAAAGAAAAAGCTACAAGTTTAGTCTCAGAATTAGTACGAGGAGCAAAAGATGTAAAAGTTTTAAATGCCGAAGAAAGCTTTTTAAATGAAGCCCGAAAAAGAATTACTAACGCTCAAGAATGGCGTTATAAAATGTTTTTAAGTAATCGCTTATTTAATTACATTTATAATAATATTCGAGACATTTTAGACTTTTCTTATATTATATTAATGATTTACTTAATCAACCAAGATTATATTGTAATTGGTACAGCAGTAATTATTTGGAATTATCGCCATCAAATCGTTTATACTTTAGATTATGTAGGAATGCTAATGGAATACATCAAAGATTTTAATCTATCAGCAAATCGCGTTTTCCAAATCATTGAAAGTGATCAAAAAGAAACGTTTGGTACCAAAAAAATCAAAAAAGTACATGGTGATTTTGAATTCAAAGAAGTACACTTCTCTTATGAAGCTAATGAACCAATTTTAAAAGGAATTAATTTTTCTATTAAAGCAAATGAAACTGTATCCTTTGTAGGAAAAAGCGGTTCTGGTAAATCGACCATATTTAATCTTCTTTGCAAGTTATATGAACCAAATTCGGGATCGATCACAATAGATGGCATCGATTTAAAAGAATTAGACAAAGACTCTATTCGTGGCAACATTTCGATTATTAATCAAAGTCCATATATTTTTAACATGACAATTCGAGAAAACCTTACCATTGTAAAAGACGGTTTAACCGAAGAAGATATGATAAAAGCATGTAAAATGGCTTGTCTTCATGATTTTGTTATGACCCTTCCAAAAGGTTATGATACTATGGTCGGTGAAGGCGGTGTAAGTTTATCAGGTGGTCAAAGACAAAGACTAGCTATTGCAAGAGCATTAGTTCAAAAAACCGAAATTATCCTCTTTGATGAAGCGACAAGTGCACTAGATAACGAAACCCAAGCGAGTATCCAAAAAGCCATTGAAAACATGCAAGGAGAATATACTATCTTAATTATTGCGCATCGTTTATCAACAGTAATAAATAGTGACCGCTTAATTTTAATTAATGATGGTAAAATTGAAGGCATTGGTACCCATCAAGAGTTATTAAAGAAAAACAAATCTTATCAAAAACTATATGAATTAGAACTAAAAGAAACAAAAAAAGAAGTATCTCCAAAATAGGATTACGAAAAGTGTTTCTTTTTTATATGTTTTGAAAAAGAAAACTTAAAATCTTTTTTTGATCAAAAATTTCAATAAAAAAAGCAATTAATTCATTGCTCTTTTAAACATTCGCTCTAAATCATAAATACTAAACTTAATGATAGTTGGACGACCATGCGGACAATTATATGGATTATCACAAGCACAAAGTTCGTCTAACAATACTTCTTGTGCTTCATGACTAATATGCATATTAGCTTTAATACTCATCTTACAAGATAATGTGATAGCAATACTTTCATTAAATTTCACACGGTCAAAACCAGTTAATCCACCAATCATCAAATCAAGAATACGTCGGATACTCTCTTCTTCATGCCCTTCTAATAACCAAGTTGGATGAGATTTAAATACAAAAGTATTAATACCAAACTCTTCAAAATGAAATCCCATATCTAATAAAACCTGTTCCTGATTTTTTACTTTCAAAAAATCTCCTTGCGATAACTCTATCGTAATAGGAAACAACAAATTAGTAGTACTAACCTGTTTTTCTCGCAAAGCTTTCATATTTTTTTCATAATTAATCCGTTCTTGAGCAGCATGTTGATCAATTAAAAATACCCCATCTTCATTTTCAGCAATAATATAAGTACCATGAGCAAGACCAACAGGATATAATTTCAACTGTTTCATTTCTGGATTTACAATCACAGCATCTTTTCTTTCTTCCTCTTCTTCTTTTGGCTCCCCACCTAAATCAAAAGTAGTTTGAACCTGTTTAGAAGTTTGATACTCTTCTCCTCTCTCTGCTACAACAGAATCAATAATTTCTTGTTTTATAGGATTAAAATTACTCATCCGTTCAACCGCATTTGGAATCAATAAATTTTGATACAATGCTTCTTTAATCGTGGTAACAAGTAGTTCATATAAAACATTCATTTTATTAATCTTAATATCTTGTTTCGTAGGATGAATATTCACATCAATCAACGTCGGATCCGTATCAATTTTTAACACCACTATAGGATATTTAATATCTGGCTTATAAGTATAATAAGCATCATTAATAGCTCGATTAATATCTTGATTCCGAATCACTCTTCCATTTACGATAACAATCATATGATTCCGATTAGATTTTAATATTTCTGGTTTACAAACATATCCATATAAATCAAAATCATCATTACTATTTTTTATTTCAATCATTTTAGAAGAAACTTGCATTCCATAAATTTCATGAATAGTTTTATGAAGATTTCCCGAGCCACTTGTTTTTAAAAGAACCCGACCATCATTTTGTAAAGTAAAACGTACTTCTGGATGAGCAAGCGCAAACTTCTCTACAAACGAAACACAATTTGCTAACTCACTTTGCTCACTTTTCAAATATTTTAAACGAGCTGGTGTATTATAAAATAAATGATTAATCGTAATGATTGTTCCTTTTCTCGCATCTGCATTTTCAAAATTTTTTAACTTTCCACCTTCGATTTCTAGAAAAGTTCCCACATCTCCTGTCGAAGTTTTTAAAGTGACATAAGAAACACTAGCAATAGAAGGCAAAGCTTCGCCACGAAATCCTAATGTATCAATAAAAAATAAATCATCATCTTGATATAGTTTACTGGTTGCATGCCGTTGAAATGCTAATCTGGCATCTTCTTCATCCATCCCATGTCCATTATCAATGACACTAATTTCTTTAATGCCTCCCTCAAGTAAATAAACTGATATCTCACTTGCTTTTGCATCTACACTATTTTCCACTAACTCCTTAACAATGGATGCACACTTTTCAACAACTTCTCCAGCTGCGATTTTATTTGCTAATTGTTCATCCATCACACGAATCTTACTCATATATTATCTCCCACCTTCACAACATACTCATTCTCAATATAATCTTTCCCATGAATACTAATTGGCTCTTCTGATACTTTCTTAGCATGACGTTTTAGAAAAAATTGATTAGAAGAAATGAATTGTGAAACATATACAATATATTCCTGAATACCTTGAGAAAGCAAAGTGAGCTCTAATACCTGTAAAAGTTTAGTTCCATAGCCTTGATTTTGATAATCCTTTTTAAGATAAAGAGCATCTAATAATCCTCGATAATCTAAAATACTAAAAATCATGATACCTACAATATCTTCATCATCATACAAAGCACAATAAAAACAATCCTTCGCCTTCAAGCGTCTTTTAATATGCTCAATTCTTTGATTTTCTTTTCGTCTTCTCACTTCAAATACTTCACTAGAATAAATACCATGATAACAATCTTGAAAACATGCCAAATGAACTTTAACAAAATCGGCAACTTCTGAAGCAATCAAAGGTTTAATTTGAATCATAATGACCTCCAAACAACGAAGGACGTATTTCAAAGTCCACTTCTTCTCGACTTAATATTGTAAGTTCTGTTTTCTTCTTAAAGTAAAAGAAACCGACTCCTAAAATAACAAAATCAGAAAAAGCAGGAATTGTAACATTCGTCGTTTGACAATTTTCATAAGGACAACGATAAACTCGCTTTAACGATAATAACTCACTTCCATAAAACGTAATACTATTCTGTTCTAAATCTTGTTGGAATGCCAAAAAATCTTCCAAAAGTAAAAAAGTTTCTGGTTTCATTGGCAAAGTAACAGGATGAAAAAATTTCTTTGGCATGACAGAATCTATAAACATATTATTTTTTGGATAAGCAAATCCGGGAGCATCAATGACTTGAAAATCCTTTAAATCCCATGTTAAAAAATTCTGTGTTGTATTTGGCATCTCACTTACCAAAACTTCCGCATCACGTAAAAAAACTAACTTAAATAATTCATTTAAAAAACTACTTTTTCCCACATTCGTCATACCCAAAAAAACAGCTTTCTTAGAGGGTTGTTTACACATATGATTCCATAATGTAGATATCATTTTAGGACGTTTATTACTAAGACATATAATTTCTTCTTGAATCCCATAAAGCTCTTGAATCCGTTTTTGTAAGCGTTCCAAAGAAACGGAAAAAGAAAGCAAATCAACTTTTGTTAAAACAAGAACTTTATAAGTAGAAATCTGTTTAAAATACTGCATGGCATAATCACTCAAATGAAGTAAATCAACAAAATAATAAACTGGTGCTTGATACTTCTTAGCTTGCTCTAAAATTTCCTCATTACTAAAAGACAAAGCATCAAAAGTTTTTTCATGATAATGCTTTAATCGATAACAACGCTGACAATAAATGGCATCCCCTAACTTAGAAGAAAGCACATATCCTTTTTCCTGTGTATTAATACTTTGTAATGGTATGCCACACCCCAAACAAACTCTACTCATAATAAGAACCTTTCTGAAATAAACCTCGTTTTCCAAAATAACGGAAAAGAAAACGCTCTAAAATCCGATTGAATCTAGTCATCCATAAATCTTGTTGACTAATTGGATTCACTAAAATACTTGTAAAACCCATGCGATTAGCTCCGTAAATATCTGTAATCAATTGATCACCAATACTTGCTACTTCATGAACCTTTAAATGATATAACTGTAAAATCTTAAGATACTTTCTTTTACTTGGCTTTCTACTATGAAAAGAAGCATCAACATTCAAACGTTCCTTAAAAGGAGTAACACGGTTTTGGTTACTATTAGATAAAATAATTAACTTAAATTTTAAACCTTCCAAAAAAGCAAACAAATCTTTTAATTCCTTACTCGGAATAGGCTGATTAAGTGGTGCCAAAGTATTATTTAAATCGAAAATTAAACACTTAATTCCAGATTTTTTTAAAGCTTTATAATTAATTGCATATATACTTTTTTGATAAATATCCGGAATAAAATAATCCATGTTCTCACCCTAATTATTATAGCATGCAAACACTTTTTTTCGCAACAAAAGTCAAAATTAAAAAAAGAAAGAATAAAATCATATGGTGATAATATGACAAATCAATTACCTACTTATACAAAAAAAGAAGAACGAATCAATTCTTTAAGCCATGGATTTGGAGCGCTTCTTTCTCTTATCGCTTTCATATTCCTACTCCTCAAATCTGATTCCCAAAAAGAATACATTACTTGTACTATTTTTGGTCTTAGCATGTTTAACCTGTATCTAATTAGTTGTTTATATCATGCAAAATCTCCAAAGAAAAAAAGTAAAAAGATTCTTCGTCTTATCGACCACTGTAATGTCTATTTACTTGTATTTGGAACCTACATCCCTATATCTTTATTAAGTATTCCAAGTCAAAAAGCAATATATTTAGTAATATTAGTAGGATTTATTACATTAATCGGCATCATTCTTAGCTGTTTAAATCTAAACCGTTATCAAACCCTTGAAGTAATCTGTCATCTATTTAACGGATGGAGCATTTTAATTGGATTTCCAGAATTACACCAAACCTTAAAATTACCAGGACTTTTTCTATTAATTGGAGGAGGAATTCTTTATTCTATTGGTGCTTTCTTATACCAAATAGGGTCCCGAAAAAAATACATGCATTCTATCTTTCATTTCTTTTGTATTTTGGGATCCTTTGCTCACTTTTTTTGCATTTATCTTTATCTTCTTTAAAAGAACAACTTCTTTTTTCTATCGATATTGAATAAACATGAAATAAGGAAGTGTATTATGTTTTTATTAAATTTAATTAAAAATTTATTATTTTTTACTGGTTCTTATTCCAACAATGTTTTCCCAGAACCATTAACCCTAAAAGAAGAAGAACAATGTATTGATGAAATGCTAGCAGGAAATACAGACTCTCGTAATAAATTAATTGAACACAATCTTCGTTTAGTAGCTCACATTGTAAAAAAATTTGAATCCAAAGAACATAATCCCGATGACTTAATTAGTATTGGTACCATCGGATTAATTAAAGGTGTAGATTCTTACAACAAAGAAAAGGCTACTCGTATTACTACTTATGTCGCTCGTTGTATTGAAAATGAAATTTTAATGTATTTTCGAAGTAATAAAAAGAACAATAACAATATAAGTTTAAATGACTCAATTGGCTTTGATAAAGATGGAAATGAAATTAATTTAATCGACATGATTAAAGATGGTGGCTCAGACATAGCTGATGTGCTTCATACCAAAAATAATATTGAACTTCTTCAAAAATATCTCAACGTTTTAAATGACAGAGAACAATTAATTATCAAAAAAAGATATGGTCTTGAATTAAGAAAAGAACAAACACAAAAAGAAATTGCCAAAGAAATGGGAATTTCTAGAAGTTATGTATCACGAATTGAAAAGCGCGCCTTAACAAAAATGTTAAAAGAATTCAAAAAAAGTAAGAATGATAAACTCTAATTTCTTACTTTTCTTAGCGTTGTATATCCATCTTCTAAAGCTATTTTTCGATCTCTTATTTCATCCTCACTATTTCGATAAAAAGAATCTAGATAATAATTATTATAATTTATTCGAGCATAAATTGGTTGATTATTAGCATCTGTAACATGTTTTACAAAAGTATCTAATACAGACATTGCATCATCAGCCTCTCCAACATAAATACCAGTGTTTATAGAATTTGGTAACATAGCTTTTTTAATGGAACAATTTGAAATATGAATCCATCCTGGCATAAATCTACCTCTCGCTTGTTCGTTTACAAAACCTCTCTTCCCTAAAATAACTCCAGCAGCTTCACAAGGTAGATAACGTTCAAAGGTAATGCCTTGAAATTTTAAATTAGATAGGTACAAATTACTAGTTGGATGAATACTAGAAATAAAACCATGAGCTGAATGAAAACTACGAATACAAACATTATGTAGTTTTTTTCCTTTTCCTAAAATAACTAGTGTACCTAAAAAATTTCCCAAACATAAAGATTCCATAGTAACATTTTCCAAATCATTTTCAAATACAACAACATAAGTACCTGCTTGAAAAGATGAAATTTTATTCAAATCTTTCACACTTTTAATAGAAAGAATTCTTTTTGCACAAGTAATCGACATATTACTGAAACTTACTCTATTTTGCTCTATAAACTTCTGCCAAGTAGAAGGATCTGTAAAATAAAACTGATGATAATTTCCTTCAAAATGTATTTTACCCTTAAAATTTTGAAATAATTGCCACGGAAAACTATCCATAGCGATATCATCTAAAATATTAAAAATTACTTTAGGTTGATCTACTAATAACGCTAAAGCCTTATGAAAATCTTCTTTTTTGGCAATGTCAAAGCGTTTCGGAACAACTTGATATTGTACTCGATTCATTGCCCGTATGTTACCATTAATTTTAACATGTTCTATATTTTTAAAAATCCACTTTTTACTAGGAGTTTCCACCAAATTTACCAGAAAAGGTTTCATTTCCGTTTTTTCAAAAAATAAGTCAATAGTCCCTTGAAAGTCTTTTAAATCAATCGCTGAAATCATTAATGGCGAAAAAGTAGAATAAACTTTAATACTAAGAGAACCTTTTCCTGTTAAATGCTCCAATTTTTCTAAATCTTGAATACTTCGTAATTCAATCTTTTGCATAACCCACCTCATTTTTTCGAATATTATAACATAAAAGATTCCAAAAAAAAAAGATTTTAATAATCTTCTGGCATTTCATCAATATTTTCAATTTCGGCTTCCATCGCTTGACGAAATTTCCGCTTAAATACAACAATTCTCCGTTTTAAATTTTCTGCATCTTGTTCTAATTTTGTTGCACGCATTAATGCTTCATTAACAATACGAGAAGCATTTCGTCTCGCATCATCTATGATTCCTTTCGATTCATCACGAGCCAATTTTTTAATTTGACTTGAGGCATCTTCAGCTACTAGTAAAGCACGATTTAAAGTTGTTTCCATATTTTGATATTGAATCAACTTTTGTTTTAAATTTTCAATTTCTTGGTCTCTTGCTTTAAGATTATTGAGCATACTTTCGTATTCTCTTGTTACATCTCGAACAAATAGATTAACCTCTTGTTTATTATAACCATTAAAACTTGTCCTAAACTTTTTCATGCTTCACCTCGATTCTTCTAAAAAAGAATCACTTTACCATTCAATTTCATCAGTATCTTCTTTTTGTTTTTCAGCATCATCGCTTATTTTGCCTTGAATATTTACATTCTTAGGAGTGCATAAATAAATTCCTACTCCTATCTTTTGCATTTTTCCCCCAATCGAATATATACACCCAGATAAGAAATCAATAATTCGTTTTGCTTGATCACTTGTCACTCTTTTTAAATTTACGACCACACTATTTCTATTTTTTAAATGATCCGCAATTTGCTGAGATTCAGAATAAGCTCGTGGCTCTAATAAAATCATTTTATTTCCTGTCTTATCTGCTTCTTTTAACGCTTCATCTTCACTGACTGCATAGTATTCATCTTCTGTGCCCATTAAAGTATCTTCATCTTCATCTGCAAAAATCTTTTTTAATTTACTAAGTCCCATACTTTATCCTCCTACAATCTACTATCCCATTGTAACAAATAATCTCTTCCTTTTCAATCTCTAACTTTGAAAGAAAAGAAAAAAAAGAAGTAAAACTACTCCTTTATTTCTTGTTGAGAAGAATCCGCTGGAATATCTTCATCTTCTTTAACAATAGCTTCTTGTTTTTGCTTTAATGCTTCCAAATAATCATTTAGTTGTTTCATAATATCTAAAAGACTTTCATATTCTGCGCCTTCTATTACAATACTTGTTTCTGCTCCTACTGGTCCAGTAACAACAACTGGTGATGTCACCACTAATTGATTCACAAAAGATGCTAACTCCGTAACTGTAGCGTTTGTTACGAAAACCTTCATACTACCATTTTCTAACAATTCGATTGTCATATTATTTGGTACAGAAAGAATTTGTATTTCCATATAATTAAAATTTTCATCTTCTGGCGAAGAAACAGTAATATAAAAATATTGTTTCGTTACATCATCATATTCTAAGAATGTTTGGTTAAATCCTTTACTATAAGTTACTAGCATTGCACTACGAATAGGATTATCATTTTCCATTAATTGTAATTTTAACTTCTCTGGAAGAATATTACCATAAACATGTTCTAAACTAACTTCAAAACTAGATTTCATTAAAGAAACATTATCGCGATAAGCTACTTGAACATAATGATTTTTATGACTATTAGCATATTCAAGTAAACGAGCATCTAAAGTTAAACGTTGATAGGTCGGACTATATTTTGTAAAACCAGAAAGAATATTATAATCATCATATTCATTTGGTAATACTAAATAAGCTATTCCTTTACCCCCTGAATAATAATCTAAATATTCAATAATAGTTTTTTGATCATTTTCATTAGGATAAGCTTTTGCTAAATAATATCGGAATGCTTCATCCAAATCTTTTGAATTCGTAGAAGAAAAAATCATATAATTTGGTCGAAGCATTTCGGCAGTTCTTGCATATCCAATCAAATTACTTTCAAGATGAAAATGATAAGTTCCACTTGTCGCATCATAATTCATAGTAATTCCTTTTGGTGGAACTAAAGCTGGATTTTTTATAAAATCAGCATCTGTTGCATAAACTGTTTCAACATAGTTCATTACACTACTAAAGTATTCTAAATGTTTCTCTTCTATTTCATCATCTGTCGCACTATCTCCTAAAAGATTCGTAACATAATCAAGTACATAATTGCTAATCCAAGAAGTAAATGTTTTCATTTTTTTTCGAGAATCTTTAGTCATTCTTAAATCAGTCAAAGTTGTTTCAATCTCAGGAATTGGTCGAAAATTATAATAATTACTATTATTGTATTCATATTGTTTATAAAGAAACTCTTGTTCATCTGCGATTTGTTCATAAACAGAAAAAATTACATGAAAAGGATTTATATCACTATCTACAACAGCTACATTACAACTTAAATTGAAATCTTTTTTTTCTTCCATACCACTAAAACGATAAGAATATCTTTTATTTCCATTCGCTAAACTAGTAGCATTTAATCCGCTAATAGTACAAATACTTGGAACTTCAAGAAAATACATATCTTTTTCTGTACTTGTTGCAATATTGTTTCGCTCTAAAGTAAAAGTACTTTTCATTAATTTATAAGTGGAAGTAGCATTGGCATTAAGAACTACTTTCCCTTTAAAAAGGGTATACAATTTTGTTGCATAAACCAAAGCATTTGTATTCTCATCAATAAACCGTGAATGAGAAGTAGGATAAACACTAGTAATTACAATTCCCATAAGACCTATCATAAAAATCATTATTTTAACAATGGTCGATTTATTATTTAATTGAGCCATAACACCAAAAACCTCCTTTCACATTTATTTTGTTTTTTGGGTAGCTGCATAACCAACTTTAATTACTTCTAAGCCATCATGAAAGGCATCACCAGTTGGATCACTCACTAAAGCATCCTTATATCGTACTTTAATTTCGTATTGATCACTTTCGCCTTTTTTAGCAAAAACATCTTGAGTAAGCGTTACTGATGTATGACCATTTTTCAGTCCAATACTTGTACCTGTATTTGGAACAACAGTACCATTTGTAACATAAGTAATATTTTTCGTAATATTTTTAATTTCTAATAATTCAAATGATTTATCAACTAAAATAGAAAGAACCAAAGTCGCATCTGCTTCCAACTTACTAGTATCTACGGTAAAACGATACGGCAAAATACTAGTTGGTCGAGAAGTTCCCATATCACAAACATGAGAAGATGTATTATCAAGATTAGGATTGACTGTAACATTTCCAGGGTCACAATCAAAAGAAATTCCTACCTCAAAATTAGCTACACGTGCTTCCTCATCGGTACCCATATTAGAAATGTATTTTGAATAAGTCACTACAGTAGTAAATATAGCCATTACACAAATATACATGCTAAACCATTTATACAAATTAGTACGAAATTTTTTATTTTGTAATAACTTTTTCATAATATCATTCCTTTCTTATTTTACATTCTTCGTTTTTTCAAATTTAGAGGATGTGGTTTTAGTAGAAGTTGATTTCGATGATTTTCTAGCAGTATTAGAATTTCCTGTTTTTGATGTCTTTGTCTTAACTTCTTTCTTATTTATTGGTTTAGAGGTTTCTACATTCTTTGAAGTTGTTTTCTTAGTTGAAGATTTTTTTTCAATTTTAGGTTGCGTCGTTACTTTTGTCGTTTTGGAACTTTTTGAAACCGTTCGTGTTGGCTTCCTAACACTCTTTTTATCCAAAACCTTTGCGCCATCTTTTTCTTTTGACTCACTCTTTTTAGAAGTTACACCTTTTTTTGATGGAATACTTTTTTCGTTATTGGTTGTTTTCTTTTTAGATGTTTTTTGAATGTGCTTTAAAGGAACTTTTTCACTTTTTACTTCAATTTTTTCTTGAACTATTTCCTCTTTTTTTCGTTGTTGCTCTTTTTGATATTCTAAAAATTCTTGATAATCTTTTTCTTCTTCACTAACAATTAATTTACCTTCGTGATCCAAGCTAAGATAATAACAAATTAGAATTCCTACTACAAAAATCATAAACATGACAAAAGGATTTTTTAAAGAAGATAATAAAATTCCTAACCCACTCAATTTAAACACATATTTTCCCACTACTGTATCAATAGAACTGAGTGGATCATTTGAATTATTATTATCTCCTCGTGTAACCATTTGTCCATCCATAATTGAAATAACACGATGGGTAACAAAAGAACCTTCTTCATCCAAAAATGTTACAATATCATTTTCGCTAATTTCCGAATACTTCGTATTAATAATAATTAAATCACCCACATGAATCGTTGGTTCCATAGACCCTGAAACAACTTCTAACACACCATATCCATTAATAGTAGCTAAACGTTCTTTCAAAACTTGGGTACAAATAAGCTGATAAACATTAAAACATAACAACAAACCAAATATGAAGAATACAAATCCAACCATAATTTTACGAAAAATCTTCATAGAAATCCCCTCTTTAATTCACTGTACAATGAGAATGTAATTTTGTGAAATCTAAACTTACATATAATACATATCGATCATTTAAATTGGCAGCTTCATTTCCAATTAAAGTATCCAAAATATCATCTTGGTCTACCCATTCCCAAAGTAAGGAAATCTCTGCTGCGCCCGAACTTGGAATTTTAATTTGACCACTTGGTTCAAAGACAATATTACGTTCTGTATGAATTCCATTTCGGATAGTTTGTGCATCCTTGTTTAAAATTGTATGTTGAGTACTTGAACCATAATAATAAGTATAATTTGTTGCTTCTTTTGGTGAATGTTTAATAACATATCCCATATTCAAACATCCTTTACCTTCAATACAAATTGTATCTTCTTCTAAATTAATTCCTGTAATTACAATTTCTTTTGAAGTCTCATTATCAAATGTCATAACATAAGAACCATGAGCACCAGGATAAATCACTTTATCTTTTCCATAAGCTTTAAAATATTCTTCATTGTGGAATAAATCAACATCAGTCAAATAATATTTGTATGGAAGTACTAATTCAATATAGCTATCATTGCTTGAATAGATTGCGTATAAATCTAAATTATTATTTAAATTAGAAATAATTGCATTCTTTAAATAATCAGTTCCTGTTCCATCCATCTTTGTATTATATTTTTCTAAAGTATAATACATACAATTACCGCTTGCTGATTCTTTATATGGTACATAATCCTCTAATTTAATCGTATCTAAATTTGTAATTTTAAAATGATACTCTAAAATATCTTCATTAAAGAAACCACCATTTGCATAAATATTTACTTCATATTTTGCAATGACATTGACATTGATATCATAAGTTCCAACAGAATATCCAAATGCACTTCCTGTAACTTTGATATTCGCTACTCCACTATGATTTGCATCAACTTGAATTGCAAGGGAAGATACTTTATCATTTTCTGATGTACTAGATAATTGAACAAAGTTCGCATTTGTAGTTACATCAACAAAAATACGTGGATCTTTTGTAGATGATATACGGATACCTCCAGGAATATTGGTAATAGTGGTACCATAGTTAAACATATTAGTATTTAAAATAATGTTTCCTTTTCCATGACCATCAACAAAGTCAATATCATAACTATTTTTTTCTGGTCTTAATTCATAATCATTCATTTCAAATTTTAGATTCGTTTTCACTACTTTATTTTGATAGTAAATTTCCATTTCTACTGATTTGTCTTTCATTGAAACATTTGGATTCATTAAAATATAATCTTTTTTGATTTCATAAGTTCCTTGATATCCATTAATTTTTACTTGAATATCTTTGATATCATAATCACTTGTGATATTTCCATCTTCTAATACATTGAATACAACAGGATATGGCGTATTTTCAAATGATATCACATGATTAGGGCTTTCTACAGTAATACTTCTTACAGGGCGGTGAATGATAACTGTATACACTTGATCTTTACCACTTTGAGAAGTAACTGTAATTTTAAGTTCATTGTCTCCTTCTTTTAAAGGCATATTATTTAAATCATTAATTTTTTCACCATTTAAAGTATAAGAGATGGTACTACGTGGATCAGTAGCTTCTGCCGCCATAGTTAACTTATCTGTTACATACGGAACATTTAATGTATAATCATAGCGATTTGATTCAAAAGTTTCATTTAATGTATGACCACTTGCAACTAATTTGCTTAATGTATTATCATCGCTAGATTTTTTATCAATTACTACAGTATAAGTACGTTTACTTCCATCTTCACCAGTTACAACAATTTGAACAGTATTTTTTCCTGTATTTAGTTTTAGATGATCTAAAGAATCTACTGTTTGACCATTGTAAATATATTCTACTTTCGAAGTATCTTTGCTTGGTTTGGCAGTCATATTTACTTCATCTACATTAGACTCAACTGTCACATGATAATCCACAATATTTTTATCAAAGGTCGGATATAAACTTCCTTGATCAATTGTGATATTACTTAACGTGTTATCCTTTTCACTTGCGCGATTTATGACAACTTTATATACACTTACCGTACCATCTTCAGCGGTAACAGTAATTATGACAACATTATCACCGACATTTAACTCTAAGTCATTTAAAGAAGCAACAGTTTTTCCATTAAACGAATAAGTAGCAGTTGCCTTATTACTACTAAGCGTAGGAACTAAAGTAACTTTAGAAACGTTTGCATCTACACCAACTTGGTAGTTGTAAGTTAAAGAATTAAAGTTTAGTTTTCCAGATGAAATCGTTAAATTACTTAAAAAACTATTTGAATCTTTATTTGTTTCTGAATCGTCTTCACGATTAATTGTAACTGTATAAGTACGTTTACTTCCATCTTCACCAGTTACTACGATTTCTACTTTATTTTCTCCTTTTTCTAAGGATAAATCATGTAAGGAATTTACTTCTTTTCCGTTATAAATGTATTGAACACTAGAATTTGGATTACTTAAAATTGCGTCCATATTTATTTCATCTACATTAGAATCTACAGATACATTATAATCTAAAACATTTTTATCAAATGCTGGATTCAAAGTTCCATGATCAATTGTAATATTACTCAAAGTATTATCTTTTTCACTTGCACGATTTATTACAACTTCATAAACACTTACAGTTCCATCTTCGGCTGTTACATAAATTTGAACTTTATTATCCCCAACATTCAAATTTAAATCTTTCAAAGAACTAACTGGCTTTCCATTTAATGTATAAGTTAATTTAGCTTTAGAACTTTTTGGAGTGGCTACTAATGTAACCTTAGAAACATTGGCATCTACTCCAACATGATATTGAAACGATGTAGAATTAAAGTTTAGTTTTCCAGATGAAATCGTTAAATTACTCAACAAACTATTCGAATCTTGGCTTGGAACATTAGGTTTATCTGGATTGGTTGGTTTATTTGTATTATTATTTCCTCCCGAATTATTTCCATTACCACCATTCGGTTTACTTGGGTTTGGGTCTCCAGTAATTATTAATTCATAAACTTTAACAATCGTTTTTCCATTTGTTTCAATTGTCACTGTGATATATACTTTTCCAGGACGTATCGGTGTTATTACGATTAAACCGTCTCGAACTTCTGCTTTCGCAATGGTTTCGTCACTTGAAGTTACCGTAATTCTGCCAGTTACTCCTTCTAATTCGAAAGAAAACACTTTTTGATTTGTAAAATTAATATTTATGGTGTCTGAATCTTGGAAAAAATGAATTTTCTGATCTTGTGGTTTTACTTCTAATTTTGCGAGTGCTTTATAAATTTTTCCGTTTGTTTCTGCTTGTAAAATAATATCTACAATTCCAGCTTGCTTTGGATTAATCACTACATAATCATCTTGTACATAGCATGTGGCAATATTTGCATCACTAGTTGAACAAATAATTTCAGAAGGATTTATATTTTTATAAAAGTAGCTTAGTTTTACTTTAGAATCTCCTACATAAACCTCAAAAGCATCTGCACTGAATCTTAAATCTTTATTTAAAATGATCTCTGGATTGTTTGTATTATCATCAATTGTAAAATTACCTTCATTACGAAATAAATCACCAATTTTACCCCAAAAATTGGAAGTACAACTGGTTAATAGTAAAAGTAATAAGATAATTAAAATAATGATAAAAATGATTCTTCTTTTTTTATTTTTGTCTTCTTCATTTTGAATTTCATTATTTTTAAAATCTTGCATACTTCTACCTCCTTTACGTTATTTAATTTCCAAATAAACCCATGACAATTCATAGGCTTATTTGGAAGCTAAATGCTTCCAGTCATTCAAGACTAATAATTATTTTGCATAAGTATCAGTTACTTGAGTTGCTGTAACAGTTACATTAAATTCAACTTTATCAGCTGTTACTGATAAGTTTTCTCCCATAAATGTATCAAGTGCATTTACTTCATCATTAGTTAATGTACCTTCAACATTGATTGGTTCCCATACCCAAGAAATTGTATATCCTTTAGTAAATGAACCTGGTTCATAACTATTAGCATTATTATAAGCTGCTAAAGCTGCTTTTAATTCAGCAAAAGTCATATTTGCTTTAGTTCCAGTAGCTAATGTTCCATCAGCCTTTTTAATAGTATATCTTAAAGGATGATATTCGCTAGTAGCATCAGCAGTTTGTGTTTTACTAATTACTAAATTACCATCAGCATCTTTACCATAGTAAACCATGAAATCATTTGCTGTCTTAAGATCTACATTTAAAGTAAATCTTGTTTCCATATTACCAGATAATTCAAATGTATATTCACCAGTAGTTCCTGGAGCAACAACATTTTCACCAGCAGTTAAAGTTTGAACATATACATCATTCTTAAAAGAATATGATTCAGCAAATAAATTAATATTTTGTTCAGTTGTAACCTTATTACCATCTAATAATAGTTCCCATTTAGCAACTCTAGCTTCATCTGTCATATCAATTTTAGAAGTATATTTAGCATAAGTTCCACTTACTGAATAAGCAGTAACAGTAACTAACATAACTAAAACTGTTAAAATAGACATCTTTTTCATTTATGTTTCACCTCCTTTAATACATATTTTTATGCATAGTACTATGCATAGAAGGTTATATCCTTCTAATCTATGTAAACGCCTTTATGGCTGTTTACCAAATTCAACTAAGCCTTTTTCGATGGCTTATTACTTTTCTTAGAAGAAGTTGATTTTGTTACTTTAGTTTTTTCTTCTTTTTCTAGCTGTTCTTGTAACTCTTTCATTCTTTTATATTCTAAGAATTCCTGTCTTTCTATCTCTTGACGTTTTTTGGTAGAAATCATAAATCCAATACCAAACCCAATCGTTATAATAAATGCAATTAATACAATCGTCATTGGTTCTGAAAGTTTTTTCATAATAGATCCAATACCAGGAATACGACCTATATAAATACCTTCTACATCTTTAAGCTCTACTAAGTTACGATCTTGAGATGAGTTATTATCCCCTTTTGTGATGAAATATGTTTGTCCATCTTTTACCACAACATCTATAATTCTATGAGTTGTTACAGTACCAGCTGCATCGCGAAAAGCAATAACATCATCTACTTGTAAAGCGGATGGATCAACAATTTTAGTAATGATTAAATCCCCTTTTCGAATTTCTGTTTCCATTGATCCTGATAAGACCATAAATGGTTTATATCCAAATATGCTTGGAACCACATCTTCATTTGTCTTTGCTTGAAACATAATGCTAAGATTCATTATCAGCATTGGAATAAGTATCACACATGCAACGATAACAATCCAATTACTTACTGATTGATACCATTTTTTTCCCTTTTTCATTACTTTCACCACATTTCTTTATTCTTTATCTAACGTTCTTACACGAGATCGTCCTCTATCTTCTTCTATTTCTTCAGATGTTTCAGCTTCTAATTCATCTTTTTTTGTTTCTTCTTGTAGTTTT
>CAJUQG010000001.1:97724-143361 GCA_910588025.1 uncultured Bacilli bacterium
TTTCTAATTCATCTTTTTTTGTTTCTTCTTGTAGTTTTTCAAATTCTTCATCTTCATCCTTAATGTAACCAGTATAAATTAAATTACAATGTCCACATTCTAGTGGTTCACCAAATTCATCATAAATGATATCATGCTCATTCACTTCAACTCTGCTAATAACTTCGTTACAAACTTTACAATAAGTTTCTTTTATATAACAAACGTCCTCAGAGCCAACTATTACTTTACGAATTCGTATTGAATCTGTATGATCATGTTTCTGAACTTCTAAATCACAACTTTCACAGGTAACATAATAATAACCACCATCATCGGTAGCTCCGATAATTTCAATATGATTTCTAGTAGACTCTTTATCACAATGAACACATTTTACATATTCTTGTTCATCATCAAAATTTTCTACTTCATAATCATGTTTACATTCTTCTTTAAGTGGTTCCGTTTTAGACCATCCACAACCAATAACTTCATGCTCACATTTATAAACTTTAGAGCCATCTTCTAATTCCTCATATTCAGTACTAGGCTTATGAGTCCCTACGCGATTAGTATTACATTTTGTACATTTAATTCGTTCTTCATCGATTGTCCAATTTTCTACCTTTTCATCGCAATTTTCTTCAAATTTTGCAACATTCTCTTGACCACATTTTTTACATGTAGAAGTAACTTTCTTTACATGTTTACCATTTTCAATGTATTCATAAGTAATACTAATTTCTTCCTCATGGTCACAATCAACAATTGGCTTTTTTTCTATATATTTATAACTACAGCTATGACAAGCCATTTGAATATCACCATTTGGTAAAATAGCCACGACATATGGCTTATGTTCTCTTTTTTTAGTTTCTGTACATTCACATTTTAAATATTCCCATTTTTCATCATAATTCACAACTTTATAATCGTGATCATCATGGTCATGGTCTGGTTTCTCATTATCTTCCCCTGGTTCCTCAGGCTTCACTGGAGGTTTTTCATTATCTTCCCCTGGTTCCTCAGGCTTCACTGAAGGTTTTTCATTATCTTCTCCTGGTTCCTCAGGTTTCACTGGAGGTTTTTCATTATCTTCCCCTGGTTCCTCAGGTTTCACTGAAGGTTTATCAGGTTTTATTGGCTTCGTTGTATTGTTGTTATTACTTGATCCACCATGATGTCCTGGTCTAGAAGTAGAAGAAGTTTGTTGTTCTACTTTCTTTTCATCTTGTTGTACAGTTTCTTCTAAATTCAATTCTGGAACAACAATTGGTGTCTGTATTGTTTGATTAACACTAGACTCCTCAGGAACACTTACTATGACCTCTTTTGCATCTTTCATTTCAACCTGATTAGAAACTGTTTGATTTTCTATAACTACATTTCCTTTCGCTTTTTGTAAAAGTAAAATATTTTGCCAACCTAAACCTTCATAATCTGTAATTCCAAAATGTTCTGCTAACCCAGCACGAGATTCAAAAGAAGAAGGATAACCATTTTGTGATAATGCATCTACGAGTGATACCCCATAATAATTAGAAAGATCAATATTATCCCAAGTTTGAATATTTTTTTTCTTTGATAAATCCAACACAGTCTTATTACCAATACCATCCATTTTAATTTCTGGCATTACTTTATTAAGATCATTAAGAATGTTTTGTGCTGAATCAAATGATTTTTCTTGAATTATTTTTTCATCAATTTGATGAATAATTTCATTTACTTTATTATTATGATCTTCATGTTCATTCTTTTTTTCACTTGCACAACCGCTAAGACCAATCAACCCAGCTGTAGCAACTAAAGCAAGACGAGTACGTAGTTCTTTAAACTTGTTAACTAACGTTTGCTTCTTACTCATTATAAATCAACCCTTTCACCATTTTCTATTTTTTTAGAGAGCGGTGCCCTTTTTTCTCTTGATATTATACAATCTTTTTTGGGCTTGTCAACCCTAAAATTACAAAAATCGACAAAAATGCTTTTTTCTTTAGATTTTAAGCCAAAAAAAAGGAAGTTTTATTTCTCAAGCCAAATGGTTGTTGGTCCCAAATTAACGAGCTCTACTACCATATCCTCTCCAAAAAAGCCACTTGTAACAGGAACATATTTCGCTAATTCTTGATTAAACAATTGATATAACACTTTTGCTTCCTCACTTTTCATGGCTTTTATATAACTAGGACGATTTCCATGAGTTGCATCTCCATATAAAGTAAATTGACTAATCGATAATACACTGCCCCCCTCATCAAGCAAAGAGCGATTCATTATCCCTGCATCATCTTCAAAAATACGCAAATTAGCTACTTTTCTAGCCATTACCTCAATTTTTTCTTGTCCATCGCCTTCTGTAAAACCTACAAATAAAACCAATCCTTTTAAAATACTTCGTGCTTCTCCCTGAAAAGAAACCTTAGCGTTAGAACATTTTTGAACTAATACTCGCATGATTTTTGTTCCTCAAAAGTAAGTACTGGATAATCATTTAAACGAATATGATAAAACTCCCGATAAACTGACTCGACATCATAAGTAGTCTTTTTAGAAGGATCAAAAGAAAATTCCTTCAAAATCGCTTCTACCTCTTCTACGCTTTTACCTTCCACCTCAACATAAGTTGGTATGAAAGGCCAAGTATCGAAATCAAATTCCACTTCTTTATATAGATAACGCACACGGCGATTTTCTTGAACTCCTTTCGGAGTATAACCAAGCTCTTTTAAAATTTCATTTGTTTTATCATAATCTGATACTTCAATTTCCAATTCTCTAGTTCCATCAATTCTATTTTTATCAATTATCTCTTTAATGGCTAACATTGTCTTTTCCCCATTCGTGCGAAGTCGTAACCACTTATTTGGAATCACTGGATGAAAATCATAAACCCTTCGTTTTTGCAGCCATTCTCCTTGTTTTACTGCTCCGTGACTTTCCAAATAAGAAATCCATGATTCAACATCTACTTCTAAAATTCTAACTTCATATTCTCTCATTTGCGATATACCTCTTTTACAAATGGCAGTGTATCCAACGCTCCCATAAAGCTTTCTAATTCTTCCTTATTTTTTATTCGTATCGTCATTTCATAAAGAAAGCCATTTTCTTTTTCCTTGGTCTGAACAGATTCAATATATATATTTTTACTAGTTGCTTTTGCAATTAAATCAAGCAAATAATTTTTCCCCATCATAACTTCTACTTGAATATCTGTCACATAAACAGATTCAACCGCATGATTCCATAAAACATCAATAAAACGATCGTTTTTATTAAGCAAATTAACACAATCGGTTCGATGAACACTAACTCCTTCTCCTTTGGTAACATAGCCTTTAATGGAATCACCCCAAACAGGCTTACAACACTTTGCTAAATTGACTAATACATCAGTCGTTCCAGCCACAAGAATTTCACTTTTACTACTTTGTAGTTTTTTCTGTTCTCCACGTATAACTCGTTCAATTAAAAGATCTTGAACATTTTTCTTTTCCTCTTGTGACAAACTAATAATATAGCCTGCTGTATAGCGTAACGAACCTATCACAAAATAAATTTCTGAAAGATCTTTTAATTTCAAATCATTACAAATCTTTTTAACATTTTCTGCACTTAAAACCGTCTCAAAAGCAAGTTTTCGTTTTCTTATCTCTTTTTCTAAAATTTCTTTTCCTTTATTTAAATAAGATTCACGCTCTTGCTTACTAAAATACGATTTAATTTTATTACGCGCATGACCTGTTTTTACAATACTTAACCATTCTTTACTTGGTGACCCATTAGGATTCGTTTTAATTTTAACAATATCGTGATCAGATAGTTCAAAATTCAAAGGAACAATATTATCATTGACAATTGCTCCTACTACATGGTCGCCAATATCGGAATGAATTCGATAAGCAAAATCAATTGGTGTCGCATTCTTTGGCAATTCTACCACATCACCCTTTGGCGTAAAAACATAAATAAAATCACTTAAAAAATCTTGTTGCATAGAAGAAGCAAACTCTGCATCACTTAAATCACGATTAGTTTCTATAAAACTTCGGAACACTTCTAGTTTTTGTTCCATCATATTTTGAACTTTTTTAACACCTTTTTCTTTATAAGACCAATGAGAAGCAATACCTTTTTCGGCTATTTCATCCATTTCCCAAGTTCGAATCTGAATTTCAAAACGATGACCATCAACGCCAAATACACCAGTGTGCAAACTTTGGTATAAATTTTCTTTTGGCATCGCAATATAATCTTTAAATCTTCCTGGAATTGGCCGATACTTAGCATGAATAAGACCGATAGCCGTATAACAATCACTTACCTTATCTACAATAATTCGCATCGCTAAAATATCATAAATATTATTCCATTTCTTTCCGTTATTAAGTTTATTATAAATACTATAAACGCTTTTTACTCGACTTTTAATATAAAACTTAATATCATGGTCAATCAAAATATCACTAATAGAATCTTGCATTTCTAAAAGAACATCTTTAAGTTCTTCTTGTGTTTTATCCAAACGTTCTAAAATATCAGCATAAGCATATGGTTTCAAACATTTTAAAGATAAATTTTCCAATTCACTTTTAATCGAATTGATTCCCAAACGATGAGCTATTGGTACTAAAACATTCATAGTTTCATTCGCTTTTTGTTTTCTTTTTTCTTCACTTAAGTACTCTGCAGTACGCATATTGTGTAAACGATCCGCCAATTTAATAAACAAAACTCGTACATCTTCCGCAATTCCTACTAAAACTTTTCGTAAATAAAGTGCACTAGACTCAGAATGGTCCGATAATTCTAACTTATTAATTTTACTAATCGAATCTACAATCTTTGCAATATCCTCACCAAAACATTTTTCAATTTCTTCTTTCGTTGTTAGTGAATGATTAATTACTTCATGAAGCAAAGCTGCTTCAATCGTCATCGCATCAACATTCAAATTCGTCAAAATAAATGCCACCGCAAGTGGGTGAGTAATAAAATCTTCTCCACTTAATCGTTTTTTTCCTTTATGTCTTTCTAAAGCAAATTCATAAGCTTCTTTTATTTTTAATGTTTCATCTAAAGTAATACGGTCCCGCAAAGAATCTAAAATACTATCAATTGTGATTTGCTCCATATTATCATTCCTCTCCTTGTTTCTTCTTATAAAATATCTTACAAGCAATTCCTGAATCTAAATATCGTTTAAAATTTTGGGCATCCAAAAGACTTCCTACCACACTCAAATAATGAGTTGGTATAGCCAAATGAGGACGAATCGTATTAGCAAGCCGTGCTGCTTCTCTGGCATCCATCGTGTAAGTCCCTCCCACTGGCAAAAAAACCACATCGGCTTTTATCTTTTGATTTTCCACTAAATTATCGGTATCTCCTGCAATATAATAAACCACTTGATCCATTTTTAAAACATACCCTAGCCATTGATTTTCTTTTTTATGATAATCTCGATTACGATTACAAGCTAACACCGTTTGAAAAGACATATTCTCAAAAAAATATTCTTCATAAGGTTTTACTACTTTTATAAATTCCTCAGAAATACCAATATCTAATAATTCCTCAAAAATTTCTTTCGGTACAATAAAGTTCGTATGTTCTTGCTTTACTTTCAAAATATCAATCAACGAAAAATGATCCCAATGAGGATGCGTAATAAAAATAAAATCTGCATCATTTCGTTTTTCTGGAATTTGAAAGGGATCAAAATAAATAACCAAACTTCCTCGCAAACAAATTGCATTATTACTAAAAACAGTAATTGGTTCTTTCACGAAAATCCCCCTATCAAAATTTTATTTTTTTCTTTTGTACATACGCATCAATAAGATTATTATCTGTATTTAAAATATCATGAACCATATCAAAAAGCGTTAAATTAACACCACGATTCCATTTATTAACACAAAAATATTCCCAAATATCTTTTACATCAATATAAATCATATGATTTAAATGCAATTCTCGTTTTTTGGATTTTAAAGCTGGTAATAAACGATTATATAATTCCTCTAAAGAAGAAAATGTTTCATCCATATTGCCGCCTCTTTTCTTAAATTCTAAATCTTTGCATACATTTATTATATATCAAACCCTAAATTTAGAAAAGGAGAAAACCATGCGGAAAAATAAATTTATTACTTCTACTTTAATTTTAATGGCTGGAGGAGCAATAACTCGCTTACTTGGCTTTATCATTAAAATCATTTATACAAGAATGCTTGGAGAATCTGGAGTAAGTCTTTATTCCATTGTTATGCCAACCTATTCTCTTTTAATCACATTAGCATCACTTTCTCTACCTATTTCCATCAGTAAAATCATTGCCGAACGAAAAATTCGTAGTACTAAAGTATTATTGTCTTCTACATTCATTATTGGTATTTTAAACATTATTTTGATGTCAATCATGTTTTTTAGTAGTAAATTCATTGCCATCCATCTTCTTCAAAATGAACAATGTTATTACTTATTAATCGCTATGACTTTAACCCTTCCTTTTATTAGTATCTCCTCTATCTTAAAAGGATATTTTTTTGGTCGCCAACGAATGATTCCCAACACCATTTCAAATATTCTAGAACAAATCGTAAAAATTTTATTAATCCTTTTTCTTCTGCCAATTTTAGTAAAAAAATCCCTTCTTCTTGGAGTTATCGGTTTTATCTTATTTAATATTGTTACAGAAATCGTAAGTATAATCACCTTTCTTTGTTTTGCCCCCAAAAAATTTACCATTCAAAAAAAAGATATCCGTCCCGATCATCGTACATTAAAAGAAATTTGCGCAATTTCCTTACCTACAGTATCAAGTCGTTTTATTGGCAACATCGGTTTCTTTTTAGAGCCAATTATCTTAACCAATATTCTTCTATTTGTAGGATTCTCAAATGAATATATTTTAAGAGAATATGGAGCCTACAACGCTTACACAATTGCTCTTCTTACTATGCCTAGCTTTTTTGTAGGAGCCGTTTGTTCTTCCCTAATTCCTGAAATCAGTAAATACTTGGGTGAAAAAAATCACACCATGATTAAACGCCGTTTTTGGCAAGCGATGATTTTTTCTTTTCTCATTGGATTTACTTTTTCAACCCTCATTTATTTTTATAGAGAACCACTACTTCGTATTATTTATAATACCAACCTTGGCATTGACTATTTAAAAATATTAGCTCCAGTCTTTGTCCTCTTTTACTTAGAAGCTCCTTTAATGAGTATGCTCCAAGCTTTAGGACACTCTAAAGAAACAATGAAAATAACCTTAATTGGAGAAATTATCAAAATTAGTAGTCTTTCCATATTCTGTTTACTAAAATTTGGTCTTTATAGCTTAGTATACGCTGAAATCATCAATATCTTTGTGGTAGTATTTCTAAACATAAAAAAAATTAAGAAGATTGTTTTTTCCTCTTAATTTTTTTTAAAACGGTTCAAAGGTCACTTCTTTTAATAAAGTAGTTTGATATTCTTTAGAAGTAATCGTCACCCGATAATTTTCATTCTCTTCTCCACTTCTACGATATTCATAATAAACAGGACCATTTTCTACTTCATTTACTTTTTGAAATTTTTTAGTCAATTCTTTTAAGCCAATATACTTTTGCTCTAAAACATAAGAAAGTGGCGCTTTCGTTTTCCCATACTTAATAAATACATTTGAAATACAAATTCCACTATATACTACATCATCTAATTGAAATAATTGCTGATAATCATTCGTACAATTAGGAATTTGTTCTACTTCTAAAACAAAGTCAGTATAATCTTTTACATATTTTAAACGTTCTGGCATTTGAATTTGAAATAAATAACGAACTAAGAAAAACAATACTACTATAATCGCCATGACTCCAAGGATAAATGTAAGACTACTCATACCAACGATTTTAAAAATCCGTTTCCTATTTTTCATACATTTAACCTCCACATTAGATTCATTATATCACCTTTTTATAATTTTGCTATTAAAATTATATGAAAAAAATAGAGAAAAATATTGTTCTTTTTAAAACTACATAAACAACAAAAAAGGCATGTCTTACTGTTATCTTCTTTTACTCGCAACTTCCACTAAAACAAGTATCATAAAAAGTATTTTTTATCATCTTCTCATAAATTTTAGATAATTCTTCTCTTTGACTTGTTGTCATCAAACTATATTTCGTCTGATTCGTTTCTAAAGAAACCGTTCCTACATGAATATCTTGAATTACGCCATTTTTCGAGGTAATCACCGAAGGCATATAAATACGTTTTTCCCCTGTATCATAAGTCACTCCTTTTTCATCAGTCAAAACATAATCACGTAAATGACTCTCTAAAAATTCAAGCAATTGATAATATCCAACACTTCCATTAACCGTTTTAACAAGATTACCTTTTTGAATTTCAAACATATCTTTTTCTTCATCTAAATTCAAATAATAAATAGTATCAATGTGTTCTCTTTTCGCTACTTCAAACAAAACGGGAATCGCATTACGACACCAAGGACACCAATTTGCTCCAATATATAAAATAGCTGTTTTTTGTTTTAAAACATCTAAAGCTTCTGCACAATTTACATATTGAATAGGATTATCTCTAGGTACTTCAATAGAATTATATAAAGCCCCATCACTTTCTCGAATCGTACCATTTAACTTTTCGTATTCCTCTTTAAATTTTAAAGCATCAGAATTTGGTGTTTGAGAAAAGAAAAGATAACCAATCCCCAAAAGAAAGATCATAGCTCCCATTATTCCAAAAATAATCCATCTTTTTTTGTTCATTTTTTTCACCTCAAAAAAAGAATATCATAAGATACTCTTTCCCATAATAAACGCTTTGTAGAAATAACTAAACGCTTCGTTTACTATTACATTGTAAAACTTCTAAAGGAACTTCATAAGAAATATATTGATTTTGTTGATTCAACAAGCGGATATCTAAATAAAGATCATGACATTGATTCTTTTCGCAAGTACAAGAATAATCATCCAATCGAAACTCTATCATAGATAATAAATCAGAAATAGTAGCACCTTCTGTCGGCAACGAATCACTCCCACAAGCACTAATTTTTTGACTTGTCTCTCCAATTTGTTCATATAAAGTACAAATCATACCATAATAAAGTTCTTCATTATCCGATAAATACTTTACATCGGAAAGAAAGAGTGACTTTTTTTCTTCATTGTACGCAACGACACCCTTTAAAGAAAAAGAATCATGTTGACTCTCTAAAGAAGAAAATTGAAAACTATTATCTTGTTTAGGAAATAACCACCAAATTCCTAAAAATAATAGAAATAAAAACAACACGCAAAAAAGCCACGTTTTGCTAAATCCTTTTTCTTTTGTCTTAATTTCTCCATTTAATATTTCTTGCAAATCAACTTGAAAATAATTACTTAGTTCTTTTAATAATTCAATATCAGGAATCCCTCGTCCATTTTCCCATTTACTAACTGCCTGTGAAGTAACATGAAGTTGTTCGGCCAGTTCAGATTGTGTTAAGTTCAATTTTTTCCGTTGTTCCAAAATAAATTGACCAATTTTCTCTCTGTCCATATCTTTCACCATACATCATTATAACAAAAAATACAAAAGAAGTGTATTAAAGTTCATTTTTTTTGATTAAATAAATTTTATTTCCCTTATAAAAGGCATAAAACACTTCAGAAATTGTCAAATTTTTACGTCCCAATTCTCGATCCAACCAATATTTATTCTTGTGAATGTGCGTCAAAGCTTTCTTCTGTAATTCCCCATCAACAATAAGTGGCATCGGATAATCAGAATGTATACGAAATAAATTATATTTAAAAATAGACAGCTTTCCATTCGGTTCCAAAAAAGCATATTCTACTTCTTCAATATTTTTAATACTCTTTTGACGTAAACTAAGTAATAAATCATCCATCGAATATCTCTGTTTTACCATCTCTTGATAATTGACACGTCCATTACAAATGATTAAGGATGGTTTTCCTCCAAAAAAAGTTCGAAACATTCGAGATTTGATACTTACAAAAGCCAGTAATAACTCTAAAAAAACCAAAAGACCTAAAGGCACTACAGTAAGCCAAATAGAATCATTAATATTCTCAATACTAATTGCTACCAATTCTGCAATCAATATCGAAACAATTAAATCAATAATTCCCAATTGACCAATTTCTCGTTTTCCCATAATGCGATAAAGTAAAACGATAAAAAAATAAAAAAAGGTTGTTCTTAAAATTACTTTCAATAACTCTTCCATTCTATCACCTAATATTATTATGGTCGAAAGAATATTTTTTTAATCACATCATAAAATGAAATAAGTGAGGTTATTATGAAAGATATAAAAAAATATGGGAAACAAATTGCTATTTTCACCGTTACTATTATTTTAAGTTCCTTATTATTTAGTACATTACAATATTTTCATTTATTAAATGGCAGTATAAATCATATCCTTAGTATGTGCATCATCTTCGGCTTATCTTTTTACTTTGGAACTATAAATGGCAAAAATGCAAGTAAGAACGGATATTTAGAAGGTCTTAAACTTGGTGGATTAATTCTCCTTCTTTTATTCCTTTCAAACACCATTATGTATGGATTACATTTTAAACTTAGCAGTTTCATTTATTATAGTATCATTTTAGCATTATCTGTCGTTGGCGCTATGATTGGAATCAACAAAAAGAAAAAATAAAGGCAACGAAAACCTTTATTTTTTTATAGAAACATGATTATTTTCCCAAATTAACACCAAATCATCTTCAAAATAAGTTTTGGTTTGAGGATTAATGACATCTAACAAATAACCCTTTTGCTTTAGTTCACCAATTGTAATCTCATCTTGCAAGCATTCATCATTATAAAAACAAGTTTCGGCACTTTCAATAATTTTTTTAGTCGCCACTAAATACATTCGTTCTTCATGATTTTTTGTGATTTTTAAAATCGTTGGCAGACCTATAATTACTAAAGAAGCTAAAACTGTTAACCAAAAAGATGTTTTAACATTACTCATGTTTATCACCATAATAATTTTTTACAAAAGTATCTCGATAAGCTAACAAACGATCTTCTGAAATAGCACTTCGTATTTCTTCCATCAAATGAACTAAAAAACGAATATTATGAATAGATAATAAGCGTGCCCCAAAAGTTTCATCAGCTGTAATTAAATGTCTAATATAAGCTTTCGTATAAGATTTACAAGCATAACAATCACATTCATTACTGATTGGTGAAAAATCTTCTTTATACACAGCATTCTTTAAATTAATTTTGCCATATTTCGTAAGAGCATGACCATGTCTAGCCAGTCTGGTTGGACTCACACAATCAAAAATATCAACCCCTCGAATAACACCCTCAATCAAATCAATTGGTTCACCAATTCCCATTAAATAACGTAATTTATTTTCTGGTAAATATGGAATCGAATAGTCAATGGCAGCATACATCTCTTCTTTACTCTCATGATCATTTGCAACTCCCCCAATACTATATCCATCAAAATCAAGCTTTACCGTTTCTTTAGCACTAAATTCTCTTAAATCTTTATGAGCTCCACCTTGAACAATCCCAAAAAGCATTTGATTGGAATTACTATGAGCATCCTTACCACGCTTAGCCCATCTTAAAGTTCGTTCCACACTATTTTTTAAATACATATAATCAGCACGAGCTGGAGGACATTCATCAAAACTCATAGCAATATCACTATCTAATTTATTTTGAATTTGAATCGATAGTTCAGGAGTTAATAAAAGCTTTTTTCCATCAATATGACTTTTAAAATGCACGCCTTCTTCACAAATATCTTTTTTCTTATTTTTAGCAAGTGAAAAAACTTGATATCCACCAGAATCTGTTAAAATAGGTCCATCATAATTCATAAACTGATGAAGACCTCCCGCCTTATTTACAATATCCTCTCCTGGTCTTAACCATAAATGATAAGTATTCGCCAAAATAATTCCCGATTTCATTTCTTTAATTTCTTCCGGACTTAAAGTTTTTACCGTTGCTTGTGTTCCAACTGGCATAAACATAGGTGTTTCATAAACCTTACCATTATAAACAAACTCTCCCAGTCTTGCTTTTGTATTTTTTTCTTTCTTCTTTAATTGATATTGAAATTTCATGCTACTCACCTTCATTATTATATCAAAGAAAACTTATTTCTCAAAAAAAAGAACTTCTAGTTCTTTAAAAATTTTGAATCAAAGATGCAATTTCATCATAAGCATCGATTGCAAAAACATGAGTTGACCCATCTTGAAAACATTTTAAAGTAATTTCTCCTTTAGATACTTCGTCCTCACCTAAAACAACTGCATACGAAATTCCTAAACGATCAATCGAATTTAAAATTTTATTTAATTTACGCTCATGATATTGAATATCTACATGAACTCCACGTTTACGTAATTCATAAGCGAGCAAAAAAGCTTCTGTTTTTGTTCCAAGTGGTATCAAAAATAAATCAATTAAGGATTCACTTTTTTTCGTCTCATGTTCTTTTACCACTTCTACAATGGCATCTAATCCAAAACTACACCCCACAGCAGGATATTCATTCCCATCAGCAATAAAATTAGTGATAATCTTATCATATCTTCCACCACCACCAATAGCTGAAGTTACTTTACTATCATGAGCGAACACTTCAAAAACAGTTCCAGTATAAATATTGAGACCACGAGCCAATGTTAAATCAATATTTGCTTGTTTATGAATACCAGCCTTACTTAAATATGCTTCTACTTCCTTTAATTCCTGAATTCCTTTTTGAATCAATTCATTGGCATCATGAGAAAACTTTTCCACAACCCCCTCAAAGCCCAAACGAAAATATTCATAAAGCTTTTCAATTTGTTCCATTGTAATTCCACAAGCAAGGAATTCTTTGATAATTTCTTCTTTCGTTAACTTTTTAAATTTATCAATTACTGTGATTACATCTACCATCTGTTCATCTGTTACGCCACAAACTTGCAATAAACCTGTCATTAATTTTCGATTATTATAATCAATCGTACAAGAAATATTTAAACGTTCAAAGGCCATAACGTACAAACTAATTAATTCGGCATCAATCAAAACATCTTGAACCCCAACCACATCGACATCACATTGAATAAATTCTCGATTTCTTCCAACTTTCACTGGACCATCACGAAAAACTTTCCCAATTTCATAACGTTTAAAAGGCAGTGTCAAATCCTTAGTCAAAGTAATTAATTTAGCAAATGGAACCGTTAAATCATAACGTAAAGCTAAATTTCTTTCTCCTTGATCTGAAAGCTGATAAACCTCTTTTAAGATTTCCGCTCCTCCCCCATACTTACTAGCTAAAACATCATAATAACAAAGGGTCGGTGTCACAACGGGTAAATATCCGAATGATTCAAACACTTCCGTCAAAACATTTGTAACATGATTGCGAATAATTTGCTCTTTAGGTAAATAATCAAAAGTTCCTTTCACATTTTTTATCTCAATTTCTTTCATAACCTGTTCTCCTTCAAAATTTTACTTTTATAAAAAACATTAAAAATTCGTACATGCCCTCT
Source organism: uncultured Bacilli bacterium (assembly GCA_910588025.1). Classification (GTDB taxonomy): domain Bacteria; phylum Bacillota_I; class Bacilli_A; order RF39; family UBA660; genus MGBC162267. Next base: position 111,290 of record CAJUQG010000001.1, read on the forward strand.
CATCAAGTGCCACAATATCTATCTTTTTTCTCTAAATCCGAGTATATAAAGATTTATTTCATTTGTCAAGATAGCGTATTTTTTAAATCAAACTCAAGAATGATGTTCAATTTTATCCCAAGAAACATTCTTTTGAAATAGGGATAAAAGAAACACATAAACATAAGAAAATAAAAAAAGAGGATGATACCAAACAACGGACCAGAAAAAAGACTGCTTAAATTGTAATTTTTCTCTTTCTTGCCACAATAGCATCAACGTTCCAAAAGCTAATATAGCATAGATTAAAATCAAGAAAACAAAAAATAAGAAAAGCGCTAAAAGATTCGTTTGACATACAAATTGGACGAGCAAAAAAAACAAGAAACAGAAAATTCCAAGAACTAAACTAATAACCATTTGAATTCCATAAAGATTTGCATACATAGAACCCTTATTAATTGGATTTAGAGCCAATGCTCGGCGATATTTGCGCATCGCTAAAAAATAATTGTGAAAATATCCTCGAATCCAACGTTTTCGTTGTAAAACACTTTGCGAAAAACTTGTCGGTTGCTCATCATAAAAAATCGCCTTTTCATTATAATTCATACTAATTTGATGCAACGTCGCATAATGACTTAACTCAACATCCTCGGTCAAACTATGAAATGGATAAGTTTTCCACTCTTTAATATATTTCCCATGAATATAAAACCCTGTACCTGACAACATTAAATTTTTTTGATACTTCAAATTACTTTTATTAATCCATTCATTGATAAACGTATAAGTAAGACCAGCTGCAATCGGTAACACTCCCTGACCATTTTTTAAATTTCGATACCCCGTACTAATTCCATACCCTTTCAAATAATCAATCTCCATCTCTTCAAGAAAATGACAATCCAACACATTATCTGCATCAAAAATAAAATAGGCATCATAATAAATATCTTTTTCCACCAAAAATTCAATGGCCTCTTGAAGCGCATACCCTTTACTCTTTAACTCCAAATGCTTTCGTACAATAACCGAAGCGCCATATTTCTTACAAATTTTTACCGTTGCATCTCTCTTATCTTCTACAATGACGAAAACATCTTTCATAAAAACCTTTCGTGTTTGATTATGAATACTTTGTAAAATTCCTTCTATCACTCTAGATTCATCACGTGCGGGAATAAGAATGGCAAACTTAGGATGATTATTGATTTCCGTTTCCCAACGATACTCATTTTGCTTTCTTGTCCAAAATAGAAAAAAAGCAAGTACAATTCCTACAACTAAAAAAAAGCAAGAGAAAAAAAGGCAACAAATCATTGTGGAACCTCTATTAATTTCATATTAGTATAATACTTTTTTAATACCTCATCGCCATAATATTTATCAAAAAATTCCCCAACAAACGTAATTGGTGCATACCCTCGTACCCGAAACATTTGGCGAAATAAAGCCCCCCACGATACTGTAAAATCTAAAATCAATAATACCAAGCATACATTTGTAAAAATAATAGCAAACTTTTTAGGAAAAGATTCTATCAACAAAGACAACGTAGGATATACTACTTTAGCAAACAATAGAGCTAAAAGACCCCAAACAATCATATATGGAATCGTTGTTCGACCATTAATATTTAAAAAGGCATCACTATAATCCCAAGAAATAGTATGTAAAAACGTTTCTTGTAAAAAACTAATTCCGTACTCAAAGATTCCTCCAATCAAAGCTCCCTCTAAAAATGTTTTAAAATTACTTTTTGGTTTCGATAAAAGTAAAACGGTAAACAAAACTGCACCTGCGCCATATACTGGACTAATTGGCCCATAAATCACCCCACGACGTAATTGCCAAACCAACTCATGATGATAATGATAATGAATAAAAACATTCAAAATCTGTTCATAATACGCCCCAAAAATAGAGCCTAATAAAAAAATCCAAAATAATTTATGAAAACAAATCCCTGAAGCAAACTTTTTTTCTTTCTTCATACTACCCTCATTAATTTCTAATACTATTCTAACACACTTTAGAATATTTTTGACACAAAAAAAGAACTACTTAAAGTTCTACTTTTCTTGTAAGGTTACCATTTACAAATAAATTAGTATAAGCTTCCTTCATTTTTAAATATTCTTCTTGTATCATCAAACAATATGTCTCGTAATCAGATTTAGAATCTTCAAAAACAGCTTCTTCTAAAATATCTTGTATCTCTTCTTGTGCTTTTTTTATAATTTCATAATAATATGGAATCATAATTTTTAAATCCAATACAAGACGAGACATTTCGAAATATTTTTCTTCCTCTACATTACTTAAGCATGTTCTTAAAACTTCTACTTTCTTTTGCTCTAAAAGCACATTATTTTGACAAATGACACTACGTAGTAAAGATATTCCGAAATCTGTTCCATAACAAAAGCCAAATAAATCTTTAAGTTCTATTAGTTCTTCATCATTCAAAAATTTCTTGATTTTTTTGCCATCCCAAAGTTCATGCAAACGAAATAATTTCTCTTTTCGTACCTTAGGATCATTGAGTTTATTTAATGAAGGAACAGGAGATTTTATATAAACCATTTCTTTTTTTACTTGTGGTTGTAATAATAAATCTCGATATCTCTTAGAAATATGCCATTTTTTTAAGATTTGATCAGAATTTAATCTTCCATTTTCACTTGGATTCCCTAAATAATTCATTAAAGTAAATGAATCCTGTTGCTTCTGATAAAAATCTTCTCTAAAAGAAACAGGTTCTGTCTTCTTTTTACCACGATTCATTGAATCAGTAATACCAAGCATTTTATTTCTTTCTAAAATATAACGGTATGTATATTCATAAAGCCCTACATTTTGTGAATTCTTAAAAAATTTATGATGTTGTTTTAAATACCAATTTAAAAATTGAATACGCTCTTTCACACTTAATTTTAGAGTATTCTCTTCATTAGCTATTTCCTTTGGAATGTTACTTTGAGAAAACTTATATTGAAAAATTTCTTCGATCAAACGAAAATCACTAATTTCTTCTAAATACGAAAAAACAAAAGGTAGTTTTTCATGAAAACACTCAAGCAACATTTGTAACTCATCTAACTTCATATGTTTTAATTGCGCTTCAGGATCAGTCCAATATAAAAGACCAATTTGTGATTTTTCAAGATCTACTTTTTTTGTATATAATAACGCATAAAATGTTGCATATACTTGATTAATATTTTTTTCCATAACCCACCTACTTTTCTTAAAATTGTATTTGCTCTTCTATATATTTTGATAAATCAGCAATTGGTATCGTAACCTGTTTCATCGTATCACGATCCCTTACTGTAACAGTTTTATTCTCTATACTTTCATCATCCACCGTTACACAAAAAGGCGTACCAATTGCATCACTTCTACGATAACGTTTACCAATACTACCTGCTTCATCATAAGAAACTTGATAATATTTCGCCAAATTACCATAAATTTCTTTAGCTAAATCACCATGAACTTTTTTTACAAGTGGTAAAATCGTTACCTTAACTGGTGCTAAATAAGGATGAAGTTTTAAAACAACACGTTCTTCTCCTTCCACCATTTCCTTTTGATAGGCATCTGTTAAAATTGCTAACACAAGCCTGTCTAATCCCACACTTGGTTCAATGACATAAGGAATATATTTCTCATTGGTTTCCGTATCTAAGTATCTTAAATCATTTCCAGAATAATCTTGATGTACTGTCAAATCATAATCAGTTCTGTCAGCAATTCCCCATAACTCATCAAATCCATGATAATAACGATATTGAATATCTGTCGTCGCAACCGAATAAAAAACTAACTCTTCTTTTTTATGATCATGAAATCTTAAATTTTCTTTAGACAAGCCTAAACTTAACAAAAAGTCCATACAATAGCTTTTATAATAACCAAACCATTCTAAGTCCTCTCCTGGTTTACAAAAGAATTCTAGTTCCATTTGCTCAAATTCACGAGTACGGAAAGTAAAATTTCCTGGTGTAATTTCATTTCGAAAAGCCTTACCTGTTTGACCAATTCCAAAAGGAAGTTTAAGTCTCATACTACGTTGAACATTTAAAAAATTAACGAAAATTCCTTGTGCTGTTTCTGGTCTTAAATAAACAACTGCTTTCGCATCCTCTGTAACTCCTTGAAACGTTTTAAACATAGTATTAAATTCACGAATTTCCGTAAAATCGCTCTTACCACATTTAGGACAAGGAATATGAGCTTCTTTTATAAAACTTTCTAATTTTTCTTTACTCCAACCATCACTGGATTCATCAATTTCTTTCTGACTTAAATATTCATCAACAATTTTATCAGCCCGAAACCGATTTTTACATTGTTTACAGTCCATTAAAGGATCACTAAAATTTGCTACATGTCCAGTTGCTTCCCATGTTTTAGGATTCATCAAAATAGCACTATTCATTCCATAATTATATGGATTTTCTTGAATAAATTTTTTCCACCACGCTTGACGTACATTCTCCTTTAAACTAGCTCCCAAAGGACCATAATCAAACGTATTAGAAAGTCCTCCATAAATTTCACTACCTTGAAAAATATATCCATATTGCTTACAAAAATTAACCAATTCTTCCATTTGTTTCACTTGATTCATTTTTCTCTCTCCAATCTTTTTCAAAAATTTCCATGGTGATTCGATCATGACGTTTTCCATGATAATAATAACATTCATGACGTCGTCCACATTCTAAAAAACCTACTTTTTCATAACAACGAATTGCTCTAGTGTTAAAATCATACACCGTTAAATCTATACTATGTAAATGTAATACATTAAATCCATAAGAAAGGATTATATTCAAAGCTTCTGCCCCATATCCATGACTACGATATTCTTCCATACCGATAAAAATTCCTATTGTAGCCGTCTGATCGATTGTATTAACATGCATCAAACTACAATTTCCTATTAATGTATCATTTTCTTTGGCCACAATCGCAAAAGTATATTCTTGATTCTTAAGCGTATTTAAAATCCATTCTCGTTCCGCTTCTATATTCATAACTCTTGCTGCACCATGGGTATTAATTGTAATCTCTGGATCATTCATCCATGCTACATAACATTCTGCATCCTCTAAACAAAGTGGTGATAAATAAATTCTTTCTCCTTCTATTTTCTTATAATATTTCACAAAATTTCCTCCAAATCTTTTAAAGACGTAATAAAAGTAATTCCCTCTAAAATTTCTTCATTACTAAAACAGTTTTGTTTCGCCTTTTCTATAAAAGCAAAAACATCATCATAATAATGCTCATAATTAAAAACAATAATCTTTTTCTTCTGTTTTTTCGCTCGATTTTCTTCTAAAAAGGTTATAATTTCCCCTAAAGTTCCCGTTCCTCCAGGTAAAAAAAGAAAAAGATCGGACTGGTCCCAAATTTGTTTCATCCGTTCAAACGAAGTTTCACAAACATAAAAATGTTCCGTTTTTTGTGCCCCTTCTATTACATAATCAGCTAAAACTATTTGGGTAAGTTGTGTTTTATTTACCTCTTTCGCTACACGGCCCATCATTCCGACACAAGTTCCACCAATTACAAGTTCATTGTTTTGTAACAACTTTCCCACAAAAGAAGCAAGTTGTAAATATTCTTCGGCAATTTCATCCCGCGAAGAACATCCTACAAATACTTTCATTCTACCACCCTTTCTCAAAAAGAAAAAACTTCCAAAGAAATTAGGGACGAGTCTAAACCCGCGGTTCCACCCTATTTATTCTTTGAAAGAATCACTTTATTTGATATAGCTCCGGCTTTCCACACCATCAGCACTTATATACTCAAATTATATAAAAAGATTAAAAAAAATGCAAGAACGTTTTTTTAGATAACAAAATATATATCTTATCATTTTAATGAAGGGAATACCTAAAATTCTTAATTACATTTTTCCATGGATCTTTTAAAATCTAACATTCGCTTTAACACAACTTGATTATTACAATAGAACTTATTTTCTACAAAAGCATCAGTATTTAAAGATACATTATAGAATAAAACAAGTATGACACGTTCTAAAAATTCTTGATTTTGCAAAAGATTAGGATAATAAGTCAAACAAGAATTAACATAACGTAAATAAAATTCATCCCTAGAAAGTATATTTACAGCACTTTCATCTTCTTGTAATAAATTACCTGTAACGGAAAAAAGACGACTCATTTGACTACTAATTTCTTCCATGCGCATTGTTATTACATCTTGATCACGAAATTGACAATAAAATACATCATATAACCATTTTTGATAATAAGGGAAAATGCCCATAGAAGATAACTTTTCCCACCGCTCAAAAAAAGCATTCCCATGATAACATTTACTAGAATACAAAATTTCTTTTAGTTCAGTAAGAAATGCTTGTTCTACCATGCGATAATCTTGACAAAATCTTGATAAATTTCGATTCGCATAATTTAGGTACTCTTCTACTTTCTCAAATACTTGCGGAGAAATCGCCTTTTGCTGATTTAAATCGCGAATATATCTTAAAACATCTTCATTATTAACAAAATAAGTATGATATTTTTCTTGAAAAAATAATACATTTTCTAAATTGTCATGAAAATCAGTTCCAAAAAAGATAGAATGAAAAGCTTGATTTTGCATTTCTAATAATGCTGGTTTAGAAAAATTTCTTAATTCCATAAAAAAAACCCACCTCTAAAAAATTATATCATATTTAACTTAAATTTTTAATTTTTTCTAAAAATTCCTTACTTTTTAAATACATCCCTGTATATCGTTCATAATAACGATTTAAAAAATCATTAATATCATTTTTCACAGCTTCACTAACACTTAATTTAGAAATACTTTTCATCTCTACATAATAATACATCCGAAGCATTTTAACCGTTTTAATACTAACAATTCGTTCATCTTTCACACAATTCTGACATAAATATCCCCCAGCATCTGGATTAATAGTAATAATTTGCTTCGTACTACCGCAAGAAACACAAGCATCCAAATGAAGTCCTACTCCCAAAAAATCTAAATACTTTACTTCTAAAATATTCGTAAGAACCATAGGATCTAACCCTTTTTCCATCTTCATAATGCAGTCCAAAAACAAAGGATAAATGCGAATATCCTCACTTTCTCGATAAACTTGTTGCGTTAACTCTGTCAAATAATTACAATATCCTAACAACGTAATATTAGAATGAATATGACTAAGAGGATCAATTACATCGACATCTTTTAACAAAGAAAGCTTTCCTTCCTTTTTATAAATATAAAAAAAGCCATAGGTAAAACGTAAGGTTAAAGCACGAAGACGACTTTTCATACTTTTCACACCTTTACACATAATCCCTAATAGCCCGAAATCTTTCGTCAAGACATTAATGACTTTCGAAGATTCACCATAATTTACTTCATTTACAATAAAACCTTCGACCTTTGTAATCATTTTATTCACATCTCTTCTGTTTTTTATAAGCTAAATAATATTCAATCTTTCCTGTTTTACGAAACATTTCCCAATATCCTTTTGCATCCATGATTATCACTCTTTCTATAACTATTATGTTTCTCGTTATAGAATTCTATTCAAAGATTGCATAATTTATGAATCAAATTCATGAAAACCTAATTCTTTTAAATATTTATCTTTATCTCGCCAATTTTTGACCGTTCGAACATAAAGCTCCAAATACACCTTTTTATGAACCATTCCTTCAATTTCTCGACGAGCTAACGTTCCAACTTTTTTAAGACGCTCTCCTCGTTTACCAATTACTATTTTTTTAATCGAATCACGGTCAACAATAATATCTACACTCACACGCACTAACTCTTTTTCCTCTTCAAAATTCGTCGTAATACAAGTTAAGCTATGAGGAACTTCTTCAATCGTTACATGTAATAATTTTTCTCGAACCAATTCACTAATCATAAAATAAATACTATTGCTCGTTTTAGTTTGTGTATCAAAATACATCACATCATCTTTTAAATATCCCTTTAAAACATCAATCAAACGTTTAACATTATCATTTTTCATAGCACTTACTGGAACAATTTCTGAAAAATTAAAATAGTCTTTATACTCATTAATCATTAATAACAACCGTTCATCACTAATTAAATCAATCTTATTCATGACTAAAACAACAGGAACTTTAGTTGTTTTTAAACTTTCCATAATAAACTTATCTCCAGGACCAATTCCTGTTGAAGCATCAATCACAAACAAAATAACATCAACATCTTTTGTTAACGAATACGACTCCTTATTCAAAATTCTTCCTAACTTACCTTGTGGTTTATGAATTCCAGGAGTATCCATAAAAACAATTTGATACCCCTCTTCATTATAAATACCTTGAATGATATTTCTGGTCGTCTGTGCCTTATTGGATGTAATGGCAATTTTTTCATTAATTAACGTATTTAATAGTGTACTTTTTCCAACATTTGGTCGTCCTATCAAACTAACAAAACCGCTTCTCATAACCCACCTACATTTCTATCGCAAAATTCCTAACTTAGCTAAAATTTCTTCTTGTAACCCAAACATAACTTTTTCTTCCTCTAAACTCATATGATCATACCCCAAAAGATGAAGTAATCCATGTACCACTAAAAAAGATAACTCTCGTTTTTCACTATGCCCATAATTCTTAGCTTGCTCCTTCATTCTCGGAATACATATATAAATATCTCCAAGCATTCTAATTCCATCTGGAAGTTCATTTCCGTTATCTTCAAATGCAAAACTTATCACATCTGTCACCGCATCTTTTCCTCGATAATCTCGGTTCAACTCTTTTATACAACTCTCATTTACAAAGATAATCGAATAAATTGCTCCAAGCGCTTGTTCATGACGTAATGTCTCTAATATAACCTCTTCCAAATAATCATAATCTTCATAACCATACTGATTATTAATATTTTCAATATTCATTAAAACCACCCAAGACCCATAATTTTTGTAAAATAAATGACACAAATAATACAAAGAATTACACAAATAATATTATAAAATAAATCACTTTGTAAAAAACGTGGCATATGCTTTTTAATTGCATTCAAAGCAATATAAAGTAAAAATCCAGCAATCGCTCCTACAACATTTAAAATAATATCATCAATATCACAACTACGGCCAATTTGAAGTTGTACTAGTTCTACAGTAAGACTACTAATAGCACTAATAAATAAAATATGACTAATCTTGGTAGCTTTCACATAACCAGATACAAAATATCCAAAAGGCACAAAAATAAAAATATTTCCAAGCACATTTGAATAAAACATAGGTGACCCAACTTTATAACGAAACATTTCGGTAAATGGAACTAAATTAAACCCTGTGCCATTCACTGCTGAATTCATTTCCGCATCCGTTAATAGTTGAAATAAAATTAAAACATAAACTACAAAAATTAAATTTAAAAACTCTTTATAAAACACAAATCGTTCATGATTTATTCTAAGATAAGAAACTCGTATCGCAATTAATACAACCATAAAAATTGTTAACATCGGCCATACCTTTGCAATTGCATTTGTCAGTAAATTTAGTACCATCGTCTAACCTTCTTCTTTTTGCTCTTGAAATTCTTCCTGTCTACTAATATTTTCTAAAACAGACACAAAAACTTCTATATCCATTGTACTATTATTCACATTTTTTTTCAAAACTTTTTTATCTAAAATCTGCTCACCATCTTGCAAACGCATTTGCATTTTCTCATCTGCTAATCGAATAGATTCCTTTAATGCTTCTTCTTCTAAATAAGTTTCTTCTGTTACCACAACTTCTTTTTGAACTACAAAATAAAATTCATAGCCAAAAATCGAAAACAAACGCTTTTTTTCATTTACATAATGCTCCAGTCTTGGACGCAATATAGTTTGCTCATAAGAACCCTTAGAAATCATAAAATTCCAACGCTTTTTCCCTGTTTCCTGCTTTTTCTCATAATTCATAGGTAAACTAACATGAGTCGTATACCAAACCTCTCCCAAGACTTTACCAGTTGCACAAACTCTCGAAACTACTGCCTCATTAGCCATTAACTCGCCACTTATTAAAATATCCCCCTCTACTACATAATCATCACGAGCTACCTTAGCTTCTCCTATAGAATAAGTTATTTGTTTTACAATAGCTGATTTTGTCGCCACCAAATGACATCTTTCTTTTTTTTCTTCTGGATGAGTAATAATTCTTTCTTCAATCCGAACGATATAACGCATACCATCGACTTCAATTTCTAACCACTCCAACTGCTCAGGAAACCGATTTAACAACTCTTTTTTTATGTGTTCTATTTCCCTAAAATCTTTTCGAAAAGTCAATCGCTCAATTCCATAATCACTCAACGCTTTTTCTACTAACTCACGAATTTCTTTATTCGAATGAATTACTTGAACATCAACAATAATATGAGAAAAAACAAACAACAAAATAGGAAATAAAAAAAGACCTACGACAATTAACCACTGACGCCGAAACAATTCTTTTAGGTGAAAAATACCATCAAATCTCACCTTTCGAAATCGATAATAACCTACTTTTTTTAATTTTCCAAAATCACTTGCCAAAATCTTAAGTTGTAAAGAATCCTGACAATATTTGGTTTCATAAACTTCAATCCGAGCTTTAAATAATTTTAACAAAACTCGACTATAATCTGGTTCACGTACTTCTACCCACATATATTGTTTCATACGATACGTTCCAATCTTTCTAAATTTCCACAAATTAATATTTCATGACTTTCTAACTTTTTTACTCGAAAGTCACTTCCTAATAATTTCAATTGAAATCCATCCATTTGTAAAATAACTTCTTCTGTTTGCAATTTTATTACATCAACATATTGAAATACATGAATATGATTTTCATAAAGGTCAATATAATAATTTTGCTCAATTAAAAATTCTCGAACTCGGTTTGTTAAATACATGATTCCTCACCAATAAATTATATGAAAAAAACTTACATTTTAACAAAAAAAAGAAATTCTTAATGAAGAATCTCTTTCACCAAAGCACTAACTTTTGACATATCTGCCACAGTACCAATACGTTCAGTAAGAAGTTTCATAACCCTACCCATATCTTTAATAGTAGAAGCTTCTGTAACCGCAATTGCTTTATTTACCTCTTCTAAGATTTTTTCATCACTTAGTTCCTCTGGTAAATATTTAGCTAAAAGCTCAATTTCTTTCTCTAAATTTTCGACTAAATCACTGCGCTCATACTTTTGATACTCCAAAACAGAATCTCTTCGTACTTTTACTTGCTTTTTTATGACTCCTACAACTTCTTGATCGGTTAAATCATGTTTAGCATTAATCTGCTCTAATTGTAACGCACTCTTAAGCATACGATAAACACTTAAAGAAAACTTATCATTCGCTTTCATTGCTTGTTTTAAATCATTGGTAATAGTTTCCATTAATGTCATTTTTAATCACCTTAATAATTTCTATGCTTCTTTGCATTACGAATCATTTCTTTTTTTGCTTCTCTTCTCTTAACGCCTGGTTTCTCATAGTGTTTTCTTTTCTTTAACTCAGAAGGGACACCGCTTCTAGCAACTTTTACTTTAAACTTCTTTAAAGCACCATCAATATTTCCATTAGTTACTACAACTTTTGTCATGAATTATACCCTCCCTTCAATTTCTACCATAAATTATATCACTAGACTCTCAAGAGTTCAATATTTTTTCATTATAAAACCGCGAAAAAAAGGATGCTTTTACATCCTTAAATCTTCTAAGAATTCAAAGTTGCACCAGAATTACTGTCATTCGTAATCGGTGTTTCTTCAGATACAACTCCACTTACTTCTAATTTCAAATAAATATATTGACCACTAACGGCACTTGTAGCTAGTTCTTCATTAATCCATGCTTGTACACTATAAGAAATATCTTGATTTGCTTCCAAAACACCTTCATCTAACACATAGCGAATATCATTTTGAGCAGTAACGCCTTCCGTTTCAGTAGTATGAGTTATCTCACTTAAAGTTTTATTTGGCATCGGAGCTAATGTTTCATTTCCCTTTTTAAGACCAATACGAATTAAACTATGATCTACAAAAGTTCCTCCCTTTGGCAATTTATTTTTATTATTATACATAACCAAACGATAACTAGCTGGCAATGTTCCACGATTCAAAATATTCAACTTATAAGTACAATCTGTTAAAATAGAAGCATCATCATCACTCATGGGATCCAAACAACTATTACTTGAAACAATATCACTTTCACTAATCGTTTCTCCATTTGCGTTCGTATAAGTAATCACTAAAGAACCAGTTTCTACTACTTGATTATCAGTATTTTTATCTACTTGTAAAAACATTGCATAACTTGCTCCAATTACCACAATCGTTAAGCATATTACTACAATAGCAATAACCTTAGTCTCTCTTTTAAAGATATTTTTATAGTTCATAGCATCATCACCATATCATACATATATTAAACATAATACCACATTTTTTTTATTTTGTGGAAAATTTTTACTCTTTTTTAAAAACTCATCAATTCATTTTCTTTCACTTTTAAACGTTCATCAATCATTTTATTATATTGATTAACCAAATCTTGAACCATTTCTAGTTCAGCTTTCTCTTCATCTTCAGGCATTTCACTACGTTTAATTTCATTATTAGCATCTTGACGAATATTTCTAAGTGCAACCCTTGTTTCTTCACATATTGTTTTCGCTTGCTTTACATAATCACGACGACGTTCCTCTGTAAGTTCTGGAATCGTTAAAATAATAACTTCTCCATTATTAATCGGCGTAATTCCTAAATTTGCTTCATTAATACTCCGTTCAATTTCCTTTAAAGCGCTCTTATCAAATGGTTTAATCATAAGTTGTCTTGCTTCTGGTACTGTAATATTTGCTAAAGAGGAAACCGGACTCATTGCACCATAATAATTTACTTGAATTCCATTTAACATCGCAGGATTTGCTCTACCAGCACGAATATTTTGTAATTTAGCATCCATCGCTTCTAACGATTTTTGCATTTTCTTTTCAATATCTGAATTCATAATAACTCTCTTTCTATATAACTAAATATATTATATAAGACTATTTATTGTTTGACAATAAATTTTAGAATCATTTACAATTCTTTTTTAGTTTACACAAATTTTATAAAAATATGAAAAAAGAAACCTTTTCAATTAATATTTTTGAAAAAGTTCCTTCAAATAATCTTCTAATAATTCATCCGTTTTCATCATACCAATTTGACCTTTCAGATACTTTTGATCTTTAAAAATCATAAAATATGGTGTCGTTCCAAATTTTTCTTGCAATTCGTTAGAATAAGCTTGAAAATTTTGATAACCATCTGTCATATTATTAATTTCTGATTGATTTAGATAATAAATATTTGTAATACCTAACTCTTCAACAACCTTTTTTAAAATTGGCACAAATCTTCGACAAGGAGCACAAGTACGTCTTCCTGAAAACACATAAATAAGTTCTCCTTTTTGAATATACTCTTGAAGTTCTATTAAATTAGTAGGTTTCATAAACGAAACATCATATTCTAAATCTACATTTTGAATTGTACTACTATCTTCTTCTTTTTTCTCTTCTTTAGAAGATTCGTCTTGTTCCTCATACGGATAATTTTGATTTGGATTTACGCGCAATATCTTCGACATAATCATATCTCCACTCATTAAAAGAATCATGACTACCACAGCCATCGCACAAGAAATTACTTGTAAAGATTTTTCTGGCATTCCTTTTTTATTTTTCATTTTACTGATTCTCCTTTTGTAACAAACGAATTACTTCGCGATATTCTTCTTTTTTCTCTAACTTTTTTTCTTCAGTCCAATAAGATTTTGGATTATCCTGAGAAAGAGTAAAACTCGTTTCATCATCAAAGAAAACGACATTTCCCTTTATTACTCCAACTACTAACGGCGCATGCAAATCCATTTTCTTTAAATCATCAAGCACTAAGTATTGATCTACCTCTCGAACAATTCCTTGATAATTATCATGTTTTTTATTTCGATCTTCTAAAAAATTATAATAAGCAACCGAGTAATCCATTTCCCGACTAACTTGGTCCAATAACTCAGCAATAGCGCTACTCCATTCATTTTCAGAAAATCCGAAAAAAAGCAAGCCAGTTCCTCTTTCTAATAAATTTAGTGTTTCATAAGAACTTAAAACTTGAAAATGGTTATCATGAGAAATGTTACGATACTCTTTGGAAAATAAAATAGCATCTTCCACTTCTTTCACAGTATAATTACGAGTTCCCAAAAAAATAAAAGCTACAATTAAAATGGTAAAACCCATAAAATAAAAGATTTTCATCGATAACTTTGTTGGTTTCTTTTTCATAAGATCACTCACTTAAAAAAAGTATATCATAAATTCTAAGCACAAAAAAGACACTTTTTTTAAAGTGTCAATTTCTTAATTACCTTTCACTTGATTCATTACTTCTTGTGCAAAATCTTCTTGACGTTTTTCAATTCCTTCGCCAACTTCATAACGAACCACTTCTTTGATTTCTCCACCATTGTTCTTTACAAAAGTTTGAACATCAACATCACCATCTTTAATAAAAGATTGTTCAGTTAAGCAAATTTCCTTGAAGAATTTATTTAGTCTACCTTCAACCATTTTACTAGCAATGTCTTCTGGTTTTCCTTCATTCATTGCCTGTTCTTTTAAAACTTCTCGTTCACGAGCTACTTCTTCTTCTGAAACTTCACTTCTAAATACATATTTTGGATTCATTGCTGCTGCTTGCATAGAAACATCCTTAGCAACATCTTCACTAGCTCCAGCTATTTTAGATAACGCTGCAATTCTTCCACCTAAATGTAAATAAGCTCCAAATGATTCATTATCTTCTTTTGTCATAACTACAAAACGACGGAAAGATAATTTTTCACCAATTTTAGCTGTTTTGGCAACAATTAAATCTTGAATAGTCCCTTCATTACAAGAAAGAGCAAGAGCTTCATCCATAGTAGTTGCATTAGATGCTAAAATAGATTCCCCAATTTCTTCAATCATTGCTTTGAATTCATCGTTTTTACTAACAAAATCAGTTTCAGAATTTACTTCTAAAATAACAGCCTTATTTCCTTTTACAAAAATATTAGCAAGTCCTTCTGCTGCAATTCTAGATTCTTTTTTATTTGCTTTAGCAATTCCCTTTTCACGAAGATAATCAATAGCAGCATCCATGTCCCCATTGCATTCAGCCAAAGCTTTCTTGCAATCCATCATACCTGCTCCTGTTGTTTCTCTTAAATTTTTTACCATTTCAGCGGTAATCATGATTATTCCTCCTTATTTTGTTAAAGCTGCAACTAATTCTTCTTTTTTCATTGCACTATAACCTTTAATACCAGCATCTTTCGCTAAGTTCTTTAATTCAGTTAGTGTTTTATTAGATAAAACTTCTTCTTTTGCTTGTTCATTTGCTACTTCTTTTACTGTTTTATCTTCTTTTAAAGCTTCTTCCATTACATTTTCAGTAGCTTCTTTTTTTTCTTCTTTATTCGCTTTTTTCTTGTCTTCTTCTGTTACATAATCAACCATTTCAAGTCCATTTGCTTCACAAATAGCATTATTAAGTACTCCAAGAACAACTTTAACAGAACGTACTGCATCGTCATTACCAGGAATAACAAAATCAACATCATCTGGATCACAATTTGTATCAACAAGACCAAAGACTGGAATATTTAATTTTCTTGCTTCACGAATTGCGTTAATTTCCTTTTTAGGATCCACAATAATTAAAGCTTGAGGAATTTTTACCATTCCACGAATACCACATAATAAGCGATTTAATTTTTCGTATTCTTTCTTTAATCCAATAACTTCTTTTTTTGGTAATACATCGAAAATACCATTCTTTTCCATATTTTCAATTTCTTCTAAACGTTTTACACGTCTTCTAATTGTACGGAAATTCGTTAATGTACCACCAAGCCATCTTTCTGTAACATAAAATGAATTACTTCTAGTTGCTTCTTCTTTTGCTACTTCACTAGCTTGTTTTTTGGTACCAACAAATAAGAATGTTCCTCCATTTTCAGCAATTTTCTTAAGCTCAACATAAGCTTCTTCAATTTTTTCTGCTGTTTTTTGCAAGTCAATAATATAAATATCTTCTCTTGCAGTAAAGATATACGGTTTCATTTTTGGATTCCAACGTTTAGTTTGATGTCCAAAATGAACTCCTGCTTCTAAAAGATTACTCATAGAAACTACGGCCATAATAAACCCTCCTTCGTTTTTTCACCTGTAACAAATCATCAAAGTATTTACACCTCTTCGGCACTCGAAAATACCTCTCCTCATTACATGTCTATTTGCTTACTAAAAGCCACTTGTATTTTATCAAAAGAAAAACAGAATTCCAAGTGTTTTCTCTATTTTATTTCTAAAGACAACAAAAAATACCTCTTTTTATTAACTGAAAAAGAAAATAATACTTCTATGATTGAATATCTTAAGCTTATAAACTTATTTCTATATTTTAAATCATAGTAAAATACCAGCGAAAACTAACTGTCGTACCTGCATGACCATACGTATTACCAAAGGCAAACATCGAAGCATCAGTGCCATGAGAGAAATTCGTACCACGAAAGAACCAAGAATAATCATGAGTGACAAATCAAGGAACCATACTATAAAAGAAGTAATATAATTCATATAAAATTATAATCTACTAATATGTTTTATAGTTAAAAAAGACGCGAAAACTACCTTGAAGAAATGCTTTACCAATCGCTATATAAGTGGTAAACACACCAGATACTGTACCATTATTAATAGCACCACCACGAGAAAACCAAGGACAATCACAATAGACAAACCAAGGAATTATACTATAAAAGAAGTAATACAATTCATATAAAATTATAATTTACTAATATGTTTTATAGTTAACAAAAGCGCGAAAACTACCCTGAAGATACACTTTACCAACAGCTATATAAGAGGAAAACACTCCAGTATCTGTACCAAGTGTAACAGCACCACCACGCTCGAACCAAGGACTAACAGAATAGACAAACCAAGGAATCATACTATAAAAGAAGTAATACAATTCATATAAAATTATGATTTACTAATATGTTTTATAGTTAACAAAAGCGCGAAAACTACCATTACCATACGAATTACCGTACGCAACACCAAAAGCAAACACACCAGATTCTGTACCAGCAAAGTAAACGTTACCACGAATGAACCAAGAAACCCAGTGCTCGACAAACCAAGGAACCATACTATAAAAGAAATAAGATAATTCATATAAAATTATAATTTACTAATATGTTTTATAGTTAAAAAAGACACGAAAACTACCAGCAATAACCATAGGACCAAGTGCTCCACCAACCGAAAACACTCCAGAAACTGCACCATACGTAAAAGCTCCACTACGATAGAACCAAGAAGTCCAGTGTGCGACAAACCACAAAAAAATTATTTTAAAAGTCTATAATAAAAAAACAAAATAACTCAAAGAAAACTATTTTTCGTTCATAATTTATCATAGTAAATAACGCGAAAACTAATGAAAGGTTCTAAAGATATATTTCCATAATCTCGATTAAATGTAAACACACCAGTATAAACTCCCATAAAAACATCGCCACCACGATAAAACCAAGGTCTAGGATACCAGACAAACCAATTTTTTTAAAACACTTCTATAATAAACATCCAAATAACTAAAGTTAGTTACCTCTGTCAATATATTATTATAGTATTATTAGCGCGAAAACTACTCCGAACTTCTGAATACCCATTCGCCTTATCAAAACTAAACACACCAGTACCATCCCCTCTTACAAAATGCCAACTACGACCGAACCAAGGCCAAGTAAGATTGACAAACCAAAAACTTATATTTCATCTATGAATAAAATTTAAAATAATTTCTATTTTTAGAATTCTATTAATTCATAGTAAGTAGCGCGAAAACTAGCCCACAGTAACATAGAACCTTTCTCATTGCCAAAAGCAAACACACCAGTATCTATACCATGTGCAAAATCAACACCTCGATGAAACCAAGATTTTAAGTGATTGACAAACCACAAAATATATTGAAAAATCTATGAATAAAATTTAAAACAATTTCTTATTTTTATAATTTTATTAATTCATAGTAAATATGGCGAAAACTACTCCAAGAAATCGAATGTCCATACTCATGGTCTAACGCATACACACCAGATTCTGTACCATTCATAAAATCATTACCACGATAAAACCAAGGCTTCCAATGATTGACAAACCATTATATAATTTCTATATCAACTAGCATAATATAATCCTTAAATTATCTATTGCTATAATTAAAATATAGTAAACGCGCGAAAACTATTACTAACATAAGTATCACCATGCCCATGAGCAAAAACTAAACCAGAAGCACCTACGCCAAGCGTAAGAGTACCACCACGATCAAACCAAGGAACGCTATGAAGGACAAACCAAAGAAATAGTAGTTTATTTATAAAAAAAGAATTAGCAAAAGAATCATCAACAAATACTTTTTATGCTATTACAAAAATACAATTAGAAGAAAGAAAAAAACAAGCTAATTCCTAGGTCTTTCACTATTTTATTTAAAACAAGAAAGTAATCTATGACTTTCATTTCTTTTTAGTTCAAAACTTTATCAAGTCATAGTAAATAACGCGAAAACTATCATGAAGACTTGCATGACCGTACGCATTACTAAGATCAAACACTGAAGCACCTGTACCATTCGTAATACCACCACCACGTATGAACCAAGGGTTCCAGTGAGTGATAAACTAGTAAATAATTTTCTATATTAACTAACATAATATAATCCTTAAATTATCTATTGCTATAATGAAAATATAGTAAACACGCGAAAACTAATCGTAGTATACATCTGACCATCAGTAAGACCAAAAGCAAACACGCCTGCACCCATACCAACATGGTAATCAAAACCACGACCGAACCAAGGCCAAAAATGTAAGACAAACCAATCCCCTAAATTTCTATATTAACTAACATAATATAATCCTTAGATTATCTATTGCTATAATTAAAATATAGTGAAATTGCGAAAACTAACTGTACTATATATTGCGCCATATGTAAGTCCAAAAGAAAATACACCAGCACCCATACCAACATAAAAATCATAACCACGATTGAACCAAGGCCAAAAAGATAAGACAAACCACTCCCCTAAATTTCTATATTAACTAACATAAATATAATCCTTAAATTATCTATTGCTATAATTAAAATATAGTAAAATTGCGAAAACTAACTGTAGTGTAGAAATCCCCATAAGTAAGTCCAAAAGCAAACACGGAAGCTCCTGTGCCAACATAATAATCGTAACCACGACCGAACCAAGGATAGCCTTGATTGACAAACCTAATTATTTAAGCAAAAATGAATCTATGACTTTTGTTTCTTTTTAAATTCAAAACTTTATCAAGTCATAGTAAGTAACGCGAAAACTATCTACACTACTGGTATTCCCACATGCAGTACTAAAAGTAAACAGACCACTTAAAAAACTAACATAATAATTACCACGACCGAACCAAGGATTCCAGTGAGCGACAAACCAAAAAAAGAATGTAACTTTTTCTATGATTAAATAATCTAAGTTTATAAACTTATTCTTATTATTTCAAATCATAGTATGACTCGCGAAAACTAGTATTACTATCTAAACCTCCAATTGTTCTACCAGAAGCAAACACACCAGACTCTATACCATCTGGCCAATGTCCACCACGTCGACCCCAAGGACTTACATGATAGACAAACCACATACACAAACAGCAAAACATCTAAGATTATTGATTATTTTAATCAAAAAGATTACTTTAACAACGATTTTATCTTAGTAAATAACGCGAAAACTAACCCAATTAAGCTCTGGACCATTTCGAGTATGAACACAAAACACACCAGCAGCTATACCAACATCATTCGATCCACCACGTCGAAACCAAGGGTGCAAAGGATAGACAAACCTTTCTATGAAAAAAATATAATAAACATGATTATTGTTTTTTTTATTTATTATTTCATAGTAAATAACGCGAAAACTATCATGACTACTAATTCTACCATAACCATGACCAAAACCAAACACACCACCATTACTACCAGTAATTAATGATCCACCACGACTGAACCAAGGCTTCCAATGAAGGACAAACCACATAAAATATTCTATAACAATTTTTTTCATAAATGATTTTCATCTATTTTTAAAAGTAAGTTTATTATAGTAAATGCGCGAAAACTACCACCTAAAAAACCAGCTACAGCACCAAAGCCTAATGCACCAGTATCAGAACCTGAACTATAATTTGAACCACGCAAGACCCAAGGAGTGCCATGTAAGACAAACCTAAAATACTCTATGAAAAAGAAAACCTAAGAAATTCCAAATAAAAGAATTAATCCTATTTATTCAACTATATTCATAGTAAATAACGCGAAAACCACGACTATTATGTACAAGACCATGATCATACAAAAAGGAAAATATATTCGCACCACACCCTGTGAAAAATGAGCCACCACGCAGGAACCAAGCGTAGCCTCTTAAAAAAATAACCAAAAGTAATATAAAAATCTAAGATTATTTATGAAATAAATGCCGTATTTACTTTCCATAAGTAATTAATCTTAGTAAATACGCGAAAACTGCCATCACTATTTATAGAACCAAGCGCATTACCAAAAACAAATGCACCAGTACTTGAACCAAAATCATAATAATGACCACGACTAAACCAAAGAGCACCATGAGCGACAAACCAAACAGTTATACTATAAAACAAGTAATATAACTTTTATGAAGCTATAATGTACTAAAATTTATTATAGTTAAAGAAGACGCGAAAACTATCCCAAATTAATGCCGAACCATCATGTATCGAAAAAGAGGTAATACCTGCAACTAAAGCAAGCGGATAATCGCCACCACGAATGAACCAAGGACTAACAAAATAGACAAACAGAGAAATAAACAAATATTTTAGATAAATTTATGATAATATCTTTTTCGTTTTTTAAATTTACTAAAGTTTCTTTTATCATAATAAACTTGCGAAAACTACCATGAGTATCAAAAAAACCATAATAATTAATAAAAGCAAACACACCAGTCTCTGAACCAAGGGGAAAATCTGCACCACGATAGAACCAAGGATTACTAAGATTGACAAACCAAAAAGTAAACAAATATTTTAGGTAAATTTATGATAATATCTTTTTCATTTTTTAAATTTATTAAAGTTTCTTTTATCATAATAGACTTGCGAAAACTATAATTATTATTACTCATTCCATAAGTATTATTCATAGCAAACACACCCGTTTCTGTACCAAGCGGAAAATCTGCACCACGTACGAACCAAGGATAATTACGATTGACAAACCAAAACAACGTATCTCTAAAATTCTATAATAAAAAACCAGAATAACTCAAATAAAGCTTTCTCAGTTTATAATTTATCATAGTAAATACGCGCGAAAACTACAATTCAACAAAACTTGACCACGATCATTTTCAAAGGCAAACACACCAGCACTAATACCACCAGTATAAGCTCCACCACGTAAGAACCAAGAATTATTAGGATTGACAAACCAAAAGAAAAAAGAAAGTGGCACATAATAAATTCTATGACTATTATTATTAAATTAAAATTTATAATTTACATAAACATTTTAAATCATAGTAAATACCCGCGAAAACTACCCCAAGGTAGCGTGTGACCGAGATCATTACCAAAAGCAAACACACCAGATTCTGTACCAAGGTAGACATCGTAACCACGACCAAACCAAGGATGAGTACAAGAGACAAACCTTATAAATAAAATAAGTTTGCAAAAAAATTTTTCTATGAATAATATTAAATAATTCATTCATTATTTATAAATTTACTAATTCATAGTAAATGCGCGAAAACTAGCACCACTATTACGAGCACCGTAATGATAACTAAAAGTAAACACAGAGCCACTAAATCCAACATAATATCCTTCACCACGATTGAACCAAGGACTAACAGGATGGACAAACCAAGGTAAAAAATAAAAATTTCAAATATTCTACTTTCTTTATTTTTCTTTCTATGTTTTTATCCCTAAGGATTGGAATTAAATTTCTATATCTTTCTAAAATTATTATTATAATCTTTTTGAATTACATAAAATATAGTCACCGATAAAGCGCGAAAACTACCACTATTCCAAGCTTGAGCATATTCATTATCAAAGGTAAACACACCAGCATTTAATCCTACTGACCAAACACCACTACGTATGAACCAAGGACTAATAGGATAGACAAACCAATTTTAATTTAATCCCAATTTTTCTTCAAATTCTGTGACACAATTTTATAAACTTTTTATTTATTCAAAATATTTTTTATCATAGTCAAACACTAGCGAAAACTATTTGGTAACCAAGAATTTCCCTCAAAACTTTCTAAAGCAAACACGCCAGACTCTGTACCAAGCGGAAAATCTGCACCACGGACGAACCAAGAATTCCCATAATTGACAAACCAATTTTTTTATTTTCATCATTTTATTTACAACAAAATATAATTCTATGATTTCATTTCTTTTTAATTTGAACATTTACAAATCATAGTAATATCGACGCGAAAACTATGCGTAGGTAACAAACGTCCACACTCAAGATCAAAACTAAACACACCAGCATCTGTGCCATGAATATGACGTGTACCACGCATGATCCAAGGTCTAGACGGCAAGACAAACCAAAAAAACAGACAACTAAAATTCTATAATAAGAAACCAAAATACCTCAAAAAGTACTCTTTGTTTTATATTTTATTATAGTAAATACCAGCGAAAACTATCCATATTACCTAAAGTCCCTTCCACATGAAAAAAAACAAACACACCAGTATCTACACCACCAGTATAAACTCCACTACGACGAAACCAAGGGTAATAACGATTGACAAACCACAAAATATATTGAAAAATCTATGAATAAATCCAAATAATTTTTGATTACTTAGGACTTTAACTATTCATAGTAAATACCCGCGAAAACTACCATCAGGACTACTAAAAGCATGCGCAGGACCAAAAGCAAACACACCGGACTCTGTACCAACGTGAAAATCATGACCACGAGCAAACCAAAGAGAAACAGAACGAACAAACCAAAACAATTTTTTGATTTCTATGAATTAAACCAAATAACTTTTATTACTTTTGACCTAATCAATTCATAGTAAATAACGCGAAAACTACCACCACCCGAATAACCGCCCGCATTACCAAAAGCCAATACACCAGTATCTGCACCAACGTAATTCTCAACACCACGAGAGAACCAAGGAGAACCCTGATCGACAAACCAAATGTAGTTTTTATAAAAAATTTCTATGATTATAAACTTCTTAATCTTTTTAAAATTTATAAGTTTTTTTTGAAATCATAGTAAATATCGCGAAAACTATAATTAATATCTTCTATAGCAAAAGTATATAAAAAATAAAACACACCAGCACTAATACCACCAGTATAAGCTCCACCACGCCTGAACCAAGGGTAGTAATCATTGACAAACCAAAAAAGCAGATTTTGCTTCTATGAAAAAGTTTTAAATCAAATAAATTTATTATTCACTATTTTATTCATAGTATATATGTGCGAAAACTACCCCAAGAGGCCACCTGACCGTAGTCGCTACCAAAAACAAACACACCAGATGCTCCACCATTCATAAAAGCACAACTACGAGTGAACCAAGAATGAGTATGAGAGACAAACCAGAAATTTTTTTATTCTATGAAAAAATCTTATAAATTATTAATTTATTCAAGATTATATTTTTCATAGTAAACACGCGAAAACTATCATTACCATTTGAATTACCATACGCACTGCCAAAAGCAAACACCGATACACCTGTACCAACAAAGTTACCACTACCACGATTGTACCAAGGATAATCACAATAGACAAATCAATTCATAAACACAACAAGTTAACTTAAAAACTTAGTAAATAAATAACTTTCTATAATAAAATTTTATAAATTACAAAAATTTATTTCAAATAAAGCTTATTATAGTATTAAAATCGCGAAAACTATCACCACCATTCGAATTACCGTGCGCAGCACCAAAAGCAAACACACCAGCATCTGTACCAACATAAAAATCATAACCACGACTAAACCAAGGATTACCTTGATTGACAAACCAAAAAATATATTGAAAAATCTATGAATAAAATCAAATAATTTAATCATTAATTATGACTTGAACAATTCATAGTAAGTAGCGCGAAAACTACCCCAAGGTCTCGAAAGTCCATAATCGCTAGCATAAGCAAACACCGAAGCACCTATACCAAAATAAAATTCATGACCACGGATGAACCAAGGATTACCTTGATTGACAAACCAAAAAACATATTGAAAAATCTATGAATAAAATCAAATAATTTAATCATTAATTATGACTTGAACAATTCATAGTAAGTAGCGCGAAAACTACCCCAAGGTAGCGTATGACCGTAAACAGTATCAAAAGCAAACACACCAGCAGAAAAACCTACATCATTCGCTCCACCACGACTAAACCAAGGGTAAGCACAATGGACAAACCATTTAAATAGCTTCTATATCATTCAACATAATATAATCCTTAGATTATAAATTGTTACAACAAAAATATAGTAAACATGCGAAAACTATCACCTATAACAGCATTTCCATACCAACACCCAAAACCAAACGTAGAAGCACCTGTACCATAAGCTGAACGTAATCCACGCATGAACCAAGGACTAACAGAATCGACAAACTAAAGAATCGATTAGAAATCTATGAATAAAATCAAATAATTTAATCATTAATTATGACTTGAACAATTCATAGTAAGTAGCGCGAAAACTATCCGAAGATACTTTAGTACCAAAATGATTACCAAAGCTAAACACACCAGTAAATGCACCAAAAGGAAAGGCCATACTACGACGAAACCAAGGATAATTAGAAAAGACAAACCAGTTTAAGAAAATGCAATAAGAAAAAAAGACAGAAACAGAACATTTAAGAAACATAATATAAGTCAATAAGACTATTTAGAACTATAATTTATCTCAAAAAATATTATCATACTAACAAATAAAACACTATTCACATGATTAAAACGAAAATAACTGAGTGACTAAGGTAAAATAAACAAAAATTCTATGTACTTTCATATTTCTGTCAATAATAACTTATTTATATGTTATTAATACATAGTAAATGCGCGAAAACTAACATATTCCCATAAAAGACCATCTGTTTGATCAAACTCAAATACACCAGACTTTATTCCATGAAATGAGCTTCCACCACGTAAGAAACAAGGATTCAAATGAGAGACAAACTATATAAAAAAGAAAAAATTTAATAAAATATATCATTTTTCTTTCTATGACATTTATTTTTTAAATTCAACAAAATTTCTTAAATATTTTAAATCATAGTAAATAGCGCGAAAACTACCAGAATAACCAACTTGGCCACTTCCTCCAACAATAGCAAACACACCGGACTCCGCACCATCTATAATAACACCACTACGCATAAACCAAGGTGAAATTAAATGGACAAACCAAAAACTTATAATTTTATCTATGAATAGATATCAAATAATGAATCATTATTTATAATTTTATTAATTCATAGTATGACACGCGAAAACTAATATAATTCAAGGGAAATCCACTATCACGACCTCGCGCAAACACACCAGTGCCTATACCATGTTTGAAATGTGAACCACGGTCGAACCAAGGATTGCTATGATGGACAAACCAAAAACTTATATTTCATCTATGAATAAAATCATATAAATTATCAATTTATTCAAGATTATATTTTTCATAGTGTATACAGCGAAAACTACCCCAAGAGCGCGTAAGACCATAATCGCAACCAAAAGCAAACATACTTGTACCTAAACCAAAATGAAACTCATGATCACGAATAAACCAAGGATGTAAAGAATAGACAAATCACCTTTCAATAAAAAGACCTTCATAGAAATTCAAAAGAAAAATCTATATCTAAAATATTATAATTCTAAGATTAATTTTTATTTTATAAAGATATAGTAAATATCGCGAAAACTATCACTAAGACCTACATAGCCACTATCATGATTAATAGCAAACACACCACTAACTTGACCTAAACCATATGCACCACTTCGATCGAACCAAGGGCTAACAGAATCGACAAACCCTTGTATAATTTCTATGAATAATTCAATATATTATTTTATTATAAAGATTTTTTTATTCATAGTAAATAACGCGAAAACTATTTTGAGAAGAAAAAAAGCCAAAGGTAGGATTAAAAGCAAACACTGCTGCAATACACCCTGCACTTATTCCAGCACCACGTAAAAACCAAGGCTGAATAGGAAAGACAAACCGTAGCTTAATACCCATTAAGATTTATTTATTCAGTAAAAAACAAATCTATGATTTTTTGTTTCTTTTTTTCAAACCATTTAAATCATAGTAAGTAGCGCGAAAACAACCATCTTGATATCCATAACCAGAACCATGATCAAAAGCAAATATGCCAGCACCTTTTCCTACAATAAAATGATACCCATGCATGAACCAAGGATGAATCAAACTGACAAACCTATAATTTAATAAATATTAGTTATTCTATGACATTATCTTCTAAGTCATCTCAACTTTTTAAAGTTTTTTTAAGTCATAGTATGACTCGCGAAAACTAATCCATGTTCCTAAACGACCACGCTCAATCGCAAATGCAAACACACCAGAAGCTCTACCAACGTTATAGGTTCCACCACGATCAAACCAAGGAGCTACTGGAGAGACAAACCAAACAAAATAAGACCCAAAAATAATTCTAATATCTTAGAATTCTATAAAGCAAAAAAGCAATATTATTATAATCTTTTTTTATCTTAGTATATGACAAGACGCGAAAACTAACATTAGCATGAAAACTACCATACGTATTATCAAATGCAAACACACCAGACTCCATACCATGGTCGAAATACGTACCACGAAAAAAAACAAGGATACCAGTGAGTGACAAACTCATTTAAAATCTCTATTTTCAGACGACAATTACCTATAAATAATTCAATCGATTCTTGAAAAAGAGTAGAATTTGCGAAAACTATCACTAACATAAATATCACCATGCCCATGAGCAAAAACAAACACACCAGCACTTGTACCATTCGTAAGAATACCACCATGCTCGAACCAAGGAACGCTATGAAGGACAAACCAAAGACTTATCTATCATCTATAATTAATCTTTCAGCATATTTATGAAAATGTTATAAAAGAAAACTAAAATTATAGTAAACACGCGAAAACTTTCATCTTGATACATATAACCTCCAGCTCTATCAAAAGCAAACACACCAGTACTAGAACTTTGAATAAAACTAGCACCACGACCGAACCAAGGTGCAATAAGAAAGACAAACCTTACTACCGACCTCTATTTTTATTCAAAAATTATTTTAAATAACTTAATTGATTTTTTAAAAATAGTAATAGTCGCGAAAACTACCATTAATACTTATTTGACCATATGCAATTCCAAAAGCAAACGCACCAATATCGGACCCAGAAACAAAGCTTGCTCCACGATAAAACCAAGGATAGTAACAATAGACAAACCAAAATTCTATAATAAAAAAATAGAATAACTCAAATAAAGTTTTCTCAGTTTATAATTTATCATAGTAAATACTCGCGAAAACTACGAGAATCTAACGCATGACCTCTCCCTTTATAAAAACCAAACACCGATGTACCTATCCCCTCAATCAATCCACCACCACGATGTAACCAAGGAGCATATCCATAGACAAACCAAAAAATCCGTCTTAGTCCCAATATTATTTTTATTCTTAAATTTTTTAAATAATGAAAGTGTTCATTTCTTACTAATTCCATTATTTATTTTTTTTGTATTTATCCAAAAGGATTGGGACTAAGACTCTATGAATTAAAAATACTTAATTCATAGTATATTAAAAAAACTCTGTGAAAAAATCTAAAAAATCATTACGATTCATTTAGGACTAATTATTTCACAGTATAAAACTTGCGAAAACTACCCCAAGAGCGCACAAGACCACAATCACTACCTAAAGCAAACACACCAGTTTCTATACCATCTGGCCAATGCCCACCACGTAAGAACCAAGAATTATTAGGATTGACAAACCATATGCTTAATCCTTACCTAAATTTTATTTAATAAAATATATATATCTATGATTTTTGTTTCTTTTTTATTCAAACCTTTTAAATCATAGTATGATTCGCGAAAACTAATCCATGTATCTACTGACCCATGAGATCTTGCAAAAGCAAACACCGAAGCACCTGTACCAAGAGGAAGATCGCCACCACGCAGGAACCAAAGATGAGTATGAGAGACAAACCAGTCGCTAAAACACATACTTATAAGAATTTTTTATTATGCAACTCATAAACTTGCAAGTAAAAGGAAATACCTCTTATGATTACCAAAAGAAAGCTAAGCCTAAAATCTATGAAAAAAAATCTATAAAATTTGAAAAATTTTTTTAGACCAAAATTTCTATTATCATTTTAAATTTCATAGTAAATGCGCGAAAACTACCACTATCCCAAGCATGGGCATACGCAATATCAAAAGCAAACACCGAAGCACCTATATCAATTGTAACAACTCCACTACGACGAAACCAAGGAGCACCCGAAAAGACAAACCAAGCACATTATTTAATTAACAAATTTCCTTGATATCTTTGATGATATTCTCGTTTTAACTCTTGAAGTACTCTCCGATTCTCATATCCACCTTCCAAAATTTGAAAAATAATTCGATCTATGTCATAATCATCAACAATTTTAAAAATTCTTCGTTTTAATTTACTAATATGTTCTTGATCTAAAATGGTATCAACATCAACAAATAATGTCTCATTTCTGTAATATAAATTCATAAAATCACCATCAAAAATGTAACATAAATGTCAATTTTTCAAAATATATTCGACAAAATATACTAAAAAATATCTCGAAATTCCATTAAGTCATGATAGCGATTTTGAAGCGTATAACAATTAGCATGTTTAATATGCCCCAACCAAGCATTCCAACTTTCTTCAACATCCTTCAAATTTAAACAACCTGCTCGATAATCTTTATTCCACTTACGAATTTTTCTTCGCATTTTATCCTTGCTACGTTTCCTAATTAAACGATGAGTTTCAAAAACTTTATATCCACAAAAATCTACACCCATACTATTTGGATAGTATCTAGTTTTTTTATTAAATTGTAAATGTAAACGTTCATTGATAAATTTCTCCATCGTATCTTTTAACTCTTTTGCTTCTTCTTTGGTTTTACATAACAAAATAAAATCATCCATATATCTTAAATAATATTTAACTCGTAAAGTTTCTTTCACAAAATGATCTAATTCATTCAAATAAATATTAGCAAAATATTGACTAGTATAATTACCAATTGGTATGCCAATCAATTCATCACCATCAAATAACAATAATTTTGTAAATTCTAATAATTTTTGATCACGTATATATCGCGATAAGATAGAAAATAATATATTTCGATCAATCGAATAAAAATATTTACTAATATCACATTTTAAAATAAAATAGCTTCCATGATTTCGTTTCATAATTCGCATATATTTTTGAAGATAATCAACGGCTTTGTGAGCTCCTCTTTCTTCAATACAAGCAAAACTTTTAGAAATAAATCGTGGCATCATGTAAGGCTTAATAAACTCTTCAACATACCACTGATGAACGACGCGATCTATATAAGGTAAAGATTTAATTAATCGCTGTTTTGGTTCATAAACATAAAATTCATGATATTTACCAATTCGATAAGTTCCATGTTTTATTTTATGTAATAAATTGGCTATATTACTTTCTAAATCCATTTCAAATTTAATAACATCAGAATGATTTCGTTTACTTTTACTTGCTCGTTGATGAGCCTCTATTAATTTTATAAAAGTTAATTTTTCATCAAAAACATTTTTTATTGTTTTAGGCATGATTTCATCCAACCACCTAACAAATTTCCCAAGTTAGCAAGCTTTTTTCCCCAAGCAGCATAATTTTTCGCATTAATATATTTTTTCTTATAAGATACACGAATCATTACCTTAATCATTTTCAAAGTAGTATCCAAATGATTTAAATTAGAAATCTTTTGTTCTTTACTATACTCTTTAAAAGTATTTAAAACATAACGCATCCCTTCATATGTCGTATTTTTTATTGTACTAGCTAAAGCAAATCTTTCACACTTAGGATACTTCATTAAAATATTTTCTGTATAATAAATCAATTCAATAAACTGCTTATAAATAATCAAATCTTCTACTGTTTTATCACTATCTTTTTCTTTTACCCTATGATTCATAACACATCTCCTGTAATTCTTTTAATTTATTCATTGCTTCGATTGGCGTTAAATTGTCAATTTTTACACTTTTTAAGGTATCCATAACTACTCGTTCTCGTTCATTTATATCCTCAGGTAATAATGGATTTTCAATAATATCTATCACCAATCCTTGATTATGAAATACCTTTAAATATTCTTCTTTACTTCCTACAGGAAAACCACATTTCATAATATCTTTTGTAAATTTAGTTCTTTTTAAAACCACATAATTATTAATTAAGTCAGCATCATCTGCCAAAAATATATAAAAATTACCACAATGAAATAAATATAGTTTATTATTATCTTTTGCTTTTAAATCTAAATATTTATTATAAATTTTACTCATTTGACCTCCTAAAAAAAGCAATACAAAAAAATTGTACTGCTTAAAAAATAACGTTTAATTATTGACTTGCTATTTTCATTTATTTATGTGTTTTTTCCGTAGAAAAGGAACTAGATTTCTATGATAAAACATATAATCTAATATCCTTAAAATATGATATGAATTGAATATGTGTGTAAATATTGTCGAAAAGAAAACTTTGACAATTACAGCGAATAATATATATCATAGTATAGAAAAACGACGCGAAAACTATCATTACCATTCGAATTACCGTTCGCATTACCAAAAGCAAACACACCAGCATCTGTACCAACGTAGTTATCGTTACCACGATCGAACCAAGGATTCCAGTGATTGACAAACCATTTCTAACCTAGTCCCCAAATATTAGTAATAAGGATACAGCCATAACATATCTTATTGATACGCATCCCTAATTCAAATAAGGGTCAGCAAAAACCAACCCTCATTTAAAGTTGGACACTATCATCCAACAAACTTACTACATCACTACAGAGCAAAATTTATAGAGACAATTTTTTTTCGAAAACCAATATTAAAAAATTAAATTTCTCTGTAATGATCAAAGGGATAACGAATAGATACTACTTACCTATCCCTTCTACACTAATTATATTGAATATCAAAAAAAAAGTCAAAGAAAAAACAAATAATTTGTTAAAAATTGTCATTTCTTGTCATATCTAAGAAATTAACAAAAGAAAAATCATGGTTATTTAGCGATAAATAATATAAAAACTTTATATATTATTCATCCCTAAATTTACACGCCCTTTTTTTCCAAGAGAAAAAAGCGCGTACTCTTACTTACCAACCTTCGGTTGGTAACAAAAACCAAAAAGCTCTTCGCCGAAAAGGGAGCGAAGAGCTTACTACCAAACAAATTATTCTTTTCAATTTAGTTCATACTCCGAAAAGTTTAACTGAATTGCAGGGTAAATCTAACGCTACAGCGTTAGATACTAAGGACGACGCGAAAACTAACATCACCAAGCGAACTACCGTACGCAACACCAAAAGCAAACACACCAGACCCTGTACCATACGTCAAAGCACCACCACGGCTGAACCAAGGGTAAGCACAATGGACAAACCAAGCCTCGTC
>CAJUQG010000001.1:143371-237168 GCA_910588025.1 uncultured Bacilli bacterium
TCCGAATAACCGCTCGCATTACCAAAAGCAAACACACCAGCACCTGCACCAACGTAGTCACCGTTACCACGATCGAACCAAGGATACCAGTGACGGACAAACCAAGCCTCGTCGGCATACCATGATCCAATCTGTCTGTTCTGTGATCCATAGGTAGCTGTGGCAAAAGGCCCCATCTCTCCTGTCGCATCTCCAAGTATTCTACGATTATATGTTTCATCATTTTCGGCATAAGCATATTGATCATAATATCGAGTATCGCTTGGAAAAGCGATTCCTGTCGTTAATTCTGTTAATCCAGAATTATCACTATCACATGTTGGACAACCAAATGTTCCATTGAATCCAGAATTATATTTTGAATTTCTACCACTCATTGGCTTTCCATTTTTATCAACCATAATTCCCATGACATATTCCCAAGCACCACCACTCATATCATAAACACCAGTGATATTCCCCGTGGTACTTGCCAAATACCCTGTCGAAGTATTATATGGTTGAGTAACACTAGCATCTGTACCATATTTATTGCATTCTTCATTTGTTGCTGTATATCCACAAGTTGGTTCTTTTGTCGCAGCATATCCTGTCACATATGAACTATTATTATTAATTCTTACACTAGCTTGACTACCATATTTACTATGTTGCAAAAATGCTACTGCTCCCCATTCCGTATTCTTCATCATATGAGAATTATAATCTCTTCGATAATCATAACTTGTCAAATA
Source organism: uncultured Bacilli bacterium (assembly GCA_910588025.1). Classification (GTDB taxonomy): domain Bacteria; phylum Bacillota_I; class Bacilli_A; order RF39; family UBA660; genus MGBC162267. The sequence goes on from CAJUQG010000001.1 coordinate 144,106, forward strand.
CGCATTGGAAACTTGAATACTTCTCCATGAATTTACATTCGGTTTGATTTGAACACTTCCAGGTTCATTGACATTTTTTTGAGAACTTGCTGTATCAGTACTTCCCTTATATCCTGTCTCAAATTTACCAACCCACATTCCATTCGTATCAAATGCAGTAAACGCAGGATGTGTTAACCATTGACCAACACCTGTTCCTGTAGACTTCGCATTTGTATTTGTTTCAAACACAACTTCGATAGTTTGTGTCTTACTTGGTAAAGCATTATTTGTTAACGTACCAGTTTGCGTTGGATAATTTCCATCATTGAATATTTTATATTTATATCTTGGTATCCATACAAAATACGATTCAATATTACTCTCTGGTATTGTTTCTCCTTCTCCATACTTTGCATCTTTATTATTCAAGATGACAGCATTCGCCCATCTCTTATTAGTATAACTATACCAATCTGTTCCAAGCTTAGCTTTCTTAACGGTTCCATTATTATCTATTGTAACCGGAACTAAATCATCTTGTAAAACTGGATCTGCACCATTTAAAATTCCTTCCATATATCTTGTTACAAAATTAACTTGACATCTCGTTCTAGTACTCGTCAAATTTCTAACAAGCAAAGTCCAATTGGTATAATCCCATACTCCAGTTGCACCTTTATCACAAACAATACTATCTACTGCTTTGGTTCCTTTGGCTGGAAATGTTGTTGTTGCAGTTCCATCAATAGTTAATGCAACTTTCACATCATAATTATCATTGTAACCAGGAACTTTTCCCTCAATTGCGTCATACTCTTGTTGCTCTTGATAAACAGCATAGCTTCGATAAATCAAAACTGCTGCTACTAACAAAACTACTACAATACCAAGGGTTAGAAAAACTTGACGTTGTTTCTTTTTACCTTTGTTTTGAAACTTCTCTAACTTCAAATTACCTTGATTCATAATCTACTCTCCTCTATTTTTTATAACTTAAATTATAATAGTTGATAACTGGGAAGTAAACATGGTTTCTGTCGTATTTTCCCCAATCATGTCGAACGCTTTTAAAATAAATAAAAAATTTGGAAAAATTATTTTTTCTGTTATAATAAAAAAGGTGAACAATTATGTTAAAATCGTTTCAAATTATTTTAAATAAACTAATTTCTTGGATTTGCAAACTTTTCAAAAAAAATGGAAGCGTTTTTCCTGGAAGCATTACTTATAATATCAATCAAAAAATATTAGAAAAAATTAAATATCCCAAATATGTTATTGGTGTGACAGGTTCCAGTGGCAAAGGAAGTACCACATCACTCATCGCCCATACCTTAAAAAGTGCAGGATATGACGTTGTATATAATGAGTCGGGATCGAATGGAATTCGTGCAATTACTACCCTAATTTTAAACAATTGCACCATTTTCGGAAGATTCAAACATGAAATCCTACTTTTAGAAATTGATGAAAAACACCTTCATTTAGCTTTTGGAAAGAACAAAATGACACATTTAGTCTTAACCAATATTACCCGTGATCAAACAGCCAGAAATGGTTCTCCCGATTTAGTTTATCAAAGCATTATTGATGCGATTGATGAATCAACTACCCTAATTTTAAATGCAGACGATCCTTGTCTTCAAAAAACCCAATTAACGTTCAAAGGCAAAATTATCACCTATGGAATAAGTAAAACCAAAGATTCTTATACCACTTCCAAAAATAAAAATATTGATAATGCTTACTGTCCTAATTGTCATAAAAAATTAATTTATAATTACTATCATTATGGTCATCTCGGAAATTACTACTGTCGAAACTGTGATTTTAAAAGAGGAAATCCTGATTATGAAGCAACAAATGTTGACTTAGAACAATTATCTTTAAAAATAAATGGTACTGACATTCATCTAAATAAAAATATATTATATGTTGCCTATGCCACAACCGCCGCTTTTGCTCTTTGTAATTCCATCGGTTTAAAAACAAGTGACATTGCTTATGCTTTTAATAAAAAGAAAAGTATTGCCAAACGTGGTCACCAATATAAAATTGATAATCGTATCATTACAATGCTAGAAAGTAAAAATGAAAATCCTTTAAGTTATTATCAAAGTTTAAAATATATCATAAATAACACCGGAAAAAAGACAGTCATTTTAGGATTCGATAATGTCTCTAGAAGATATAAATATAACGATTTAAGTTGGCTTTGGGATATTGAATTTGAATTATTAAATCGCGAAGACATCGATAAAATTCTCTGTATTGGACGATTCAAATATGATGTAGCAACAAGATTAAACTATGCAGGAATAAAAAAAGATAAACTAATTTTAGTAGAAGACCTAGATCAACTTCTTAAAATAATAACAGAAAAAACACAAGGAAATATTTATACAATGGTTTGCTTTGATATGACGGCAATCATTCATAAATTGTTGGAAAGGAAAGAACATGGAAACCATTAAAATAGCTCATCTTTATTATGATTTATTAAATCTTTATGGAGAAAATGGAAATGTAAAAGCGCTAACCAAACATCTAGAACACCACAACGTCAAAGTAATTACCCATTTTCTGACAGTTGATGATCCAATCGATTTTAACAAATATGATATCTTCTACATTGGCAGCGGAAACAAAGAAAACTTTGAAATTGCTAGAGAAGACATTATGAAACGAAAAAAAGACATCAAAAAAATATGGCAAGAAAAATTATTCATTGCGACTGGAAATGGCATAGATTTATTTGGAAAAAACTTTGTAACATTAGATGACAAAACAGAAAAATGTTTAGATTTACTCCATTTTGAGGCACGAGAAACCGATTTTAGAATCGTTGGAGAAAGTATTGCCCATCATGAGAACTTAACAAACGAAATCATCGGTTTTCAAAATCGTTTCAGTGTTTTAAAAAATGTGCAAGAGCCCCCTCTTTTTCAAATGATTGATGGTACAGGACATGCTCCGAAAATAATGGAAGAAGGAATTATGACAAACAATTTCTTAGGAACATATTTACTAGGACCCATTCTCATCCGCAATCCGCATCTAACTGAATTTATTATAAAAAAATTATTAGAAAAAAAAGAATTGCCTTATCAAGAATACCAAGACTTTTACGAAATCAAAGCTTATGAAGAATATCAAAAAAACTTAAACGCAAATGAAAAAACCGCTTTTTAAACGGTCTTTTTTTGATTGGAAGAATCGAAAAAACTTTTTTGGGTTGCTTGAAAATAACTTTTTTCTATATGATTAACCATAGCAAACCCTAAAGACGCAATTTCTTCTTGAATCAGTAATCGTTGATTCCTATCTGCTCGTGAATATTCTAAACTTTTTTCTAAATATTGCACCATCAATTGTTCAAATTGCAAATCCATGGCAAGTACTGTAAAATCCTCACAAAAAAACTTTAGTTGATGAGTGACTCCTTTTTTTACATTTTCTATCTCGCTCTTTGTATATAAATCCCCTTGTCGAGCTTTCTGATAACAAGCATTGATATATGTAACAAAAACCCTAGTATCATGATAACTTTTTTCGCGAATAATTTCTTTTTCAACGCCAGTAACTTGAACATAATCTTGTTGATCCTGCATTAAAGATGCACAAATATCAACAAAATCCCCATTAAGAAGAACTACTTTATCCGTTTTCAATAATCCTGACGATTGAGTTTGCTTCGGCTTACGAATACCCAATATTTTAAATCTCATATCAAACTCTCCTTTTAAAATATCATATATAGTATAAAAGTATTTATACCAAAAAACAACTAAAAAGGTTTAGAAAATAAACATCCACAATAATCTTGACGATATAAATTATATTCTTTACTATTTTGAATACTTTCTAAATAACCATTTTCTTTTTTAAAATCAGAATACAAATACTTCACGCCATATTTTTCTTCTAAAACGCTACCAATTTGATTCATCACTTGACTATTTTTATAAGGACTAATAGTCAAAGAAGTTGTAAAAAAATCAAAATTTCCTTTTTTTGCTTCGAAAGCTGTTTTTTCAAGACGTAAATAATAACATTTATGACAACGTGCTCCGCCCTCACGACTCGTCTCTAACCCTTCTGCCATCTTACGAAAGCTTTCATTCTCCCAATCACATTCTAAAAAAGCAATCGGATATTTTGCTTGATATTCCTTTAAAAACCTTATTTGTTCCCTTTTTCGTTTTAAATATTCATCAAATGGTTCGATATTAGGATTATAATAAAACACTGTAATTTGAAAATATTCACTCAATCGTTTTATGACAGTGGTAGAACAAGGAGCACAACAAGTGTGTAATAAAAGCGTTGGAACCTTACTAGCACCTTTTAATTCTTCCAAGATTTCTAACATCTTCTTATGATAATTCTCTTTCATAACCCAAAACTCCTTTAAAACGGTGTAAATGTAATTCCATTTCCTAAAGAGGAATCTAATTGTAAAACACCTTTTGCATCCCCTAACGTAGAATAAATTGTCATATAATTATTTAATTTTTGCCAATTAATCAAATTAACATAAATGACATTACCATCATTCATTCGCAAGAAAAAACGCGTATCATCAACAATAATATCATTACTTTTCCAAGGCTGATACTCCATTTCACTAATAAGTGCTAAAATATCATCATCGATTTCCTTTAATTCAGAAATCAATCGCAAATACATTTCATCTGGAACATAATTAATTAAAATAGGAACCCCTTGTAACTCTTGAGAAACTACCTTTTTCCCACTTTGAAAAACTAATTCTTCATTCGTTCGATTATAGAAAATCGGTCTTTCTTCTTGAATTGCAATCGTAATTCGACCACGAAGACTTTTCGTAATCTTCACATCATAAACATAAGATAGTGCCTTCAATTTCTCTTTCATTTCCCTAGAACTTGTTTGAAATAACTTAGGATAATGACGAATTCCTGCCGTTTCAATAATTTCTTGATCACTTAAATAATACGTTCCTGTAATAATAATATTTTTTATTGGCATTTGATAAAAATAAATTCCTAACAAAGAAAAAAAGCAAAGAAAAAGACAAACGATAATAAAATTATAAAGTTTTAATTTACGTTTTACCTTTGTCTTTTCCTTACTCATTTTAGTCCCACCCAACGAATTCCTGTTCCATGATTAAATCAATCTTCTTTTTATTCTTTACTTCTTGATGTATTAATTCTATCAAATTTCGAACATCTTGACTAGTGGCATTTCCTGTATTAATAATAAAATTAGCATGTTTTTGACTAACCTCTGCTCCCCCAATTCTGTACCCCTTCAAACCGAGTTCTTCAATCACTTTTCCACTGGGGTTCTCACAACTAGGATTTCGAAACACACTGCCAGCACTTGGATATTCAAGAGGTTGAGTCGCCATCCGTTTTATTTTTCGTTGATCAATCTTTTCTTTACTCTCTTTGATATCTCCAACACTTAATAAAAAAGAAGCTTCCAAAATAACATATCCAGGATTTTCTTTAAAAAATGAAGTGCGATAGCCATAAGTTAGCTCTTCTTTTTGAAACACTTTAAATTCATTTTCAGGAGTAATCACAGAAACTTCTAAAAGATGATCAAACATTGCTTCTTTATAAGCTTCAGCATTACCATAAATTGCTCCTCCAACTGTTCCAGGAATACCATAAGCCCATTCAAATCCACTTAAATTGTAACGCATAGTTTCTAATGTTAACTTCGGAAGCATTACACCAGCTCCGACGGTGATTTGATGATCCTCTACTAACAGATGATCAAACTGATTTAAACGAATCACAACTCCATCATAGTCAGCATCATTTAAAATAACATTCGAACCATTTCCTAAAATAAAATACTTTATTTTTTCTTCTTTTAAATAAATTAATAAACGTTGTAACTCTAATTTATTACGTGGTTCAATCATATATTTACAAGTTCCACCTAAACGAAATGTGTTATATTTTTTTAAATTTTCTTGCTCTTTTATGATTCCAAATTGTAATAATTCTGTCTTCATTTTATCATATCCTTTATTTCTTGATAGATAATGGATGAACTATCTATAACATCCAACTTTTTCTGTTCTTCTATCATTTGGAATCGTCTTTCTTTATTTTCTAGTAAATCCTTCATTTCTCCTAAAAGCTGCTCACTGGTTAAATCACTTTCCATAAGAAGAGAAATGACACCTTTTTCCTTCATTTCTACCGCATTATAATATTGATGATTATTAGCTACATTTGGACTTGGAATAATAATAGAAGGAATATTTAAAGCCATTAATTCATACAAAGATGCTGCTCCTGCTCGTGAAATAACCACATCAGCATTTTTTAAAAAACCAGCAAAATGTTCCACATAAGGTTTCACAATCACATTACTTGGAAAATTTTCATGTTCTATAAAAGAATCATAATGAGCCTTTCCCGTAATATATAATACCTCAAAATTTTCCTTTCCACATTGATACAATACTTCTTTCATTTTTTCATTTAAAGAACCACTACCAAGACTTCCAGCGACTATAATAACAAGTTTTTTCCCTTTTGTTAAGCCTAAAACACTTTTTTCTAATTTTTTTTCTTGTAACGCTTGCGCTCCACAAGGATGCCCTGTATAAATAATTCGCCCTTTGGTTTTAAAATAAGGAATAGAATGCTGAAAAGTTACCCCAATTAAATCCGCATATTTTGCCAATACACGATTGCTTTTCCCTGGAATACTATTTTGTTCATGTAAAAAAATTTTAATATGCTGTTGATGTGCCGCTTTTAAAACTGGATATGTCACATATCCTCCAACTCCAATCACTACATCTGGTTGAAAATCTTTCATAATTTGCAGACATTTTCGGGTAGCATGACGAATACATTTTAAATTTTTAAAATTTTGTCTGAAATTTTTCGTAAATCCATAAATCTCAATTTCTTCATAAGGAATATTTTCTTTTGGAATGATTTCTTTTTCCATTCGATTATGGGTTCCAATATACAATACTTCTAAATCAGATTCTTTCTCTTGAAATTTACGAATAATCGCTAACGCCGGATTAATATGGCCAAAACTGCCTCCAGCGGAAACAACAATTTTCATATTTCCACATCCTTTTACTACATTATATTGTATTTTTTCTAGGCGGTAACAAAAAAGCTACCGTTAAGCAGCTTTTTGGTCATTTTCTTGACGATTAAAACGTTGTTGTCCATTTTTATTTTGGGCTTCTTTACGTTCTCTACGTTTTTTTCGACAATCACTACAATATTTTGGTTCTGTTAAATTTCTTTCTAAAAACCATTCTTGTTCTCCAACTGTAAAAGTAAATTCTCCACCACATTCTGGACAAGTAATTTTTTTATCAGACATAAGTACCTCCTTCTAATTGATTTAAAGCGTACACAAATGACTAATAAAATGTATTCTTGTAAGTTTAAATCCATTCTAATTATATCACAATTATTCCATTTATAGAATAATATTATTCTTTTTCTTTCATAATTTTTTAATTTATTTCTTACTAATATTTAAAATAATTCCCATACTTGCCATACTAACAAGTAAAGAAGAACCACCATAAGATAAAAATGGTAAAGTAACACCTGTAACTGGGATAAGACCTACTACCACACATAAATTAAGAACAGCTTGAATTAAAATACCAAATGCCAAGCCAAATGATAAATACTTTCCAAAAGCATCTTCAGTACGCATACTTATTTTTAAAGAGCGATAAAAAAGAAAGAAGAAAAAACTAACTACAATTAAAACTCCTAAAAAGCCAAACTCTTCACTAATAATAGAAAAAATAAAATCTGTTTGTGGCTCAGGCAAATAGAAATGTTTTTGATGACTATTTAAAAAACCTTGACCTAATAATCCACCTGGACCAATCGCATACAAAGACTGAATAATCTGAAATCCGCTTCCAAGTGGGTCTGTCCATGGATTTAAAAAAGAAACAATTCGTGCCATTCGATAAGGAGCTACCAAAATAAGACCGACAATTCCAAGAAGTCCCATAAAGCCGACTTTAACGAAAAATGACACTTTAACTCCACTAACAAAAATCATACAAACCAAAGTTAATACAATAACCATTGCTGTTCCAAAATCCGGTTCCAGCATAATCAGAAGAAAAAACACTCCTATCACCATAAGGATTGGTAAGACTCCTTTTTTTATATCGCGCATTTCCTTACGATGATTCGCTAAATATTTCGAAACATAAATAATCAAACCAATTTTAGCAAACTCACTAGGTTGTATTCCAAATCCGCCAAGACCAAACCAACTTCTAGAACCATTTCGAACTGTTCCAATTCCAGGAATTAAAACAAGTACTAATAACAAAAAACAAATTCCCAAAATTTTATTGGCATGTTTTTGATAAACTGAATAATCAATTTTTAATAAAGCATTCATTAATACAATTCCTGCCAAAAAGAAAATCCCTTGTGCTTTTACAAACTTAAAAGCATCATGAAACTTATACTCTGCCCAAATACTACTCGCCGAATAAATCATTATAATTCCGAAAAGACCGATGATAAATACAGCGATCATCAAGAAAGTATCTACTCGTTTTGTTTTCAAGTTACATACCCCCTAAAGAATCATATGGCAAAGAAAAAGATTGTATGAAACAATCTAAATCCAAACTCCATATGTAATTGCTGCCATGGCTAAAATCAAGCCGACAACCCAAAAGAATTTTACAATATCGCGCTCATCCCAACCAACTTGTTCAAAATGATGATGAAGCGGTGCCATTTTAAAAATTTTACGATGAAATTTACGAATTGCTACAATTTGAATAAAACTAGTAATCGTTTCCACGGCAAAGACGCCACCAACTAAAGCAAGTGATAATTCATGCCGTGTTAAAATAGCGATCGTTGCAAGAGCCCCCCCGAGTGCTAAACTTCCTAAATCACCCATAAATATTTTAGCTGGATGCGTATTAAAGAGTAAAAATCCCAGTAAACTTCCTACTAAAATAAAACAGAAAATAGCAACTTCTTGATATCCTTCCATCCAACCAGTATTCCACGAAATGACACCAAAAGCAAAAAAGGCAATGACACAAAGTCCTCCAGCTAAACCATCTAATCCATCCGTAATATTTACTGCATTACTAGTTCCTACTAGCAAAAACAAAATAAACAAACCAAAGGTCCAACCCATCGGAATTACCAAACTTAAAGAAGTAATTCTTAAAATTGGCTCTCCCCCATTTTTCATAAAAATATAAAAGAAAACCAAAGCAATCACCATTTGAAATAGCAATTTGCTAGGAATTGATAATCCTGCATTATTTTTAAATCGCACTTTCAAAAAATCATCAATAAATCCTAACGCAGCATAAGAAAGAAAAACAAAGACTAAAATAATTAAATTATGATTTAAATTAATACTTCCTTTAAAATACAATAAGAGAAGCGAAACCAACACTGGAATGATAAAGATAAGTCCTCCCATAGTTGGTACTCCATCCTTTTTTAAATGTCTTTCTCCAAGCGTTAAACTAACACTTTGACCCACATGTAATTTTCTTAAAAAAGGAATCAAAACTACAGCACATAAAATAGAAAAGATAAATCCCAGCATCATAGCCATGGCTGCTTTTGCAAGTATTAACACGCTTCTCACCTCATATCTTATTATACCATTACTCAATATGACAATCTTGTCAGAAACAACATTTTTGACATTTACTTAACAGTAATAGTATATGCCAAGCTCCTAAATTTTATGAACTAAGTAATAATTTAACAACGCCTCCTTCTTTGATGTAATATCCCGCTTTGGGACTTTGATAAGTAACCGTTTCTCCCTCTCCAGAATATTCCAATTTAAAACCATTTAATATTTTTTTTGCTTCTTCTAAAGATTTTCCCATCACATCTGGTAACGTCACATATTTTTGATCTAACCAATTATATTCCTTAGCCATTCCTTCTTTTGTCGGTTCAAGATTTAACACTTCAATTGCTGTTTGAAAAACACTTTTAGCAATTGGTGCTGACACTACCCCACCATACTGTGTAACTCCTACAGGATGATCCACAGCCACATAAACAACGATTTCTGGATCATCTGCTGGCATAAATCCCATAAAAGACAAAATATAATTTCCAGACATATATACTCCATTTTGAACTTTTTGGGCAGTTCCTGTTTTTCCTCCAATTCGATAATTTTCAATATAAGCATTTCTTCCTGAACCATTCGCTACTACACTTTCTAGAGCATGCCTTACCAAAGCACTCGATTCTTCACTAATTACTTGTCTAACGAATTTAGGACTATTCATTTGAATGACCGCATTTGTCTCAGGCTCTAACATACTTCCTACAATAAAAGGGGTATAAAGTTTTCCGCCATTAATCGCCGCAGATACCGCCGTAACTTGTTGAATTGGAGTCACCGAAATTCCTTGACCAAAACTAGTTGTTGCAAGTTCAACAGGTCCCATTTTCTCTGGTTTAAACAAAATTCCATTACTTTCTCCATTTAAATCGATTCCGGTTTTAGCTCCAAATCCAAATGACCGAATATATTTCATAAGTGTTTCAGTTCCCAGTTTCTGCCCCATCACCACAAATCCTGGGTTGCAAGAATTTTCCACCACATTTAAAAACTTTTGTGCTCCATGACCCCCATGTTTCCAACAGTGAATCGTTGCGCCCTCTACTTGTATAGACCCGCCATCAAAATAATCATCTTCAAATAAATTAATTGTTTTTTCTTGTACTGATGCTGCAAGCGTCATAATCTTAAACGTTGACCCTGGTTCATATGTCATCCAAATAGGCAAATTACGATTAATAACTTCAATCGAAGAAGACTTATAATCATTAGAATCAAAAGCTGGACGACTTGCCATGGCTAAAATTTCTCCAGTTTTAGGATTCATCGCCATAATAAGAGCATGTTCTGGTGTATATTTACTCATAACATTATCTAGTTCTCGTTCCGCTGCAAGTTGAATATCCAAATCAATCGTTAACTTTAAATTAATACCATTTTGTGGTTCTTCATACACTTCTGTAAGTTCCAGACGATTTCCTTTTCCATCCGAAAAATACTTAATCGCCCCATTCTCACCCGTTAAATATTTATCATAATAAAGCTCTAAACCAGACAAACCTTGATTATCAATTCCCACATAGCCCAAAACATGCGATAACACCTGTCCATAAGGATAATAACGTTTACTTTCCTTAACCAAATAAACTCCATCAAATCCTAATTCATCAATTTTCGATGCCACTTCATAAGAAAGTTGACGGCCCTCAGGATGAACTCGTTCAATACTAGTTTTCTTCGTCACATGTTTTAGCATATCCTCATAATCACTATTCAAAATTTCTGATAAAGATTTTGCCACTTCTTCGGCATTCGTAATTTGATTTGGAATGATAACCAAAGAAGTAGTTGTAATATTGGTTGCTAATACTTTCCCATTTCGATCTAATATTTCTCCACGGTCCGCCGTAATCGGCAGTTCTCGACTCCATAAAGATTCCGCTAACGAATTTAATTTATCATATTGGAATACTTGAATATAAAAAACACGAAGTACAATACATATCAAAATACAAAGAACTACTAAAAATACAAACCGAATTCTAGTATGAACATCATGAAAAAACATACGCCTCACCTAATCCAATATATTAGTTAAGTTGTATGTTTTAGAACCAATTATAAAATCATTCCTTCATCTTAAAATAAATGATCCAGCTAATAAATCCCTCAATCATAAGATAAAACCAGAACAGAAGAAAAATAATAGGAGAAAAAAGCTGAAACGAAACGGCAAACAAAAAGAAAAAGAAACCCAAAAATATCATACAAAACTTGATAAGAAAAAAGGGTGAAAAAAGTAAATATTCCAACAAAGATGGAAAAGAACGATAAAATCCGATCGTACTTGGCATTATCGCAATAGCATCTTCCATTTCATGATCCCAACAATACTCATAAAAACGAGCCATAAAATGAGATATCGTTTCATCCTCTTGCAATCCGTTTAATGTAAAAATCATTTCTTTTTTGAGCAGCCACAAAGACTTTTCTCCTTCATCACGAACACGTTTCGAATAACTCATAACTGCTTTTCGATAATAGAAAAAATTAAAATAATCAAACGTACTCTCCTTTTTTTTCAAACTCATTCGCCCCCGACTGGCAACCATAGAAGAAGAACGAAGCATTTGATAAATCATTTGCGATAAAGCATCTTTTGTCATTTCAATATCTTCATCTAATAAGATTACATAAGGATATTTTGACAAATTAATTCCCGCATGATAAGCATCTCTTACACTACTTTTTTCTTTCTGTACTAAAGTAATTCCCACATGTTCGCTCATTCCCTCATAAATATTCAAAATTCGTTCAGTCGCAAAACGATTTCGATAAGGATGTTGCATTTTTTCAAGACCATACGTTTTTGTAATGTGACTTAACAACATTTCATCAGTTTCATCATACACTAACACAATTTCATAACTAGGATAAGTAAAAGACAATAACATAGATAAGTAAGTTACTAATTCTTTTTCATCACTTTTGATAGGAACAATAATAGAAATAGGCACACAAGCACGATTTGTAAACACTGGAACATCATGACCTTTTGCTTGCGAAATCATAACGCGTTTTAATTGAATTGCCATCTTTAAAATTAAGAAAACAGAAAGTAAAACATAATAACTACTAAAAAAGAATACCATCCACTTTAATAACTCCATACTTTAGTTTCCTTTCTCAAATAATTGTAATTGATATTTTAATGCTTCATAAGCATATTTGTCATTGATTTGACGTAACATTTCCTTTACAACTTCTCTTCTATTATTTTTTACCAAACTACCAGCAGCATTATGTCTTACATACCAACTATAACTCCCCAAAGCTGCAAGTAAATGATTATTGGTTTCCTTAGATGGATAATTTCCCAAGGCCTTAGCAGCAATTGCTGCCTCCTCCCAAGAAAGAACATCATTTTTTATCATTTCATACAAAACTGGAACAGCTTTTTTATATACCACTTGCGCAAAATAGCGAATACATGCAATGTGTACTTCTTTATCTTTTTTATTATCTTGAAGAAAACTCAAAATCGCGGAACTAATATCCAATTTTTGATATCCCAAATAATCAATACAAGCAATACAATAACAATCACGATATTTTTTGATATCTTTACCAATAAATTCCTTAAGTAATTTGGCATCTCCTTGAAATTGTAATAGACTATTGGTAATTAATTTCGCATTGTGTTCCACTACGTGCTGATTCATCAAAAGCAATGTTTTTCGTAACAAAGTAGAATTACCAAAACGATTGATTCCTAAAAATGCCCAATCTCGAATCGCAAAATGCGTAGAAATCGCACTCTCTGCCATATAAGAAAGCAAAGGATTATCCTTACCTTCCATACATTTTGGATACTGAGTCAAAAATTTTAAAAATAATACTTGATAACGAATCGAAGCGGTTCTAACAAATGGTAATAGTTGCAACAAGAATTCTCCAACCACTTTCAAAAAACGCTCTTGGTCTTTTTTTGATAAACCATCGAACCAATGATAAAATTCTAAGAAAAAACACTCCTTTTTCAAATAAGACAAGAGAAATTCCAACTCTTGATTTTCTTGACTCAAAAAATAATTTTGTAAATATTTCTGAAAATCTTTACGTTTTTGTCCTATCCGACAAGCTCTCATCCATGAAATCAAAAAGAAAATCAAAAAAAATCCAAATACAAAACTCAAAAAAGTAACCATTTTTGGTACGATAAGTTCCATAAATAACCTCCTTTAAGACTTAGAAGAAAAAGTAGCATCTTCATCAAAAAATATAAAATACTTCCATACACTATTTTGATAAACTAACTCATAATCATAAGGAATTTTAAAATACTCCTTAAACGTTCTAATATGATAATCCCCTGTTGGTGTAAGTCCCCACGCCAAATATTCTGGAGCCATATATACATTCACCGGATTCCCTTGTTCTAAATCACTTTGGATACTTTGCTTCAAAACTTGAGAAAAACAATTTAAATTATAACAGGCAATTCCATAAATACCACAAGTAAGTAATAGAAGAAAGGATAAGAAAATCACCAAAAACTTAGGAACCACTATCACATCATCTAAAACAAACAGAAAACTAACCGAACTACAAAGTACCCATAAAAGTGAAGTTCGACTACTTATGCTAGGAGTTGCCATCATAACGATATTAGATAATAACCCTACTCCCAGTAAAATTCCATAAAACCATAATTTATCAAAATCATTTCGGTAAAAAGAAACAACTAGAAAGAGCAGATACAAAAACCAAACGATCCAACAAACAATATAGAGCCATGGAAAATGCCAAGCATGACTATAGCATAAAATAGGAAAAATGAAAACAATACCGATAGAAATTATTTGCATCATGCGTTTAGAAAATACCCGAAATGTTAAAAAAAGACCTGATACTATCATAAGAAAAATTAAATAATAATTTTCTCCAAAAGTATATTGTATAAAAGACGGAAAATTAAATTCAATTTGTTGCAAAAAAGATAATTCATAAAAAGCTGTCTCCATCATACTTCTTTTCAAAGATCCTGGACTCATAAACATTAGAAAAGTTCCCAAGATAGAAAGAATAATATTAATGAGATATACTTTATTAAAACACTTTGTTTGATAATACTCTAAGAGTAATATTAGAATATGTAAGACAACAAAACTAATCGCAATATTTTCAACAAACATGGGCGATAAAAAGGAAAAACAAAAAGAACCTAATAAAAGCCATTTAGAAAAAACTTTTTTTCCTTTCAAAAAATAAAAATAGCAAAAAAAGTAACCAAGTAATAACATCGAAGGAAACAAATAAGTAATACTTCCGGCAACCCATAAAATAGTTTGTGTAAATAGTGGATTATCCAAAAACAAAAAAACACCAAAAAATAAGAGAAAAAAGATTTGTTTATGCCGTAGATTTCCAAAATGTTCTATAACAAACATTACTCCAGCAATCAAAAGTCCTACCAAAATAGCAAACCAAAACTTATAATAAGTCAAAAAATTAATCAATAACCGACTAACAAAACGTCCTTCCCAATCAAAGTACATTCCAATCGCTTGCCCAACCATATGACGTAGTCCTTGACTTCCCACCATATAATTATGCCAATCATCCCCACAAATGGGTGCTAAAAAAGTAATCAATGCAAAAAAGCCAAAAACAAAAATATACTTTGTACCTTGGAAACGCAATACCCTACTCATAAATAACGTAACTCCTCACTGCCAGTTTAACATGAATATCTTTTCTTTTTCAAGATATCCTAAACCAGTTATTCCAACAAAGCTTTAATAGCTGCCACTGCTGCATTTACAGTATCCATATCTGGATTCATCACATAACTACGTAAATTTGTTAAATGTACAAAATTCTCTCCATCCACACCATTTACAGACTGCTCTTTGATTTCCCAATTTGCTCCATCAATTGTCTCTTTAATCAAATCAGTAATAACCTCTCTTGGAATATTCGTTTGATACAAATCATTTAAAGAATTCAAAATATTATTATAATTGGTAATCGTATTCGTAGTTAATAATTGTTTAAAAATAGCTTTTATGATTTGTTGACAATTCTTTTGACGTTGTCGGTCACCACCTGGAAAAGCTAATCTTTCACGGGCAACAGTCAATGTCTCAATTCCATTAAAATGATGACATCCCTTAGTAACATACATCTTTTCTCCATGTTTATCGTTATAATCATCTAATATCTTAGCGTGCGTTGTTTGAAAATTAACATCAGAGCAATACTCTATTCCTCCAATTTCATCGACAATACCAACTAAACTACGTGTTTGTATTTTAATATAATATCCTAAATCTATCCCTAAAAACTCTTCCAAAGATTTTCGATTGGTTTCAATTCCTCGAGCTCCCATAAAACTTAAAGTATCTCTCTGTCCTTGAAATCCAGAAACAGGAATATAATAATCTCTTGGAAAACTTGTCATCAAAATCTGATGAGTCGCCATATTGATAGTAACCACCATATTAAAATCCATCAAACTATTGGTAAAGTCATTCCCTCCAATATAAATATTAAATTTATTCGCCTTAGATAAAACTTCATTATCAACTTCAGTATCAAATTTTATTTCCTCTAAAACTTTAAACTGCTCCTGTTTCAAATCTTTATTAATATCAAAAACCAAATTAAAATTAGTTTGCTCCACTAACATCACTGGAATTGCTTGAGCAAGAACATTTTGAAACATAGTAATGACATCATCATAAGGAGCAAAAGAATATTCCACTCCTCCTTTATTTCGTAAGCGATTCATCGCCTCATCCATCAAAGAAGATCCATGATAATACCCAATGGATGAAGTAATAGAAGAAAGATCTTCTAAAGTACTTTCCTTTGCTGCGACTAAATAATAAACAGTAGTATAACTAGATTTTCGATTACGAAAAGATTGATTTAAAAAAGCATCTGTATGATATAAATAATAGGTTCCAATTAAACTGAGACAGCCAAAAATTACCAATAAGAAAAAAGACATAATTTTAAGACCTTTTTTAAATTTAAAGATGGCAAACACCGAAAAACTAGCAAGCAAACCAAAACTTATGACAATCATCAAATAATAAAAGCTTGGTAAAATATCTAGTTTACCTAAAAATACTAAAAAAATGCCCATGAAAACAGTTGCTAAAATTCCCATTATTTTAAAAGCCAATAATAATTTAGTGTTCATTTTTTTCTTCTGTTTTTTTGCCATAATCCACCTCTTAAATCCCACGACTCTTCATAAAAACTATATCAAAAAAAAAGAAGAAGCGCAAACATTCTTCTTCTAAAATTGACAAGCAGAAGTTAATCCAAATCAGAATATTTTCGAATGAGCGAACGCATGTAAGTATCATTTAAAATCTGCTCTTCTTCTAAAAACTTTTGAGCCAAAATAGGAGTTTCATATTTCAAGTCTTCTTCTTCCTTATGTTGACTAATCGTTAAAGTCCCTTTCGTCAATTGAAAAAACTCATACCATTTCCGTAAATAAATTTTTTCTATTTCAGACAAAACGGCTGGACAATAACAAATACCATAACCTGGAAAATAAGGTGCTATCGTTTTAATTTGCATAATCATATCTTGTCGCTTCACAAGCAAATGAGCTGCTCCATAAAATTTCAATTGATTTAACATTTGATAAACGAAAGAATCCTGTAAAATAAGCCCTTCTTCCATCATATTTAATAAAATGATACTATGAAAATCAATAGATTCAGATGAAACATGATAAACTGTTTTATGTGGTAAAGCAGTAAGATCTGAATAAACATAATCAAGTGTGATTGACTTCATTGCATTTAATTCTTTTTCATGAAATAAATTTGCCTTCATCATAATCCCCCTCACCAGAGATTATAACATATTGCTTCAATTTATAATATCTTTTTTCTTTCTTTTTGTTGCTCTTCCAATTTTGCAATTCGGGACGAAATAATACAGCAAGGAACACAAATCAAAAAAACCAAAAATAGCCATCCAAGAATAATCATAGCCATCTCTCCTTAACGTAAATACTACAAAAAGCGACGAATATCGCTTAGTAATAATATAGACAATTAAAAAGAAATTATGCCAGTTTACCCTTTCTTTTTAAACCAACACGAAAGAAAAAAATACGGAATCAAACTGAGTAAAGCTCCACAACTATCTAATAAAACATCAAGTGCTTTTCCATCACGATCAGCTACAAACACTTGATGTAATTCATCCATGCACGCATAAGTAACACAAATGAAAAACGATAACAAAAACCGTTGCCAAAGCATCATTTTATATTCTCCTAAAAGCGTATAACAAATAATTCCTAAAACAAAGAAAATACTTAAATGAGCCCACTTACGAACGAAAAAAGACAAATTATAAGAGTACAAAAATGTATGGTCAAAAATATTTTTAAGCCAATCCACCACTCGATTTGACATTGCTAAACTTTGGTCTCCTTGTTTCGAAGAACAATAATAAATAAAAAGAAGCCATATAATTAATAATAGCCACTTAAAAAACTTCTTTTTATTAATCTTCGATGTAATAGTTTCCATAATAACTACTATGAACCTCTGGAACTTTATTTACAATAACTCCAGCAACATCCGCTTCGACATTTTGAAGGGTCTTTTTCGTATTCTCTAATTGGTCAATTTTCGTATAATTGACAGCACAAACCACCACTGTTTTATCTACATTTTTAGCCATAACAACAGAGTCAGTAAGTCCTCCAACTGGTGTACCATCACAAATAATATAATCATAATCACTACGTAAAATTTCTAATAAATTTTTATTCTTATTAGAATCTAGTAATTCACTAGGATTTGGAGGAACTACACCACTTGTAAGCAAATGTAAATTATGAATAAATGTTTTTTTAATATAATCTTTATATTCCTTTTCTACATCTCCAAGTAACAAATTAGATAATCCTTTATCATTCGTAATATTAAATAATCGATGAAGTCTCCCTTTTCGTAAATCACAATCGATTAATAAAACTTTACTTCCATTTTGCGCAAATGCCGTTGCTAAATTAGCACTTGTAAAACTTTTCCCTTCTCCTGGTACAGAAGAAGTAACTAAAATAATTTGTACTTTTTTATCAGCCGAAGAAAACTGTAAATTTGTTCTTATAATACGTAACGCTTCGGCTACCGAAGATCTAGGATTTCTCTCGACAATTAATTCGTTATTAATCATATCACTCATTACTTCTTCCCTCCTCGTTTACTATTTTTACCTACGGTATTATAATCAGGAATAGCTCCCAAAATAACCATTTCCATTTTTGATTCTACTTGTTCGACACTTTTAATCGTATTATCTAAGAAGAAAACTAAAAATAATAATCCAAACGCTACAAACACTCCAGCAAAACCACTAATAAAAATCGATTTTATATAATTCATATTTGTAGGATTATCACTAACCACCGCTTTATCCAAAATAGTTACGTTTTTAATATTGTAAAGAGCTTGAATTTCTTTACTAAAAATATCGGCCACTTCATTGGCAATATCTTTGGCAATCACCCTATTAGAATCTGTTACTGTAATATTTAAAACCATAGAATCTGTAACTGCTTTAATTTTAATACTTCCAGCTAAACTATTAGCAGAACGATTTAATTTTAAATTATTCACAACTTGTTCTAGTACACTTCGACTAGTAATTATTTCTTGATAAGTTGGAATCATCTTAGTATTTAATGTAATATCGTTCGTGGTAATCTTACTATCTCCACTAGTACCTGTAAGCGTTAATGAAACCTCAGAAGTATAAACGGGTCTTTGCACCACAATAAAATAAAATAAACAAATGATTAAAACAAAAAACATAACCAAAACAAAAAAGATTGCATGTTTTTTAATATAGCTCAAAAATTCAAATACATTAATATCTTCCATAAAATATCCTCCTTAATAAAATTATATTAACACAATTTCCATTTTTTTTAGAAAAATTAGTAAAGTTCTATCAAAAGAATGTAAACTTTTTTAATCCCTATAAAACACATCTCGAGTATAAACTTTTTGTTCTACCTGTTTTAGCAGTTCTTCCATTCGATTAGCTAAAATGACATCCGCTAAAGATGCAAATTGCGAAAAATCTTGAATAACAGGATAACCCTGAAATTCATTTGTTTGCAAAGTAGGTTCATAAATAATAATAGAAATCCCACTTTTTTGTAACTCTTTGATAATATCTTGAATTGCACTAGCTCTAAAATTATCCGAACCACTTTTCATCGTCAAACGATAAATTCCGACCGTTTGCGGATTTTTTTTAAGTACCATTTTAGCAATATGTTTTTTTCTTGTATCATTCGATTGAACGATAGCACGAATTAAATTTTCTGGAATATCTCCATAATTCGCTAACAACTGTTTGGTATCCTTTGGTAAACAATACCCACCATATCCAAAAGAAGGATTATTATAATGTCCCCCAATTCGCGTATCCAAAGATACACCATCAATAATATCTTTTGTATTTAATCCCTTTAATTCGGCATAAGTATCTAGTTCGTTAAAATAAGCAACTCGTAATGCTAAGTAAGTATTCGCAAATAACTTTACCGCCTCAGCCTCAGTAGAATCCATAAATTTAACCACTACATCCTTTTTTAAAGATGCCTCAACTAATAAATCGGCAAATTCCTTTGCTCGTGAAGATTTTTCACCCACAATAATGCGCGATGGATACAAATTATCATACAAAGCATGCCCTTCTCTTAAAAATTCTGGTGAAAACATAATATGATCGATAGAATATTTCTCTTTCATATTTTTGATAAACCCAACGGGCACAGTTGATTTTACCACTATGGTCGTATCAATTCCCATCGAAATTACTTTTTTAATAATATCCTCAACACTAGAAGTATCAAAATAATTCTGTTCATCATCATAATTCGTTGGCGTACTAATAATAACAAACTTCGCCCCTAGAAAAGCTTTTTGATAATCAAGCGTTGCCGTAAGATTTAAGTCCTTCGTTTTGAAATAGGTCTCAATTTCTTTATCTTCAATAGGAGACTTTCTTTGATTAATCATTTCAACTTTTTCTTCTATCACATCAAGTGCTACTACCTCATGTTTTTGACTTAATAAAGTTGCTAAAGATAACCCAACATATCCTGTCCCTGCTACAGCAATTTTCATTTTATTCATCCTCTCTAATCTCTTTTTTCTTTCTCGTCATTTTCTTTCCAACACCGTTAGTTAACTCAAACAAAAACTGATCTTTTAAAACAACTAAAGCTAGAAAATAAACACTACCAGAAACCCCAACTTGGATGACTATTGACCCAAAATGATCAGTTATCAAACTACCTACCCAAATACTACAAACAAATAATAAGATAGATGCAATCAAATATTTATAAGTTAATTGAAATACTTCCTTGAAACGAATTTCTTTTCTTACTAAAACAAATTGAGTAAAAGTAACAGAAAACTCCGCAATTACAGTTGCAATAGAAGCTCCAATGGAAGCAAAGTTTTTAATAAAAAGAAAATTAAGAACTAAATTAACAATGGCCCCAATACAAACCGATAAAGTATATTTATTCTGCTGTTTAGTAGGAAGTAAAAATTGAGTACCCATAATATTACTTAAACTAATGAACACAATAATCGGACTAATAATACAAATGAGCGGAGCCACTTTATCATATCCCTCCCCATAAAAAAGAGGAACAAATTGATATGCAACACTCATGATGCCAAACATCAAAGGAAATGCAATCATCATGATAAACTGAAATGAATGATTCAAATATTTTTTAATTTGTGTATGCTTTCCTTCTGCATAAGTTGCAGCAATCCTTGGTAACATCACCGTTCCAAAAGAAGTTGCAATCGTAAGTAACAATTTAATCATTTTTTGCGCTTGCTCATAATAACCGACTTCTGCTTTATCGTGAATAATAGCTCCAATCATTGTTTTATCTAACACTGTATAAATTTGCGTAGCAATTTGGGGAATAAAAAGAATCATCATCGGTTTCATATGTTTCACAAAATTTAATTCCTTAAACTTTACTCTTTTAATAACTCTAGGTAAATAAATCCACAACGACAAATTTCCCAAAAGATTTGCTAAAACATAAATTAATAAATAGTGATTTAAATCATGTTCACTTCTCACAAAAAGAAAGATACAAATCACACTAATGATTTTAACTAACATATTTCGCATTACAGTCTTTTTAAATTCTTCTAACCCTTGAAAATACCAACTAATATCGATTGCACTAGCTAAAATTTCTAAAGTTAAAATCTTATAATAAATTTGATATTCCAAAGAAGAGCAAAACGTAAAATAAAACACCAACATAGAAATCATCAAAGTAAAAAAACGTAACCAAAAAATTTCAAGAAAAGCTTTACTACGTTTTTCTATATTTTCTTGACAATAAGCAATCTCTCTTTGACCATACAAAGCAACTCCTAAAGAGCCAAACAAAATAAAATAAGTCGTAATAGACAATGTATAACTATATATTCCGATATTTTCTGCTCCAAGTACTCTTGACAAATATGGAGTAGTAATAAAAGGAATAAGAATTGCTAATATTTGATAAGATAAATGATAAATATAATTTTTCACAATACTTTTCTTTGCCATAGAAACCTCTTTCACTCACACTTTGATCATTTGATTTAATTTAGGAATTTTCGATATTACATAAGACACCAAAAAAGATAGAATAAGTACAATAATGACATGGATAACTCGCAAATAATTGTTAAGAAAAGGTAAGATTTTACACACAACTCTTAGAATACTATAATGAACGATATAAACACCCATTGTTAAATCAGATAAATGTTGGAACAATTTATAATTGCTGACCAATTTACTTATGGAAAGAAAAATCAATATAGATGTAAAAATAATAATTGGGGAATCATAAAATGCTTCACAATACATAGTACCATAATTTTGATACGCAAAAAAGCATTGATACAAAACGGAACACACAATCATAAACAAAGTCAAAGAAAAAAGCTTTTTCTTGTCCAAATTGCTCACTTTATCATAATTTTTTCTAAGATATCCGCCTAAAAGGAAATACAAAAACCAAGTCCATAAACGAAACGTTTGAATGATATGATTCTTTAAAACAAATTGATAATTGTGATATAAAATAAGAAATAGAATATCTAAAATAACACACAATACCATCATGAAATACACCCAAAAAGAAAAAGACTGCTGTTGATATAGTTTTTGAAATAAAGGCAAAAGCAAATCGATTATAAGGATAGATCCTAAAAACCAAAAATGCGGAAAACCACCCTTTTGCAGAAAAGAGGCGAATATTTCATAAAAAGGATTAGTAACTGTATCACCAATCACCCATTTCACCAAATATAAAAGACCTCCCCAAAACAGAACGATAATCATAATACGAAAAACTTTTTGAAAAACGTATCGATATTGATTTACTTTTCCTAATTGCAAATACCCATTTGTCATAAAAAACAAAGGTATAGCAAACACACCAAGATAATAAATCCATAATCCATTCGTATAAGTATGTTCGGATAACCCAATAGTAATAGAATGTAGAACAACGACCAAAAGACAAGCAATAATTTTTATAAAATCAATCCAAACGATTCTTTTTTTCATTTACTTCCTCTTGATACTTAGAAAATGCTGATTCGATAACATCATCCATATCATAATATTTATATTCTGCTAGTCTTCCTCCAAAAATCACATTAGATTCCTTGGAAGCTAACTCTCGATATTGAAGCGCTAATTGATTATTCTTTTCATCATTAATCGTATAATATTTTTCCATACCTTCCTGATAATCCGTAGGATACTCAAAAGTTACCACTGTATTAGGACTTTCCGTATCAAATTCAAAATGCTTATGTTCAATAACTCTTGTATAATCTACTTCATGACCTGTATAATTTACAACTGCATTACCTTGATAGTTACGTTCTGCCAAGATTTTTGTTTCAAATTTTAAACTTCTCCACTCCAAAACTCCTAAAGAATAATGAAAATATTCATCAATGGGGCCAGTATAAACAATCTTCTCAGCAATTTCCTTGTAATAATCGACATTTTTAAAAAAATTAGTATTTAATTGAACATCTATCCCCGAAAGCATTTGAGCTACCATATTAGTATATCCTCCAACGGGAATACCTTGATACTTATCATTAAAATAATTATTATCATAGACAAATCGCACAGGTAAACGCTTAATAATAAAAGCAGGTAAATCTTTACAATCACGATTCCATTGCTTTTCTGTATAACCTTTAATTAACTTTTCATAAATAGTTCTTCCGATTAAACTAATAGCTTGCTCCTCTAAATTACTAGGAACTTTTCCGTCCATTTCTTTTCGTTCTTCACTAATATGTCGCCAAGCATCTTCAGGAGAATAGACATCATCCCAAATTTTAGCAAAAGTATTCATATTAAATGGCAAATTATAAATTTCGTTTCCAATACGCGCAACTGGACTATTGGTATAACGATTAAATTCGGCAAATTGATTGACAAAATTCCAAACATTAGAATTATCTGTATGAAAGATATGAGCACCGTATTGATGAACTTGAATACCCTTAATATTTTCCGTATAAATATTACCAGCAATGTGTTCACGTTTATCAATCACCAAGACTTTTTTTCCATCCTTTTTGGCTAAATGAGCAAAAGTAGCGCCAAATAATCCTGCTCCTACTACTAAATAATCATATTGTTTCATGTGATTCATCTCCTAAAAAGAAATTTTTTAATTCTTCATTTTTATTACTATAAAGAAGAAAATAATAATCAAACGCTAGAAGTACCATCATAATCGAAGTATACTGATAAGCATTCATAAAAATCAAACTAAACTGAACAAGAAATAATTCCAACAAATATAAATTTTTTCCATGCAATAAATATTTCAAAAAACCTATCACAAAAGGAAACAAATAAAATAAAGCTAAGTAGATTCCGCCTTGTACTAACACGATTACAAGGGAACTAGACAATCCAGTATTATAACTTCGAAAATCACTCATAAAGCTTACTGCTAATTCATTATTCATAAAGCCATTACCCATGATTTTGTGTTCCTTCCATGCCAAGTATCCAGCTCGGAAATCATCGCTTCGAATATTATAAGAACGAGTTTCTGCTTTATCATAAAAGAGAAATAACCCAATAATTAATACAAAAAAGATAACCATAATCTTTAAAAATCTTATATTTTTATTCTTATTATAAAAAAGAAACCGATATAAAATTAAAAACAAGGAAATTAACATACCTGTTAAAGATAGAGAAGATATAATAGATAATCCAAAAACAATAGTATATTTATTAAACATATTTTTCTTATAAAAAAGGGCAAATCCCATTGCTAAAATTAAATGCAATGCAAACATAGGGCCCTCTACAAAAATACTAGAATTTCTTAGTAAAACTTGGTCAAAAATAACTGTAGTTTGCGAATCAAAATGCAAATAATGATACCCATATATCGATTGTAACCCTCCCCAATCGATATTCAAAGAAACATTTGGTTCTACAAGCTTTAACAAAGATCCTCCAATGTAAAAAACTAAAGAAACAAAAGCGATAACAAACATTACATTAATATAAGCCTTCAATAAATTTTGTATTTGTTCCTTATCAAAAACCGAAAACATTAAAAACATCAAAGGAAATATGACAAAAAAAGAACTCAAAAAACTCAAACGACTATCTTGGACACCTAACAGAAAAAAAATACTAATATATATAAAATAAGCAAGCAAAAATAAAATGGTATTTTTTTTCAATTTTTTATTAAAATTTATAATAAAAATTGCCAATAAATCAAGAATAATAAACACAGATAAGAATTTTCCCAAATTACTATCATAAATGTGAGCAAATACACTTCTACTATCAAGAATTACGAAAAATACTAATAAATATTGTAAATAGATATTAATTCTATTTTTATGTCTCATAATGTTATATACTCCTTATAAGGATTTTAATCTTTTTCAGAAAATTAATCAATTTATTTTCTGTAAATAACATAGAATTAACATATTTTACCCGTTTTTGATGTTTTTCTACCCATACATTAATCAAAAACTCAGACATAAATCCATAAATTCTTTGTTCCTGTTTTGTATAACCAGTCAAATCAACCATACTTTCATATTTTTCTAATAATTCAAACAACCAACTACAATATGATTGAAAATCTTCTCGCTTCATGACGGCCATATTACAAAAACTAGCTGAATTACTATGCATTACTTTCTCAAAAGCATCATAGTATTCTGAATATTCTCTTTGAATCAACTTTTCTAATGCAATTAAATCTTGTTCTCTCCCACTAATACTATTTGCAAAATATCCCCAAACATCTGGTTTTTCTTTCACCTTTTTAGGTAATACAACATCATATTGTTTCATCCATTTTTCCATTTGATCTACTCGATATATTTTCGAAAAAAGACCATGAACAAAAAAGCGTCGATAATGACAGATGCCAACATAATCTGGCAACTCATAATTTTTCCACAACCAATAAATGGCTGTCAACTCACAGTAAAAAGGATTCTTAGAAGCAATATTATCTCCAACCGAATCTGCTAAAATCCGTCCATGATTTTTCTTTCCATACGAAGATACACCAATTACCTTATAATCATTCGGTACCTTTAAAAATAAATCCTTATGTGTGATTACAAACATTTCTATTTTTTTCATAATTCCTCACTTCACCAAACTAGTATTAATATCGTAATATTTACTTTTAAAAATTTTTTGCTTTAATTTAATCATCATAGCCAAAATTTGAAACAACTTCTTTTTTTGATAATTACTCCACTTTGTTGCATAAATCGTAAACTCTTGTCGTTGAAACAATTCAAACAACAATTCTAATTGCATAATATGTAAATCATGATAAGCTGGGCTAGCAATCGTCTTTTTTAAATCATAATTCGACCAAAAGCCTCTATCATATTTTGGTAAAAAACGACAAAGCGTATCAACAGACTTCATTAAGATTTCTTGATATTTTTTATCTTCCGAAATTAAAGTAAAATCATATAAACCAAAAAGAGAAAAAATCCAGCCATTTAATACCGATAAATTATGAGAAGAAACATATTCTTGAAAAATAACATCTTCTTGCTGATAAAGAGTCGTTCCCCCATTTTCAATATCTCGAAGCATAAAATCGAGCGCTAATTTAGCTTTCTCTAAAAATTGCCTTTCCTGCGTTTCAACATAAGCCCGTAACAAAACAGATACCCCTTCACTCTGACACATAGAAGATTGCGTAAAATGTGCTTGATCATGTAAAGTTGCCATACAATTCCACATACCTTGTTCATCAAGATGGCTAATAGCCCACTTCGCGATATTCAAAAATTGACTCAATCGTTTCTTATCATGAGTTTCTAAATATAAATCATACAACCCCAAACCATATTGAAAAATAGTAATAGGAAAATAAGCTTCAATTCCTGCAATAGTAGTATTAATAGGAATTCCCTGAGAATCTAATATCGTAGAATCACATACTTTATTGGTTAAATCGTTATAATATCCTTTGACACTCTGTTTCGAATAATATTTTCCAATTCCTTGCTTAACATGAAAGGCACTTTTCCCACAAAGCATTCGAAACCAACGTTTTAATAACTTAAATATCTTCATGCTACTCCTCCGTAAGTTCCTTTTTAAAATCTTTTAATAACTCATCGATATCATATTTTTTAGATAGCTTCAAAGATTCTAACTTATATTCTTGCAAATGACCTTCTCTTATGAGCTCTATGGCTTTTTTATACATATCTTCATAATTCTGATATTCAAAAATTTTACCATTTTGATTATCTAAAATATATTCGTGCGCATATTTCCAGTTAGAAGCTAAAACTGCCAGTCCAGCTATATAAGCATCAATTAAAGCTCCTGGTAAACATTCTCCTTTATATTCCGTTGGAAAAATAAAAATATCATATTGCGATAATATTTCATATTCATCTTTCCCATTTGGATTAATAACACCATGATATCGGATATTTTGATGAAAAGCTTTTTTGATTTCATTCAAATAATCTTCTTTCACTTGACCATAAATATCTAAACTACATTCAATGTTCTCATGATTTAATCGTTCTACCAAAGAAATTGCTTCTTCTACGCCTTTTTCTTTAATCACGCGACCAAAATACACAAATCGCGTCTTTTTACTCTCTTGATACTTACTATGATAAGGTTCTATTTTTCGAAAATTATTTAAAACTTCAACATTATGAATATTTAGTTCATTCAAATCTTGCTTAAGCGTTTCGGCTTCCACATAAATACATTTTAAAGCCTGATAATCCTTCACATTCCATTGTTTTTGCTGAATATTTCTAGATAAAGAGCCACCTATCACAAAATAATAAATCTTTTTCTTCGTCCGAATTTTTCGAAAAAAATTTAAAACAATATGTGCTCCTCTATCCGCTGAAGAAACAATAATATCATCACATTGAAAATAATTGACCAGAATGAGAAATATTAATTTAAAAATATGCTTTTGCCAATGATCAGTATCTACAGATATCAATTGAATATTAGAAAGACCACAAAAATATTCTTTCAACAAACGACACTTAATCGTCTCACCATCAATTCGATTTCGAGAATCAGCAGTAGTAGCTATATACAAAACTTTTTTCACGCTTCACCTACTTCTTATGATATATTCTTTTTTTCACAGCATGAAAAGCATAACCAACAAAACAATAACATGCTTTCCATAAAGGCAATTTTTCAATTTTACGATACCAATACCAATTCATTTTAACCGCTTTCAATTTATTACTAGAAAGAGAATTCTTAACAACCCGGTAATAAGACAACGTTTCTGGAACTTCATAGCAATCATAGCCATTTTTTAATAATTGACACCAAGTGGCAGCATCTTGTCTTCTTCGAATATTTGGCATAACTAATAATTCTTTACCCGTAATTTGTGTATCCACCATCACACAAACCGTTTGAATAATGGTATTTCTCAAAAAGAGATTATAATTAACGCGAGCCGGAATTTTAACGATCTTTCCAAGACTATTACCCGCTTCATCTAATTTTTCATAATCAGTACAAGTAAAAGCATAATGATGTTCTAACATGTACTTTACTTGCTTTTCTAGCTTTTCTTTTTTCCATAAATCATCTGCATCTAAATAAGCCACAAAACGTCCCTTAGATTCTTCTAACGCTTTATTTCTTGCTACTGCCGCACCACTATTTTTTTCTAATTTAAAATACTTAACTCTAGAATCATTTTTCACAAATGATTGAATGACTTCTGCTGATGAATCCGTAGAACAATCATCTACCAAAAGTAATTCCCAATTTTGATAGGTTTGTGCTTGCACACATTGAATCGTTTCTGCAATTAATTTCTCACAATTATAGATAGGCGTAATAATAGAAACCAAGTTTACTCTACAATCTACTTCTCCACCTTTTAAATTTGCACCTTCATTTACTACATCCTTCATTTTACTTTTCATTACTTCACACCTCAATTCGACTCATAGTCTACTATACCTATAATATAGAAAAAAGAGCAATACGTCAAATTATTATACTGCTCCATCTCTTTTTATAACTTTAACAATTGTAGAAAAAATAATCTTAATATCTAACCAAATAGAACAATGACCAACGTAATATAGTTCAAGTTGCTTTCTTTTTTTATAAGTAGTACAGCTTCTTCCATTCACTGCCCAATATCCAGTAAGCCCAGGTCTTAAACTCAAAAACTTCTTCGCTTCTGCACTATTATAATTTTCAATTTCATCAGGAACAATTGGTCTTGGTCCAATCAAAGACATATCCCCTTTAAAAATATTGATAAATTGTGGAAATTCATCAAGGGAAGTCACGCGTAATAGTTTCCCTATTTTTGTAATTCTTGGATCATTTTCTAATTTTCGTGTTTGATAATACTCTTCACGAATATCTTCATTTTCCTCTAACCAACGCTTTAAAACATCTTCAGCATTAGGAACCATCGTTCTAAATTTATAAATATAAATAAATTGACCATATTTTCCCAAACGTTTTTGTTTAAAAAAGATAGAATGAAAATCACCACTACAAATCGTAATAATTTTTACGAATAAAGCAAGCGGAATCAAAAATAAAATACCGATGAATCCTACAAAAACATCAAAAGTCCTTTT
Organism: uncultured Bacilli bacterium; assembly: GCA_910588025.1. Classification (GTDB taxonomy): domain Bacteria; phylum Bacillota_I; class Bacilli_A; order RF39; family UBA660; genus MGBC162267. Next base: position 173,922 of record CAJUQG010000001.1, read on the forward strand.
AAAGACAAAATATAAATATCGAAAAGATACACTTTTACTACGTGTTTCTTCATATACTAACTCTTTATTATTCACAATCAAACCCCTCCAAACATACTTATTCATAATTTTTTGGTTCAGTTTAGATTATTATAACAAACTACTCTGACCTTCTGGAAATTATAACACCAACTTAACAGAAAAACTGTCAAATTTTAGTTAAATCTTCATGAATAAATAAATTTAATGGCTATTCTAACACATTTGTCGTATTTTGTCGAGTACTAATTGCTAGAAAGTATTACCATTTTTAAGAAATATCACAATGCGTATAACCTACACCACCATGTATCATTTCTTGTAACACAACCTCCAAGCCTTTCTTAGGAATTTCCTTTAGTAAAAAGACATGCCCCCCATTACATAATTCATGTAATTTGCCTTCCAATACAATTCGTTCTTCCAAACTTACTTTCCGATTCACTAAAAAAGTACTTCCATATTGACCATGGTTTTCGAAACCTTTTAATTTACCATATATGACCTCATCAAGTTCTAAAAAATACGTTCCAACATCATCCAAATCCATAGCACATAAAGCAAAATTTAAATTATTTTCTTCTGAATAACGATCTAACACCTTTCTTATATATGTAACAATTTTAATCGCTTCTTCTTGAGCAAGTGTTTCATTCTCTCTTTTTCCAAGTAAAAGAAAGACTGTTTCCCAAAGTCCAACAAAATTAACTTGCAATACACCATGTTTAAAAATTTTCCGCAATCGGTCATTTTCTTTCACATTTTCTCCAAATTTCCAAACTCCCTTACCGATTAAATACGGAAAGTTATAATTATGTTTACTACATTGATACTCAAAACGTTCCAAAATTTCATTTTTCGCAAGTTCTAAAGTTTCTAAAAGTTCTTCATAAAAATGCTCTACATCTTCATGCTGATGCCTTAGAGCAAGACGTGGTAAATTAATGCTTGTAAAAGACACACTGCCCTTTTCTCCAACATAAACACCATCTTGAGTTGTATTATCAAAAAAAGCTCGCTCGCCCCCTACCCCATAACATACATCTTCTTTGCTCTGATTGTATGAAACATCTAAAAATTCAAAATCTACAACCCCTTTAAAATATGCTTCTTCCGCTAACTTACGTACGTCACTCATCGCTTTATTATGAGAAAAATGCAAACACTCCTTTAACTTAAAAATACCAATTACTGCATCAGGATTTTGAAGTACTAATTCTTGGATGAAAACCTTATCAATCATAATGGCTGCCATACTTTGTTCTGTTCCAAAAGAGAAAGAAACTTTTTGATGATTAAAATTTTGTTCATAAGAAAACTGTAATTCTCCTAAAAACCAATGAAGTGCTTTTTGTAAATTATGTTGTAGGGTCTCCAAACTTTCTCGGTAAGAATCCAAAAATAGCGTACGAATCGGATGAGAACTTTGATAAAAATACCGATAATCTTCCTCATTAATTTCTAAAGAAGAAAGTTCACTTACCTTTTGACGAAATAAATCCATTGGCAAAATTTCTTGCAAACCAAAGGAAGACAATTTTAACTCCAAAGTCTCTTGCCATATCAAACCAAAATGACGAATTAAAATAGGTTCTAATTCCTTTTCAAAATAAGGTACCATGACATTCCCGTGTTGCTCTAACATAATACTACGAATCACTTTTGATAAAGACAATAACGCATCAAAAACGTGATTCTGGGCTGACTCTTCTAAAAACTTAGAATAAAGAAGTTGAACACTACTTGGATTTCCCATTGCATAATATCCTAATTGATGAAAATATAAAATTCCACTATCAATAGTTCGAACGGTTTTATGATCTAACAAAAAACTTTGTGCAAACTCTTCACTAATCACTTTCCCAAAATGATAAAACATATCCTGCGGTGGCAAAGAAGAACCAACCAACTTGGGATCCTCTTTTTCATTCAGCCCTAACTTCTCCATTGATTTCAAAAACTTATGTTGTTCTTTTTTGGTAAATGATTCACGTGATAAAGCCCTTTGTTCACGGTATTTTCGATAATGATTATAAATATCTAGATATTGATGATTTTCTAAAACCTCTAAAATAATATCTTGAATATCCTCTATTTTTATTGTTTTTCGATCTTGATAATCCTTCGCGATTTTTGCTAAAACCGAACTATAAACACGATTCATATCTTTATTTTCATAAGCATGTGTAACACTATCAAAGGCTTTTTTGATTGCAATCGCTATTTTTTCACCTTGAAATTCACAACGTTGTCCACTTCTCTTTACAACGATTAAACTGTCAAGTACATCATTTTTTTGCATGTTTTCACCAACCTAAATCTTAATCATATTATAGAAGAAATTCACGATAAAATCAACAAATTATTAAAAGAACATAAAAGTCAAGTCTTTTTGTCAAAAAAATATTTTTTATAAAAAAACATAAAATAAATTTTAAAGCAAAAATTATTTTTTTCTCCATTTTAAAAGAAAATTCAAACTTATAACCCCCAAAATAACAAAATGTTTTTTTTGCCATTTTTTTCTTTTTGACAAGAAAATTATAACTTTACACAGAAAAAAATATTTAAAAATTAATGTTGCATTTTTAAAAAACTTCATAGTATAATGACCCTACAGACAATATCAAGAAAGGATTGTGATTATATGATAAAGTCTATCATTAAAAGAAATGGCAAAAAACAAGATTTTGATGCAAAGAAAATTGAAGTTGCCATTCAAAAAGCTTTAATAGCAACCAACAAAGAAATTTCCAAAGAAGAAAGTGAACATAAAAGTCAAATTATAACAAACAACGTTCTTTTAATATTAGAAGATTTAAACCGAGATACAGTATGTATAGAAGATGTACAAGACGCTGTCGAAAATGCTTTAATGAATAGTGGTTTAAACAATGTAGCCAAGAATTATATTCGCTATCGTTATCAAAGAGAAATATTAAGAAACGATAATCTTTCTAGTAAAGCTGTCGAAAAAATGGTACTTACCTATACCGGCGGCGATGATATGGCCGTAAAAGAAAATTCCAATATGGGCTTCTCTTTACAAGGTTTAAATAACTTTTTAGTATCAGAATTCAGTAAAAACTTCTGGCTAAATCATATCTTTACTCCCGAACAAAAGAAAGCTCACGAAAATGGTGACATTCACATTCATGATTTAGGGCTTTTATCTGTTTACTGTTGTGGATGGGACTTAGAACAATTGCTAATCAAAGGATTTACTGGAGTAAAAAATAAAATTCAAAGTAAACCTCCAAAACATTTCCGAAGCGCTCTAGGTCAAGTTGTAAACTTTATCTATACTCTTCAAGGAGAAGCAGCTGGTGCTCAAGCTCTATCTAGTTTCGATACTTACTTAGCTCCTTTCATTCGTTATGATAATTTAACATATAAAGAGGTAAAACAAGCAATGCAAGAATTTATCTTTAACATGGCTGTACCAACCAGAGTTGGTTTTCAAACTCCATTCTTTAACATTACTCTAGATTTAGAAGTAAGTTCTTTATTCAAAGATAAACACATCATAATTGGTGGCGAATACAAAGAAGAAACCTATGGTGAATTTCAAGAAGAAATGGATTTATTAAACAAAGCTTTCTGTGAAGTAATGACAGAAGGAGATGCGAGTGGCCGTGTATTCACATTCCCTATCCCTACTTACAATATCGGAAAAGACTTTAATTGGGATCGTCCAATTGTAGATGATGTTATGAAAATGACAAGCAAATATGGAATTCCTTATTTTGCTAACTTTGTAAATAGTGATATGAATCCTGAAGATGCTAGAAGTATGTGCTGTCGTCTTAGAATCGATAATCGCGTGTTAAGAAAACGTGGTGGTGGCTTATTTGGTGCTAACCCTATGACTGGAAGTATCGGTGTAACAACCATCAACCTTCCACGCTTAGGTTATTTATACAAAGATAAAACTGAACTAAAAAAACAATTACGAATTTTAATGGATTTGTGTCGCGATATCTTAAGTACTAAACGTAAATTTTTAGAAAAAAATACCGAAGGCGGACTTTACCCATATAGCAAATTTTATCTTGCTGACATTAAAGAACGTTTCGGAGAATATTGGAAAAACCATTTCAATACGATTGGTATTGTTGGAATGAACGAATGTATTAGAAACTTTACTAACGATTCTGAAAATATAACTACACGTTATGGGCAAGAATTTGCCAAAGACATTCTAGATTATATGAACGAAGTCTTAACAGAATATCAAGAAAATGGCGACCTTTACAACTTAGAAGCAACTCCAGCCGAAGGAACAGCACCACGTCTTGCTAAAATAGACAAAAACACTTACAAAGATATTATTACTGCTGGAGAAAAAGAAGCATGCTATACCAATAGTACTCAATTACCAGTTAATGCGACCGACGATTTATTTGAAGCCATCGAATTACAAGATGAACTACAATGTAAATATACAGGTGGAACTGTTCTTCATGCTTTCTTAGGAGAAAGAATTCATGATCCGAAAGTTACCAAAACTTTACTACAAAATATTTTTGCCAATTATAAATTACCATATTTATCATTTACCCCTACTTTCAGTATTTGTAAAGAACATGGTTATTTAGATGGCGAACAATTTACTTGTCCGCATTGTGGTGGAGATTGTGAAGTATGGACAAGAGTGGTAGGATTCTATCGTCCAGTTCAAAACTTTAATAATTCAAAACGAGAAGAATTCCATCAAAGAAAAGAATATATAGTAGAATGATTTATGGAATTCAAAAACTATCTTTAGTGGATTACCCATCTTTACCGAGCTTTGTGATTTTTCTAGGAGGGTGTAACTTTCGTTGCCCCTTCTGCCACAATAGTTCGATTGTCAATAAAACTGAAACGACTTACGAAATCAATGACGTCTTACTAGAAATTCAAAAAAGAAGTGCCTTTTTAAATGCTGTAGTCATAACTGGTGGAGAACCCACTTTATATGGTGAAAAATTAATTGAATTATTAAAACAAATTAAAAAACTCCATTTACAAATTAAATTAGATACCAACGGAACCAATCCCAAACTTTTAAAAAAGATTTTGGACTTAAATTTAGTTGATTACATTGCTATGGATATCAAAAACACTTGGGAAAAATATGAAGAAACAGTAGGATGCCCAGTAGATTTAGATAAAATAAAACAAAGCATAGAAATCATTGAAACTAGCAAAAAAGATTACGAATTTCGCATGACCATTAATAAAACAATGCACACGAAAGAAGATATTTTAAGTGTCCAAAATTATGTGAAAGAAAAAAAACGTTTTTTCCTCCAACCTTACAAACAACAACCTACTCAAATAATCAAACAAGATTTTGGTGAATGGACAAAAGAAGAATTACAAGAACTAGAAGAAGCTTTTTCTATCAAAGCTTAATTCTAGTTTTTTTATGCCTAAACTGACAAAATTGTAAGTTTAAAAAAAGCCAAAAGTGTTAAAATAATTCTGGAAGTGAAAACGATGAATTATACAAATTGGATTATTCCCATTTTTCTTATCATTTTAATAAGCGGTTTTTATATCGGCATAAAATTAAAAACCTTTCTTTCTTACCAACAAAAAAAGTACAAAATTTTTTATTGGATTACAATTTATCTCATTACCACCAGTCTCTTCCTGTTTCGAACAATCTTTGTCGGCTTTTTTCTATATTTTATACTCTTCAATCTTCTCTTTGACTTTATCAAAATAATTTTTCGTTTACTAAAATGTACTTATCTTCTAACTTTATTAAACAAAATATATTTTCGTGGAATTCCCATCATTATTCTTTGTAGTCTTATTTCTTTGTATGGACTATATAATATCAATCATCCCATCATCAAAGAATACAATATTAAAATATCGACCAAACTAAAAAATTCTATTACAATCGGCATGATTTCTGACTTACATCTAGGAATGATACATAGTGATAAATTTCTAAATGAAATCGTTGTCCATGCCAATGAATTAAACGCTGATATCTTTATCTTTGGAGGAGATATTTTCGACGAATACACCCAAGAAGATTTTAAAAACCAGGCAATATTAGCTTTTAGTAAAATAAAAACAAAATACGGTATTTTTTACATAGAAGGAAACCATGATTTATTAAACAAGGATATCAAACAAAAACTAGAACAAAACAAGATTCAAGTATTAGATGATAAAGTGATTCAAATTGCTGATCTTATTAATTTAATTGGACGCAAAGATTATCGAAACAACAACTTAGGAAATCCCCGAAAAGATTTAACTGACTTAAAACAAGAAACCAAACCATCTCTTCCTACCCTGCTTTTAGATCATCAACCCAAAGACCAATTACTGGCCTCTTCTCTAAATATTGATTTACAATTATCTGGTCACACCCATGCGGGTCAAATATTCCCTGCTAATTTCTTCTTACAATATGGATATCACAAACAACAAAATTATCAAATTATTGTTTCATCTGGCTACGGAGTTTGGGGATTTCCAATTCGTACCGCTGGAAGAAGCGAAATGGTGAAAATAAACCTTACAAATTAACTCACAAAAGAAAAAAAGAAGTATTACAACCTTCTTTCTAAAGAATTTGGGTTCACTTCTTTAACTATGTAACATGTAATTGTATTTCTAAAACGGTATCAAACTGGATTACACTATCGGTAGGAACATTTGTACTTTCCACAACTCCATAACCATTCAATCGATAAGAAATACCTAATAAATTACAAAAACGAATGATTTCATTGGTACTCCATCCCACCACATCTGGCATTTTAAACTCTGTACCATTAGTTAATAAAAATAATTTCGATCCTTCCAAAACCGTCGTATTTTGTAGTGGATATTGATTTACAATATAATTACCATTCCCAAGTACTACAGGTTTCACTTTTACTTTTTCTAAATCAACTAAAGTTTGATCCACCTGTTTCGAAATAAAATTAGAAATCGTAACGATCTTGCTCACATCAGCATCTTGCTTAGATTCTGTTAAATTTAAGACTTTAGCAATTTCTCCAACCGCAGAGGAAACAGCTTTCATAAGAGCCGAAGAATTACTTACTAAACGTTTGGTAGAAAAATAAAAGACATATTGCGGATTTTCATAAGGAAAGAAACCTGCAAAACTTTTAACATAATCATATTCTCCTGTTAAATATCCTCCACTATTAGAAGCGATTTGAGCGGTACCAGTTTTTCCAGCAATCGTCACATTATCCGGCGCATATGCTTTATTATAAGAAAAACCGTTGTAAACCACATCATACATCATCTTTTTCATTTGCTCTATAGTAGTAACATTAGCAACTCTTCCTAATTCTTCTCGTTGCCCTTCACTCGTAACATTTCCATGAGCATCTACTATTTTAGAAATAATATATGGTTTTATCATAACCCCATCATTAGCAAATACCGATAAAGCTTGTAACATCTGAATTGGTGTAATCGTCATTCCTTGCCCAAAACTAGCATTAGCAAGTTCACTTTCATAACTAAAATCGACGATTCCTTCACTCTCCGAAGGTAAAGTAATTCCCGTTTTCTTACCAAAACCAAACTTTTCATAGAAATCCTTTAAAGCCCCTGCCCCCATTTCAAGAGCTAATTTTGTCGCTGCTACATTAGAAGAATAAGAAAAACCTGTATTGTAATTAATCGTTCCCCAACCAACATTATTAAAATCTTTAATTCTTGTTCCATCCTTTAACGTAATCGTTCCAGAAGAAAACATAGCATTTCCATCATAAATCCCTGCTTCTATCGCAGCCATAAAAGAAAAAATTTTCATGGTAGATCCAGGTTCATATTGATAGCTCGTCAAAGGATTTAAATAAGAAGTAATGCCATTTAATGTATTCAAATCAAAATTTGGAACCGTTGCACTACCAATAATAGCTCCCGATTTTGCATCCATAACAGCAAATTGCGCCCAATCTAAACTATGCTCATTTTTTAATTTAGTCAAAACATTTTCCAAAATAAATTGAACATTATTATCAATCGACAAATAAATATCTGCGCCACTTTCCGCTTCTTCTGTAATCTGGGTATTTGGTAGTGGATATCCATACGCATCCTGTTGATATTCCGTATAACCATCAACACCTTTTAACTGTTCATTAAAATAGGATTCGATTCCCATTTCCCCTTGAATTTCCCCTTGTTCATTTCGTCTTGCATAACCAATTAAATAGGACGCATAACTCTTATTTTTATAAAAGCGTTTCGTACTAGAAATAAAACTAATCCCCGGTAACTCTAACTTTTGAATCGTTTTTTTAGTATCTTCAGTGATTCCTCTTCCACCAGGTCCCAATTCTACTTGATACAAATCTTGATTCAATAACTTTAAAATTTGCTCTTCACTCATATGAATAATAGGTGCAAGCGCTCTTGCTGTCCCTTCTTTATCAACCACATGCTGTGGCTTTTTTTCATTTTTAGTTCGAGAAGAAGATAAATAAGCAATAACAGTATATGACTTAACCGTTTTCGCCAGTTCATCCCCATTAACATCATAAATAGACCCACGCGAAGCATAAATTGGTTGCTTAGTAGTATTTCGATTATCGGCAAATTCTCGTAAATTAATCCCATCCACATCATTACTTAAAGAAACATAAGCCAACTTAGCTAAAATCAGCACAAAGAAAAAAGAAAAGACAAGCACTGTTATCTTTAAATTAATATTCATCGATAATCGTTGACGTTCTTTCCTCACTTTTTTCATAACTTCCTCTTTACTTATTCATTTATTACTTTAATATTTTCATTATTATAACTCAAGCCTTTTTCTGTAGCAACTTGTTGAATCTTATCAAGACTTGCTAGCTCATCAATCTGCATGCTAAGCGAATCATTTACATCTTTTTGACGTTCAATCTTAGCTTTCATTTGCTCCACTTCAATATTACTTTCTGACAAAAGAGCTTTCGTAAGTACAGTACAAAGTGGCATCGTTACAATTAAGAAAAAAATCATCCAATAAATTATTTTTTCTCCACGTACTATTTTAATTTTCTTTTTAGTCTTTTTCATCCTCTTTTATCCTTTCTATAACTCGTAGTTTAGCACTGCGACTTCTACTATTTTCTTTCAATTCTTCCTCACTTGGAACAATTGGCTTTTTCGTTAATATTTGTATTTCAGGTTGATATTCCAATGGAATCTCTGGTAACCCTTTCACCATTTCATCAACATTCGCATACGACTTAAAAATATTCTTCGTAATTCGATCTTCTAAGGAATGGAAAGTAATTACACAAATTCTTCCTCCTTTTTTTAATAAAGAAATAGCATCTGGTAATACTTGCTCTAACACAGCTAACTCACGATTTACTTCAATTCGAATTGCTTGAAAAATATTTCGTTCTGGATGCTTTTTATAAAAATAATTTGCTCCAACAGCTTCTTCGATAATATGTACTAATTCCGTCGTTGTTTTAATGGGCTTTATTTTTCGCACTTGCTCAATCTTTTTAGCAATTTGTTTACTTCGACTTTCCTCACCATATCGAAAAAAAAGCTCACATAATTTTTCATAAGAATATGTCTCAAGTAAAGTCCTTGCTGTAAAATCCTTTGTTTGGTCCATTCGCATATCCAAGGTTTCTTCTCGCATAAAAGAAAAACCTCGCGATTCACTATCTATTTGTGGACTAGAAACACCTAAGTCAAACAAAATTCCATCTACTTTATCAATTCCTCTTCGATGCAATTCTTCTTTCATTTGTACAAAATTACAATGAATGAGTTCAAAATTCGTACCAATTTTTGTCAAACAATCTTGCGAATATAAAATTGCTTCTTCATCTTGATCAAAAGCATATAGCATCCCATGTGGAATTGCTTTTAAAATCTCACTAGAGTGTCCTGCATACCCAAGCGTTGCATCAACATAAACGCCATTTTCTTTTAAATCTAAAAAACGAAGAGCTTCACTTTTTAAAACTGAATAATGTTTCATAAATTCACATCCATAAATAAGTTTTCAGCGATATCCGACATATTCTCTTCACTATCTTCTAATACACTTTCCCATGCACTCTTATCCCATATTTCAATACGGTCGTTAGCGCCGATTATGACACATTCTCGTGTTAAACCGGCATAACTAACGAGTGGGGAGGTTATGCAAGTTCTACCTTGACTGTCGAACTCGCAGAAAGTAGCACCTGAGAAGAAAGAACGAGTAAAAGTTCTGGCATCTTTTTTTGTAAAAGGTAGAGTATTTAACTTGCTAACCAGTTTATTCCAATCGTCTAGAGAATAAACATACAAGCATTTTTCAAGACCGCGAGCAATAATGAATTTGTCCTTTAATTCCGTCCGAAACTTGGAAGGAAGTACAATCCGGCCTTTTTCATCAATATTATGATGATATTCGCCTAAGAACATTTTCATCCCCCACTTTCTTCCACCTTGTACCACTATCTACCACTATATTACACTAACCCCTAAAAAAAGTAAAGAACTTCTCCCTACTTTCCAATATTTTTTGTAAATATTTTACTGTTAGAAAGAGAAAACTTTACGTTTATTTTCACATAAGCTATAATAAAACAAATGGAGGAAAAAATATGACGAATTTAGAAACGATACAAAAATACAAAAAAATTCATATGATTGGCATTGGTGGCGTAAGCATGAGTGGCCTTGCCGAACACTTAACACATTACGGTTTTATAATTACCGGAAGTGATGCTCATGAAAGTGATAATACCAAACACTTAAAAGCTCTTGGCATTAACGTTCAAATTGGTCATCATCCCGAAATGATTTCAGATGCCGACTTAATTGTTTACACAGCAGCTATTCAAGAAAATGACTTAGAACGCCAAAAAGCTCTAGAACTAAAAAAAGAACATATGGAACGCTCTGAATTTTTAGGTTTAATTACCAAATGCTACAAAGAATGTATTTGTATTAGTGGAACTCATGGAAAAACAACAACAACGTCAATGATTGCTACTTGTTTTTTAGAAGCAGAATATGACCCTACTATTGAAGTTGGAGCTTACTTAAAAAATATTAAAGGCAATAACAAAACCGGAAATAGTGATTATTTCATATTAGAAGCTTGCGAATATGTCGATTCTTTTTTACATTTTTATCCCAAAACAGAAATTATTTTAAATATCGATAACGACCATTTAGATTATTTTAAAACAATAGATAATATCAAACATTCTTTTCAAAAATTTATTCAAAGATTAGATAACAATGGTTTAGTAATTGCTAATTATGATGATGAAAATACGGTGGAAGTAACCAAAGATATACAAAGTTCACTAATTACTTATGCAATAGACCATAAAGCCGACTATCAAGCTAAAAATATTATTCTAGACTCCTATGGCTACCCTACTTTTGAATGTTTCAAAAACGATAATTACTTCTTTACGTTTACTCTGAGTGTTCGTGGATTTCATAATATATTAAATGCCTTAGCTTGTATTGCCACTTGTGATTACTATCAAATTGATGCAAAAATCATACAAAAAGGACTACAAAATTTTACTGGAGCCAATCGTCGCTTTGAAAAAATTGGAGAATATCAATCCATTCCTGTCTTCGATGATTACGCCCATCACCCTACCGAAATAAAAACAACACTAAATACAAGCAAAGAAATACCGCATCATGAAACATGGGCCATTTTTGAACCCCATACTTACACAAGAACCGAAGAACATTTAAAAGAATTTGCCAAAATTCTCGCAGAGTTTGATCACATTATTTTAAGTGAAATCTACGCTGCTCGTGAAACAAATACTACTGGCATTTCTTCTAAAGATTTATTAAAATTAATTCAAGAAAAAAATCCTAATTCTATCTATTTGGACTCTTACGATAAAATCATCCTGTATCTAAAAGAACACGTCAGAAAAGATGACATCATTGTAACGATTGGAGCAGGTCCCATCAACCAAGTAGGATATCAATTAATTCAAAAATAAATATAAAGTACCTTTTAAATTAGCACCAAAAAGCTATGAGAAAAAGGTACTTTTCTTATGAAAAAAGACACATACCCTTTTTATATGTGTCTCCAAAATTTACATAAACTACTTTTTTATAAGTCAATCGGATTTACATGAATAGTAACCGTTAATAACTCAGGATACTTCTTTAATAGCTTTTTTTCTAAAAGATCTGCAATTTCATGACTTTCAAAAGTCGATAAATTTCCATCCACTAAAATAGATAAAATCAAAATATATTGATACCCCACAGGTGTTGTTTCAAATTTACTAATTCCCTCTATCTTTGGATTTCGTAAAATATACTTTTTAATCACCTTTACACGGTACTCATCCATCGCATGATCCATTAAAATAGCATAACTATCAAAGAAAATTTTAATTCCAGAATAAGCAATCCAAAAAGCGATTCCCATACTAGTTATACTATCAAAAAAAGCAAATGGTAATTGAGATAAAAGAATTGATATTAATGTAAAAGAAGTAACAATCATATCATTACGATGGTCTAACATATTTGACTCTACCAAAATACTTTTCGTTTCTTGAAAAATCTTTTTTGAATAAAAATACAAAATTCCCTTCACTAAAATCGTAATAAGACAGACCGCAATCAATAACCCTGAAAACTCTAACTCATGACCTGTAAACAGACCTTTTAATGCTTCAATAAAAATAAAAAGAGCACCAAAAACCATCGACAAACTAACAAAAAGAGAAAATAAAAATTCAGCTTTGCCATGTCCAAAATGATGGTCACAATCGCGAGGCTTTTCGGCAATTTTTCCTCCTAATAATGTCATAAAAGAAGCAAAAATATCCATAGTACTATTTATACCATCAGCAATCATTGCTTGACTAGAAAAAACAATTCCACTACTAAGCTTAATAAGCATCAAAAAAAGATTTCCCAAAATCCCGAAAAATCCAACTCGACTGACTTGTTTCATGCGTTTCATAATACACCTCTTAGAATCTTAAGAATAACATAATTTTAGCGAGCTTGCAAACCAAGATATCAAAAAAAAGAAAGTTAGATATATCTTTCCTTTTTGAAAAACAAAGATTATTGAAAGAACTATTTTTGTAAATGAACTCGACCACGTTCTACTTCAAAAATACTATCTGCAATATCCGAAATATCATCATTTGCCGAAAACAAAAGAATCGTTTTCTTCTCATGAAATTTAGTTAAAATACTCTTAATTTCCCTTTTATCCTCAGCACTCAAATAATTAGGAAATTCATATAAAATTAAAATTTCATTTTTCATAAGTAATAAACGTGCTAAACTTAACAAATATAATTCTCGTTTTGGTAAAGCATTCGCTTCATATCTTAACCCCTTAGGTAAACTAAGAATATAATCATAAATTCCAACTTGTTTTAAAACATCTATAATATGCTCTTTATTCCCATCTATCAACTTCATATTTCGTAGAATCGATCCATGGAAAAAGAAAGGTTTCGTGGTCAAATAATTAACATTTTGACGATAATTCTTTTCATCATAATCACAGATTTTAAATTGATCTACATAAATTTCTCCTTCTGTTGCCGTAATCATACGACGTAACAAATAAAAAATGGTTCGTTTTCCACTATTCTTTGCTCCATGAAACAAAACCGTTTGATTAGATTTAATATGAATATTGACATCTTTTAAATCATTCAATTCAAAATCATCAACTTGTGAAGCATCATAAGAAACATGAATAAAATCTATTTCTCCTTTTACATCATCTTTTTGAAGAGTTCCAAAATCAATTCTCTGCTTTTCATCAAAATTTAAAATAATATTGACACGATTACAAGTAACATAAGCATTTTTTAACTCCGTTAATACTCCCATAAAGTCTTTACTATTTGTTACACTATCCGTTAAATAAGAAACTACGATTAAATAAACTGTAAGTGTCAAATTACCAGATGACAATAAATAAATTAAAACCAAAGTAATCAAATAAATAACACTTTTATAATATCCAAAAAAATTATTTTCTAACATAGAATTTGCCATAATCTTTTTGTGTTGTGCTTTCATAAATTGCTCATTTTTTCGTGAAAACTCTTGTTCCATTTTTTGCGTCAAAGCATAAGAATCAATCATATTTTTAGAAGATAAAATTTCAGAAAAAGTTTCAAATTCTGAATCTACTTTTTCTTTTACATTCTTGATTGCCATACTAATTCTTGTATTAATCCAATTTAAAACTTTATAATTTAAAAGAACCACAAATAACACCACAAAACCAATAGGAATAGATACTGTAAATACATATCCTAACGTTAACAAGGTTGACAAAAGATAGCGAAAACGCGAACAGATTTGGTCACTAAATTTAGCAGTATCGTAAGCATCACTATGAAAAATATTAATCAACTTTTCTTTAGAAATATGTACAAAGTTTTTTTCTTTTCCATGAATAATTTTATAAAAAATTCTTTTTTGAAGTCTTTTATAAATATCGCCAATTAGGTTATAAGTATTTTGATAATTTAAGATCCAAGAAAACTGACGCAATAACACAAAACATAATCCTAATGTCAAACAAAAAATTGCCATTTTAAAATTACCTTCTGCTAAACTAGTTGTTACTTTAGCAACATACATCGACTCACAAACCAAACAAATACTAACTACGATTACCGTTGCAAATTGAAAAAACCAATAAGTTTTCTTCGGCTTACATAATTGGTACCATTCCTTAAACATTTGAATATTTTCTTTCACAACTACACACCCTTTATGATAAAAAAATTATACCAAAAATAAAAGCAAAAAAAAAGAGTCTAAGCTCTTCCAGAATATTTTCCATCACTAGTAGAAATAATGATTTTTTCTCCTTGATTAATAAACAAAGGAACTTTTACTACATAACCAGTCTCAATAGTTGCATCTTTCATAGCATTATTTGTAGTATTACCTTTTACAGCTGGTTCTGTTTCCACAATTTCATATTCTACTTTTTCAGGTAAAGTAACTCCTAAAATTTCTCCTTCAAAAGAATCAATTTGAATTTCCATACTTTCTTTCAAAAACTTTGCTTCATTCTCTAATTTAGTAGCAGGAATCTCTAATTGTTCATATGTCTCAGTATTCATAAAAACATAATTTGCTCCATCAGCATATAAAAACTGCATTGGCATTTTATCAACATGAGCTCTCTCAATTTTAATATTAGTATTGTAAGTATTTTCTACAATGCTTCCAGTTCTTAAATTTTTTAATTTAATTTTAATAAACGGACTACCTTTTCCTGGTTTTACATGTTGAAACTCTTGAATTAAACAAAGATTACCATCAACAATTACTGTCATACCATTTTTAATGTCATTAATATTGATAAGCATTTTTTATCACTCACTCTCTTATTTTCCTATTTTAGTTTCTTTAAATGCAGTTACTTGCTTACAAGTAGGACAATATTTATTTAATTCTAATTTATCAGTTGTATTTTTTTTATTTTTTACAGTAGGACGAAGATGTTTTCCACATCTACTACATTTTAAACCAACAAATTGTCTGTTTTCATTTTTTGCCATTTTGCTTGCCTCCTTTTAAAATTCATATGTATTATATCAAATAATCATTAATTTTCAAAGAAAAATAGAAAGAATACCCTTTCTATTTTAAAGCAAGACTAACAAAGTTTTCTTTCTAATATTTTTCCACCTAAATTCTGACTATGTTGAGCCATTAATTCATCACGTAATTGTAATAAACATTCTCTTCTTTCCTTGGTTACGTCAGAAGAGATATATTGGTCAAAATCAAATTGATTTTTCACACTCTCAACAATATTATCTGAAACATTAAGAGTGGCATCATATACTTCTTTTGATACAACATCTTCTTTTCTAAAATATCCCTCTAAGGCTTTAATATTACCGCACTTATCATAGGAATATTGATTTTTCACTAAATACCCATCAAAATGATATCCTAAAAGTTGAAGTTCTATTACTGTATCATAATCATCAACAAAGAATGGGACACCATCTTGAGAAAGTACATATTGATGGATACTTTTTACAGTACCAGCTTTATAAGATGGCGATAGAGAATTAGTAACATTTACTAAATCTTTTGGACTACTATAAATTCTTGCATTAGGTAATATTGTTAAATCAACATCTTTAGAATAAACATTTTTAGATACTTCAGCTATTTCACTATCTGTAGCTTGAATTTTATCTTTTTGATAAATACTTTCTGGTAAAACATAATACTTAGAATCTAATTCGTAAGCACTAATTTGTTCGTTATTATTTAATAAATCTACTAATTCATTCGCATTAGATGTATGAAAAACATTTTCATTTACTACTATTCCTGTAATAATTTTTGGACTTTCATTAGGAGAAATCTCTTTTACTTTCTTACATCCAACCAAATCTTTAACATTTTGAAATAACGCATGAAATGGTTTCATGAATACCGATTCATTAATTCGATAAATAGAAGCATTACTTGGTGTTGCGTTACTTGGTGTAGCATCACTTGGCGTTGCATCACTTGGCGTTGCATCACTTGGCGTTGCATCACTTGGTGTAGCATTACTTGGCGTTGCATCACTTGGTGTAGCATTACTTGGCGTTGCATTACTTGGCGTTGCATCACTTGGTGTAGCATTACTTGGCGTTGCATTACTTGGTGTAGCATTACTTGGAGTAGCATCACTTGGCGTTGCATTACTTGGTGAAGCTAATTCACCTTCTAGATTTTGAATTGTCAATTCCTCTAAGCTTTCAACTCCTAAAAGTTGCAAAATTTCTTCATCTTCATACCATGCTTCTTGCGTTTCTATCGTCTCTTCGGCTTTTAAGATTTCCATATTTACTTGTTCTTCAAATAATTGAGTCTCTTCTTCACTTGACGCCGCATTACTCGGTGTTGCTTGTTCAACTTCTAAAATCTCAGTAGTTACTTGTTCTTCTACAACTGGTTCTGTTTCACTTTCTAAAACTTCTTCTAATACTTCCATAGAATCTGTATCAGTTTGTGATGAATCAATTATCGCTTCCACATCTTTTTGATAAACATCCTCTACTCTTAAAAAGCCTTCATTATCATTTACCAAATAACCAATTAATTCATATTCATTTTGATATAACAAAGCTTGGTTTTCCAGGGTAACTGTTTTTGGGTACCCATCTACTAAAAAAACCATTCCTGTAATTTCTTTTACAGTTTCTGGATAACGCATTCTTAAAGAATTTTCTTGGTTGTAAAGTTGGTTTTCATTTCGATAAATTCTTGTACCAGATTGAGCATATACATGATCTCCTAAAAAATAAGGAGCATGATTCACTTCTTCTGTTTCTACACTAACTCCATTTGATGCTAAAATATCTTCTAAAACATATTCATTATCCAAAATGTCTTGAGTAGTCATTGGTAAAGATGATGACTTAACTGGTTGAGTCATCGCATAAGATTTACTGCCAAACAGCGGACTAAAAGTAGCTCCTAAAAATGCTGATGCTAAAAAAGTATTTCTTAAACTTTTTTTAAAATTTAGTTTATCTTTCGCATATTGAACAAATTGTTCACAAAATTGTTTCATTATAAAATCCCCTTTCAATAAAACGGATTTATAATAATCAAAATTAACAATTTTTGCTTGTTGTTAACACTTTTTTATAATTTTTCTAAACAATTTCGTAATTTAAAAGATATTCACTAATTTGATTGCTAATATAACGATTAAAAGGAGCGGTATAATCTTTTACACCATCATAATGACTTAAATTAGGGGTTACAATGGCTAAACTATAAGAATTATTCTTAGCTGGACCAATCATAGCAAATGTTGAACTAATTGTTTTTGTATCCACACGTCCATCAGAATTAGCATCATAAAAAGACTCACTTGTTCCAGTTTTACCATAAGCCGAAATCTCCCTACTTACATAACCAGAGCCTGTTCCATTATAAAGAACTTGACGAAAACCTTCGCGAATTCGATTATAATAAGAACCATCTAATGGTATTTCTGACAATAAAGAAGGCTCATAAGTATGAATAACCTCATTTTGATTATTTCGAATTTCTTTCATAAAAGATAAAGAATATCTTTTACCATTACTAGAAATAGTATTCATATATTGCAGTAGCTGAACTGGCGTATAGGTATCATATTGACCAATAGTTAAATTAAGAAGCAAATCATCACTAAGCGTCTTGCCAATCATTCCATTTTTTTCGTTAGGTAAATCAATACCAGTTAAACTTCCCAAACCATACATGGCAAAAACAGAACGATATTTTTGAAAAACATCTTCGGAAGCCTCTAATTTCATATTATAAGAGTACTTTTTTCCCGCTAACTTAATCGCTGTCAAAAACTGATAATAATTACTGGACCATTTTAATGCCGTAATATCATCCAAATATCCCAATTCTTTATAAGAACATTTTTCGGGATTCAAATACAATTTTACACAAGAATCTTTAATCTTTTTATCTAACTCTATTACCCCATTTAAATAACCAACAGTATGACTAGCCCCTTTCACAATACTTCCAACAGTAAACGATGAAAGTATCGTATTAACAGAAACTTCTTGAAAGGTATTAATTTGTCCTGCCAAAATCCTCTCCCCAGCAATCGCTAAAATAGCGCCTGTACTCGGATTCCCAATCACTGCATAACTCTCTTTTAGAAACTCCGTATTTGGCATTTTTTTAACTCGTAATAGCGTTTCTTTGATCGTATTTTCTAATAACAACTGTAAATCGATATCAATAGATAAAACCAAATCATTTCCTCGCTTTGCCTCTTGATGTAACGATAAAGACTTATCAGCATTAACAAAATAAACCGCCTTTTCTCCTTTCAAATAATCCTCATACTGCTGTTCTAAATAACTAATCCCTACCGTATCATTTAAAGCATATCCCTTTTCCAAAAATTCCTCTTTCTTTTCTAGGGGAATTCCTACTTGAACTGAACCAAAAAAACTTTTTAATGTTTCACCATAAGGATAAATTCTTTTCCAGCTTTCATGTACAAACACACCCGTTATATTCTTCTCAAAAACCTCAGCCACAATTTTCTCATCCGCTTCTTTAAGCAAAATTTTATTTTGATAAGCATAACCTTCATTCATTCGTGCGTAAAGCTCTGCTAACATTTTTTCGTGATGAGATAGATCATTAAGCACATCCGTCGAGATTCGTTCCCTCTTATATTTCTCTAAAGTTTCCAAAGATAACTTTCGCTCTTCATATAACTGCCGTTCTTCATTTGTAATATATTCCTCTACAAGTTTTTTATTTTTTTGAACATAGTATTCTCTTAAACGACTTTCACTTGCTTCTTCTACCTCAAAAATAGTAAGTAACGTCTCCGCAATTTTCATTTCTTCTTCAAACCCAAAAGAAGAAATTTTATGATACGCAATTTGATTAATCAAAGTATTATCTACAAGTACTCTCCCTTTAGTATCTAAAATTCGTCCTCTCGGCGCACTACTTCCTAAAACATACACCTCAGTTTGGGCTTTTAACAAATTTTGATAATGCTCATGCTTCGATTGATTTAAATAAATGATTCGCGAAAAAAGAATCCCAAAAATAACGATAAGAAGAAAATAATAACCAAAATTGGAACGTTTTTTCATTTTTCTCACCCTTACTAGTATTCTTTTTTATTCTTAAAACATACAATAAGTTAGGTGATACAATGTTTAACTTAATCGATAGATACATGTCTAGATTAGAAAAAGAAGATGTGCAAAATTTTGCCATCAAAAATAACGTTTCTTTAAATGAAGAAGAATTAAATTTTACCTATGACTTTGTCAAAAAAAATTGGCGTATAATCTTAAGTAATCCGAATGCTTTTCAATTTGAAAAATATCGCAATCAATTTACAGAAGAAAACTTTGCCAAAATCAATTATTTAATAAAAGAATATATCAAAAAATATCAAGCATTTTTATAATATTTGCGAATTTGATCTATTAAAGCTGGATTAAATTCTTTTTGCTTTAACATCTCAATTTCAAAACGATAAGGAGGATATTCCCTCTTTTGTTCGTCATTCGTTTTACTTACAAAAGGAGTTTCTAAAATTTTAGGAACTTCTTTTAATTTTTCATGATATAAAATAGCTAAAAGTGCATCAAAAGAAAGAGAACCAAAACCAATATTTTCATGACGATCTTTATGACTTCCTCGTTCATTCTTACTATCATTTAAATGAACACACAAAATTTTATCGATACCAATCAATTGATCAAACTCTTCCAAAAAAACATCAAACTCTTTCATATCATAACCTGCATCGTTTAAATGACAAGTATCCAAACAAACCCCAAATTTATGAATATCTTCCACACCATCTAAAAGCATTTTTACTTCTTCTAAAGTAGAAGCACATTCCGTCCCTTTGCCAGCCATCGTCTCAAAAAGGATAACAATATCTTTATCTCTTACCACTTCATTTATCGCTGAAATAATATGTTTAATTCCTTCTTCATGGGAAATTCCTACAGCACTCCCTGGATGAATAACCATTTTTTTAATTCCCATTTGTAAACATCGGTCAATCTCTTGACGTAAAAAAGCAATACTAAAATTCCATTTTTGCATATCTGATTGATTGGCTAAATTAATAATATATGGCGCATGACAAATCACCGTATTAATATCAATACCATGCTCTTTCATAAATTGCTTTGCTAATAAAATATATTTCTCATCAAGTGGTTTACGTAGCGTATTTTGAGGAGCTCCCGTATAAAACATAAACGTATTTGCTCCATATTCATAAGCTTGTTTTGCACTACCTAAAAGTCCATCAAAAGAAAATGACACATGACACCCTAATAACATAAAACTCCTCCTTCAAAAAGAAAAAAAGACGCAAGACGTCTATTTTGTTACAACCGTTCCTTTTCCATCACAAGTAGTAGAAGCATTCGCTGCAAAATCTACAGTCTGTGCTTCAATTTTAGAATATTCGGCTCCCTCAACTTGAAATTTTCCATTAGAAAGCCATAAAGTATACGTAGCGATTCCTCCAGAAATATTAATTTCAACACTACCAGTATAACTAGCACCTATTTTATCGACATATTTTCCCTTTAAATAATCAAGTGGCATGCAAAAGTGCGTTCCCGTTGTACTTCCATTTAATAAAGAATCTGTATAAGCAATCTTGGCATTTTCCACAACACTTTGCGCATCAATCACAAATGCTTTTTTAGAAGAACTCGCAATAATGGATGTAACACTACTCGTTGCAAGTAACATCAAAATGGCTAGAATAGAGATAACAGCCAATAACTCAATTAAAGTAAAACCCTTCTGATTCCATTTTTGCATTCTCATACCCTAACCTCTTTCTACTATTATAAGTATTATATCTCATTTACGAAAACGAAGTCAATAAAGATTTCAGGAATTCATCAAAAAGGAAAATTAAGATTTAAAAGCTCCTAAGAAACTACTAATTAAATCAATATTATCAATGGCATCGCTTATTTTATCCGTTGTTCTAAGTCGGTATAAGTCTTTCATAGCATTTAAATATGCTTCATAATTTTTACCACTACGGTTCAAATCTTTAATCCAATAAGAATTTTCTTTCAAGTATTGATACATATTTTTTTCTTGTTTTAATTTTATTTGTATATCAAGTTCCATAATTAATCCTCAAAAAATTTATTAAGTGGTCTAGGAGTAACAGGTCCTTTAAACGAACTTACATTCTCAGCCCCTTTAGAAGTTAATTCAGAAACTAAATTAAGAGCTTTTTGAGCTGTTTTAATATGCTCTTGTATAGAATTCATATCAATACCTTTTAATTTATCGGTAAAACTTGAAAAGTCTCCCGAGGAAGATGGGGTATCATCATTATGAGAAAAATAATCGCGCCAAGCCTCATCATTTTCACCATAAATATCATAGATTTCATAAAACTTCTGCCAACTCATCTCGCCCGTTTTCACATGATGAACAAGTTCAGGATGTCGTGATGCAAAATTCTTAAATTCCTCTTTCTTATTCATAAAAAAATCACCTATTACATTGTAGTTGTAATCAGTGACTTTTATTCTTAAAGTTTAAAATCATCCAAAAAATCTTCCATCGTAATTTCTTTCATAGAGGACACGGCTTTTTCTTCATCTTTAGAATTATTTTCCAAAACCTCTACTTTTTTAAACGCCGCATCAATCGGATATTTCGATATATTAGATCCAGTACTAGCTAAATCCATAATTGCTATTTCACTATTTTTGATTTCTCTTAATTCACTATCTGATTTTATCATTAAAATATCTCTTGAATTCATTGGAATAACAGTTAAAATTTCATAAGGAACAGATTTCACTTTTTTCATTAAAGTGTTTCCTCGTTTTGCTCGTCCTGTTAAAACAAATTCATCTAATTTCACACGCTTTGCTGTTTTTTGATTAGTAATAACATCCAGATAATCTTCATCAGAAAGTCCAAAAGCACAAGCTACCACATCATCCTTTAAGTTAATTCCTTTTACTCCACTTCCGCGTACGCCAACCAAAGGAACCTCACTTGGAGCAAAGCTTACATAATAACCTAATTTAGATATCAAGAATAACTGTCTTTGTTCTTCAAAAACGGTTACCACTTCATCTTCATCTTTTAATTTCATAGCAAGCATCGCTTTTGAAGTTCTGGTAACTTCATACTCACTCATTAAAGTTCGTTTCATCATTCCATTCTTAGTAACAGTTACTAATTTTTTCTTAGAATCATACAAACAACTTGCAACGACTTTTTCATCAGTTTGAAGCATTACCACATGATTAATATGCTTTCCAAGTTCTTTCCATTTCACTTCTGGAATTTTATGAATTGGAATAAACAAATAATTACCAAGATTCGTAAAAAGCATTAAAGAATCGATTGTGGTCGTTTGATATAATCCTGTCACATAATCTCCCGGCTTCAAAGTCGTTTCTTCTCCATTACTTGAAGCATAACTCTTAAGACTTACCCGTTTTACATAACCTTCATTGGTTACAACAACCATCACATTTTCTTTCGGAATCATACTCTTCATATCAAGTTTAATTTCCGTTACTTCATCACGAATTTCCGTTCTTCTTGGATTTCCATATTCACGCTTTATCACTTTTAACTCGGTTTTCATCACATGTTTTAAAGCTTCTTCATTATTAAGAATTTGAGTCCACAAATAAATATTTTTTTCTAATTTTTTCATTTCCTCTTCAATTTCAACAATGTCTGTATTCGTTAAACGATAAAGTTGTAATTCGACAATGGCTTTTGCTTGATCAAACGTGAATTCAAATTCTTTCACTAAATTGTCAATCGCATCACTTTTATTTTTACTTGCTCGTATCACGCGAATTACTTCATCTAAAATACTAATTGCTTTTACTAAACCTTCTAAAATATGATAGCGAACCTTAGCATGGTCAAGATCAAACTGAGTTCTTCTTCGTACAACTTCCCTTTGATGCGTAATAAAAGCATCTAAAATATCTAAAACACCGACAAGTTTTGGCCGACGATTAACAATCGCTACCATATTAAAATTATAATTAATTTGCAAATCAGTATTTTTAAGTAAATAATTTAAAACAAGTTCTGAATTTGCTCCACTTTTTAAATCAATGACAATCCGTGCTAAATTCTCGTGGTCTGATTCATCAATAACTTCATTAATTCCTTCCACTTTTTTATCAATTCGAATTTCATTGATTTTTTTGATTAACTGTTCTTTTACCACTTCATAAGGAATGGATGATACAATAATTTGCTCATGATTTCCCGATTTTACCACTTCAGTTTTCGCTTTTAAAACAACTTTACCTTTACCAGTTCGATAAGCATCAATAAGACCCATTTTACCTTCTAATACTCCATAAGTTGGATAATCAGGACCTTTTAAAACTTCCATAATGGTTTCTAATTTACAATTTGGACTTTCAATTCGCTTTACCGTTGCATCAATGACTTCTCCTAAATTATGTGGCGGAATATTGGTCGCATACCCTGCACTAATTCCCGTTGAACCATTAACGAGCAAATTTGGAAAACCTGCTGGTAATACCGTTGGTTCTAACTCTGTATCATCAAAATTATAAGTCATCTCGACTGTATTTTTATTAATCGAAGTAAGCATGACCTCGGCAAATTTAGAAAGACGAGACTCTGTATAACGCATCGCTGCTGGTCCATCACCATCAATACTTCCATTATTTCCATGAATATCAATAAATACTTCGCGCATTTTCCAAGGTTGACTCATTCTGATTAACGCATCATAAATAGAAGAATCTCCATGTGGATGATATTTTCCCATAATATCTCCAACTGCACGAGCACTTTTTCGATATGGTTTATCGTAAGTAAAATGAGAAGCATACATCCCATATAAAATACGACGTTGTACTGGTTTTAATCCATCTCGAACATCAGGAAGGGCACGCTCTTGAATAATCTCTTTGGCATATCTTCCAAAACCTGTTCCCATAATTTCTTCAAGACTATAATCAAATATTTTTTCTACAATTGTTTTTTCTTCTTTTTTCCGTGCCATATTTTTCACTTCCTAAAATCGTCTTCTAAGGTAAAGTCCACATTTTCATTAATCCATTCTTTTCTGGGTTCTACATGATCTCCCATTAATACATGAATACGCTTCTCAGCTAAAGCGGCATCCGTAAGATTTACACGCATTAATCTTCGATTTTCTTTATCCATTGTTGTTTTATAAAGTTCATCGGCATTCATTTCACCTAGTCCTTTAAATCGTTGAATTTTATAATTACCACGCATTTTCTTCTTCGCTATCTCTAACTCTTCATCATCTGCAATATAAATTGTTTCTTTACTATTACTGATAGAATATAAAGGTGGTGTTGCAATATAAAGCATTCCTTCTTCAATTAATGGTCTCATGAATCGGTAAAAGAAAGTAATTAATAAAATTTGAATATGACTACCATCTACATCGGCATCGGTCATAATAA
Source organism: uncultured Bacilli bacterium (assembly GCA_910588025.1). Classification (GTDB taxonomy): domain Bacteria; phylum Bacillota_I; class Bacilli_A; order RF39; family UBA660; genus MGBC162267. The sequence continues at coordinate 198,917 of CAJUQG010000001.1, forward strand.
TTACTTTGCCATAGTTAGAATCTCTGTAATCAAAATCTGCTCCAAGCCCTGCCCCAATCGCATACTCAATTTGTTTTAACTCTGCATTGGATGCAATATCATTTTGACTTGCTTTCTCACAGTTTAATACTTTTCCTCGAAGTGGTAATATCGCTTGCGTCTCACGATTTCGATATAATTTCGCAGACCCTCCTGCACTATCCCCTTCGACTAAGAAAAGTTCATTTTTTTCATAATTCTTACCTGTGGCTTTTGCAAGTTTCTCACTTAATACTCTCTCTTTATTACTTTTTCCTGTTCCCTTACGAACTTGTTCACGAGCTTTTCTTGCGGCCTCTCTTGCTGTTTTACTTTGAATTGCTTTATTTAAAACCATTAACGCTGCTTCTTTATTTTCTTCTAAAAAGAATTTTAAATTCTCATAAGTAACACTTTCTGTTACACTTCTAGCTTCTGGAGTACCAAGTTTTCCTTTTGTTTGTCCTTCAAACTGTAATAAAGCCTCTGGTATCTTTAATGAAATTACCGCCGACAACCCTTCTCTAACATCTCCACCTTCTAAACTTTGGTCTTTTTTTAAAATCCCATTACTTTTCGCATAATCATTAAAAGCTTTCGTAATTCCTGTTTTAAAACCTACTTCATGCGATCCACCATCACCTGTTTTAACATTATTAACAAATGATTCGATACTTTCGTTATAAGAATCTGTATATTGCATAGCAATTTCGACTTCAATTCCATTTTTTGTTCCATCAAAATGAATCACTTTATGAAGCGTATTTTTTCCCTCATTAATATATTCAACAAAATTAATTAACCCATTTTCATAATGAAACTTCGCTTCTTTTTTATCTTCTTCATCAACAACTTCTATAGTGACTCCCGAAAGTAAAAAAGCACTTTCTTGCATTCTTTCACAAATTGTTGTATAGGAAAAACTACAATTTTTAAAAATTTCTCCATCTGGTTTAAAAGTAACACTAGTTCCTGTTTTTTTCGTTTCTCCAATCACTTTTAGAGGAATCTCTACATGTCCTCCATTAGAAAAACGAATATTACAAATCTTACCTTCTTTATAAATCGTAACATCCATCCAAGTAGATAAAGCATTTACGACACTTGCTCCAACTCCATGAAGTCCTCCGCTTACCTTATATCCGCCACTTTCAAATTTTCCCCCAGCATGTAAAATCGTATAAATAACTTCTGGAGTACTTTTTCCACTCGCATGTTTTCCAATAGGAACTCCACGACCATTATCAGTTACCGTTATACTTCCATCTTTATGAAGAGCAATTTTGATAGTATCTCCATAACCATTGATAATTTCGTCAATCGCATTATCGACAATTTCCCAAACCAAATGGTGCATTCCACGTTTATCGGTAGAACCAATATACATACCAGGTCTTTTTCGAACTGCTTCTAAGCCTTCTAAAATTTTTATCGATGATTCATCATATTTTGTCATAGCCTTCACCTTAAAAAAGTATATCATGTTAAAGAATGTTTAGCAAAATGAATTGTCAAACAATTGCCAAAACAGACCTTATTTTGAAGTAATTTTCTCTTCTTTTCCTGTTACTACTAAAAAAATTACCAAACTCACTTTTTATGCCTTTCTTATAATAACTCACAATATTATTTACTTAAACGAATAAAATGACCTTATCATAAAAGTAAAATTCCTGCAAATGAATCATTTTTCAAATAAAATAAAAAAAGAAAAAGAATTGATAAAATCTCCTAAATCAAAAATCCTTTTCTTGTTAAAAAAAGCAACTAATTTTTAAATTGTATAAAAACAATACTTTTATAACTTTGCTAAAGCGGCAATTGCTTCTTCTAAACTACTAACAGCAATAACTCGAATATCTAAATCGTTTTCATTTTTCACTTGAATAGCTTCTTCATAATTCTTAGTAGGAACCAAAAAAACATCAGCTTTCTTCTTTGCAGCTCCCAAAAGTTTATATTTTACTCCGCCAATTTCCCCAACAACGCCATTTTTATCAATTGTCCCAGTTCCAATAATCTTTTTCCCCATCGTAATATCTTCACTCACCAAAGCATTATAAATTGCCAAAGCATTCATAAGTCCACCACTTGGCCCTGATTCACTACTTTTTGAGACAAAAGACACCTTAGGATTCGTTTCATACTCATAAGTAGTAGTAATACTAACGCCCACTTTTGGTCCTTCACTCGTTTCATAAACCGTTGCTTTCTTCGTCATTTTTTTACCACGACGAATGATTTCAAAACTTACTTCATCCCCAGCATGTAAACTCCCCACCATTTCGCGGACAGTATCTAAATTTTTTATCTCTTGACCATTCATCGTTAAAATTTCATCAAACAGTTCCAAGTCTGTATCGGCTTCATTACTCATATAAACCAAATGATTGGTTTGCGATAAAACCTTTACTTCCTTATTTGCTAAGGAAAAAGCAGCATACAACGCATTATTCTGTGCTTGAATAAGAGAAATTTGATCTGCTAAAATCATCTCTTCCAAAGACTCGTTATCTGGCTTAATATCCTTGGTAGAAACAATATCCCAATTAGGAATAAGATAACTAAACAATAAAAATGGAATACTTCCCTTAATCATCGAAACATATGCCATAGATAAGGAACCTTGCGTCTCATACCCATCCTCTACTTCAATTCGATTGGCAAGATCAATAGAACCACCAGGAGTATAAACAACGTAAGGAAGCTCAAATGTAAAAAGACAAACAATAACCAAAAGGGAAACAAAAAATTTCCAATTTTCACGCATGAAACCCTTTAATTTCTCATAAAATTTGTTAAACATGACACATCATCACCTAAAATATTATATCAAAAAAAGAGGCAATTATGAATCCAAAGAAAAAAAACCTATGTATTCTCGTACTTTTACTCATTCTCTTATTTTTAATCCTTCAAAAAAATAGCGAAGTCAAAACCAGCATCATTTTTGGAGCAGAACTATGGCTTACTAAAGTATTTCCATCATTATTTCCTATGTTCATCTTAAGTGACTTATTAATGTCTTACCACTTACCAGAATATCTTTCTAACCTTTTTGGACCCTTTTTCACCAAATTATTTAAAACCAGTCCATATGGCGTATTTACCCTTTTTATGTCACTCATTGCTGGTACTCCATCGAGTGCTTATATTTTAAAAAACTTAAGTGCCGAACAAAAAATTACCGAACAAGAAGCCAGTCATTTATTACAATTCACATTTTTCTCTAATCCCCTTTTTCTTCTTACCATGTTAAATGTTATTTTTCCAAATCAACCGCATCTTATTATTTCTATTATCTTAATTCATTATAGTTCCAATCTACTTATTGGTTTATTACTAAGACCAAAAACGACTCCTACTTGGACAAAAATAACTTTTGTCAAAACAAAGCTAAATCTTGGAACAATCTTGTCAAATTCCATCAAAAAAGCCATGAATACCTTACTTCTTATCTTAGGAACCATTTGTTTTTATCTAATGCTAAGCACTATTTTTACTTTAAAAAATCCTCACTTAAATCTTTTGATGAAAGGATTTTTAGAACTAACTCAAGGTCTTAATAGCTTAATGACAAATAACTATTCCATTACCTTCAAAAGTATTTTATCACTATTTTTCATTTGCTTTGGTGGCTTAAGTATTCACACCCAAATAAAAAGTATCATTGAAGATACTTCGATTTCTTACCTTTCCTTTTTAAAAGGACGCATTTTACACGTTATCATTTCTTTCTTATTACTATTTCTTTTAAGCTTCACAAGTATTGCTTTCATATCCTAAAAAAGCTTTAGAAGGAAAACTACTGGCATTAATATCACTAGATTTTCCGACATAAAACAATTCCAAATCATCAATGGCATTCGCATCACTCTCACCAATTACCACCGGAATACGTATATGAACATAAAAATAATCAGAACAAACCGCTGATTCACAGTTTGCTCCCGTACAACATGGAGCATTTTCAAAATGATAATAAACACATCGTTTTTGATAAGAAGTCCGATTATTTCCTGCTTTCATACTCCAACGTTCATCATGATAACTCACCGACTTATCACTTACTGTTAACGCCCGACTACTACCATCTTGAAACTGAAACGTTAAACGTAATTCCCCATAAGTACTAGAATCAGTCATCCCAACTAACCCAAGTGATGTAAAATCATCCATAATCGTTCTAATAATACTTGCACGATTCAATTGATTATCACTAGCAAAGGTCCCATTTTTACTCGTATATTGAATATCTACTAATAAATTAAACAAAAAAATCATTACAACTGCTACTAAAGCAATACTGACAATAAACTCAATCAAAGTAATTCCTTTTTGGTTTTTCATAAATCACCTACTTTTAATGTCGCATAATAATACCTACAATGTTCTTCATCGACACAAGCACCACCCGCTCCATCTTCACGATACTCAACAATCATTCGATATCCATCTTCGCCTTTTCCTCCGATGGTACGTAAATAATTTCCTAAATTGGCATTAACTCTTGAAAATACAGAACAAATTCCTTCATAATTCGTACAAGTTTGCAATTGTGATAAATCCCGATAAGTGACATAAACATTTGCAATATGAAGTTCTCCACTCAAAAGTTCACAAAAGCCTCCTTCTTTATCTACATCATCAAAAATATCACCAGAACCACAGCCAAAAGAAAGTAAAAAATTAACATTATCATTCGTATTTTCGTTACTTAAATTACCTATAATACGGTCAATTCGCTGACTACTAAAATATTTTTTTACATAATAAGTTCGATAAAGATAACTCACATCATCATATAAAAGACGTGCTTTCTCATTATTAGAAAGTGCAATATAAGTAGAATATAAATACAACAAAGAAGTGATTAAAACTGCTATAACAATAATCGTTTCAACAAAAACAAAGCCCTTTTTATTTCTCATTATGATTCATCCTTTATTATTCATTATAAAAGATTACCCCTTTTTTTTCAAATCATTTTAAGAACCCACGCCAAAGAAAAAAAATAGCATACGCTATCAATAGGTGATGTATTATGCAACCAGGTTGTAGAAGACCATGTGGAAAAGGACCAAACGGCTTTTTTACTGTAATAGCCATTTTGATCCTTAGTTGTCTTATTTTTTATCAAGTAATTATTACTTTAATTCTACCATTTCGTTTTAATATTTTTATCTTATTTATTGAAATAGTACTGCTTTTATTTTTGCTCTACCGTATAGTATGGCCTTACTAACTCTTCCGTTTTAAACAAATAATCTAAACCTTCTCGAACCATTTTACAATTTTGAAACTCTTCCTCAGTAAAGGTCATTTTCATCGGTAAAGAAATTAAAATAAAAAACAATTTTTTTTCTGCTTCTTGAAGCGGAAATTTCTCTTGATATTTTTGAAATAGCGTTATAAACTCTACATCAAAATAATCCGTTTGATAAAAGTGAACCAAATCTAACACTGGACTATCAATTTTACTCTTTTCCCAACTAATAAAATAATCTCGGTCACCTTTCAAATAATGTTCCAAACTCATATTATTATGAATAAAACTAACTCGTTGGCGACTTTCTTGTTTCACAAGCTCAAACCAATCATCTAACTCTCTTTTGGCAAAATCTAAACTAGAAAGAATTTTAGAACTATTTCGCATAAAAAGATAATGACTTGGAGACATATAATTTTCTAAAAAACAAGTATCAAACAAAGTATCATAGTACTGTTTTAAATATTGAATATTAGAATCTATGTTTTCATAAATTTCTTGATAAGTATCCAAACTAACCGTTTTAAAATAAGCGGTTTTTTGATGTAATGAAGCAAGTACTCCAATTAAATCTTGAGCTTTTTGTTCCGTTGGCATTGGAGTATCTTCTACATAAGAAAACATATTTACATCAGCTCTACTAAAATCAACCAATTCTGGAAACTCATGAAAATTGCGAGATTGTAAATAACGATAAACCTTAGCAACATCATTTTCTTTTGGTTTTACAACAAAATTACCACTTGTCGTTTCTAAAATCGTAATTTTTCCTCGCTTCGTATAACGAATAGGTTTATAAATATCTTTTAATACTTCAATACTTTTATTCATCTTCTTTAGGAATAATAATTTTATCTCCTACTGCCACTTGACTCATATCATTATATTCACTTAACAAACCTAAATTGGAATGATACATCGTACAAATAGTTTCCACAGTTTCTCCAGAATTTACAATATGAATGTGGTAAGTAGCATAGCTATCATCCATCGGATTCACATTTTGAATAATTGTTTCTTCACTTTCTTTCATATCTTCTTTTACAACTTTAGTTTCTGTCATCATAGTCTTTGTTTCAACTCTTTCTTGTTCTGGTTCTTCTACGTCTTCCGTCATAAGTATTTGTGTTAAAATTCCTTCTTCTTCTGGTGTTTCAATTAATCTTGATAAATCTGGTTCTTCTACTTCTTCTTCACGTTCTTCTTTTATAACGTCTTCAACTGAAACTACTGGAACTTCCATCACTTCTTCTTCCACCAGTTCTTCCGCCGAAATAGCAAATTCAATATCTACTTCCACCGTATCATCATTTAAGACATCATAAGAAAAATCGGTAATCTCAAATTGAAATGTATCTAAATCAACATGATCTGTTATTTCAATCGAAAATGGTAATTTATATAAAAATGGTTCACGATTGACACTCACCTCATGACTTTTATAATCTCCTGATATAATAAAATTACCATGAACTTCTTCTGGAGTTAAATCGATTTCATGTTCTAATGACATACTAGTAATCTCAGCAATTTTAGACCCAAAAGAAATCTCTTTTTTATAAGGAACTATACTTTTCACATTCTCACCCTCTCCCCACAATGTATGCAAAATTTCATCATTTAGAACAAAACAAAATGAAATTCTGTCAAACAAAATATTTTTCCACAAAAAGGCCAAAAAAATATGATAAAATGTATCATAGAAAGAAGGATATTATGAATACATCAATCTTTAAAGAATATGACATTCGTGCGTCTTATCCAAATGAAATCAATGAAGAAATTGCTTACCTAATCGGACGTAGTTATGGTTCTTACTTACAAGAAATATTAGACCAACAAAAATGTGTTGTTGGTCATGATAACCGTTTATCATCAAAAAGTTTATATGAGAATATGATTGCTGGTATTTTAGATAGTGGTTGTAATGTAATCGATTATGGTCTTATCACAACTCCTATGCACTATTACACTAGATATTTAAACAAATGTTTTGGCATAATGGTAACTGCCAGCCACAACCCAAAAGATGATAATGGATTTAAGTTTTCGTTTGATCACTTAGCCAATGCACGTGGCAAAATGATATACGACTTTCGAGATTATACCTTAAAAAAAGTATTTTTAGATGGACAAGGAATTCGGGAAAAACGCGAAATCAAAGACTTATATTTACAATATATGAAAGACAATGTTCATATGGGCTCAAGAAAATTAAAAGTGGTCATCGATTCTGGAAATGGCGTTACAAGTACCATTGCCAAAGATTGTCATGATATATTTTCTAATCTTGATGTAACTTATATTTGTAACGAAAACGACGGAACTTTCCCAAATCATCATCCAGACCCTGCTGTTGAAGAAAATTTAAGTATGTTAAAACAAAAAGTGATAGAAACTCACGCAGATATAGGAATTGCCTATGACGGAGATGGCGACCGTGTTGGTGTCGTAGATGAACAAGGAAGATTCTTAGAAGCAGATAAACTTTTAATTATTGGAGTACGTGCTTTAATAAACGAGGTCACAAACAAAACTTTTTTATATGATGTTAAATGTACCAAAGCTTTAGAAGATGAGATTATTAAATTAGGTGGAACTCCTTACATGGAACGTACAGGTACTAGCTACACCGAAGCTTCCACCAAAGAAAGAAACATCCCTCTAGGTGGGGAACTTTCGGGACATATTTTCTTTAATGATCGTGGTCCGGAGGTTTGTAGTGGAATATATGATGGACTAAGAATACTAGAAATTCTTTCTAAAAGTGATAAAAGTTTATCAGAATTATTAGAAGGAATAAATCTTTATCATTCTACCCCAGAAATCAAAATCAATTGCGACAATGAGAAAAAATTTGAAGTGGTAGAAAAAGTTAAACAATATGTTAAAGACAAAAAGTATAATGCAAGTTTTATCGATGGTGCTCGCATTTCTTTTGAGAAAGGATGGGCACTAATTCGTGCAAGCAACACTGGACCAAACATCACCTTAAGATTTGAAGCACAAAATAACGAATTCTTAGAACAAATAAAAGAAGAATTTACTACTTTAGTGAATCAGCTAAACAAGTAAATTCTTTTTTTTACTACATGTTAGATGAGAATATACAAAAAAAGAAGCGATTTCTCACTTCTAAAATTTTAACGAATAATTGCATCCAAAGCTAAAACAATCATATCATCTAAAGAACGTTCACGTTCTTCAATACTCATGAAAGTCTCTTTAAACTTCGAATCCACGACCGTTAAAAGACAAGCTGCTTCTTTTTGAAAACTCGAAGCAATATGGAAAAGTGCAAATGATTCCATTTCCTCACCAATAATTTGTGTGTCACTTGGAACACGTGCAAGCACATGTTCATTATCAGAATAAAACCCAAATTGTTCTGTAGTCATTACGGTACCTAAAAATAATTTTTTACCCTTTTCTTGTGCAACAGATTGAATCCTATCATTTAAACTTTTACTTGGATACGCAAAATGCGTTGGATCTCCATTATAAGAATAAGCAAAATTTCCTTCATTATAACTTTCTGTCGCTAAAATAATATCTGGGACATTCATTTCTTCTAGTAAACCTCCGCATGTTCCCACACGAATAATTCGTTCTACTCCAAAGAAATAAAATAATTCAAAAGCATAAATACTCATAGAAGGCATTCCCATGCCAGATCCCATCACACTAACCCTTTTTCCTTTATAAGTACCAGTATAAGCATACATATTACGTGCACTACTAACTAGTTTTACATCACTTAAATACTTCTCAGCAATATACTTTGCTCGTAGTGGATCACCAGGCATAATCACAGAAGATGCTAAATCTTCTTTTGCACAGTTAATATGTGCCGACTTAATATGGTCCATAACAACAGGTGGTTTCATTTATACATCCCTCCCTAGGATAATTATAGCATTGAAAAAAAGAATGGTTTACATTCTTTTTTAGTATTGACACAAAATTAACATTTTATACATGCAAACTGTTTTTTAATTCAGTAACAATTTTTTTAATCTCTTCTGCCGACTCATCATAAAATTCCAATCGAAATTTACGAATTCCCATATGAAAGTAAGCATCTATCTTTTGTAATAAATTTAACCTTTTATAATGCATAATGTGCGTACGATGAAACTCATCCATATGAAGAGGATAAATTTTACCATTTCGATCTTTCAAAGAATAAATATCTTTTCCTTTACAGACTTTACATACTTTTTCTTGATTTACATTCATATGTAATAAACAATGATTTAACACCATTACTTCCAAGCGTCCATAAACAATTAATTCAAAAGGATTCCCATTTGGATACTTTTTTAATAACTCTTCTAATTCATAATCTGTAATCTCTGGTGTTAAACACATTTGCTTTACCCCACAAGATGTCCAAAATTTCTCTGTTGCATGGTTAGAAATGTTAAGAAAATAATCCAAATAAGCTTCTTCTTTATCTAAAAGTGCTCCACTTTCACAAGCAAGTACTTTCTTACTATCATAATAAGTAGAATGCATAACTCTGTTTGTGCGATAAATCACATTTTTTTCATACCTTTGAGCTAATTTATAATCAGAAACATAAATTTTAGAAACACCAAGTTCTAATAATGTTTTAACATGCTCTTCACTCATAGCATTTGCTGTAATACAAATAGAGTCATCATATGAATATTCTTCTTCATGAGCTTTCCTAATAGCTACCTCACTACGATTTACCCTTTTCTTAATTAACTCATCAACTGCTCTTCTTCGTATCTCATTCATATCACGCACATTCATATAAAGATTATCTTCCAAAGATATTTCGATATTTTGAAGAAGAAATGGTGTATTTCCAAGTTTACTAAATTGCTTTTTTACTACTTCTTTGGTAATTGGACAATGATCTGATTTCTCTACACAATCTTCCTTTATAATAACCGAGAAAACTCCATCACTCATTTGAAATTCTATATGATTTAAAGATATAGATAATCTCATTGTAACCAATACTTTTTTCTCAGATCTTGCTAAAATACTTTCCTCTAACTTTTTATCAAGGGTTTTCATAACACTACCAAAATGACTTATACCAACTTTATTATCTACAAAAATAAGATCTCCATTTTTGGCACCAGAAATAAGATCACCATTTTTATGATATAAAAAATTAACAATCATTCCCTTGTTTTCTTCTACAAAACGTATACCATCTTCTTGATTTAAATCATCATCAAGTCGAATGCCAATTTTTTTCTTATCTATAACTTCAATATTCCCTAAAAAGCTTCCTTGATGATTACTTGTTTTTTGATTCATAAACTCATCATCTTGAGCATGAAAAATCTTACCACTTGTAAATCCTCTTCCAAATAAAGTTTCTGCTTTTTTAATATCTTCTTCGCTTACCTTCATACTTTCTTTTAAAAAATACCGATCAATTAAACTACGATAAGTCTGTGTCATAAATCCTACATAAGCTGGACTTTTCATTCTTCCTTCTATTTTAAAACTTTGAATATTAGAATCTAAAAGTTCACTAAAACGAGAAGATGTATTTAAATCTCTTGTAGATAATAAAAATTCACCATTTGTTTTATAAGGTACATTATTTTTTAACAACTGCCATGGCAATCTACAAATTTGAGCGCATTCTCCTCTATTCCCACTACGATTCATTAACAAACTTGAAAATAAACATTGCCCAGAATAAGAAATACATAAAGCACCATGAATAAATACTTCAATTTCAATATCATCAGGAAACCTCTTTATTTCTTCTAAAGATAATTCTCGAGCTAAAACGACACGCTTTACACCTAATTTTCTTAAAAATTCAATTTGTGAAATATTATGAATATGAACCTGTGTTGAAGCATGAATTTCTAAATCAGGATACTTTTCATGACAAAGTTTCATTAAACCAATATCTGCCATAATAACTGCATCAACATGATTAAGATATAGAAATTCAATATAAGATAATACTTCATCAAGCTCTGATTCATAAATCATTGTATTAACAGTAACATAAATTTTTACTCCATACAAATGACAGAAAAAAATAGCGGATAACATTTCACTTTCCGAAAAGTTTGATGCAAAAGCTCTAGCACCAAATTTCTTCCCCCCTAAATACACCGCATCTGCTCCATGATATACAGCCATTTTTAAAGACTCCATATTCCCAGCTGGACTAAGCAATTCTTTTTTCATAACTTTTCACCAAACCTTGTAATAATTCTAAAAATCTGTTATTATAACACCAATTTTTAACTAGAAAGGACTAATTACATATGAGTTTTGAAAATGCAAGATACTTAATAGAAAAAAATAAAGATACTTACAAAAAAGATCCTATCAATCAAGTAACACCAATAACAGAAACAGAAAATCCTTTACTACAACAGTATAAAAGACAACTGCAAAGATATCAAGAAATAATAAAAGAATTAGAAATATGGCAAAAAATCATTAAAAATAAAAACCGAAATCAAAAGGAAGATAAAGAAGGTTTAGAAAAAGAAACGAAAACTCCACTTTCAAAAACACAAGCAATAAAACTACCTACCACAAAACAAGATATTATTGAGTTTTTAAATAACGCACCACTAATTCATGAAGCAAAAAAACAAATCATCACTTATTTATACCAAGAAGCATGTACATATAATGAAATAGCCAAAAATAGCACGAATGAAGAAGATAAAGAAGAATGTAAAAAAGAAATTGAAGCCATATTATCTCAGATAGAATGGATTCAAAACTATCAAAAAATAGAAGAAAAAGAAGTAAGCGAAACAACTCACAACAATATGATCTTTCTAACCTCTAATTCTGGACGTATTATTCCTTTAGAAGAAATAAGTAAAAATATTCCAATGGAATTTTATGACTCATTAAAAGAAGCCTTAATATCTATTGAAAATGGAACTTTTATTGGTTTTAAACCACTAACTAAAAGAAAATACAATGAATTAAGAAAGCCAAAAGTAAGAGTTTTATTTAGTCAAATAAATAAAAATACCTTTTTAGTTTTATCTTGCTTTTTCAAAAACTACGATACCAACTTAAAATATAAAGAAAATCTAGACAACCTAAGCTATATCTTAATGCAAAAAGAATCAGAATATAAAACATTAGCACAAGATCCTAACTATTTAGAAGAACAAGAAAAAACAAAAAATACTATTTATAATATTTTAACAACGAAAAGAGATGAATTTAATGGAAAATCTTTGGACCGAAAAAGAATCTGAATTAACAAAACTATTAGCTTTGAAAGAAAAGCTTTTAAGTAACTTTGATACCACTACATTAGCTAATTATCTAATTACAATAGCTGATTTAGAAGGATTAGAATTACAAGAAGAAGAAAAAGTATTTATTTTAGACTTTTTTGAAAAAAATAATAACGCCGAACTACAATTATATTTGTTTGCAATTTTTGAATATGGAAAAGCATTTAATTATTTAAATACCTTAAGATATGGATTATTTAGAGTTTTATCAATTAAAGACTTATTACGAAAAAGAGAATTTGAAAAAAATGAATTAGATTTAATAAGAGCAGAAAAAATATTAGACAAAAATGAATTAAAACAATTTAAAACATTTTGCAAATATTTTTCCAGGGTTTGGAGAAACACAACAGAAAAAAAGAATACAAATAATCCTTTAATTAAATTAATGGAAAAATTATCAGAAAAAGGATTTTATTATTATCAAAATTATCTTGAATATATTTTTAATATTAAATTAACAAAAACGGAGCAAGATACCAATATTACTACAAGAATAAAATTTAAAAATAGAACAAATAAAATAAAAAATAAAACTTTTTTAACTCCAATTGAAGAAAGAATTTTAAACTTAAAAATGGAACAAAAACAAAAAGAAAAAAAGGGAAAAAATTTAGAGCAAAAACAGGAACAAGCCTTCAAAATTATTGATTCCTTTATTCAAAATAATGCGAAAAGATTTATTGAATTGTCTCCACAAATAACAAAATATTTCTCTTCTCCTGAAATAGAAACTTATGCATTAAATAAAATCATAAATCACAATGAAAAAGTAATAAAGCAATTACAAATAGAAAAAGATTTGCTAGAAAAACAATTAGATGACTCTTATGAATTAGTTTTCTTAGAATCTGACTATGACTTACCAGAAGAAAACGTAATGAAACAAATAAAAGAAAGCTTAACAAAAGAAAATTTAGCAAAATTATTAAAAGCTTTAAATAAAAAAGAATTTTCCTTTTTAAACTCTAAACATCCAAATTTTTTAGAAATATTACAAAATACAAATGAACTTACTTTAAAAGAAATTTCAAAAGAAATAAGTGATAAGATATTACCCACCACTTACCTAATTTCTTATCCTAAAATATTAACGACTTCTACTTTCTTACTTTATAAGAAAAATAAAGAACTAGTACTTCAAAATAACTTAAATATAGATTTCTTTCACAATTCTAATATTTTATTATTAGATAGTGACACATTACAAAAAGTAGTTAATTTAATAAAAACTTATCATTGTGAAACTTTAATTTGTTATGGCCTAAACTATTTTGATCAGGTAGATGCTTTAATTGAGCAAAGATTTAATTTACTTCCAGATACATTGGAAGTTGAAGATTTTACTACTACAAAAGTTCAAGAATTACTAAATAAACAAATTCCTTTAACAATGACTTCTGAAAATGAAAATGAAATTGCATGGTTAGATGAAGAATTTAAAGTAGATTCTCTAAGATATTGTATCAATGGATTTATCATTTCTAGAATAAAAGTTCTTCGTTATTTTACTTCTTTAAATCAATGCAAAGAAGATAGAAACCAAAATTTAATAGATGCCATTTTTTATAACACTCATTTTTTTGAATTTGAAAAGCAAATGATTATGGATGCGTTAAAAAGAAATCAAACAAGAAAAAAGATTATTTCTCAGTATCAAGAATAATCTTTTTTATTTGATCTAATGTTTCTTCATAATAATGATCTAATTCACTACGTTTATAAACCCATATATAAGATGGATGATATATTTTTAAAACCTTACAAAAAGAAAAATTATGTCGTTTTAGTTCCTTAAAAACTAGGTTCCCACACACCACTAATAAATCAGGTTTAAGCGTCTTTATATGACAAATAAAACTTTGATATTAATCATGTAATTCCTCTTTCGTAGGATAGCGTAATTTTCCTGATAAATCGGTAGGTGCATAAGAAACATAATTGATTTTTTCACACACACAATTTAAATGCTTTATAATATGATCTATTATTTTCCCAGATGCGGTAGAACTATCAAACGCTTTCTTATCACACTTATTACTTATTCCTACAAATACAACCTTTTTCATTTCGTAAGTTCTACAATTTTTTCTAATACTTTTCCATACTTAGAATAAGCTGTTTCATGAGCATTTACTAAAAAATCAGAAAACAAAATTTCTCTTTTTTCTTGACATATTCTACCATGATCTAAAAACAATACAAGCCCATTTATACTTCCTTTTTCTTCTTGAAATAAGTTTAAAACTTCATGAGCATTTACTAAAACAATACCAGAAACCTCATTTGGATCTAATTCAAAATCATCATAATTTCCTTCATACAAATCTACATAAACATGTGCAAATGCACGGTCACGAAAAAGAGTTCCATCCTTTTTTTCACGGTCCATAACAAATGGAACCATCTCTACAAATACAGCATCATGTGAATCAATAGAAATACCAATTTCTTCTTCTATCTCTCTACGAAAGCCCTCTTCTAAAGATTCACCAGCTTGTAAATGACCAGATGCCGTTGTATATAAAGTTCCCTCATCCTTTCTTATTTGAAAGAAAGCATTTCCGTTTTTATCGTATAACCAACAATGAATCGTTTTATGCCACAAAGCATCACGATGTACGATACTTCTCTCTTCCTTACCTAAAAAATTTCCTTGTTCATCATATATATCTAAATATTCCATAATAACCTCTAATCTAAATAATTTACAATTTCTAAAAAACTGTTGTATCCACTCTCTGAATTAATATGCCCTCCATCTGGTAAATTAACTTTAAAAGATGAAATAGTACAAGCAAATTCATAAGAAGCCTCATACGTAACATAAGGATCATTTTCTGTATAAAAACAAACAATTTCCTTACAATAATCCTTTACTTCTTTTAGATTTTGAAAATACATTGTTTTATTAACAGTATCATATTCTTCATTAATACCAAAATAATTATTAAAACCACACACTGAAATTAATTTTTTTATCTTTTGTTGATGTTCTACTAAAAACTTACAGACAAAAACAGGACCAATACTATGAGCAATAATCGTAGTATGTTCGTGAATTAAACCAAGTTTCCAATAGTATTCCAATAATTGATTCCAATTAGAATAATTTTGTAAATTTACTCCAACTGGAAAATCTGGAACATAAACCTCTTTCCCATCTTTTAAAAGAAATTCTGCTAACCAAGGAAACCAATTAGAATATGGACTTCCAAAAGATCCATGAATAATAAAATAATTTTCTTTCATATCTTACTTCCTTTTAATTTTAACACAAATGAAAATCACTGATCTATAATTTCAAGATAATCATGAAAAGACAAAGAAACAAAAGATTCTTGAACTTCTATAAATGCTTTAATTTTACTTCCTTCTCTTTGACCAAATTGAACTTTCATAACTTCAGAAAATTCTCCTACATCATAAAACTTTGAAGTATCAAATATTTCCAAATAACTAATCTCTGTTATATCATCTATAGGAACACAATAATAAGATTGATTCTCATAATAAGAAACTTTAGGTGCTACTATGTAATTTAAATAAAAATCAAAATAACCTTTTTTACCATTTAATAAAAAAGAAACACAAACAAAACCTTGATATCCAGTTAACAAACCATTTTCTATATATTTTGAAAACTTAAATTCTGTCTCTAATATTTCTGCTTTACTACCGTTAACCACTAACATATAATCCTCCAAAATATATTATAAATATTGTTTAATTGCCTGTGCAGTGTAAGTATCTGCATCTAAAATATCACTTAACAATCCCTGATAAACAATTTTACCACCCTTTGCCCCTGAATCAGGTCCCATATCAATGATATAATCTGCATCCACGATAAAATCTAAATTATGTTCCACTACGATAATTGTATTACCACGTTCTAACATATTTCTCATCACAAGTTTAAGTGCTTCAATATCTTTTAAGTGTAGTCCTTGTGTTGGTTCATCAAAAATATAAATATGACCTTTCTTAATTAAGTATTTTGACATATTAACTCTTTGAACTTCTCCACCAGACAAAGTATCCATTGTTTGCCCTAACTTTAAATACTCTAAGCCTACACTTTTTAATATCTCTAATCTTTCTTTTATTTCTAAGTTTTCAAAGAAATCAATTGCTTCTTCAATCGTCATTTCTAAAACATCATTAATACTTTTTCCTTTATATAAATAATTTAAAACTTCTTGTTTGTATCTCTTACCATAGCAAATTTCACAAACTTGTTTCACATCATCTAAAAAATGCATATCCATTTTAATAATTCCTGATCCACCACAATTTTCACATGCTCCAAGAGAATTAAAACTAAATAAACTAGCAGATACCTTATTTTCTTTTGCAAATATTTCTCTAATAATATCAAAAGTATTAGTATATGTTGCCACATTACTTCTACTATTTAAGCCTATATTTTCTTTACCTATTTTAATAAGACTATCATCATGTTGTAATAAATACTGAATTAAAGAAGACTTCCCACTTCCAGAAACCCCCGTAATACAGGTTAAAACATTTAATGGGATTTTAACGTTTAAATCTTTAATATTATGAATACAAATGTCATTTACTTCATAAAAATCTTTTATCTTATCAGATATATTTTTAATTCTTTTTTTCTTTTTTAAATAATTACCTGTAAGTGAATTAGAACATTCAAAAATTCCTTTTATATCTCCATTATAAACAACTTTACCCCCATTGAGCCCTGATTCAGGTCCCATATCAATTATACGATCAGCACTACATATTACTTGTCTATTATGTTCTACAACTATAGCAGTATTATGATTTGCCACAATGTTTTTAATAGATCGAATAATTTTTTCAACATCTCTACTATGAAATCCTAAACTAGGTTCATCCAAAATATAAATAAGTTCATTTAATTCATGATTCATTCCCTTGGCTAATTTAATTTTCTGAGCTTCTCCATTTGATAAAGATCCCACACTTCTATTTAATGATAGATAACCTATTCCTAAATCAATTAATTTATTCAAATCTTTCTTCATTTTAGAAACAATTTCTTTAGCAGAAACATCATCAATCGTTGAAATAAAATCATACAAATCAACAAGTTCTAATTTTAATAAATCCTTTAAACTTTTATCATGAACTTTCACAAGTAAAGCTGTCTCATTTAATCTTGATCCTTCACACGAAGAACATTCTACTTCTTTAAAGAATAACTTATCATAATCATTGATTTTTAATCCGCGAGAATCTAATTGTCTTTTCATTAATCTACTTACAATGCCTTCATAAGTCCAATTTTGAATAAAATCATTATTTTGATTCATAAAAGTAGTTGATTCTTTATATAGAAGTAAGTCAAGCTCTTCTTTTGTATAATCTCTAAGCTTTTTATCCATATCAAAATACCCTGTTGACTTTTGAATATTAAAATAACGAGACCCAACTTTCCATGTACGATGTTTAATTGCTCCTTCATTTAAAGAACAATCAAAATCAATTAATTTTGATACATCAATGTTAAGCAAAGTACCTAACCCACCACACTTACTACAGGAACCTTTCGCTGTATTAAAAGAAAAATAACTACTATCATAAATAGGATACCCAATTCTAGAAAACAGTAAGCGTAAATAAGTATAAATTTCTGTAATGGTTCCTACGGTACTTCTAGGATTAGACCCTAATTTTTTTTGTTCTATTAAAACACAAGGCGATAAATTACATATTTCATCTACATTTGGTTTATGTATCTTAGGTAAGTTTTTCAACATATAAGTTGACAATGTCTCGTAATAATATGCTTGTGCCATTAAGTAAATACAATCAAAAACCAAAGAAGACTTCCCACTCCCAGATACTCCTGTAACTACATTAAATTGGTGTTTCTCTATTTCTAAAGACACATTTTTTAAATTATTTTCCTTAGCACCAATAATTTTAATCTTATCAAATTCATTTTTATCTACTATTTGTTTCATCATAAAAAACCTCTAATTTACCAATGTTTTAATTGGCCTATGATCCGATCCCTCTTCTTTTATATTCTTCTGTTTTACTATTTCATAATCACATAAATTTACAATATTCTTTTCTATAAAAGCAAAATCAACATTAACTTGTTCTTTCAAGCCATATCCATGCCACGAATTATCACTTACATTAAAATTTTTACTTCTTGATAGAACAGTAAAATTATCATTTTGCTTTAAAATATTATAAACTTCTGACATATGCGAAACCATGTTCATATCCCCCACTACTACTTTATATTCTGCTTCTATGCTATCCATATAGTTTAGTGTTTTTACCACACCTCTTACTTTACCTTCAGTTGATATATAATCTGTATGAATATTTCCAATAAGATACTTTTTATTTTGATATATAAAACACACAAAAACAGTAGTTCTATAATCACTCATTCCATAATCTATAATTTGATGATCTATATTTTGATATTCTGTATCATTTCCATGAGGCAAACAAGAAACAAATTGAATAACTACACTTGATTCATTTCTAATTGCAATAATATTATATTGATCATCCAATTGTGTTTTCATTGGGAACTTTTCCAATATTTTAAAATGATTATTGATTAAAATATTTTCTAACAATTTTAGATTATTTCGATTTACTTCTTGAAAACAACAAACTTTGATTTCATGATCAGCTAATTCTTTATTTAAAATTCTTTCTATATTTTTTTGTCTTTCTTCAAAACTAGGTATAAAAGGTTCTACATCCTTAACTCCATAAATATTATAACTCATACTAACTCCATTCAAAATTTATCGCCGGTTTAACACGCATACACATTCAACGTGACTAGAATGTACGTTATGAATAGTTCACATTGATATGTTCGTTTATAACTGACTATGTCATAATATACAAACATATTAGGTTCAATGTTTATTATGACTAATTAATTATTATTTAATTTTTCAGCAATTTCATTGATTTTATTAATAGATTTTAAATACTCTTTTTCGATTGAAGTAAGTTCTTTTATCTGATACTTTCCATATTCTAGTTTTGCCTTTTCTATTGCTTCCTTATGACTAATTTTACCTGCATTTAAGAGAATATTAGCATCTAGAGAGTCTAATATTTTATCTAACTGATTAATATAATCTTTCATCCTCATAGGTTTATGTTTCATTGCTTGAAATTCAGCAAAATCAAAATATCCTGAAACTAAATTGTTTAACATCAAAAGTTCTTCTTCTGTTAAATAATTTTTAGCAATTTCTATATCATTAATGCTTGGCAATTCTCCTTTAAAACTAGTAAGACCCATAAATGGTTTATTTGCATCAACACGATTATAGATAACTTCTGCTGCAGTGTTTCCATGTGCCGCAAAATGGAATTTGTTCTGTACAATTTTAAAGAATCTTATAGTTTCGGGAGCATTAGGATTATAATCAATTGCAGTAGCATACAAATCAAGAACTTGTCTATATAATACTTTTTCACTTGATCGGATATCTTTAATGCGGTTTATTAATTCATAAAAGTATTTTCCACCACCTAAATTTTTAAGACGCTCATCATCCATAGTATATCCTTTAATTATGTATTCTTTAATTCTTGCAGTTGCCCATTTTCTGAATCTTACACCCTCTAAAGATTTAACACGGTACCCTACGCTTATTATTACATCTAAATTATAATAATCAATATTTCTTTCGACTTTCCTAATTCCTTCTTTTTGAACTGTTGCAAAATTTGCAATAGTTGAAGCATTTCGTTCTAATTCACCTTCTTCAAAAATATTTTTTATGTGCCTAGAAATTACAGATTTATCCCTTCCAAATAATCTTGTCATTTGTTCCAAAGATAACCAAACTGTTTCTCCTTCTAAATTTACATCTAGTTTAATATTCCCATTTGTTGACTCATAAATAAGCAATTCTGTTTTATTTTCTTTTATCAATTCATTTTTCATTCCAAACCTCCTTATTTTTTAAATAATTATTAATACTTTTGCAGAATAAATTCCCAAGTATATTTTTTTCTTCCTTTACGAGTAGTTTCATTTTCATTTAATATAATTTCATTCCAGTTTTTGGTTAATTTATCAAATTGTTCTTGATTAAATAATCTTTTATGTTGTTCTTTTACTGGATTGTAGTAAAAATTTTCTTCTACCTTAATATAATCATCATTAACATATTCATTTTTATCAGAGTTTACCCTTCCAATAAATAAGCCACCTCTTTCAAGAGTTTTATAAATAGAATCAAATATTTCCATTGTTTTATTCATATCAAAATAATGAATAGACAAGTTAGCATTTATTAATCCTACTGAATTAGATTCAAATGGTAAGCCATCAACAATATCAAAATTCATTATATTAGCATTAGGATACATTGCTTTAAACTTATTTGTTGCTTTTTCTGAAAAATCACATGATATTACATTAAAACCACGCTCAAATAACCATATTGAATCTTGACCTAAACCACATCCTAAATCAATAGCATTTTTATTATTTATATTACAAATAATATCATTATATTTTTCCATCCATATATCATTTGATTCCTTTAGATTACTATAATATATTTCATCCCAATATTTTTTATCGCTCATAATTTTAATCTCCTTACTAGTCATCTATTTGACCATTTTTTCATTCTAGCATAACTATACAACACATACCAGTTAGGGTGGTATGAAGAAACATATTCTCCACAGACAACCCCACAATATTTTTTTCAAAAATTAGTAAAAATATCAATAATTTATCCGTTTTTTTATCATTTTTTGATCCCTGCTGAATAGTTGATTTTCCCTTCATTTATAAGGGTTTATCGCCTACTCATCACGCATACACATTCAACATGTTTAGTATACGGAAACATATCAAATCCCTGCACCGATTCTAGTTGAAATTCATGTTCTAACTCTTTTAAATCTCTTATTAAAGTAAAAGGATTACAAGATATATATATAATTTGTTTCGTGCTAGTTTTTAAAATTGTTTCTTTTGTAAAGAAATCCAATCCTGCTCTTGGAGGATCTACAATAATCACATCATAAGAAGCATCAATCTTATCAATAATTTTCTCGACTTTTCCTAAATGAAACGAAGAATTAGTAAATTGATTTAAACGAGCATTAGAAATAGCATTTAAAATAGCACTAGAAACGACCTCAATTCCTGTAAGATTTACCTTCGATTTATCTAACTGTAATCCAAGTGTTCCTACACCACAATACAAATCTAATACATTACGAGCATTTTTTAAGCACTTTCGAACATACAAGAACATTTTTTCACTCATATAAGGATTTACTTGAAAAAAAGAATTCATTGAAACTTGATAAAGCACGCCATTTTTTCGTTCAAAAAAATAAGGTTTACCATAAACACATTTATGATTAATTAATATTCCTGCAATTTTATGGCGATTAACAAAATCTTCTAAAATGGAAATATCCTCTTCTGTAACAATATCTAAAAGAATTTCATCATTTTCATTAACGCGAATAATAATCTCGCCATTTGAAAAAGCATAATAAGAAAAATCTTTTAAAACATCATTAATTGCTTTCTTAGCAATTTGACATTCCATGATCTCTACAAAAGAGTGTGTTTCTACTACATAATATCCAAACTTTTTATTTTGAACTTTCAATGATATTTTATTTCGGTAATTCCATGACTCATCAGTTTTTTCTATAAATATATCTTGTGTCCAAAGATGATTTCTTGAAAAAAGTTCTTCCAACATATTTTTTTTCCAAACTACACTTTCCTCATAAGAGATATGTTCTAAATCACATCCTCCACACAAAGAATAATAAGGACATTTCGGCATTACTCTTTTTTCACTAGGATTTAAAACTTCAAGCAAATGTCCTTCTTGATAATTCTTCTTTTCTTTTCGAATTTCTACTTCACATACTTCACCTGGAATTGTTTTTGGAACAAAAATAATTTTATCATTAATATAACCGATTCCTCTTAACTGAGAATCAAGTTTTTTAATTTTTACTTTGGACATATATTCACTTCCTAAAACTATTATACATTATATTGCATAGCCTGGAAAGTTTTGGGTAATTTAAAAATGGTGAAAAGTATGAAAAATAAGATCCTTGCAAGAATTCAAAAAGAATTTCAAAACTGTCCAGATTTAATTATCAAACAAATTGACTTAAACAAAAATGATACCATTTACATTGCTTATTTAGAAAGTGTTTCTGGAAGCGATAAAGTAAATGATTATATCTTAAAAAATCTTTCTTTTTTAAGTAGCGAAAAAATTAAAAACGTTCAAGATTTTCAAAGTTTAATCCCTGCTCCCAATACTGTTGAAATTGATGATTTAGACAAAATTGAATTTTATATTACCAATGGATTTACCATTGTTATTTTACATGACTTAATCTTTGCTTTAGAAACAAAAGCTGATATCAACCGTGGGATTCCAGAACCTACTAGTGAACCAACAATTATTGGTCCAAAAGATGGATTTACAGAAAATATTCAAATTAATTTAGGATTAGTCAAACGACGCATTAAATCTCATACTTTAAAATCAGACAGTTTAGTAATAGGAAGAAAAACTACCACCATGATTAATTTACTATACTTTGATGATATAACCGACAATGAAAATTTAGAATACATAAAAAAAGAATTAGAAAAAATTGATATTGATGGAATTGTTGACTCTGGTACTATCGCCGAATACTTAGAACTTGAAAACAACTCACATTTTCCAAGTGTTACAAGAACAGAACGACCAGATAGTGTTGCTAATGCTCTTTTAGAAGGAAAAGTAGCTATACTAGTAGATACATCACCTTTTGCTTTAATCCTACCAGCTTTCTTTTGCGATTTTATTAATCCTATTGCGGATAATTATTTAAAAACTAAAAATGTCAATTTCTTAAAAATTCTTCGTCTTTGTTGCTTTTTCTTTACCGTAATTGTTCCTGGTTTTTATATTGCGATTATTAATTACAACCCAGAAACCATCCCTACTTCCCTCTTAATCAACTTTGGAACCCAACGAGCGGATGTACCATTTCCAGCAATAGTTGAAGCCCTCATCATGCTCATCATTTGTGAAATTCTAAAAGAAAGTGATGTTAGATTTCCAAACTCTTATGGAAGTGCCATATCCATTTTAGGAGCTTTAGTACTTGGAGAAGCAGCAGTAAGCGCTGGTATTGTAAGTCCAATTATGATTATTGTAATTGCTTTCACCTTTATTACTAGCTTATTATTTACCAATCAAGAAATCGTAGGTGCTATCCGTCACTTTCGTTTTATCTTCCTTTTCACAGCTACCCTATACGGTTTATTTGGTATTTTCCTAGCTCTAATTTATTTCTTTATTCATGTCACTGAATTAACCACTCTTAAAAAACCTTACTTCTATCCTTTTGCTCCGTTTGATCAAACTTATATAAGAAAAGGTATCTTAAAAGCTCAAGTAAATAAAGAACTAAAAAGAAGCAAAATGCTAACCAAGAAAAACCTAACCCGTCAAAGGAGGAATGAAGTTTGAAAAAAATCATATTATTGTTTATCATTTTATTTACTATTACTGGTTGTTATGACTATCAAGAATTAAATGATAGAGCAATTGTTTCAGGGATCTCTATTGATTATATTAATGAAGAATATGTTGTAAATTACGAAATATTAAACAATGTCAAAACTGAAGAACCAGAATACAAAGCATATATGGTTGAAGGAAATGGGGAAACGATTGTCGAAGCATTTCAAGATGCTTCCGATGCACTTAGTAAAGAAACCTATTTATCTCATTTAAAAGTATTAATCTTAAGTGAAGACGCTGCCAAAGAAAAAATGCGAGACATTGTAGATTATATGTTAAGAGACCCCTACATTAGAAATATCTTTTCTCCCGTAATTGCCAAAGGAGTTACTGCCAAAAGTATCCTAGCAAGTACAGATAAAGAAACCCCTGTTGTCTCTGAAAAAATTGAAACAATGATTGCTAATAACAAATACAATGAAAATATTAGTTTAAAAATTGACTTTGACCATTTTATGGATCAATTTGAAGATGACCGCATAGACCCTTCTTTAACTGCTATAGAATTAGTGGATGGCAAAGCAACTCTTGCAGGAATTGCCGTTTTTGAAGATAGCAAACTAAAAGATATTTTAAGTCCAGAATTATCTGCTATTTTTAAAGTCTTAAATAATGATTCTTCCAATCATCATCTAAAAATTCCTTGTGAAAATAAAACAGAAGGATATACGATTATCAATCTTTATCAAAATAAAAATACTAATTTAGAAATAAAAGAAGAAACCTTAACGATTAAAAGTAAACTAAATGCTGGAGTATTAAAAGATTCTTGTGGATTAAATTTTCGAGATGGTAAAATCTATGAAGAACTAAGTACAAAATTTGAAAAAATATTAAAAGATGAATACCAAACATTTTGGAATTACATTACAATGGATGAAACTGACATACTAGGACTTCGCAAAAAATATTATCAAAAATCTCGTCAAGAATTAACCAATTGGAAAGATTTAAAATTAGAAGTAGAAGCAAAAATAAACATTAATAAAAATGGAAAAACTTTTGAGGTGAGACATAATGAATAAAAGAAAAATATACGCCTTATCCTACTTTCTAAGCCGTTCTTTCTTTTTAGGATATGGATATTCCGTTATCTTAAGTAATACCAATAAAGATTCATGGATTTGCTTTATTCTAGGTACATTAATTGGGATTTGTTTTATTTATGCAATTTCTAAAATAAAAGAAAAAATGTTAAAACTTACTATCAAAGAATATTTAAACAATCATAAAATATTAAAATATCTAATCTTAACCATTTTTTTTCTTTTTAATATTTTTATGATGAGTCAACTACTTTTTGTTTTAGAAACGTTTGCAGCCTCCTTTTTCTTAATTAACTCTCCTACTTTTTTTATCCTTCTTCCTATCCTGTTCCTACTTTTCCGCATTACAGTAAAGGGTTGGAGTACCATTGGAAGAATTGCCGAGATATTTATTCCTATCTCTCTGGTGATTGTAATTTTTTCTATCGCCATATTAACTCCATATGGAACAACAGATAAATTTCTTCCCATTATGACCCAAAATAATCTAGATATGATTGTAACTACTTTTATGTTTGCTTTCTATACAAGTGCTCCATTCTTGCTTTTATTAAATGTTCCTATGCAAGACCATAAATTAATTCGTAAATACTTATTTGGAACGATTACAATTGTTCTAATTGGAATTTTAATTATCGCTGTATTAGGACCTAATTTAATACAAATATACCGTTACCCTGAATATATGATTTTAAAGAAAATTAAAGTATTCCAATTCTTAGAAAAAATTGAAAATATCATTAGTATTACATGGATTTTAGATGTATTTATCACATTATCGGTTATTGCAAATAACATACGACTTACTATCCCCAAAAAGAAAAATACATTATTATTTACCATAATCTTAACATTTTTATTTTTCTTTGTTATTTACCTAGGGGAAATTTACTTCTTACAATTACAAATATATGCAATATTCCCTATCATTTTAGGTGGATTTGAAATACTTTTAATACTTTTATTCTTCTTAAAAAATCTGTTCAAAAAAAGAAGCCAAAACTAATCTTTGGCTTTTTATTATAAAAATATTGTATCTTTGTTAATATTCTT
Organism: uncultured Bacilli bacterium; assembly: GCA_910588025.1. Lineage (GTDB taxonomy): Bacteria > Bacillota_I > Bacilli_A > RF39 > UBA660 > MGBC162267. The sequence continues at coordinate 225,171 of CAJUQG010000001.1, forward strand.
TCATAAATTCTTAAATACCTTTATAGTCTTTATTTATAATATTTTTAGAAGAGAACAACACATAATAATTTTTAAATAAACAAAAATTAATTTAGAACGTACTTGCAAATTGATATAGTCAATTTATGTGTGTCTTAAATATTTTAGTTGTTTATTATATATTCCCAACCTGGCTGCCAAGATTTTGTTTTACGCCAATCTTGGTCAATAGCTTTTTCCCAAGCTTTTCCTTGAGTTAAGACTTGAAAAGCCAATTGAGGTGCTTTATGGGCAACAATTGCTATATGTTTTCCATTATAATTTTCTAAAAGATAGTCACAAAAATCTTTTATTCTTTTTTCAACATCTAACATACATTCTCCATTTGGAAATTTTTCAGTAATATGTTCTTCATATTTTGCTAGACTACTATCTTGTCCATTAAAGTCTCCATAATTACATTCCCTTAATCTTTCGTCTTGAATAATTTCTTTTACACTTTCAAAAGTATATTTTGCCGAATCAATTGCTCGTTGTAAATCAGAGCAAAATACAACATCAAATTGATTAATATCTATTTGTTCTTTTAAAGCGATACTTTGATCTATTCCTTTTTGTGATAAAACTCCAGGTAACCACCCAGTAGATTTATGTTCTAAATTATCTGTAGTTGTTCCATGTACAAAATAAGTTATTTTAACCGCCATTATAATTCCTCCTTATTTAAGGATATTTTATCAAATATTTATCAAAAAAATAAAGACTTTTTATCAAAAACAACACTTTTTAATTTAAAACAACTTCTTCCATTTTTCCATCTAAGCTAAAACTCTTTGCATCTGTAATTAACACAGGTATAATTTTTCCAATCATATCCTTAGATGCCACAACATTTACAAGTTTCATGGTTTCAGTATATCCATAAACTTTATTGGAATCTTTTTCACTAGTTCCTTGAATGAGTACTTTAACAACCTTACCTACATACTCTTGGTTTTTTTGATTCGAATAAGAATTAATCAGTTCATTTAAACGATGAAGACGTTCTTCTTTAATAGCGATAGGTGTTTCATCTTCCATTTTACTAGCAGGAGTTCCTTCTCTTGGACTAAATATAAAAGTAAACGCCCCATCATACTGACAAGAATTCACAACATCTAAAGTATCTTGAAAATCATCTTCCGTTTCTCCAGGAAAACCTACAATAATATCCGTTGTAATCGCTACATTTGGAATACGCTTTTTCATCTTTTCAAACAACTCTAAATACTCTGCTTTGGTATATCTTCGTCCCATTAATTTCAAAATTCTACTAGAACCAGATTGTAAAGGTAAATGAATATAAGGCATTACATTATCACATTTTGCAATAATATCAATCATTTCATCCGTAAAATCCCAAGGATGACTCGTAACAAAACGAACTCTTGGAATACCAATTTTAGACACTTCTAATAACAAAGTAGCAAAAGATACTGGTTCTTCTAAATCTTTACCATAAGCATTAACATTTTGTCCAAGTAGCGTAATCTCTTGGTATCCTTTCTTCTTTAAATCACGAACTTCCTCTAAAATTTGTGCCATTTCTCTACTTCTTTGACGACCTCTAGTATAAGGAACAATACAGTAAGTACAAAACTTATCACAACCATACATAATATTTACCCATGCTGTAATAGAAGAATCTCTTTTGTACATTACATTTTCATAAACATTACCTTCAATACTATAAACATTAATGTTTTGCTTTTCTTTTTTCTCTAAAATCATACGTCCAAGTTCATGAATATTGTGTGTTCCAAAAACAATATCCACATAAGGATGTTTTTTTAAAATTTCTTCTGCTACACTACTTTGTTGTGGCATACAACCACCTATTGCAATCAACAAATCTTTCTTCTCACGTTTTAAATGCTTTAATCTTCCTAAATATCCAAACACTTTATCATGAGCATTTTCTCGAATAGCACAAGTATTTAAAAGAACTAAATCCGCCTCTTCCATAACATCAACTGAAGTAAAACCTAAATTTTCTACAATTGCTACAATTTCTTCTGAATCATGAACATTCATTTGACAACCATAAGTGCGAATAAAATATTTCTTTCCTTGAAAACAATTTGAAATAAGTGGTTCTTGTTGAATATACTGAACTTTACTTTTTCCACGTACTTTTGCATCTAACATATTAGGTAAATTCATAATATCAGTCCTTTTAATATTTTGTATTATAACAAAAAAAAGAAAAAAAAGATAGCAACCAGAATATAACAAAAAAAGTAACGCATTGTTACCTTTTAACTAATCTTTACAACAAAAAAAGTTTCCGTATACTCTATATGAGTCATTATTTTTCAACAACTTCTACCCCAAGCATCGATATCAAATCTTGACATTGTAAAAAATGTATCTTTGCCCCTCGAATAGAACCAGAATCAAACTTTGTATCCCTAATTTCACAACTAGATAAATCTATGCCTTTTAAAGAAGTCTGGAAAAACTCAGCACCAACAAATTTTACATTTTCTAAAGCGATATGATTTATTTTAGTTTCTAAAAATGTCGTAAACGAAAAATCACTATCTATTATCATCACATAACTCATTTTAGCTTTAGAAAAATTAGCATAAGAAACATTTGTTTCTTGAAACCAAACATCTTTAAGTGAAGCATCAACAAAAGAAGTACCAACTAACTTACAATTATCAAATTGAACACGACTAAGAAGTCTTTTATCAAATACTTGATTCGATAAATCACAATGACGAAAAACAACATCAATTAAATCTACATCTTCTAGTATGATGGAAGAAAAATCAATGCGTTCAAAAAAACAACCATCAAAAGTAATATCTTGAAAAGAAACAGAATTTTCCTCTATGGAAGTAAATTTCTTATTACAATAAAATTCAGCATCTTCACTAGAATATAAAACACCTTCTTCTAACAAACCCAGTTTAGGACTCTGAATTTTTTTCTTAACTTCTTGCTGCACCATCGACACTTAAAATCTCCCCAGTAATATAACTTGCCATGTCACTTGCTAAAAACAAAAAGGCATTGGCAATATCTCTTGGTTCACCAATTCTTCCTAAAGGAATTAATTGAATTAATGGTTTTATCATCTCTTCATTTAAAGAAGATACCATATCTGTTTTTGTAATTCCAGGTGCTACTGCATTAACACGAATACCAAATGGAGCTAGTTCTCTTGCTAATGATTTCGTAAGACCATTTACTGCAAATTTACTAGTAGGATATCCTACACCAGAAGGTTGCCCATAAATACTTACCATAGAACTAGTATTTAAAATAACACCACTTTTTTGTTCTTTCATATATGGTACAACAGCTTTACATAAATTAAAAATTGCTTTCACATTCAAATCCATAATTTGCGAAAACTCACTTGTAGTGGTTTCCTCAATTTTTTTATGAGCACTAATTCCCGCATTATTGACCAAAATATCTATTTTCCCAAATTCACTAATGATATCATCAATTGTTTTCTTTACACTTTCAAAATCCATTAAATTAGGATAATATCCTTTTGCTTCTATTCCCAAATTTTTTAATTCTTTAAGTGCTTTACTAACACTTTCTTCCTTTGATCCAAAAAACACTACTTTCGCTTTATTTTCACAAAATAAACGAACTGTTTCTAAACCAATTCCCCTTGTCCCTCCAGTAATTACTGCAACACGTTCTTCTAACATAACTTCCTCCATCTATTAAAATTAGTATATCATTAAGAACAAAAAGAAAAAAGACTTAATGGAAAATACCAATAAATCTTTAAATACATTTATGCTCTTGTTTTTCAACAGTGTTAAGTATCTTACTTATCTTAAAATGAGTAACTAAAAATTTTAAAAGATAAAATCTCAAAATAGCAAATGTTTTATTTTTAAATGTTTTGCTAAATAATCCACCTACTGAATCACTAAAATTTGCGATGGATAGAAATGTTAAATATGAATCATCTTCTACTACTTTTTGAAGAAAAATATGAAAATCATAATCATTGATGTGACAAAAAAAATCTTTAATATCTATTTTTTCTTTATCAAAATATTTTTTATCACAAAATTGCTTATACTCCTTTAAATTAACTGGATAAGTATATTGATTTCTAACACGAATAGGAATTGTTACTCTTTTATTTTTATAATAATTATGAATACCTTTCGCACATCCTATTAAAATTTCAATTCCTAAAGCCTGATCTTTCATATCACCTTTTTCACATTTTCCTTTTAAAAAATTTGTAATATATACTTCTCTCGAAAGTTCATTATACCCTAAAATATTCTTTTTTTCTTTTTCTGTATATAAATCTCCTAATTTAACAATTTCATGTGGTTTGCCACCAATTAAATCAGAATTTCTATAAATATGAATATCAAAATGTTCTAATCCCCCTACTTGTTCTTCGAAAGCCATATCAATAGTTCTATCTTTGATTTCTTTCGACTGATAACTATGAACTTGAATATTCATAAGTGGACCAACTTGAATATTAATATATTCATGTCTAATTCTACCATTACTTTTATAAAAATCTTTCGTTTCAATCCAACCCCTACGAGAAAAACCATAATGTAAAAGATTTAAATTACAATGTGTAATTAATTGATTATGTTTATTTTTAAAATCAATAGAACCATAAAAATTCTTTTCCCCAAATTTATCAAATTTTGGCAACTTTTCTTGATAATAATACGCTGGAATTTTTTGATCTTTAAAAATTCTTTGAAAATCATCTTTATTAAAAACATTTAATTCATCATTAGGAATCAAGGCACTACTATAAACCTCAGCATTTGTTATTTTCTTATTTCCTTTTAGTTGATTATTAATCTTAATAAAATCGCTTAAATTATCAATAAAATGATAACCAGAATGAAAAAGTTTTCCATAACCAAACTTATATGGATGATTTTCTTTCAACATATCATGAGGCATTTCCCAGTTTCCATCTGAATGATAAATATCTATATAAGTAATTGGAATTTGATATTTTTTTACAGTTTCATAAAGTAATGTTTTGATATATTCATATCCTCTATGATATTGACGTTGACACATTACTTTACACATAGCATTCGATTGATTTGCCAAATTTAAAATATCATAATATTGTTTTCGCACCTTTTCAATACTTCTTAAACTCGTCATATTTTTTGTAACTGTAATTGGTTTATCTGTTAACACATCAAAATGATTTTCTAGTGCAAAATGAAGATACATATTATGGGCTTTTGGTTCAGTAGCTATAATAATATGACTAATTTCTAAAGTTTCACAAACAGAAAGCAAATTACTTTCAACATCTTTAGGTAATAAATCTTTATCTTTTAATGTATCATCAATAGTAAAAATTTTAGTATTTTTAAAACCATTTTCATTTAAATACTTCTTAGCATAATTCTTGTTAGATTTTAAATCAACCAATAAAGCAAAATTCGTTTTATGTTTTTTAAAATAATTTAAATAAATTCTTTTTGCATGAGGACCTAATCCTATTAATGCAATGTTTTGTTTTTTCTTTCTATATTCATGTTGTTTCATTTCTTTTTCTATACTTCGATCCATTGCTTTAATAATATAATCTCCAGTACTGCTTTTTTTATTAAAATTAGAAACTAAATTTTTAATAGTCATAGTAAGCCTCCCTTCCAATAAATATTTCATTTATTATAGGAAGTCTTTTAAAAGAAGTAAAATATCAATTTTACATACCACTATTCATATTTGAATAGCAAAAAAAATTATGAATGATTTTTATAATATTTTAAAATTTCATAATCTCTTCTAACAATAAACCTAGTATGATAAACACTTTTTTCTCCATCATATTTAGAAGCTACCACTTTTTCTTCTGAATCACGAATCAATCTCATAGCTTCTCCAATATCCAACCATAAAATTTCTGAGCCTTCTTGGATTTCTTGCTTTGTATAATTAGTGTGACCAATATTATTTATTACATGAGCAACATATACATAAGAAATTTGTTTGAAATCATCTTGAGTTTTTAACTCTTCTATTGTTCCTAAACAAGCATCAATTTCTACTTCACATCCTGCTTCTTCAAAACATTCTCTTTGGAATGCTTTAATAGAATCCTCATTTTTATCAATACCTCCACCAACTAATTTATATTCCTTTTTCATTTTTTTATATAAAATAGCAATCTTATTTTCTTGATTAAAAACAATGCCCCTAGCACCTAATCGACATCTTGGATTTACAAATGGAACACTTTCTAAACCAAAATCTTCATCTGTTATTCTTTTAATACAAATCATAAAATCCCCTCCAACATCAATATTATACCTTGTTTAATAAAAAAAGAATTAGTTTTCTTTATTTTTTAAAACTAATTCTATAAATTTCTGCGTTATCAAATTAATTGTATTTTTACTGTAAATTAAACCAATATGATTTTGAGGCATTTTAATATTCAATTCTAATGGTACTAAATCATAAGTATGGATTTCTTCATTAACAAAATAGCCAATATATTCATTTTTCTTAACAAAATCGGCCATTAATTTACTATCTGGCATTTCAATACTAGGTTGTAAATTAATTTTTAATGGTGTGATTACTTCATCAAGCATTTGTCTTCTTCTCGAAGCTCCAGATATTACTAAATTATAGTTTAATAAATCATCTAAGGTTTTAATATTAGCTCCATGTTTACCATAGAATTCCTTAGAACAAGCAAAACTGGTTTCAAATTTATCAATATGTTTAATCTCCATACTATGTTTTTCTGTAAAATAAATATTAGGAATATAATCTATTAAAACATCTATTTTATGGTTTAACAAATATTCATTTAAATTACTAGCACTATCTGTAATAACTTTAATTTTTACATTGGGATAATATTTAAGAAAATCAGTTAGATAAGAAGATAACTTATTATCAGCAATATTTCTTGTAGTTCCAACAGTCAATTTCCCAGTTAATTCATTAGAATCTATAAAATGATGTTCATTATACAGATGAAATATCTGAAACATAGCATCTAATTTGATAAATAATTCCTCTCCATCATTAGTTAATTCTACACCTTTATTACTTCGATTGATTAAAGTCATTTTCATGGCATCTTCTAAAATTTTTACATTTCTACTTAATGATGGCTGAGAAGTATTATAAATCTCTGCTGCTTCTGTAAAACTTTTACTTTTTGCCACAAGATAAAAATCATATAATAATGGAAGATTATTTCTTAAATCATACATAATCGATTCCCCTTTAAATTGACTATATACTATCGCAAAAATGAATAGTTGTCAATGTCGTCTATTCATTTTTGCGATAGACAACTAGAAAATAAATTATTTTTTAAATCGTACTGCCGTTCCATAAGCAATGATTTCTGCTGCACCATTCATAACAGAAGAGGATCCATATCGTACGTTAATTACTGCATCAGCTCCCAAATTCTTTGCCTCATCAACCATTCTTTTCGTCGCCATCTGTCTTGCCAAGGAAATCATATCTGTATAAGAAGTGATCTCTCCTCCTACAATCGTTTTCATTCCTGCCATAAAATCTCGACCAATGTTTTTCGATTGCACAATTTGTCCCTTAACTATTCCTAACGCTTCTTCAATTTCATATCCTGGTACATAATCAATATTTACTAGCTTCATCTTCTTCTCCTCCTTGAATTTCACGAATTCTAATAATCAAATTGTAAACGATTCCTATTACGGGAAAACCAAATATTCCCATAATAAAGAAATATATGAGCCAAGGTATTTTATCACTTTCCGTAAATTGAAAATAAGAAATCACTCCAATCAAGAAAAGAAAAAAACTTCCAAATATCAAACTAGATAAAATGGCACCTCTAATTTTTTTAGCTTTATTTACATGAGTACTTCTCAAGGTAAATCCCTCCTTATTTAATGCATTCATACTTTGAAAATACTTTGGAACATCAAATTCTTTAAAAGTATCAGTAGAATTTTGAATTTCTAAACACATCTCTTTTACCTTAACAAACTTATTTTCTTCTGCTTCAATTTTATGAATTCGATCTTTCATACATTCTTGTAAAGATAAAACTCCATCATTTAATAATTTCAAATCATGAATTGGTACATCAAGTTCTCGTAAGAATTTAATAACTTTTAACTTTTTAATATCTTCCTCTTGATAGATACGATAATCATTTTCCTGATTTCTTTTTGGTTTTAAAAGACCATGTTCCTCATAATACCGAATACTTTTTTTAGATAAACCAATTAAATGTTCAACTTCATGAATATTCATAAAATCCTCCTGACTTCTCTAATTTAGACTATCCCCTAAGGGTAACGTCAAGTCTTTTTCTTCATTTTACAAAATAAAAAAAAGAACAACAAGAAAAAAGCAAACAATTTTTATTTTGCTACTTCATTATCGTACATAATTCCTTTAGAATCTCTTTGTATTTCATAACCATATTGAAAAACATAAACCATACTAAACAAAAATAAGATTTCAATAAAATCAAATAATTCATAATCCACACCTAAATCCATTTGTAAAAATACTTCAAAAAGAAATCCACAAACATTTGGAAGAAGAATCATTAATATCATATAAATTGCCATTCTTTTAATATGCCAAACATTTTCACTAATAAAAGGTGTATTACCTTCATACAAATTTAAAAATAAATTTTCTAAATGATAAAATATTTTCATAATACCAAACACAATAACAACTAATGTAAGTAACCCCATCTCAACATAAAACATAAAAGTAGTTTTTGAGGTTGTTACGATAATATCTTTCATTTTTTCAAGCATCATATGATCTTTAGAATGAAGCACGACTTGATCTTTATAATAAATTAATAACTCATCTTGCGTATCCAAAATTCTAAACGACTCTCCAATTCCATTGATAATCACGTTTTGATCATGAATCTCTATATGGCTCATAAAAAAGAAACAAAAAATCATACTAATAAGAATAATAGGTAAAGATATCATACTAACAATTCTTCCAATACGTGCAAAAGTCATAATGATTTTACTTAAAAGCTTCATTCGTTTTTGTTGCTCTTTTTTTAATTTCACAACACATTCTTGAACTGTTAAATCAAAAGAAGAAACATCGACCAAATCATGATTTACTAAATCAACCACCTGACAATGAAAAATATCACACAATTTTAGTAAATGTTTCATTTCGGGATACGCCAAAGAAGTCTCCCATTTACTTACACTTTGACGAGATACACCAACTAACTCCGCTAATTCTTCTTGTGAAATATTTTTTTTATTTCGTAATACTTTCAAATTTTCTCCAAACTTCATTTTTATTCTTCCTTTCGCTTCAAAGATTAAACTATAAAACTTAATTTTGCTACCAACTTTTAGTTGCAAAAGAAAAAGAAGTTATCTTTTCACTTCTTTCTAACTATCGTATTCACTTGTAACTCCAAAATAATCTTCTAAAGAAATCCAATTCCCATTATTATAAAGCTTATAAGATAAATCTGTTCCTACATATCTTAAATGCCAAGACTCATATTTATATCCAGTTTCATTCTCTTTCCCTTTTGGAAAACGAATAATAAATCCATAACGATAAGCATTTTCATTCACCCATTTTCCTTCTTGAGTATTTGCAAATGCATCGGTAATAGAATTCAAATCAAAACATAACCCAGTTTGATGTTCGGAATGCCCTGGTCTAGAAGAATAAGTATCTGCTGCAACTTTTCCATCTCTTGCTACATAGTTATTATAAAGCTTTTCTTGTACACTTTCTGGACGATATCCACTTTGAATCCAAATATTAAGTCCCAAAGCACTAGCATCTGACTTCATAGATTTCCAAGCATTATAAGCAGTATTATTAATACATGTTGCACATTGACTTGTAACTCCAACTGCTGATTTATAAGTATCACTCGGTACAAATCCTTTTTTTAACGCATAGGTCTTATTAGCTATCAAAATCCCATCAATATAAATAGAACCATCAATCTTATAAATGGAATAACCTTTACTAGACGTTCCAATAAGTTCTTTTTCTCCATCTGGAACAGGTAATTTTGGATAATTATAAGTATTTATCTTTTCTTTACTTACAATTAAAGTAAAATCTTCTTTCGTTTCATTCCCACTTTTATCTACTGCAAAATAAGTAAGTGAATAATTTCCCTCTTTGTTAATATCATAATCTCCTAACACTTTTACTTGAATTTCTTCGTTTGAATTATCGGTAACCACAACTCCTTCTAATAAATCAATATTACTTCCTACTTTAGTCGATAACTCTTTTTTATAAGTAATTACTGGAGATGTTTCATCAATAATATGAACTGTACAAATCTGAGACTTTTCTGTTTCTTTTTCTTTATATCGTATAGTAATTTCTTGACTTCCAAGTTTTGAAGTATCAATCTTTTGATCCTTTTCTAAAATTTCTAAAGAAAGGGAATCTTTAATTAAAGAAGAAATCGTCACCTCACTATTTACTTCAAAATCTAACTTTTCTTGAAAAATAATAGGGTTTTCATTACTTGGATTCCAAACAAAATACAATAAAATTCCTCCACCTACTACTAGAAGAAGAAAACAAAATAAAATCATCAAACGTTTTGGTTGTTTCTTTTTTCTTTTTTTCATAATATATTCGCCACTTTTCAAAATAATTATAACACGCTAAATTCTTAAAGTTCAATAAATTGCCTCAAAAAAAGAGAAAGTATGTCAACTCCCTCATCATTTAAAATTCCACCAAGAATCTTGATAATTTCTAATAGCATCATATACCACCCGTTCTCCAATTTTAGGAGTAATCACTGTGACACCATACTCACTCGCTCGACTTTTTATCACTTTTGGTGGTTCATTCCATTCATGATTGGATAAAGCAAAAGCCCCCCAATGCACAGGAATTAAATAAGTAGCATGAACATCTTGACTTGCCTCTAATACCTCTAAAGGTCGCATATGAATTTTACTCCACTTTGTATTATATTGTCCAGCATCAGCCAACATCACCTCGACCGAACCAAGTCGTCGATACACGTCTTTAAAATGGTCGTTATATCCACTATCTCCCGTAAAATAAACCGAATGTTTTTGATTGGTAAAATGGTATCCACCCCAAAAACTAATATTTTTATAAAATGGATTTCTTCCCGAAAAATGTTGAGAAGGTGTCATCGTAAAAGTAATACCACGAAAAGTAAACTGTTCCCACCATATCAAAGGATGGATTTTTTCTTTCGAAATTCCCCAAGATAAAAAATAACTCTCTACACCAAGAGGCACTAAATAATGTTCTACTTTTTCATCAATTTTCATAATTGCTGAATAATCTAAATGATCAAAATGGTCATGACTAATTAGTAACACCTGAATTTGAGGAAGATTCTCTGGTTCCATTGGCACTTTAGAAAATCTCTTTGACCCTACAAAAGGAACAGGAGAGGCATATTTTGATAACACAGGATCAATTAAAATATTACACCCATTCATTTGAATCAAACAAGACGAATGCCCAAGCCAATTTATCGTCAAATCATCTGGATTACTTTTAGGATAACTCTCCCATGTAATCACTGGAACTTCCCTTTTTGGAACAGCAATAGCTCCCTTATTCTTTTCATATTTTCCACATGGAAGAGTAAAATCTTCTACATTATGAAATTGATTATCATAAAAATGAGAAGTTTTTTCTTGATAAGACTTTCGCATTTTTTTATTTGGAATTGCTCCAATACTAGGAAAAAATAGAAAAAAACAATAAATTCCTAAAAAGAATAAAATAGCAACACATAAAACAATTAAAATAATTAGAAACCACATTTTCATAATCTTTTTCACATCCATTTATTTTTTACTAACATCTTCCTTACTATTGTGGTAGAAAAAAGAAAGATCATGTATACAAAATAGAATGAAACAAAAAAAGAAGTTAATTTTAATTCTTAACTTCTTTCAGACTGTTGACAAATAGGTATAAATTTTTACTTATTTGTCTTTTT
>CAJUQG010000002.1:0-91422 GCA_910588025.1 uncultured Bacilli bacterium
TTATACAACAACTTTTTTTAAAAGAAAAGAGCATTGACTTTTGTCAACACTCTGATAATAAGAGAACTTTAGTGTTCTCTTATTGCGTTTTTGGTGTTAATAACTTATTATTATATTAATTAAGCTTAGGATGTTTTGTTATGAACTTAAAAAAATATCGTTTATTTCTTTTGTTGATTGTGATTATTATAATAGGAATTGGAATTTACTTTTTGAATGTTTATAACAATCGTTTTAAAAATTTTATTCGTCCTCATGTATATATTGAATATGGAAATCCTGTTACTAATCAAGATATTTTTGTCACTGATTTGGAAGAAGAGTTTCAGTTTTCTAAGCCTCTTGAACAAATTAAGGATGTAGGAACTTATTCGATGGCGGTGGTAATTCAAAATAAGGAAATGGCATTTGAAATACATATTATTGATTCAACTGAACCAAAGTTAGAAGTAGAGCCTCTTACGATTTTTCTAGATGAACCTTTGCCAAAGACTGAGGATTTTGTAAAAACTTGTGAAGATTTAAGTCATTGTTCTTACGAACCTATTTCTCTTACACAAAACGTAGGAACTCAAACGGTTTTTATCACAGCTGTAGATGATTATGGCAATAAAGCTACAAAAGAAACAACTTTAACAATTCTAGAATATTTAGATGCACCGATAATTAATGGATTAAGTGATTTAACTGTTAAGGAAGGAGAAAAAGTAAATTTAAGAACTGGTGTAAAAGTACAAGATAAACGATTTGGTGAATTATCTTTTCAAGTAAATGATTCTGGTGTAAATTATAATAAGCCTGGTATTTATGAAATAATTTATTCTGCTATGAATCCTTTAGGAACTGTTACCTCTAAAACAAGAAAAATTACTGTTTTAAAAAAAGAAGTTACTATTATGATTGATAATTTTCCAACTTTTTCTCAATATCCAAAGTATCCAAATGGTTGTGAGACAGTAGCGCTTTATAATTTGTTACGTTTTTATAAGGTTTCTGTAAATATCGATGAAATGATGAATCGTTTAGTGAAAGGAGAAGGGCTTATTTTAGAAAACGGTGTTTTTTATGGTGGAGACCCAGAAATTGAATTTGTTGGAGATCCTAGAGATTTACATGGTTATGGTGTGTTTCAAAAACCTATCTTGTCTTTGGCAAACCATTATAAAAAAGGCATGATTGATTATACAGGTCATTCTCTTGATGAAGTACTCACTTTGGTAAAGCAGCAAATACCTGTACAAGTTTGGGTGTCTATTGGTCTTAAAGATACTGGAGTATGTGCTACTTGGACACATCGTGAAACTAGTAAGCAAATTAAATGGATTTGTAATCTTCATAGTGTTATCATAATCGGATATAATCGTCAAAGTGTCTTTGTTTCTGATTCTTATACCGGAAAAATAGAATCTTATGATCGAAAACAATTTGAAAAAATGTATCGTCTTTTTGGACAGAGAGCATTGTATTACCCAAAATAAAACATCAGATGATTCTGATGCTTTTTTGTGGATAAGTATGTGGTTATCCACGTTTTTGTAAATCCCAATTAATGGGAGTGATATGATGTTGTTTTAAAAATTCATTGGTTTTAGAAAATGGTTTACTACCAAAAAAACCATAATTTGCTGCAAAAGGACTTGGATGAGCACTAGTTAAGACAAGATGTTGGGGATTTGTTATTAATTCTTTTTTCGCCTTAGCAAAATTTCCCCAAAGAATAAATACCACAGGTTCTTCTTTTTCATTTAAGATTTTAATAATATAATCTGTTAATCTTTCCCATCCGAGATTACGATGAGAGGCAGGAGTATCTTTTACTACGGTTAAGACAGCGTTTAAAAGTAATACGCCTTCCTTGGCCCATCCTGTTAAGTCGCCACTATTTCTTCTAGGAATCCCTAAATCACTTTCTAATTCTTTATAAATATTTTGAAGAGATGGTGGTACTTTAATGCCTTCTTGGACAGAAAAAGATAGTCCATGTGCTTCTCCAACTCCATGATAGGGATCTTGTCCAACAATTACTACTTTGGTATGTTCAAACGAAGTCAGTTTTAAAGCATTAAAAATATAATTTTTGGGAGGAAAGATTTCTTTGGTTTGATATTCTTGTTCCACAATGGTCATAAATTTTTGAAATCCTTCGCTTTCCCAAATGACTTTTAATTTTTCATCCCAGTCATTGCCAATTTGTATCTTCATGAATAGACCTCCTTACTTATGGTACGTTTCATGATTTAATATTTTAAAAGAGCGATAAATTTGTTCTAATAAAATTCCTCGAAATAAGCCATGAGGAAAAGTAAATTTCGAAAAGGTTATACTTTCTTTTTTTAATTTTTTTATTTCTTCTGGAATTCCTAAGGAACTGCCAATGATAAAAGTTATATTACTTGTTTTTAGAAATAATTGGTCGAGATGTTGAGAAAATTCTTCACTACTATAGGATTTTCCTTCAATTTCTAACGTGATAATATAATCTTTTAAGTCTAATACTTTTAGAAGATTATTTTTTTCTTTTTCTAATGATTCTTCATCTTTTACCTCAATGATTTCTAATTTATGATATTTTTGAATTCGTTTTTGATAATCTAGAATCAATTCTTTTAAATAGGATTCTTTTATTTTTCCAACACATATTATTTTAATCATTCGCAACCTTCGTTATTTCATTTTGTTTTGCACAGGTAATATCGGAAAAAGCAATCTGATATTCTTGGAACGTTTGATGAATAGTTTCTAGTGCTTTTTCTTCGGTATTATTTTTATGCGATAAGTGCATTAAGACAATTTTCTTGGTATTATCACCAATTAATTTAGTTAAATAAAAACTAGCATCTTTATTCGATAAGTGTCCACTGGTGCCAAGAACTCTTGTTTTTAACCATTTGGGATAAGGACCATTCATAAGCATTGCTATATCATGGTTGCTTTCAAATAAATAATAATTTTTATTTTTTAACATTTCAAAATATTTCCGATTTAAGTAACCGGTGTCAGTTAAGTAAACTGCTGATTCTTCTTGATTTTCAATAATAAAATTTCTGGAATCTGTCACATCATGTGATGTTTTGATTGAAGTAATTTTTAATGAATCCATGATGATATTATCTTCGTAAATGATGATATTATCGTAAGCTTCTAAATTTGGTAAATCAAAGAACATTTTTTGCGTCATATATACTTTAGGATGATATTTTTTTACAAATCGTTCTAAGGCTGCTACATGGTCATTGTGGGTATGACTGATAATAATCGCTTCAATATTTTCGGGAGTTTCATCAATTTCTTTTAAGCGATCGGTAATATATTTTACATTTTTACCAATATCAATTAGTATTTTATGATTATTAGAGGAAAGGAAGGTTACATTGCCTTCCGAACCACTTGCTAAGACACACAATTTCATTAGTATAAACTCCATGGACTTAGCCAACGACTTCCTGGACTATGTGGAAGACCAATTGAAACTCCGTAGTGTAGATGGGTACCAGTAGAAGAACCACTAGAGCCCATTAAACCGATGACTTGACCACGTCCCACACGATCACCTACATTTACTTTTAAATCTTGAGTTAAATGGGCATACATTGTGTAGTAGTTATTACTGTGTTGAATCACAATGTAATTTCCGTAACTCATTCCACACCAAGAGCCATAGTATCCAATATTGGCACAAGTATTATTGATTTGTACTACTGTTCCATCTTTAGCAGCATAGATTGGTGAACCAAAACCTGTTCCTGAAATATCAAGAGCATAATGGAAAGATCCCCAACGCCATTCATAGTTTGTTGTAATAATGTATGGACGGTTGGTTGGCCATCCCCAATTTCCAGTATTTAGTGGAGGTCTTCCAGAAACGGTTGGTCTTGCTTTTCCGATGGTAGCAATCTCATTTACGGCTTCACGAATTGTAACAGAACTAATTAATACTGTTCCTTGGCTTCGTTCTCCATTGGTCATTTTCACTTCTTGGGTGGTTCTTACAATACCAGTAATTCCTGCTTGAGTAATTTCTCGATAATCATAAGGCTTTGAGTTATCACGTATTTCTTCTGATTCATATACTTGCTCTGTATCTTCGACTACATGTAGTTCTTCTACCAAGGTAAGAACTGGACTAATTAAGTCTACGGAAACTTCTTCCCCAATGGCAAGTAAGCTATCTTTACTTTTGAACCTTGGATTGGCAATTAAAAATTCTTGGGTATTTAATTGATTTGCTTCTGCAACGCCCGCAATAGTGTCACCTTTTTGAACAGTATATTTTTTACTAGCTTGTTCTTTTCCAAATAACAGAAATTGACCAAGTTCTGTAGCATCTGTGTATATTTTATCTTTAATACTGATGTTCGATTCTTTTACGGTAATACTTTCTTCAAAATACATGTGTTCAATAATTTGACCTACATTCGTTATCTCTTCTTGGGTATTGTTGATATAATTTTGATAATCTTCTTTATCTACAAAGGCTGTAATAAGCATTTCTAACGCACTTTTAAAAATCTCGGTATCAAGTACATAAATAAATAATTTCTTTTCATCACTTTCTTCGGTTTTCTTTTTGGTGATAGAAATGGTGTATCCTTTGATGGTGAAATCGCCTTTATCTTTTACTTTGTTATAAATCTCTTCTACTGGAGTAATTTCTTCTTCATAGGTTTTATAACGAATAATTTCAAAGTTATTTGGAGGATATACTTTATCTACTCCATAAGTTGTTTTGATATCGGTTTGCTCTTCATTAATTTTATTTAATAATTCTTCTTGATTATTAATTAATCCTAATTTTTGACCGTTTAAATAAACTTGGAAAACAGTTTTGGATGAATCTTTTAAACGATTACCAAAACCAATTAAAAGCATAATAGCGATAGATAGTATTGTTATTAACAATGTAATACCTTTTTGCTTTTTATTCATATTTTTTAGAACCCTTCCTCTTCCGTCTTTAGATAATTTTTAAAACTACTTTTATCTAATTCAAATAAAAGTTGATAAAGTCCTGTTCCACCACGACGATGTTTGGCAACAATTAAATCGGTAGGAACAATATTCTGTTTATTATCGGCACTTTTATTTTCATAGTAATCTTGACGATTAATGAATAATACTAAATCAGCATCTTGTTCAATTGAACCTGATTCACGTAAGTCAGCAAGACGAGGTTGATTAGATTCTCTTCTTTCTGCATTACGGGAAAGTTGCGCTAAAGCGATGACAGGAACTTTTAATTCCATTGCCATAGTTTTAAATGATCTTGAGATTTCAGATACTTCGACTTGTCTTGATTCAGGTCTTCCTCCTGTTGTTACTAACTGTAAGTAATCGATGATAACTAGTCCTAAGCCTTTTTCACTGGAGGCAAGACGGCGACATTTGGCACGAATTTCAGGGGCCGTAATACCAGCATTATCTTCAATATAGATATTGGTTTCTGCAAGCTCACTTAGGGCTTCGTTATAACGTTTCCAATCGTTGTGACCAAGCATACCAGTTTTTAGTTTATCTCCTTCAATTTGACCAACGGAACTAATCATACGATTGACTAATTGTTCAGCAGACATTTCTAAGTTAAAAATAGCTATGGCTTTGTCGGTACTAAATGCTGCGTTACATGCAAGGTTTAAGGCAAATGCAGTTTTTCCCATACCTGGACGAGCGGCGATAATAATTAGCTCTCCTTCATGCAGACCAGCTGTGGCTTTATCTAAATCATAAAAACCTGTGGTAATCCCGGTAATTGTACTTTTATTTTTCGCCATATTTTCTAAATTTTCTTGTGCTTGACGAAGTGCTGTACTAATGGGAATTAACTCACTCGTTTTTCGCGTTTTGACAACATTTAAAATGTTTTTTTCGGCATGATCTAATAAAGATGTTAAGTCATTGGTTTCTTCATAAGTATCGGTAATAATATCGGTAGCAGTATCGATTAAACGTCTTCTCGTAGCTTTTTCTTTGACAATTTTTATATAATAATCCAAATTAGCTGTCGTTGCTACAGAATCGATGACTTCACTTAAATATTCAATTCCACCAATAGCATTTAAGTTTTTTTGTTTATCTAATTCATTTTTGACAGTAGTGATATCAATGGGAGTGCTTTCTTTGTATAAACTTTTTAAAGCTTCATAAATTTTACGATTTGCTTCATTAAAAAACATGTCAGAATCTATTTCTTCCACTATCTTTTCCATAGCAAAGTCATTTAAAAAAGCGACTCCTAAGACACTCATTTCTGCTTCATTGTTTTGAGGCATTTTTCTAGATGCCATTTTCATCACCTACTTTTTTAATGTAACTTTTAAATCAAATATTACTTTTTTATGTAATTCAATTTTTACCATGTGTGTTCCTAAAGAATCAATGGGAGTAGAAATTTTAATACATTTTTTATCTATCGAAAAACCAGAATTTTTTAAAGCTTCGCTAATTTGTTTGGAAGAAACATTTCCAAAAACACGGTCTTCTTTACCTGTTTTTACTTGAAAAGTAAATTCTTTCTTTTGTAAAATATCGGCCATTTCTTGATAACTTTTTACTAAAGCATCTTCTTCTTTTTTACGAGCTTCTAGCTCAGCATTTAATATTTTCTTACTTCCTTCTGTTACGGGAACAGCTAGTCCATTTTTGATTAAGAAATTATTTGCATAACCATCGGATACATTAATAATGTCATCTTTTTTTCCTTGTTTTTTTACGTCTTGCAATAATATAACTTTCATTTATTTAAAGCCTCCTTTTGGTACTATTTATTATATCAAATTATTTGTTTTTCTTAAACCTTATCTTGAAAGCCTCATTTGTTTTTCAAGATAAATAGAATTTCGCACTAGCTTTCTAGATAAATCTTTTTTCACGTTTCTTGGTAAAGTAAAAGATAAATCATTTTCCATATGCTCATAAATTCTTGTTGTATCTAAGGTTAAAAACTTTTCTATGTAGTATTTTAGAAGTTCTATTTCTTGTTTGGTGGCATAGTCTAAAAAGTGGCCTACTGTTTGTTTTGGCTCTTCCATGTAAGAAGATTTTATATATGGTAAACAGAATCTTGTATGATTCATTATGTTAAAACTCGTTAAACTATATCCTCCAAAATCAAAATATGGGAAGAAATCGAGCATTGGCTTTTCTACAATAATCATATTACGATCATGTAAATCACGATTTCCAGAAAGAATTTGAATGATAAATTGTTTTAGTAATGATTCATTTAATTTCTTTAATTCTTCTGGTTTTAACTGACTATAATGAAAAGCAAATATTTTTTCTAACTCTTTTACATTAAATAAATCAGAAAGGGAAGAATGACGATATTCGCATGAGGCATGATGGCGAAAGTTTTGAATTAACGCTGATAAGTTTTTTATTTTTTGATCTTTTTGCTTTGCATTTTTGGTGATAACTCCCAGTTTCCCTTGGTTTGATGCTAAATCATATCCTACATTTGGGATTCCTAATTCTGTCAGAGCATAACTCCAAAATACTTCTTTGTAACAAGTATTAATATTTTGATATTCTTTATAAAGAGATTCAAATCCATCAAGGATAATCCATGCCACACAATATTTTCCATCGATTTCTCTTTGGCAAGTTCTAATTAATTCATATTCTTTTATTTGTAAAAAACCTTTTTTTCTTTCCATATTAATCACTTGGGGTTATTCTATCAAAAACAATTTTTTTTGCAAAGAAAAAAACCTTTTTCAGGTTTATTTTACAAATGGAATTAATGCCATAAATCTAGCAAATTTAATTTGTTGAGCAATATGTCTTTGATGTTTTGCACATGCACCAGTCATACGTCTTGGCATGATTTTTCCTTTTTCATTAATGTATTTATTAATGATCATAACATCTTTATAATCAACACTCTTACCTGCACACATTTGGCATATTTTTTTCTTTTTACGTCTAAATTCTGCCATAACTATTCTCCTTTCGTTTAGAACGGTAAATCATCATCGGATAGAGCAATTTCATCTCCAAAGTCCTTAAATGGATCTTCTCCGATATTTGCGGTTGGAGCTTCAGAAGTTTGGTAATTGTCTTGGTAAGTTGGCATTTCTTGAACGAATGAATCGTTGGTGAATCCAGCATTATCATTACTATTACGAGATCCTAGGAAAGTTACATTGTCTGCTACAATATCTGTTGTATATCTTTTAGAGCCATCTTGTCCGTCGTAAGAACCAGTTTGAATTCGTCCTTCGACTGCAATTTGACTTCCTTTTGTACAATATTTGGCAATATTCTCTGCCTGACGACGCCAAGCAATACAGCTTATAAAATCTGCTCCTCTGTCTCCACCTGCTCCTGTAAATGGTCTTGATACAGCTACTGTAAAACGGGTTACATTTGTGCCAGTTGCAGTGGTACGCATTTCTGGATCTCTTGCAAGCCTTCCGATTAAAATTACTTTATTCATATTTTACTCCTCGTCTAATCTGATAATTAAATGTCTTAAAATGTTTTCGTCTAATTTTACTTTACGGTCGAATTCAGTAATTGCTTCTTTGTTTGCTTCAACTTGCAATACATAGTAATATCCATTGATTTCTTTTTTGATTGGATATGCTAATTTCTTTTCACCAAGTTCTTTGAATTCTGTTACGTTAGCACTCTCAGAAACTAAAATTTTCTTTGCATTTTCTGCAGTTTTTTTAATATCTGAACTTTCTTGAGTGGCTTTAACGATAAACATGATTTCATATTTTGTCATTATTACACCTCCTTATGGTCTTTGCGGCTTTAAATACTAGTTTAAAGCAAGGAGTAATTTCTTACTCGTAGAAGATTATAACAAAAAAAGTATTCGTTGTAAATGTTTACTTTTCTCTTTATTTTATTCGATTTTAATTTCTTTTATGTTAATCTTTGTATGGTAATTTATTTCTTCCTCTATTTAATTCTTTTTGATTTTTGTTTTCCCATTTTAAATCAATAATTTTTTGAAGATTTTGTCTTTGATTTTCTTTGGTGAGAAGATAACGTATTATACTAAAAAGATTGGGGTCTTTTTTTAACGTTAACCAAAGAGTTTCAATTCCATGAGAATCTATCATACCTAATTCTAATTGTTCTAAAATTTCTTTCTGGCAATTTGCAAATAGCGATGTATATTTTTGTTCAAGAGATAACGCAGAAGTTTGTAAGGCTTCTTTATCCATTTGATATAAAGTAAAAGCTATCCCATTACGTAAATTATTTTTAACTAATGCTTCTAGTGGTATCATACAATGACTATGATGACATTCATCATAAAAATTATTTGTTTGAAATAATGCTTTTAAATTTTTATTAGTTTTTGAAATGTATATTTTTTTCAAACTAATATCAATAGGATTTATAGAAATAGAATATATATTTTTCTCGCCAATTAATTTCATTAAGATTTTATTTTTATTTTTGTTAAAAAAATCATTTTCGGTTTGATATCTCAATGTTAGGTTATCAATTGCCATTTGTGTATCTTGGATATAAACAAAAGGAATTGTTGAGCATTCTAAACCAAATGTTTCGATTTCAAGGATAAGTTTTACTGTTTCTTTCATTTTCATCACCTGTTAGTAGTTATTTATTATATCGAATTTTAAGCAAAGAAAAAAGACTAAATTGTTTAGTCTTTGGAATTACCTACTAGTCTTAAAATATCTAAGAAAATATTAATATAATCTAAGTATAGTTCTAAGGCTCCATAGATTGCTAAATTTTCTTCTGGAAGATCTGAAGATTCTCCAAGTCTTTTTATTTTTTGGATATCATAAGCTGTAAAGCCTACAAAAATTGCTAATGAAATAATCGTTAATACGAAATTAAATTGTTCACTTCCGATAAAAATATTGAATATTAAACAAACGATTAAAGCAATTAATCCCATCAGAAGCATGCTTCCTAAATTTGTTAAATCAATACTAGTAAAATATCCAACCGCGCCAAAGATGGCAAATACAACAGCTGCTATAATAAAGACATAGAAGATTGACATAATATCATAAGCGATAAAGATTGATGAAAATGTTAAACCACTTACAAAAGAATATAATAAAAAGCATATTTTAGCGGTAACCGCTTTCATTTTCATTACTCTAGCAGATAAGACTATTACTAAAATAAATTCAGCAATAATAAATACCCAATAAAAACCAGTGGTAAAAATGTTTAATAACATTTTTTCATTTAATGCTACAACATAACCCGTAGCAAAGGTTATTAATAGTCCTAAAGTCATCCATAAAAATACTTTAGGAATTAATTTATTTTCCATAAATTCCTCCCAATAAATATATATTGTATTATATCATTATTCATACTTTTTGTAAATTTCGTTTAAACATTAAAACGAAAATAGGCAATGTCTCCATCTTGCATAAGATAGTCTTTTCCTTCTAAATTTAGTTTTCCAGCTTCTTGGACTTTTTTTTCATCTTTTAATTCTTCTAAATCTTGATATTTCATGATTTCCGCTTTGATAAAACCTCGTTCAATATCACTGTGAATTAAACCAGCACATTTTTTTGCTACCATGCCTTTTTTAAAAGTCCATGCTCTTACTTCGTCGCTACCGACGGTAAAGAATGTCTGTAATCCTAATAAATCATACGTTGCAAATATTAGTTTATCCAAACCACTATAATTAATTCCTAGTTCTTTTAAGAATTCTTTTTTGTCGCTTTCTTCTAATTCAGCTAAATCACTTTCCATTTTGGCAGACATTACAATGGTATTGGAATGTTCTTTTGAGGCATATTCACTCACTTTTTTTGTATATTCATTTTCACCTACGGCTGCATCTTCTTCTGAAACATTTGCAACATAAATTAGCGGTTTTAATGTAATAAAATTAAACGCTTTTATGATGAGTTTTTCTTCTTCGGTTAAATCTAGTAAACGCAGTGGCATACTTTGTTCTAAAGAAGATTTACATTTTCTTAAAATTTCTAATTCTTTTAAGGCTTCTTTATCTTTTGTTGTTTCCGCTTTTTTGGCAATTTTTTCAATCCGATTATCGATAATTTCTAAATCTGCAAAAATAAGTTCTAAGTTAATGATTTCAATATCACGAATTGGATCAATTCCACCTTCGACATGAGTAATATTATTATCGATAAAACATCTTACTACCTCAACAATTGCATCTACTTCTCGAATGTGAGATAAAAACTTGTTACCAAGTCCTTCTCCTTTGGATGCCCCTTTTACTAACCCTGCTATATCGGTGAATTCAAAAGTAGTAGGAACTAAACTTTTTGGTAAGTATAAATTTTCTAAAAATTCTAGTCTAGTATCTGGAACAGTAACTACACCAACATTTGGATCAATTGTAGCAAAGGGATAATTTGCTGCTAAGATATTTTTTTTCGTAATAGCATTAAAAAGCGTTGACTTTCCAACATTTGGAAGACCAACGATTCCGGCTTTTAGTGACATAATATAACAACCTTTCTATAAAATGGATGAACCATTAATTCCGATTGGAAGACCTATAATATACCATACGATTAATAAAATTAAAAGAATTCCTCCACAAATTAAACTATATGGAATTTGATATTTTAAAGATTTGAATAAGCTAACTGGCTTTTCTCCACTATTATATTTATCTAACATAGCTAAATAAATTACAAAGTAAGCCATTAAGGGAGTAAGCCCCATTGTTGCACATTCTCCGAAACGGAAGATTACTTGAGTAAATTCCGGCGTAATTCCGGCATTCATAAACGTTGGAATTAAAGTAGGTGCTAAGATTACCCATTTATTAAGAGATGAAGGAACAAAGATGGTAGCAACGGAAGATACAATAAACAAGAGAATGATTAAAGGAATTCCTGTAAATTGCAATTTTGTAATTAAATTCGTTAAACTAGCTACAATAATTGGTCCGATATTCGTGTACCGAAATAAACTAATAAATGTTGAAGCAAAGAAAATTAAGACCAAAGCTTTTCCTATGCCATCTAAAGAATGACCTAACGTGTTAACAAAATCATTATTATTTTTGATTGTTTTAGCACCAATACCATAAAAGAAACCAAGAATAACAAAGAACATTGTTACAACAAATACAAAGCCATTACTAAAAAAGGAATTATAACTAAATAGTTTATCAATATAGAATGTTTGACTGTAATCCAAAAGATTTCCACCTAATGGAACCCCAGGAATGATTTGATAAATAAAGAAAATGATATAAACTAAACCAGCTATCCCACTAAAAATTAAACCACGCATTTCTTTTCGGGTCATAGTAAGTTCTTCAATATCCGATTCAGGAATTTCGTACTTATCTAATTTATTAATTAATATTTTTTCTGTAATTGTTGTAATTGCTATAGAAAGTAATAAAATAGCTACAAACATGATAAAGATAAAACTTATAGTAGCAAAGCGAAAAGAACTATCTAATACTTTGGCACCTAGTATTGTCGTAGATATTAGTGAACTATCTATACTGGTTATAAAAAAGCTTAAGCCACTTCCACAGGTAAGGCCGGCAAAAGAGGCGATGATTCCAATAAAGGGATTTCTTTTTCCATATTTAAAAATTAAAGCACTAATAGGAATCATAATGACATATGATAGGTCACCCATAAATGATGACACAACACTAGCAAATACAATCAGAAACGTAACTGTATTTTTTTTCATTTTTTTGGTGAATAGAGATAAGGAAGTTTTTAAAAAACCACTTTTTTCCATAACGCCAATGCCAATTAGAATAATAATTAAACTACTAAGTGGCGTAAATGCAACAAAGTTTGCTACGGTTGAACTAAAAATGTATTTTAGACCACTAAATGATAATAAACTTTCGACTTTTAAAAGTTCACTTGAGTACTCCAAAGAACTAGCATTAATTTTATATTGTAGTGCTTGGACTCCCAAAAGAGACAAAAAACCACTGAAAAGAATGGTTAAGCCAATGAGTAATATTAAAGTCATGATTGGATGAAGTGTTATATGCTTCTTTATTCTATTTAGTTTCATTTTTATCACCCATTATTTTTTTTAATTTTTTTTCAAATTCTAAACGATCCATCATAATTTCTCGACCACAATTTATACATTTTAATTTTATGTCGACGCCAGTACGAGTAATCATCCATTCATTAGAGCCACAAGGATGACCTTTTTTCATAATGACATGGTCATTTAATTTATATTTTTTTTCCATTATGCACCTCGATTTGTGGATAAGGAATTTTTATATTTTCCTTTTCATATGCTAGTTTGATTAATTTTAAAACTTCTCTTTTTATTTGCCATTGGTTGTCTTGACGACACTCTATTAATATAGAATAAGTAATCGCTGAATCATCCATAGAGTCAATTCCTAAGTATTTTGAATCTTTTAACACTCCTGGTATTTTTTTGGCATCTTCTATTACGGCTTTTAATACTTTTTCAATTTTTTCCACATCTTCTTCATAAGCTGTTGGCGTTTTAATAAAAAGTCCTGCACGATGTTGGCTTAAATTGACAATGGAATTAATATTACGATTGGCAATAATAAATACTTCACCATTAGCTTTGCGGATTTTTGTACTTTTTAGTCCCATTTCAATGACTTCTCCCGTAAAATCATTATAAGTAACAATATCTCCTACTACAAAATAATTGTCCATAATAATGGATATTCCACTTACAAAATCTTCTACGGTGGATTGAAGGGCAAATCCTAAAATAACTCCAGCAACTCCTAAACTTGCAATGATAGATTTGGTATCTACACCATAGGCATTGAGAATAAAAATTACCATTAAAATATAAATAAAGTATTTAATCATGTTATTGATTAGTTTTACAATCGTATTTCTTCTTTTGGTTTCAAATTGATCAATACCATTAATGATAAACTTTTTCGTGGTACTGGTAATGAGTTGTATCAAAAATAAACCAATGAGGAGAATTGTCAAGACAGATAATATTTTGGTTCGAATGATAAAATCCCATAATGTCATAACAAAGTTCATGTTATTCACCTTCTATTTTAATACCTAAAATATCTAAAATACGTTCTAAATCTTTATCTGAATCAAAAGGTATTTCTATTTTACGATGATTTATTTTTACTTTCGTTCCAATTTTTTCTCGCATAATTCGTTCATAGATAGCATTTCTAATACTCATCGTATCAGTTGCACGAACGATTTTATTTTTCTTAGGTAAATCTTCTTCGGTTATAATTTTTTCTAAGTCACGTACACTAATTGAATTCACGACAGCTTTCGTCGCTAGCTCATCAATTTTGTTATTGTCTTCTATTTTACTAAGTGCTCTTGCATGGCCCATACTTAGTTTCTTATTTTGAACTAAACGTTTCGTATTAGATGGTAAGGTTAATAATCCTAACATATTTGTTACATGACTACGACTTTTACCAAATTTCTTTGCAAATTCATCTTGTGTCATTCCACTAATACGAATAATGTTTTCATAAGCATTCGCTTCATCAATTGGATTTAAATCTTCTCTTTGAATATTTTCTACTAAAGCAATTTCCATCATTTCTTGGTCATTAAAATCTTTTATGATGGCTGGAATTGTTTCTAAGCCTGCTAATCTTGCTGCTTTGGTACGTCGTTCACCAGCAACTAATTCATAACCTTTAATACTTTTTTTAACAATAATTGGTTGAACAATTCCTAATTCTTTAATGGACTCTGCCATTTCTTGTAGTGATTCTTCATTAAAACTCTTTCTTGGCTGATAAGGGTTACTACGAATTTCACCTAAAGGTATTTCTAAGATATCATTTGTTTTTGCCTCGTTAATGATATCTTTTTCAAAGTTATCAAAATTAATTACTTCATTTGAGAAAAGTTGTTCTAAACCTTTTCCTAACGCTTTTCTTTTAGTTTCCATTTCGACTAATCACTTCCTTTGCTAAATTTTGGTAGGCAAGGGTTGCACGACTGGTAGGATCATAGTCACTAATAGGTTTTCCATGACTTGGTGCTTCTACTAGTCTCACTAAACGAGGAATAATGGTATTGAACACTTTACTTTTAAAACATTTTCTAACTTCTTCAATAATTTCTAAACCAATATTAGTTCTGCCATCTAACATGGTTAATAAAACGCCTTCAATTCTAAGTTCAGGATTCATATTTGATTGTACTAAAATAATTGAGTTTAATAATTGAGTAATTCCCTCTAGTGCAAAATATTCACATTGAACAGGAATAATAACCGAATCACTTGCAACTAAGGCATTCATCGTAGAAATTCCTAAAGATGGTTGACAATCAATAATGATATACTCAAACTTTTCTTTTACTTCTTCTAAAGCATTTCTTAATTGTTCATTTTGACGAAACGTATTATCTTCAATCATTTTTTTAACAAATTCAACATCTACTCCAGCTAAATTAATTGTAGCTGGTATAATAAAAAGATTTTTAAATTTTGTTTTTATCATGGCTTGTGATATTTCACAGTTACCTGTAATGACATCGTAGACATCATTTTTAAAATCATTGGCATTTAGTCCTAATCCAGAAGAAGCATTTCCTTGTGGATCTAAATCAATTAAAAGAGTCTTTTTTCCTTCTTTTCCTAAAGCTGCAGCAAGATTAATACTAGTTGTGGTTTTACCAACGCCACCTTTTTGATTTACTAAGGAAATAATTTTTGCCATAATACCACCATCCTATATTTCGTCACTATTGATATTTTAACACAAGAAGTATTTTTTGTCTTTAGAAATTGGGTAGTGATTTTATTTTTTAAGACTTGTTGATATTCTTCCAAGTATCTAATATTTTTTCTTCCACTATTTGTTTTTGAAAAGCTTTTTCAAACGCTTCTATTTCTTTCTCTCTTAATATTTTTCTAGTTTTAATAAATGTTAGAAAGGAAGAGGAATTATCAATAAACATAGCATTGGTAAATTTTATTAATTCTAAATCATTTTCATGTTTAAAAACAACTTTTGTTTCTAAATCTTTTTTGGCTTTTAATATATCAATTCGATAGTAGCTAATTTGTTTAGTTAGTATTTTATTTTTATAGGATACATTTCCCTTTTCAATGGTTTTATTTTTTTTAGAATATACTGATTTAAAATCTAGAATAATGTATTTTGTTTGATACCAATCAATCTGTTCAAAATCTTCGACTGCTTCTTTTTCTTCATTTAAAATTGTTTCTAGAATTGGTATACTATCTAAGCAAATAAATACATAGTAATTCAAGTTATCACGTCCTTTTATGGAACTTTAGCATAAAAGGAAAACTTCGTCAAAAGACAGATTTATTAAAATAAAAGATAGTTTTATGCCAATATTCTTATTTTATAGATCCAATTTTCATTAAGCTCTTTTGCTTTGTTATTTTATATTTAAAATTGTACAAAAATCATATTATTTTGATTTTTTTATAAAAATTCATGTATAAAGTCCTTGTATTATAAGAATATTAAAAAAACTGAAATATATTTTTTTAAATCTTTATTAGTTTTTTTGATTGCATTCCGGTATATATTTCTACAACCGTTTGATTTTGAATATTTCCTAGGGAATATTTATCCATTAAGTTGTATGATTGACATCCATCATTTACTATATTACCATTTGCTGATAAATATTGGTATCCAACTACCAAATAATTGGTTCCTTCGTATTCTTGTATTCTATAGTTATCTTGGTAATTTGTTAATTTGCTTAAGTCTGGTTGTTGAATGCTTAAACCATTTTCATAAGCTCTTCCATAAGGTAAAATATTTTCTTGTTTTATGTCATCTTTATCAATTGGTGAAAAATAAGATAAATTTTTTAATTTTTTTATTACCTCTTTATCCGCTTCTTTATGGAATTGGTCTTGAGATACCATAAGAAGTCCAACGCAAGTTCTTGGTCTGTTACTTTTTAGAATAATATAGTCTTGTAATTTGTTCAACCCTCTTACTAATTCTTCACTGTAAAACAAACCATTAATACCCAATATAAACATATCGACAATGATTCCTTTTTCTATTATTTTATCTACAATATACTCTAACATTTTACCATTTAAGGTTGGTTCTCCTCCAGAAAATAATAAAGTCCCTATGTTGGAAATGTCATTTTTTTCAAAGAAGTCATTAATAATCTCCTCGGTAATATCGACATTTTGAGATTCTCCTCTACAACAATGAGCACATTTTTGATTACATCGACGTGTCAATTCAATTTGTAATCGAGAATAATACAATCTCATAAGAACCCCCCTTTTTAATTAGTTGTATATTATATTATTATTTTTTAAATAATCAAGTAATTCTAATGATAAAAAAAGAAAACTTATTAAAAAGTAGTAAAGAGATTCTAGGACATTGAGTTACTTTAACACAAAAATTTTTTCATAATTACATAAAAAAAGAAGAAAGTTATTTTTTTTCTTCTTTATCTAGTGCTTCTTTTAATTCTTCTTTGGTCATTTTGGTATAACCTTTGATACCTTTTGATTTGGCAAGTTCTCTTAGTTTTAAAACCGTTGGTTCATCATCTTTTGAACTTGTTTCATCATCGTTGATCACTCCATTTAAAACCAAAGACTCTATTTGCTCTTTAGTTAGAGTTTCTCTTTCCATTAAAGCATCACTTAAAAGCATAATTAAATTTTCATTTTTCTTAATAATTGTTTTAGCTTTTTGATAACATTCTTCTATAATCTTTCGTGCTGCTTGGTCAATTTCTAACGCTACTTGGTCGGAATAGTTTTTACTTTTATTATAATCTCTTCCTAAGAAAACGCTACCTTCTTTTTGTTCATATTGCATTGGTCCAAGTTCACTCATACCATATTCTGTTACCATGCTACGCGCAATATTAGTTGCTCTTTTAAAGTCATCACTAGCTCCAGTTGTAATTTCACCCAAGAATAATTCTTCACTAGCACGTCCACCTAATAATCCTGTAATTTGAGCAAGTAATTCGTTTTTAGACATGATAGACATTCTTTCTTCTTTTGGAAGCATCATTGTGTATCCTCCGGCATTACCTCGTGGAATAATTGTGATTTTATGAACTTCGTTGGCATCTTCTAATTTAATACCAATTACGGCATGTCCAGCTTCATGAATACTTACTAAACGTTTTTCTTTTTCAGTAATTTTATGAGAAGTTTTCGCGGGTCCCATTAAAACACGGTCGGTAGCTTCATCGATATCTGTCATGGTAATATTTTCTTGATTTTTACGAACAGCAAGTAAAGCTGCTTCATTTAGTAAGTTTTCTAAATCAGCTCCACTAAAACCTGGCGTACGTAAACTAATATTTTTTAAGTTAACATTTTTGGCAAAGATTTTATTACGTGCATGAACTTTTAGGATTTCTTCTCGTTCCTTGGCATCTGGTAAATTCACGGTTACTTGACGGTCAAATCTTCCTGGTCGTAGAAGAGCTGGGTCAAGTACATCTGGACGATTGGTTGCAGCAATAATAATAATTCCTTCATTTGCACCAAAGCCATCCATTTCTGTTAATAATTGGTTTAATGTTTGTTCTCTTTCATCATGTCCTCCACCAATTCCAGATCCTCTTTGGCGTCCTACGGCATCGATTTCGTCGATAAAGATTAAACATGGAGCATTTCTTTTGGCATCTTTAAACATTTCTCTTACACGACTTGCTCCAACTCCAACGAATAATTCTACGAAATCAGAACCACTGATATAAAAGAACGGCACATTTGCTTCTCCAGCTACAGCTTTTGCAAGTAATGTTTTACCTGTTCCTGGAGGCCCTACTAATAAAACTCCTTTCGGAATTCTAGCTCCAAGTTTTTGGAATTTTTTAGGACTTTTTAAGAAATCAATTAATTCTTTTACTTCTTCTTTTTCTTCTTTTAAACCAGCAACATCTGTAAATTTAACAGTCCCACCATCTTCACTTAATTTAGCACGACTTTTTCCAAAATCCATACTGCCTTTATTACTGTTTGCCATTTTAGAAAATAAAAAGTAAGTAACTCCAACTAGTAAAAACAAAGGAACAACATTTACTAAAACATACATCCATGAAAAAGTTCCTGGATCTGCTTTGGTTTCGTAAACTTTTAAGTTATTGGCTTCGGCATATTTTACTACATTGGATAAATCTGCTTCAACAACTTTTGCTTGAAAACTTTCATTTTCTTTGTAGTTGTTTAATTTACCTTCAATATAATAAACATTTTCGTCTCCTTTGGGAGTAATCGTAATTTCAGTAATTGTTTTACTAGAGATTGCATTCATCAATTCTCCAGTCGTTAATTCATGTTCAATGTTTCGTCCCATATTTAAAACGGATAAAACAATGAATATGACAACTATTAACACAACATACGGAAATAGATTTTTAATCGTATTTGCATTATTTTTTCGTGACATAATTTTTCTCCTTACTTATTTCATATTTATATATTATATCATATTTCTCATCAATTTCTTTATCAAATTTTGACTTTTTTAAGCCCGGAATCCATAGAATTTGGTCATTTCCATCTACAACAATTGGCCACTGGTTTCTTTGCTCTTGAGGTATTTTAGAATCTATAAAAATATCTTTTATTTTTTGATGACCTAAGACATTTTTAGAAGCTATTTTATCACCATTTTTTCTCATTCTGACTGATAGCGGAAGTTTGATTTCATCACTATCCAATCTTATAACAGAGTTACTTTTTTCATACGAACTTTCTACTTTTTTTAGATAATGACCATTTGGAAGTTCGGTTTTGTCTTTGAGAGTAATTTGATAAAATTCATCTTCTAGTTGAGACGTAATATGAAAGGTTTGATAGGTTTTTATTCCAATTTTCTTTTTTGGAAGAGAAATTCTTCCTGTCGTTTTGGAAGATGTTAATAAGTCTATAATATTTTGTTTATGAATTTCTTTTATTAAGACAATATCATTTTGATAAATTTGATAAAGATAGTTTTCTAAAACCATTTCCTGAATTAGAGGATCTAAACCCTTAAATTCATCAATAAGTACGTTATCATTCACAACACATTCCGTCAAGGCATTTGTCATAATTTTCACAAGAAATTCATTAATTTGACAAATCTTTTCTTGATACTTTAAAAATTTTAAATGTATCTTTTTATTTTCTTTTTTTAAAATGGGTAAAAGATGATGACGGAAACGATTTCGTAAGTATTCATCTTCTTCGTTTGTTTTATCTATTACATAAGTGATATGATTTTTTTGATTATAATTTAGAATATTTTCTTTGGTCATAGTGATTAAAGGTCTTACCAGAGTATAATTTTCTCGTTTTTCAAAAAAT
This sequence comes from uncultured Bacilli bacterium, assembly GCA_910588025.1. GTDB lineage: Bacteria > Bacillota_I > Bacilli_A > RF39 > UBA660 > MGBC162267. The sequence goes on from CAJUQG010000002.1 coordinate 20,260, forward strand.
TGAAAGCCAGCATAACCCAAAAATGTAGATCCTCTTGTAAGTCGCATTAAAATAGTTTCGATTAAATCATCTCCGTGATGAGCTGTCATAAAGTAATTTGCCTGATACTTTTGAATGATAGATTCAAAAAAGTCACGACGCATTTGATGGGCATTGGCTTCAAAATTTCCTTTTTGATAATGGTTAAATTCTGTTCCTTCAAAAATAATATGATTTTGGTGACAACTGTTTTTAACAAACTGATATTCCAAATCAGACTCGATTCTTTTTTTATGATTTACATGAGCACAAATTAAGGTAATTTTTATTTTTTTTCGAATTTCCAATAATTGATGAAATAAACACATAGAATCCGGTCCACCAGAACATGCGAAAACTACGATGTCATTTGGATGTAAGATTTTTACTAAATCAATTTGCATGTTTATCACGCCTTATCGGTGCTATTTTAAAATACTTTTTATCGTTTTGCAAGTTACTTAGTTTTAGGAACCATTTGATTTTCATTTAAGGCTTCATAGTTTTCTGTAATGGTGATAAAAGAGGTAGGATCTATTAATTTTAACCCTGTACTTACTTTATAATAATCTGATGTTTTAATACTGCATAAAATTAATTCTGTTTTATTATTGGAATAACCACCTTTGGCTTCAAAAATGGTTACGTCATAGGATAAATCTTGCGTTAGGTATTTCTTCACTTCATTTCCTTTTTTGGTTTCTATATAAAATACTTTATGTTTATTAATTTCAAGCATAGTTTTATTACTTAAATTACTTATGAGAAGCAAAGATATAATAGAATAAATCATTTTTTCTATTCCAAAAATAAAGCCTCCTAATAGGACAATGGAACCATCAATGTAGATCATAGATTTACTCATAGGAACTTTAAATTTTTTCTCGGCGATTTGATTTAATATGTCAGTTCCTCCAGAAGTAAAGTTATTTTTAAATAATAAACCATAACCTATTCCACTTAGAGTTCCACCAATTATGGCAATGATTAATAATTCAATGTCTTTTAAAACAACCCAATTATTTATGTTACTAGTTAGTTTGATAAAGATTGGAAACAAGATAGACCCTAATAATGAGTTTTTGGTTAATTCTTTTCCAAGAACAAAATAGCTTAATATTAATAATAGAATATTAGCAATTAAAATAAAGTTACTTTCCGATATCATGAATAAACTATGTAAGACAATTGCTAAACCACTAACACCACCTGTATCAAATTGATATGGAGAAAAGAATAAGTTATAAGATATGGAAACGAAAAAAATTCCTATAATTACAATTCCGTATTTTTTGATATGTCGCATGAAATTCCCACCTTTGTTCTTAAAACAGATTCCATTATTTTTAATAGGTCTCCATCTAATATTTTATCCACATTGCTGGATTCATACCCACTTCGTAAATCTTTGATTAATTTATATGGCTCTAGTACATAATTTCTAATTTGACTACCCCATTCATTACTTTCTTGTATGCCTTTTATTTGGTTTAATTCTCGTACTTTTCTTTCTTCTTCTAATTGAAATAATTTACTTTTTAACATCTTCATTGCTTGGTCTTTATTTTTTAGTTGACTTCGCTCATTTTGACAAGTTACAACAACTTTAGTGGGCAAATGGGTAATTCGAACAGCGGAATTTGATGTATTTACCGATTGTCCTCCAGCACCACTACTATGATATACATCAATTTTCAAGTCACTTTCTTTGATTTCTATATCGATATTCTGATTAAACTCTGGGGTAATACTTACGGAGGCAAAACTAGTATGTCTTCGTGCATTTGAGTCGAAGGGAGAAATTCTTACCAAACGATGAATGCCTTTTTCGCCTTTGAAATAACCATAAGAATAGTCTCCTTTAATTAATAAAATGGCGCTTTTAATTCCAGCTTCATCGCCTTTTTGTTCATCAATGATTTCATAAGTATAGTTGTTTTTTTCACAAAAGCGTTGATACATACGTAATAACATACTTGCCCAATCGCAAGATTCTGTTCCACCAGCACCTGGATGAATTTCTAAATAACAATTTAAATGATCAAATTTATCATTTAATAGCGTCTCAATTTCTAATTGTTCTATTTTTTCTTTTAATGATGTAATTTCTTTTTCTAAAGAACTTATTTCGGTTTCGTCTAAAATGTTGATAAGTTCTAGGTTATCAACAAGTTCTTTTTTCACACTTAAAATAGAAGTTGTTGTTTTTTTTAAGTTAGAGCATTCTTTGTTAATAAGATTGGCGTTTTCTAAATTATCCCAAAAACCCTCTTTAGACATTTCTTGTTCTAACCATTCAATTCTCTTCTTTTTACTTTCTAAGTCAAAGTGACCTCCCAATATCATTTACTTTATTTTGTAAATGTTCCAATAATGATTTTATTTCTGATTTCATTTTCTCCTCTTTTCTCTACTTATTATAACAAATTTATAATTTTTTTGGAGAAAGATGAACATAAAATTCATGGATTTTAATTAATCAATTACTGAACTGCTATTTTATTTTTTTATTTGAAAACTTTGAAGATTTGTACAATGATTTAACTTTATTCCATTGAATCATTTTTGACACAGCGGACCAAAGATTGTCCCTCATGATAATTATACAAAGACATATTTACTGTATTCTGAGAAATTATTTGCTCAAAATATTGACCAATGGATAAATTATGAGAAAGTAAGCCTTTTTCGCGATCTAAGTTTTGAGATTCTTTTGAATCTTTCAAACTTAAAAGATTAAGACTTAGTATAAGTTGATGATTTTTAGACTCTGCTAATTCTTTCGCTTTTTCATAATTATCAAACACTTTTTCAACGGTAACTAATTGATATGTTGGATTACAATATAACGGCTCTTTGGTATTATAATTATATTTTTTTAAAGATGTTTTAAATTCCAGAAAATCTGTAAAAGGAAAAATTACATCATATTTTTCTTCTTTCATTCCATAGCCAAAATATTCAATGCTTGATTTTTTTAGATAACATTTTGATACAATGAATCCTCTTGTTACATTATTATAATTTTCTAACCAACCGCCAAGCTCTTTTAACTCTAGTACAGCATATTTTACGGGTAAATCATATATTTCTTGTTTCATTTTTTTCACCTATTTGAATTATAACATTTTTTAAGATTAAATTACTACTAAATACTAATTTTGTTGGAGTTTATCAATATGAATGGAAATACTTTTTTGAGCAACTAAAAACAAGAATATTAATCATTATTTATAGTAATATTATTGCTATAAATTTCATGAAACAAATATTAAGTAATCTATAATTTTATCTTTTGTATTAATACAAATACTACTATGTAATTGAACAAATAATTGATTCAATCAACAAAATAACATTGAAGATTCATAATAAAAAACACTACAAATTATATTTAATCGTTATGATACCAATAATATTTTTTGCGTTAATGTTTAACTTTCTATCTCTTATTATATTATTTTTGTAGAATTTATTTATTGAATAAGCAAATATCTATTATTTAGACACATGGATGTGGACAATCATTACAGTTATATAATTCTTTTTTTCTAATCAATTTTAAACTTTTACCTTGATTTAGTATAATTGGCTTTTCTTCTCCTACTTCTAATTGTACTTTCATTTCACTGTTACTCATCGTTTGTAAGTGATTTCGAACTAATTCCCAACCGTTTCTAGTCATGATATGAACAGGAATTTTTACTCCTACTTGAGCTATGGCATTTGGTTTAATATATTCTTTCACATATTTAGAAGCGCACGACCATACGATATCTGCATTCTCTAACATAGTCTTAGCTGTTTTTTCATCTATTCCTGTTGAACATAAAGCAAATTTATAAATTGTTATACCTTCTTTTTCCAACTCTTTTAGTTGATTTAAAAGTTTATTATCTTGAGCTGCAAACGTAACGGCTATTTTTTTGTATCCTTTTTCTATGGCTTGTTTTACACCTGTTATTTGGTCAATATTTGCTGAATATGGAAAGACAGGAATAATTTTAGATTCTCTTGCTTCATTCATTATATTTTCTGATGGACTAGTATAAAATAATCCAGTCATTCTTTTAACCGCCCCTTGGGTGTTCGTATTATTTGTCGTAATAATAGTTCCTAAATTATTGGAAACTATTACAGCTGCATCCAACATATCATTTTTAAATGCCGAAGCTATTGTTTCACTAGCACCAAATAAAACATTTGCTTCACAAGAATTAAGGGGACGAGATGTATCAAAGTATCCGCCTTTTATAACAATGTTATTTATTAAATTACACATCATTTTTGTTTGTGTTTCAGTATTTTCTTTTCTAATTGCTTCAATAAATTTTTCACTTTCACTTCCTCCAACTTCATATAGAAGTTTAATCATTAATGGACAATATTTAATTGGGACAGGTGTGGCTTTAACGGCCTGTAACTCATCATTTATTTTTTGTAGAATTACATAGCTACCAAACATTCTGGTAATGTGCATTTCTTTCATAGCATAAAAATCTCTCAATACACGATTTATATTTTTAGCTACTTGATCATCATTCCAATTATTCCAATCATCCATATACATTGTTAATTTGTCATTAGTAATGGTTATATCTAATATTTGAGTGTTAAAATGTAAGCCCCAACTAAACTTTTCATTATTAAATCTATTTAAAAAGTATTCTATTAAACCTTTTTGTTGAAAGTGATTATAATAATCTATACTTTGTTCATCCATATCAAAATATTTTTCAACATGAGGATTTTTTAAAGGCACAGTATACTTATATACTCTTCCCATTTCTGAATAATAGTATTTTAACTCTCCTTCTAATAATTGCATGTCTTCATCATTTGTCTTATATAAAGGTATTTCTTGCTTACCTATTTTTAACGTTTTGGCAATCTTTTCGGTATTTTTATAATAATCTAATACTTTAGTTTTTAACATATCTTTATATTTTAGACAATTATTATCATCTTGTAAATTATAGAACATATAATCTCTTCTAGACTTAATAATGGCACTTTTATAATCACAGCCCATCAAATAATAATAATTTATTCCTATTCCATCTCTGCTTTCATACGATGGGAGCATCACACGAAATGATGCGTCGCCATTCTTAATTTCCTGATCATCAAATCCTAATAATTGATAAACTTCTATTGCTTTTGTTCCAAAACCAAATTGATTAAAATCAATAAGCATTGCTTCACTTTCTTTATTCGTAAAACTTCCATCTTCTTTTACATAGCCCTTTTTAGTTTCTAAAATATATTTAAGTCCACTGTGACTTGCCATAATAAACCTTCTTTCTTTTTATAGAAATTCTGCGCGTCTCTTTCTAATCGCATTATAGTTTATTTTGTGGTATAAATATAATATATATTTTTTATATTAAGTATAAGGAGAATTTATAGATGAATATTAATTATGAATCTTATAAAATTTTTTATTTTGTAGCAATGGAAGGAAACATGTCAAAAGCTGCCAATCATTTACTTATTTCACAACCGGCTGTTACCTGGCAGATAAAATCACTTGAAGAGCAATTAAACATAACGTTATTCACTCGTACTAAAAAAGGCGTCTCTTTAACTGAAGAAGGAAAATTGTTATTTGAATATGTAAAACAAGGAGTGGAGTGTTTTACTAATGGTGAAAATATGTTAACAAATATAAAAAACTTAGATTATGGCATTATATCAATTGGCGCGAGTACTACTGTTAGTAAGCATGTTTTAATGCCTTATCTAGAAGTGTTTCATGAGAAATATCCCAATATTGAGATAAAAATAGTGAATGCTCTTACAGAAAATCTCATTAAAGATCTTAAAAAAGGTAATTTGGATATGCTTGTACTTAATTTACCTATGAATGAAACAAAAGATTTAAAAATTCAAAAGGTTTTGAATGTACAAGATATTTTTGTTGGAAACAAAAGATATTACGAATTAACGAAAGGTAATATTACCTTAGAGAAATTAAATAATTATCCTTTACTTTTTCAAAAGCGCCCTTCTAATACTAGAACTTTTTTGGACAATTATTTACACAAAAATAATACCGTCTTAATACCTAAAACAGAAATAGTTAGTTATAATTTAATAATGGATTTTGTAAAAAGTGGATTTGGAATAGGATACGCTACCAAAGAATTTATTAAAGATGATTTAAATAAGTCTTTATTTGAAATAAAAGTTACACCTAAAATTCCAGCAAGATATATTGGAATCGCAACACTTAATAAAACTATACCTAATTATAGTGTCAAAAAATTAATTCATCTTATGATAAATGATAAAAATATTAATCATTAAAAGAATAAACTTATCTATCTGATTACAAATATTATAATAATTCTAAATATTTCCTTAACATCTCTATTTCAAGCCTTGTTATTAAGTTAATAAAATCTGTGTAATCACCAATTGTATGTGCTTTATCTACTGCTTCGTAATATTTTAGTCTATCCTCTTTTTTTATTATTACTGGATTATATCCATGATTCATTAAATCTAAATTCATAAGTAGCCTTGAGGTCCTACCGTTACCATCAACAAAGGAAGAATTTTAACCAATTCTCCACATAATAAGGCTTCATGAAATTCTGGAACTTTTAAATAATTAGTAGGAATATGAGTTGCACCTTTAATCATTTTATTTATAATATTTAATTTATTTGTTTATATTTCGCCATTTCATTTTTGATTACTTTTACTAAAAAAGAATGTTAACACTCTCTATTTTAATCAATTAATAATTCTTTTTCTTCATTAACTTGTTTTTGTAATAATTCTAATTCTTTGATATTCTTATTGTCTTTTAGTACTTTCATTTGTCTTCTTGCGGAATTATTAAGTCTTACTAATCTCTCACTTTGAGGTACTTTTTCTTCAATCAATTCAGCATTCGTATTTTGAAGATTATTTAAAATTACTAAATGTAGTAAATCAGTATAATCTCTCATGTTACCTTCTTTTGCCAATTCTGGATTATTATCTCTCCATTCTTTAGCTGTCATACCAAATAATGCAACATTTAAAACATCTGCTTCTTCAGCATATACAAATTTCTTTTGAGCTTCAGTAAGAGTTGGAACTATATAAGTTTTTACTGCATCAGTATGAACTACATAATTTAATTTAGATAATAGTCTATTTGCTTGCCAATCAATTTTCTCCTGATATGCTTCATTACTTTTTAATCGTTCAAATTCTTTTATTAAATATAGCTTAAATTCAGGGCTTAACCAACTAGCAAATTCAAACGCAATATCTGGATGAGCAAAAGTTCCTTTACTATATTTTCCGCTACTTGGAATTATTCCAATAGCATTAAAATCCTTTTTCCAACGATTAGGTGTCATCGTAAAACGATTATATGGAGCCTCATCAATTTTAATTCTGTGAAATTCCACGGAATTAAAATCTTCATTATTAATTTCTTCCCATAAACTATAATAATCAAATGAATTTTTATTTGACATCCAATTTCTAATTACACCAGATGGATCTTCAGAATTTGCTTGTCTAGCTAAATCAGTTAATGAAATATAATTTACATTACCTACTCTTAAAATTCCTACTTTATTTTCTTTTACTATTATCTCTGTAGTTACTATATCTTTTTTCATTACATCACCTCACTTTTTTTAATTTTAAAAGGATGTTCACATACCATTGTTGTTTACATCCTTTATTTTTAGGGCATTTAAGCCAAATTTTTAATTATTTACAAACAAATATGAATTTGTTAACATTTTTTAAATTTGCAAAATCCTAGCAGCCCATTTATTTATCTCACTTTCCGCAGCAATTTTTGTACTTTTTGCCCGAACCACATGTTCTATCAAATTCAGTATTTATAGCACTTATGGTATTACTGGAATTATTGGTATTTTAGGGAAAAAGTGGTTCCGAAGTATCAGATATTTATGGTATTTATAGTACTATGATTACTATAAATATTTCATCCAATGGGAACAAAATGGGAACATTGTGCTCATTCGTTCACTAAATCCACTTAAATTATAAACTAAATAATAGATTCAATCAATAACAATGACAAATTGTGCTCTAAAAACGCCTTGATAATACACCAACAGTTCTTAATAAATCGCTTGAATTTTCATATGCATACTTTCGAACATCAAACACTATTTTTGTAAATAAACTATTAATCATTTTTACAAGTTTGATAAATGAACCAGCATATAGAGTTATCTCTTCATCATCGACTTTAAATGTATAGTCAAATAGAGATAAACTCCCACTTCCAGATGATTTTATTCTAACTCCATGCATCTTATGTTGGTATTTATTTCTTACTTTTCTTATCTTTTCTAAAAAATCATAATTTTCTTTTAAAATTTCATTATAATCATTGCTTAAGTATTTTATCTGTTCATTGTATTCTAATAAACCATCACTGTTTTTAAATTCCAATTGTTTGGTTTTTTTGTTATATGAATATGGAATCAATCTGGGAATATTTTGAATAATTTCTAGTATAAATTCTTCACCATTTTCAAAATCATCTATTACATCAATTCCACATAATTTTATTAATTTAATTTAAATGGTATAAAGTTTCAAAGTACCCAAAAAGTGCATTTGCTATTTCAACATTCATATGCATTTTACCTCAACAATTCTAAATATTTCTTTAATGTTTCTATTTCCAGTTTAACTATTAATTTAACAAAATCTGTATAATCACCAGTTGTATGAGCTTTATCTAATGCTTCATAATATTCTAATCTATCTTCCTTTTTTATTATTACTGGATTAAACCCATAATTCATTAAATCTAAATTCATAAGTAACCTTGCAGTTCTACCATTACCATCTACAAATGGATGAATTTTAACTAATTCACCATGTAATAAAGCAGCTTGAATAATTGGATGAAAATCATTCCAATTTTCGTAATTTAAAACTAACTTTTCCATTAACTCTGGAACTTTCAAGTAATCTGGTGGGATATGAGTTGCACCTTTTATAGTAACATTTTCTCTTCTATATCTTCCTGCATTTTCATCACCAATATCTTTTAAAACTAATTGATGAATACCTTTGATATTCCACTCAGTAATCGGGTTATCTTCTTTTACCAAATCGTTTAAATATAAAATAGCCTTTTCATGATTGATAGCTTCTAAATGCTCTTTTATTGATTTTCCACCAACTGTAATTCCTTCTAATACAACTTGTGTTTCTCTAAGTGTCAAAGTATTTCCTTCTATACCATTACTATTGTATGTCCATTCAAGATTAATTGAATCTTCTAATGATCTTAATGTTTCTTTTGGTATCGGTCTTTTATTATCTAATTCTCTCTTCAACTCATCAACTTCATTAAAATAATTAGCCTCTAAATCAATAATAAATTCTGTAAAATCTGGTTTAATAACTCTTTTGTCTACTGGTTTTATTGCATCAACTGGAATATTCCAACTGTTTCCGTTTTTAACAGCTCCTTCAATCCTGCCATCTTGTAATAATTGCCTTATTCTTCTTTCACTAATATTCCATTTTTTTACAGCTTCTTTAGTAGTCATAAAATCCAAAACGCTTCACCTCTATATATCATTATACCGCTAACGGTAGTTTTGGTCAACCATATAAGACTAATTTTATCTATATTTAATAATTTCATCTATAATATCTGATTTAACTGTTTGTTCAAATTTTTCACTTGCTTCTTTAAGTGTTTCATCAGTTGTTGATATATAATAATTTTCAGTAGCTTCTATCTTGCTATGCCCTAAAATGTCAGCTACATCTCTAATTTCTACACCATTTCTTAGACTCTTTGTTGCATAACTTCCTCGTAAGTCATAGAATCTGCAATGTTCTATTCCCAATTCTGTATGAACCACTTTATATGGATATTTCATAATATCAGTTCCACTATAAACACCATTTTCTTTTCTAAATACTAAATCAAGATTTTCCAACAATTTAGCTTTTCTAACTGTTTCAACAATTCTATATTCTATTATTTTTCCATATTTATTTTTAACTTCTTCTAGATGATAATAGTGATACATTTTACCATATAACTTTTTAAAATTTTCTTGTTTCCTTTTATAATTTTTTAGAGCTACTAATAAAGTATTACAAATATATACTTTTCTTACTCCATTTATTGTTTTTGTTGTACCTAAAAACCATTTCCCCTTTTCATCTTTAACTTTACTATAAACATTATGCTCTATACTAATTATTCTCTTTTCAAGATCAATATTATCCCAAGTTAGTGCACAGACTTCACCGGTTCTCATTCCTGTAAAACATGCAACTAGAAATGCACAGGTGAATGTTTCATTATTTTTAAATCTCTTTAAAATAAAATTCAATTTCTTCTTGAGTATAAATATGCCTTATAGTCTTTCTTTAATTGTTCTATGTGCGGCAAACTTATAGTTATTGCTGGATTATAATTAATAAATCCAAATATATCAGTTGCAACTCTAAATGAACATTTTATTACTTTTACAAAATTTTTTAAATATCCATAAGAATAATCATATCTTCTACATACATCTATTAAATATTTATTTAACTGATAACTTGTAATTGCATTAAGTCTATAATGACCTAAATAAATCTTTAAATACTTATTAACAATAACTGAATACTCTTCTATTGTTCTATATTTTAAATTCACTTTGCAATAATTATCTAGCCAATAATCCAAATAATCTCCATATGACATATAGCTTTCCGTTTTACATCCTCCATTTTGATATTCATCATAAGCTTTTTGTCCTGCGGTAAATGCAGCATTTTTTGTTTTAAATCCACTTTCTTTTTCCATTAACTTTTGTTGCTTCAAAGCGATATTGATACACCTTTCCTCTTTTTTGAATACTAATCATTTTTATCATCTCCCTTTCATTTTTTGATTAGTTTTTACTAAAACAAAAAGGAATGTTAACATTTTATCTATGTTAACACTCCTTTGTTTATAAGTATTTTAGCTATTTATTTTTTAATTTTAGCTAAACTTTTTTATGCTACTTTCCACAACAATTCTTATATTTCTTTCCTGAACCACATGGACAAGTATCATTTCTTCCTATTTTCTTATCATTTTTGACAGTATGACCAACTTTTTCTTTTCCATCGTTGGAAGAACCTTTTATTACTTGTTTTCTTTCAATATTTTGTTCAATTTCGGCTTTTAATAAGAATTGTGCTACATCGCTATCTATTTTATCTAATAGACGTTCAAATAGTTCGTAACCTTCCATGGTATATGCTTGAAGGGGATTGGTTTGACCATATCCTCTTAACATAATTCCGTCTTTTAAATGTTCCATTTCATTTAGGTGATTTACCCATAAAGAATCAATTACACGTAATGTAATGGCTTTCTCAAATTCTTCGAAAGCTGGAGCATCTTTAATTTTCTCTTCATAATCATCGTTAATTTTATTAAATAATAAATCAATAATTTCTTCTTCGCTCTTATCTTTTAATTCTTCTACAGATAGTTTTTCACCTTTGATAAAATTAGAATTTACATATTCGATAATTTCTTGTTTATCATTATCTGTTAAATATCCTTCTGGAGCTATATGACTTTCAATTATATTGGTAATCGTATTTTTGAAGGTATCTTTTATATTTTCATGAATACTTTCTAGTTCTAATACTTCATTTCTTTTTTCATAAATAATTAAGCGTTGTTCATTTACTACATTGTCATAGTCTAATAAACTTTTACGCATATCGAAGTTATTTCCTTCAACTTTCTTTTGGGCTGATTCAATACTTCTAGTTAATGATTTGGAACGAATTGCTTGACTTCCTACCATTCCTAAAGCTTCAACCATTCTTTTTACTTTATCTGTTCCAAAACGGCGCATTAATTCATCTTCAAAAGATACAAAGAATTGACTCATTCCTGGATCACCTTGACGTCCAGCACGTCCACGTAATTGGTTATCAATACGACGAGATTCATGACGCTCTGTACCAATAACACAAAGTCCACCAAGTTCTTTTACACCTTCTCCAAGTTTAATATCTGTTCCACGACCTGCCATATTGGTAGCAATTGTAATTGCTCCCTTTTCTCCCGCTTTCGCAATGATTTCAGCTTCACGAGCATGATTTTTAGCATTTAATATTTCATGTTTTAATTTAGCTTTTGTAAGTAATGAACCTAAATATTCGTTTGCTTCTACAGAGATTGTACCCACTAAGATTGGTTGTCCAGTTTCATGAATTTCTTTAATTGTATTTACAATTGCTTCATATTTACCAGCCATATTAGAATATAATAAATCGGCACGGTCTTCACGAATTACTGGCTTGTTCGTTGGAATTTGAATAACATACATGTTGTAAATATTTCTAAATTCTTCTTCTTCTGTTTTTGCAGTACCTGTCATACCAGATAATTTTTTATACATTCTAAATAAGTTTTGGAATGTAATCGTTGCCATTGTTCTAGTTTCTTCATTTATTTTAACATTTTCTTTGGCTTCTATTGCTTGATGTAATCCTTCGCTAAATTGACGACCTTTCATTAAACGTCCAGTAAATTGATCTACAATAATTACTTCATTGTTATCTACAACATAATCTACATCTTTTTTAAAAGCATAATTTGCCTTTAGAGCTTGATTTACATGATGAACTAATGCTGAATTTTCTAAATCATATAAATTTTTGATATGAAAATATTGTTCAACTTTTGCAACACCTTTTTCCATTAAAGAGGTATTTTTAGTTTTTGGATCAAAATCATAATCTTCATTTTCAACTAAATTTTGAACAGCGGCATTTGCATCCATATATAAATCTTTTGTATTTGATTTACCTCCAGAAATAATTAAAGGAGTACGAGCTTCATCAATTAAAATTGAGTCAACTTCATCGACAATACAAAAGTTTAATGGTCTTTGAACACGGTCTGCTGCTTGAACTACCATATTATCTCTTAAATAGTCGAACCCTATTTCACTATTCGTAGAATATAAAATATCTGCATTGTATGCTTCTTGTTTTTCTTTTGGACTCATTTCACGTAAATTTAAGCCTATTGTTAAGCCTAAAAATTCAAAAATGCTACCCATCCATTCAGAGTCACGTTTGGCAAGGAATTCGTTTACTGTTACGATATGAACACCTTCACCAGTTAAAGCATTTAAATAAGCTGGCATGGTTTCTGTTAAGGTTTTTCCTTCTCCAGTTTTCATTTCGGCAATATTACCATAATGAATGGCAAGTCCTCCTAAAATTTGGACAAAATAAGGCTTTTCTCCAATTACACGATAATCCGCTTCTCTTACTACTGCATAAGCTTCGACTAAAATATCATCTAAAGTTTCTCCATTTGCTAATCTTTCTTTTAATTCGCTTGTTTTATTTTTTAGTTCTTCATCAGATAATTTGCTCATTGTTTCTTCTAAAGCAACTACTTCATTTGCTAAAACTTCGAATCTTTTTAATTCTTTATATTCTGAGTCGATTAATTTTCTAAATAATCCCATAGTATTTACCCTCCATCAAATGTATTTTATCATAATCTTAAAAAAAATAGTATTTTTCTTTCTATAATTCCTATTACTAGTTATTTTAACGCATTTTTGATTTTATGAAAAGCTTTAACTTTATTTCTGTATTTTTTTCCTACTCATACTTTTTTGATTTTTTAAATGTTCATCAATTCTAAAGAAAATACAAATTTGTTTTTCGTTTTTCTTTTTTAATATTTCATAATTATCTTCGTTTTCATCGCGAATAATTTGCGCATCACTACAAAATTCTTGAAAATCAATCATTTGATAAGTTCCATTTTGATATTCTACTAAAACGTTTGGTATTATTGTTTGATTCACCGGAACTTTAAAATTCCAAAAAGTATTTTCACTATCTAAATCATATTTTATTTCATAAAGATCATAATAATAGTTTTCTGGTGTTTTATATTTTTTACTTTCATTATCATAATAGTAATATATTTTATAATCAGTTAGGAAACGCCACATTATTTCTTTTCCTTGAATTTTTAAAATTTCTTTTATATTCGCTAAAAAGTATTCTAACATGTTTTGATATAAAGACGCGTTTTCACCGATTTGAAATTCTTTTTGAGATAAGTATTTTTGTAGTTCATTTATTTCACAAATCTTTTCTAAATTTATTTCAGAATTTAATAAAGAATACAAATAATAATCTAAATAGATTTGAAGTGTTTGAGGATCCTTTTGATTAAATCCATGAGTGAAAGATGCTAAATCTAGATTTTTTTGCTTTAAATTATTATCCATTTTTTCTAAAAATTGCTGTTTTGACTCTTGATCGAGATTCAGATAATTTAAAGGCATTTTGTCTGTTACTAAAAAACTTAAAAGCCATAGTGAATAACTTTCTTCTTTGGAAATTTCTTCTTGCAAAGATTCTCGATTTATTAAGTTTAAGTCATCAGATAAAGAACACGTTTTGTTATTTTTTGAGCTTTGTATTATGGTTGTAGAAAAATAGTTATTATGAACACGAACAGGATAAGTATCACTTTTTCTAGATAAAAAGGAACCAGAAGGAATAAAGGTAGGTTCTCTATCTTGAGAAGTTAAGATTTGATTTAATAGATGACGTTCAATGGGAATTGTTGAATATTGATTGATAATTAAATTAGTTTTTTTAGAGAATTGATAAGTAAATTTTATGGATTCATTATTGGATAATCTATTTAATTGTTCTAAATCATTTAAAAATGAATTCATTTCTTGTTCTGTTAAAGATAATCTTGCTCTTAAAGATTTATATAAAAGTTCTTCTTTGTTAGTTAAAAGATAATAGACAACATTTTCTTCTCCGATGATATCACACATAATAGATAAACGAAGGTTGCCAACATTTTTTTCTTTATTTCCTAAAACAATGGTTTGAATACAGTCGAAAATGAGAGAATTTTCTTTTTGATAGTCATAAATATCTTTACTCATTAGTTGATGTATATCAGGTAAATCTGAAACTTTAAGGCGATGGGCGTAATGGTCCAATAAATAATTCATTGCCATTTGATATTCACTATTAAAGTATGATACATAATCTTGTATATCTTTTAAAATAGCATTTCTTAAAATTTGATCAGCATTCTCTCGATCAAAGAAACATTCAATATTCATATTAATTTGGTCGATTTTAGAATAACCATTTTTAGGAATAGACCCTAGTATGAGAAAGAAAAGAAGCAAATAATAGTTGCGCTTTATATTCTCTTTTACTTTTGGCTTTTTTTTCTTGGGATATAAATCTTTATCATCTAAATTTTTTTTCGGATTAACATTTCGAAAATAATTATTTTTTTGCATACAAAAACCTCTTTTAAGCTTATATTTTAGCACTTTTTTGGCAAAAGAAAAGAAAAACTTTTTTAGCTTTTCTTATCTTACATTTATGATCCCATATGTTTCATTTTTTCTTTTATAAACTACGGAAGTGCAACCTTCTGATTCATTTTTAAAAATAAAGAAATCGTGTCCTAATAATTCCATTTGTAAAATAGCTTCTTCTTCATCCATTGGTTTCATTTCAAAATCTTTACGACGCATTATTTTCTTTTCGTCTTCTTCCTCTTCTGTTACTTCAAAAGCCATATTCATCTCAGGAATTACATTGTTTTTAAATTTACGGTTTAATCTTGTTTTATTTTTTCTAATTTGTCTTTCTAATTTGTCTACGACTAAATTAATAGCGGCATATAAATCTTCCATTGATTCTTCTGCTCGTAGTGTAAATTTTTTGGTTGGAACAGTTACTTCGATTTTTTGGCTTAAACCATTTATACGAATTAACACATTGGCTGTTATTTCTTCTGGATTTTCAAAGTAGTTATCTAACTTTTTTAATTTTTCCATTACTTGTGTTTTAATGGCTGAAGTAATTTCTACTTTGTCTCCACGAATATTTAATTTCATTTATTCACCTTCCTAATTTAAGTATAACAAAAGACGCACAAAAAAACTACTGTTATTCTACAGTAGCTAAATTTGTCTCCATAACATCAACTGCTTGTAATCCTTTAGATGTCTCTATTAATTTAAAGTCTACAAGTTCGCCTTCTTTTAATGTTTTATAACCTTCTTTAACAATCGCTGAATAATGAACAAAAATGTCTTCTAAATTTTCATATTCAATAAAGCCATAGCCCTTGGTATTGTTAAACCATTTAACTTTTCCACGCAACTCTTCTACACCTCTCCTTCTTACTCTTTATTTACTGCTGATACTACTTTATCATGAATTCGTTTTCGTATACAATATAAACTATTCGACAAAATAAATGCATGCAATTGTCTTTAAAACTCATGATATAACTACCATATCTTAAAAATTTAAAGAAAAATGGTAACTTGTCTTAAATGATTTAAAATATGTCTGAAATACATCTTGATATCATTTCACAAGACCACCTTTTCTTTTCGATTTTATTTTATGTTCTTCGAGTCTTAATTGAAATTTTTGAACCTTTTTTTCGATATAATGCAATTGTGTTACAAGAAAGGATAGTATTTTTAGTGAAAAAATGGTTTGTCGAAAATAGCTTTCAATTTATATCGAAATATCAACAATGTGATGATTTAACAGAAAGAACAATTCGTTATGGATTAGAAACTTTGTATAATCTTTTTTCTAAACTGATTGTAATGCTTATTTTATCCATCTTTCTTGGAATATGGAAAGAATATTTATTATTGGTAATTCTTTTTGCCAGTGCAAGACGATATGCTTATGGTCTTCATGCCAAAAAATCTTATCTTTGTTGGATTACTACTTTACCAATATATATTCTAGGTTGTTATTTCATTCGCTATGTAATGATTCCTCAGCCAATTATCTATATTCTATGGATTTTGGGATTTATATCTTTTGTGAAATGGGCACCAGCAGATACTCCAGCAAGACCATTAATTCATGTAGAATTAAGAAAGAAACAAAAGATTAAAGCTAGTATAATTTGTATTATTTATTTGATTTGTATTGTAGGATTTCAAAATCAATTGATTGCTAATGCTATTATTTATTGTTTAACGATCCAAGCGATTTGTATTAATCCTATTACTTATAAAATCACAAAAACACCTTTTGATAATTACAAATTATATTATGAAAAACATGGTTTAAATTATTGATATAGATTTAAACAAATATAATTAAAGGAGGATTGTTCATGAACTTTTTAGCAAATTTACTTTCTGGTACTGCATCTAAACTTGCAAATACTGGAAGCCAAGCAAGTGTTGGTTGGATTTGGGAAGAACCAGTTTGTCCAGAAGAAATTTTATAATCAACTAGAGAAAGACAAAATAAAAAAAGGTCAAGGCCATATGATCTTTTTTATTTTACTTTTTTTCAATAATTATTTCATTAAAAAATAAATCATTAATAATTGAGGTTTTTATTTTTAATTTTTTTCTTCCAATTAGAGAAAATAGTCCTATTCCGTGTCCTGTTTTTTTCGTTGTATATTTTAATGTTCCTAAGGCATCAATATCTAGAACAGTTTGGAATGTATTAATAATTTTTATGTGATAAGATTCTTCAGTTTCTTTCATATCAATCATTAAAATTTTTTCTTTCGTTTTTTCAGTAGCTTCTAGAGCATTATCTAATAAGATACCTAAGGCTTCACACAAGAGGTTATAACTTTTTGGGGTTAATTCATCATATACATTAGAATTAATATTGTTATCAATTCCAATCGATAATTCATTGTTTTCAAAACCATATATCTTTTCATAAACAATTCCACTAATTCCCATGGGCATCTTTTGCATATTTTGAATGGTTTTCGTATTTTGATTATATTCTTGAATTAAATCATTAATTAATTCTTGGCCTTTTTCATTTGAAACACTTTTCACACCGTTTAATTGATGAATTAGATTATGTTTTAGCATTCGATAGTCATTAATAATTGTTAAATAAAACTCGTTGTTTCTAATTATATTTTCGTTGGTGACTTTTAATTCGTAATTATTATATTCACGATTTAAAAACATGATTAAGAAAATAGTAATCGAAAAAAATAATAAATATATTTCTAAAGATAAAGAATTTAAACCAAATTTTTGGATAAAATCATATATTGTGAATCCTAAAGAGATTAAAACAATCATAATCAGTAAAAAGGAAAGATAAGGAAACTTAATTTTTTTCATATTTTTGTGTAATTTCGCAGACCACTTTTTGATATGATTAGAATTTAATGTAAATAAAAGGATTGTTTCAACTACAATAGTATCAATAAATCGAATTTCTGTAATGCCAAAGGAAAAGAATTTAAAAGGAATAAGCGTTGAAAAAATCATAACTAAAATATCAATTATCATTCCTATAATACTAATCGTAGCGCCATAAAATATAATATCAAATACATCTTTTCGATATAATAAGTAATAAAGAACAAAATAAAAAAATAAGGATGTTAAGGTATTTAAAGTCATTAATTTAAAATGATATTCAAGGGTCATTATTAAAGCAAAGGGAATGATTAATAAATAAGATAAATAATGTACTTTTTTATCATGATTTGTTATTAATTTAAACCCAGTTGATACAGATAATTGAACTATGCAAGCTAAAAGAAAATAGATCACAAGATTTAGCATACTCTTTCAACCTCCTTTTTATATTTTTTTGAAAGATATTCTACTTTTCCGCCATTGTCTAGCAAGAAATAGTTTTTAGGCCAATTCCATTCGTGAACTCTTTGACGATTGGCAATACAACTTCGATGAACTTGAATAAAGCGATCATCTAAAAGATTTACGATATCATTTAAGTTCATATTTAATTTAAAGACATTTGTATCTGTATGGACTAGTACTTTTCTTTCTTCTTTATCTCTTGTGATATGAGTAATCGCCCGATAGAAAATTTGTAAGTCAACATTACGATTTGATATACAGAGCATTTTATTATCAAAATTCTTTTGAAAAATCAGTTCTATATCTTTTTCTAATCGTTTTTCCATATCATAAAATTTCTCTATAAAATTAAATACTTGGTAAACACTACGATAAACTGTTTCAAACATTTTGTCGTGAGAAGTTATGAATATAATTTCACTTTCCCAATCTTTTTCTCGAATCATTTTAGCAATCTCAATTCCACTAGTTTTGGTTTCTAATTCGATATCCATAATATACACTTTTCTAGTAGAATTGTCATCTATAATAGTTTTTAATTCACTTGTGTATTTTGTAAAATATTTGATATTAATGGTATTATCCTTGCTAATGATTACTCTTCTTAATACGTCTTTGATTGTTTCTTGGGTCTTTTTATCATCTTCAACCACAATAAAACTTGTCAAACTCATCACCTATCCTTTTGTTTACTAATTGCAATTATATCATATATTTTAAAATTGACCATACAAAAAAACACAATTTATGGAAAATTGTGCCAATTTGCATTTTTTAGTAAATATTTGTCGTATTCTTCAAAATATAAAACTCTTTTCCCTGTTTTCCTTTCATACTCACTGGCCATAAGTGGGATGTTATGATTGGATCCGATGAAGACAATTTTTTTAATTGATGGTTCATTTCTTAAAAAAAGATTTAGAAATTCTTCTAATGAAATATTTATTTTTTTATGCCATAACAGAGATGTTTTCTCATTTTTTTGTAAATAAGTAAAGTAAGCATAATTTAAATTTAAATGAATCCATACAGAATTTTTGGTTAATTGATAGAGATTTTTTTCTTTTATGAACTTTATTTCATCAACCGGTAAATCATCCAAAATTAACTTAATAATTTCTTTGTCCACTTCCTCAAAAGTGGGAGGTGTAATAAAATAAATAATATTGTGACGAAATCTTTTGATTAATTTGTATTTTTTTAAAAAAGTTTTTAACTGTTTTTGAAATTTAGGTCGATGAATAATTTTGCCAAATTTTAAAGTTTTTGGTAATAAATGATAAGTAATCAATCGGTTTTCTTTTTTCACAAAACAATGAATATTATCGTCTTCTAGATACATGATAAGTTTATTTTTCATAGAATCCCTCATTTGTTTTAGAAAGTGAATCACCTCTTATTGATTGTGGATAAGAGGTGTGTTTTTTATTTGTTTAAGTCTTCTAATTTCATTTCAAAGAAATCAATTGGATTTACTAAATTACCATTTAAGTATACTTCAAATAATAAGCAGTTTTGTTTTTCATTTTCTAGTTTGTTTGATCCACTGGTGCCAATGATGTCACCTGTTTTAACATTCATACCAGCAGTTACTTTGACATCACTTAAACTGTAGTAAACTACGGTGACATTTGAATTATGTTCTACAGTTACAACAGATCCTAGTATTTCATCTTCTTTGACATCTTTTACAGTTCCTTCTATACTTGCTAAGACTTCAAAGGCTTCATCACTGCTATACAAAACACCAGTATTTTGCATGTAAGTGTTTTCATAATAGATTAAGGAGTTTTGTTGTTTTTCTTTATCATCTTCAAAATGATAGAAGTTTTTACTAATTGTTACTCCATCTTTTGTAAATGGAATAATGGGCTTTTCAGGAACAGGACTTACAACATAAATATCACTGTTTTCTTTGTTATCCACATTAACTGTTACAGAGTTATCGTTTTGATTTAATTCTGGGGCCGTAAAATTTAAACTATTGTTTAAAAAATATACGGTAGCAAACAAACAAAACACTACTAATCCATAAATACTTGGTAATACAAATCCTCTTAATTTTCTTTTTTTCATGGTCTCACCTTCCTACTCCTAGTTTGACCATGTCTACCAATTTTATACAGTTATATTTTTGAAAATTCGATATTTTGATAATAATGGGTTAAAATTTCTTGATAATTTTTGCCTTCTTTGGCCATACCGTTGGCTCCATATTGGCTCATACCCACGCCATGTCCACTTCCACGAGTAGTAATTTTAATCTTATCTTCTATTTGAATAACAAAATCAGTAGAGCGTAAAGATAGTTTTTTACGTACTTCTGTACCTTTCATTAAATTCCCATTTATTTTTATGGTATTAATGCGCCCTGAACTTGTGCGATTTACATCACTAATATTTATTTCTTCACATGATATATTTAATAAATTACAAAAATCTTGGGTGCTAAATTCTTTGGTGACTTCATAGTTTTGTAATGTTTCATTGTCCCAATTGGAATCAACACTAGTAAGATAAGGAAGAGCTTCTTGAAAGACCAATTCACAATTTTCCGTTTGACCATTGCTCATAGAAAAATAAAAGGATTCAATAGTTTGACCTTGGTAGGTCATGATATCGCCTTGGGTTGCTTGGACAGCATTTTTTATTTTTTCATAATTAGTTTGATAATCAGCTCCCCATTTATTTTGCATTTGTTCAATCGTGTTGTATGCTTGATCGGCGACACCGATAATAATATCATAAGCTTCTTGACGATGTTCCATTTTGTAAGTTGCAAATGTTCTTGCGGCAATGGCTTGTGCTTTTAGAGCTTCTAATTCAAAGGAAGCGGGCATTTCTGCTGCTACAACGCCGAGAATATAATCTTCTAAATTCATATTTTCGATGGTAGTTGTTGTGGGATTATAAACACGAATTATTTTATCTTGTTTCTCTTGTTGTTTTTCACTTGGTTCATCCACTTGTGGGGGATTATCAAAAGAAAAGTTAGTTTTGGAATGAAAACTAACTTCTAATATTAACACGAAACTTAATAATACAATAATGCAACAAAGAATTTTATTTTTCATAATTTCTCCTTAAAGAATTCGACAAGAATTTAAGAAATCAAAGGTAAAATTCGTTAAAAGATAACCCATTATGATACTAAGTATCATTACAAGTATTCTTGATTCCCAAATTTTATTTGTCTTCATCCATGAATCAAAATTAACTCCTGTTAAAGCATATGCACTAAGCATGACAAAAAAGACATATAAATATACTTTAATACTCATTAGATTCGTTGCTTTCGTAGAAACTTACTTTATTAATTCTTTTTAAATGCCGTTCTTCGGTGGCTTTTTTTGTAGAAATAAACATATCGACAATTTCTTTCGCCGTTTCATCAGAGATACCACCAAACGCAATTACATTTGCACCATTATGATTTTTAGCTTTAAACGCATCGTCACTGTTTGTTACTCTAGCACAGCGAATTCCTTTTACTTTATTAGCAGCGATACTTATTCCAATTCCATTTCCGCAGATAAGGATACCGAGATTTTTTTCATTTTCTACGACTTTTTGGCAAATATCGAAAGCAAAATCGGGATAATCATCTAAATCATGGTTAGGAAGTTTAGAAATTTCAACTTCTAACCCTTCTTCTTTTAAATAACTCTCTAAAACATTTCTTAGTGCAACGCCTTGATGGTCAGCACCCATATATATTTTCATTCTTCAAATTTCCTTTCTTCTGCTTCTTTAAATACTGGTAATAGGCCAGTATTATTTTTTCGATGAGGTGGTAAACCATATATATCATGGCCTGGGAATTCATTAGCTTCGATAAAAAAACATTTTTCTTTTCCAACACAGACATCCCAACCGACATAACCTACTTGAGGTATTTCTAATGCGGCATTTTCACATAGTTCAATCACTTCATCAAATTTTGGTATTTCAAGACCAACGATAGGCTTTTTGGTTAAAGGATGTACTTCATATAAGTTACCAGCTTTATCAATCGCTGGATAAATAATTTTACCATTTTCTAGTTCAACAGGAGCAACCATCCCACCATGATTAAAATTATCGACCGTATTATGATTATTTCCAATTCTTAAATAACAGGCAACGACACTTCCTAGTAGAGTAACTACACGTAAGGTATTAATGCTATCTGGATGAAGATCGTTTATTTTTTTACATTGAGTTGCGACACTTTCTATCAATGTTTGATTATTTTCAATTAATTCTTCATATAACTCTTTTAATTTACGTTCTGACACATCAATCTTTTCGATGTCTTTTCCACACTGTGCTCCGACTGGTTTTACAATGATTTGATTATGTTTTAAGCAAAAACTCGCAAATTCATTTTTATTTTTCCCATTTAAATATAACCAATCACGATTTAAATATTTGTCGAATTGTTTGTTAAATTCTACTTTATTATGAAATAGGTGAATGAATTTAGGGTCATTGTATTTTACCATAAAACTATTATTAATACCTCTAGTTATCACTGTATTTCGCTCATATTTATTCATATGATACATTTCAAATAAAGCGTAATCCATATAGCCAGCTTGGTATTTAAAACCGCAATAAATCATATCAAAAAAAATACTTACGCGATTTTTATTTGATTTTTTATGAACTTCATTCATTACATGAAAGAAATTGCCAAAGTCCATGTGAATAATTCGTTTGATAATATATTTTATTTTTTTCATATAACTCTCCAACTTCATTATATCATGAAGTTATTAATCCGAAAATAGTATCCAAAATCTCAAAGAAAAAAAGCTTATGCAGCCTTTTGATTTAAATTATACTTACGATTAAACTTTTCAATATTACCAGTTCTTTTGGTATTTCCTTGTTTTCCTGTATAGAATGGATGACATTCGCTACAAACTTCAACATCAATTTTGTCTTTTGTAGACATTGTTTTAAATGAAGCACCACAAGCACACTTTACTTCTACTTCTTTCATTTCTGGATGAATGTTTGCTCTCATAATCAATCTCCTTTCGCCATGCCAAGTTATAGGCATAGTAATTTCATTTCTAATGTATTATATCATATTTTTCTTTGGTTGCAAGTGAAACATCTATAATAATTATATGTAATGTTTTAATAATTACGCTTTTCTTTCATTTTATTTGTTACATAATTATTTCATATGAAGTATATGTTTTATTTTTCCAGCAAAGAATACGAGTCCATCACTTTTTTTCATAGCAATTTGCTTTCCAATGGCTTTACCACCAACAGTTAAGGCTGAAATAAATGAAGTAACTAGTACCGTAACCCATATTCCATTTGCATTTAATTTTAAAGTAAGATAAGCTGTTAAAACGGCACCCAGAGATCCACTTACAATTCCACAAATATCACCGATTACATCGTTACAAACACTTGATACGACATTTCCATTTCTAAGTAAGGATATTGCTTCTTTTGCTCCAGCAATTTTTTTGGAGGACATGGCATGAAAACTTGATTCTTTACTTGTTAGCGCTGCTACACCAATCATATCAAATAAGATACCTATAAAAATAACAAGGGTCATAATAAATAATAATATTACAACATTCATATCACTACAAAAACTAGTTAAAGCACTAAAAATAGCTGCTAAGAAAAAAGATAAACAAAATACTTTGAATGGCCAATATTTCATTTCATACACCTCTTTTTATTTTATCAAGAAAAAAGATTCTTTTTAAGAACCTTTTAAGCTACAATGGTTTTTGTTGTGGTAAATTATAAATTAATTTTACGGCTTAGGTCGAGTTGAATTTCTCTACTTTCTACCTTTGGTTACCCGAGGGCGATTTCTCTTTCAAGAAAGCAACTAAGTGTTACCAGCTTAATTACTCGATTACCACTGAGTCCGCACTTTAATCCTTATAATTATAACATTCTAGAGGTTTTCCCTGACACCCACTATCCAATACTTATTCGCTTTTGCAAATACGATTTTGATAATCATCTATTTGATCGGGAATAGACTTTATTCATTATCTCCCACGTATTCACTCACGACATGCACTTTTTTTATTTCTTGCGGGATTTTAGGAGATTCATTATATGCCATTATAACTTTCCTAAAATCTTAAATTATATAACCACCCCAACTTGGGCAGAAGAAGCGAATTATATAAAGTGCTTTTCATGCAATTGGTAGATTTTTAGCCCTACCTTCATATTGTGTGTGTGACTAGAATAATGCACCACATGACAATGAATTATACACTATTTTTACTTTTTTGTCAAATTGAGCTTTGAAAGACCTCAATTTACTGCTAATTATTTATTGTTCTTAAAATTCGATTCGATATTTCTTTATGACCTTTATAGTTTAAATAATAACTATTATTTAATAAAAAGAATTGGGGATTTTCAACTAAATCTTGGATATCAATATAAATGGCTTTATATTTCATGGCAATATTTTTTAAATGATCATTGATGCTATTTAATTCATTGTCTGTTATATTATATGCTTTGTATAATCCTAAAATGTAGATTTTTTTGTCATTAAAATTACGGATTAATTTTATTAAATGTTCCATATCTTTTTTATAATCTTCAATTTCTTTCGTTGGTATATTTGTTTTCAAAGATGTATTCGCTAGTTCATCTAAACCTAGACCTATTGTAATAATTTTAGCTTTAGCAAAGGCTTGTTGAATGGGAATATTCATTTCTTCTAATTGGTAATTATTTTCTACACAAGTTATTAAATTTTCAACGGTTTGATTCGTTTTGGCAAAACCAGAAATGTATTTTTCTAAAATGTGTTCGGATTCTAAATAGTCTCTTATGTAATCATTATAACTATATCCTTCTACGTTATAAGCCGTCATACCAGTTGCTAAACCATCTCCTAAAGCTAAGAGATATATGTTATGGTTTTCGTTTTTGCGATAGATAAAGAAAGTTATAAAAATTCCCATTATTATGATTAGAATTATCTTTTTTTTCATAATGCCCCCAAAAGAAAAGTAGAGTCTTTTCTCTACTAATTTATGTCAATTAATTCTAATTTAGCACCGACATTGGTTAGTTTTTCGACAATTCGTTCATATCCTCTTAAAATATGTTCGGCATCTTGAATCGTTGTAGATCCTTCTGATATTAATCCAGCAATTACTAAGGATGCTCCTGCTCTTAAATCAGAAGCTACTACATCTTGTCCTTTTAAGGGTGTAGGTCCTTGGATTTCAATGGTTTGATTTTTCACTTTCATATTTGCTCCCATTTTATTTAAGTATGGGACATGTCCCATGCGGTTTTCGTATATGGTTTCTTCAAAAATAGAAGTTCCATGGCACTGTGTTAATAAAACACTCATTGGTTGACCCCAATCAGTGACAAATCCTGGGTAAACTAAGGTTTTAACATTAATTGCTTTTAAATCTTGATGACCATGAATGGTTATTTCATTTTCTAAGATATCCATTTCTACACCAGCACTCGTTAATTTAGTTAAAAGAGCATCAAGATGTTTTCTCACTATATTTGTTATTTTTAATTCTTTTCCTATTAAGGATCCTAAAATTAGATATGTACCAGCTTCAATTCGGTCAGGTAAGACTTGAATGGTGGCTTTATGTAAATACTCTACTCCGGTAATGGTAATTGTATTTGTCCCAGCTCCAGTAATTTTAGCACCCATGTTGTTTAGGAAATCTGCAACATTTATAATCTCTGGTTCTTTGGCAGCATTTTCAATAATTGTTTGACCTTTAGCTTTTACAGCAGCAAGCATTAGATTAATGGTTGCGCCGACACTAGCAAAATCTAAACGAATGGTTGTTCCTTTTAATTCTTCCGCATGAATAATATATTTGTCATCTTTTTCTTCTACAGTTGCTCCTAGTAGTTGAAAGCCTTTTAAGTGAAAATCAATTTTACGATTACCTATATTACATCCACCAGGAAAGTAGATTTCTACATGTTTTTTTCTTCCAAGTAAGGCTCCCATAAAATAATAGCTTGCTCTTAATTTACTCGCTAATTCTTCTTTGATGGTTTGATTTAAAATATTAGATGTATTTATTGTTAAAACAGAATCTTGGTCGTTTACTTGACCATTTAATAATTTAATGATATCAATTAAAGCATGTTTATCAGAAATGTTTGGGACATTAGAAATCGTTACTTCCTCATCACATAAAATAGAGGCTGGTATTAGAGCCACTGCTGCATTTTTCATGCCAGAAATCGCAATGGATCCAGAAAGCGTATACCCTCCTTGAATTTTAATTTGTTTCATTTAAACTCACCTCGTTTATTCCTTTTTAATATATAGGAATTGATTCATTTTGTAAAGCTTTTTACTTCATTTTAATAAATGGGAAAGACCAATTAGTATTAAAAGTAGTGCACCAAAGAAACTGGCATATACTCCTAGTATTTTGTTGGCATATTTTCCAATGAATAATCCTAATAAAGTAAAAAAGAAACTTGTTATGGAAAAGATTAGCATAGCTA
Source organism: uncultured Bacilli bacterium (assembly GCA_910588025.1). Lineage (GTDB taxonomy): Bacteria > Bacillota_I > Bacilli_A > RF39 > UBA660 > MGBC162267. The sequence continues at coordinate 47,439 of CAJUQG010000002.1, forward strand.
AAAATAAATTATTGGTGATAGCTGTTAAACCAAGGCCTGTTGAGAAAGCATCAATGGAAACACCTATTGCAAAGAACAACATACCAGTTAAACTAAAATCAATAGTTTCTTCTTCTTTTACAAATATTTCATAAAGCATTTGTCCAGCGATAAGAATTAAGATAATTCCTAGTAAGAAGTTACTGTTTATTTTGAAGAAATTTTGTAGGTTCTTGCCAATTAGAATTCCAAGACATGGCATGATAAAGTGCATTACACCTACTATGCTAGATAAAGCAAGACTTTTTTTATTGGATAAGTTACACGTTCCTAAGCCTAAAGAAAGAGAGAAGGTATCCATACTTAATGCAACTGCGATAGTAAAAATAGTCACTAGTTCAATCATAAAAAAAGTCCTCCTACCAAATTATATGGTAAGAGGTCTAATTCATGATAAATATTTTTCTAAAACATTTTTGACAAAGAATTGGTATTCAACATTGTCTAATTCCGATTCTTCAGCTTCTAGTAAACATAGTGGCGGAAACATGACACACCACCAATTCTCACCAAGCCCGGTACCTAAAGTAATGACTAAGGACTCATATTTTCCAGCATCATAAGTAATTCCTTTGTATTCTTTTTCTGGAAATTCGTTCATTCCATAATTCATTTGATAATCCACTTGATAATTATCTACAATAGTTTTTAGATTAGGTAGCGAGTTTTGAATTAAATTTTTGGCTTCTTCTTTACTATTCGCTAGGGCCATTAAACGATTTAATTCTTTTTCTACTGCTCTTTTAACTTCCATTTTTAATTCTTGGTCTTCCTCAGTATTGCTATTAGCAATTACACGAAAACGAATGGCATCATCGGGAATTAAAATTTGTTCTTCCCCATGTAATAAACTATATCCAATTGTGATACAAAATAATATCAAAATAATTTTTTTCATGATTTCACCTAAGTTAATCATGGATACTCATATTATTTTTTATTCAATTTATTTTTATTTTCGTAAAATTCAACAATTTTTTTGTCATAATATAAGACTTCTCCTGCCGGAAGAAGTAAGATACGTTCAATACCAAGTTTGTCAACAAATACAGGATTATGACTAACTAAGAGTATGGAGCCTTGATAGTTTTTAAAAAAGTCGGCGATAAGATTCTGGGTTTCATAATCTAAGTGATTGGTTGGTTCATCCAAAAGTAATAAATTGGCTTGCGTTAGTGTTAATTTAGCTAGAGCTAGCCGACTTCTCTCACCTGGGGATAAGACTGATACTTTTTTATAAACATCGTTTCCGGTAAATAAGAAAGAACCTAAGTGAGCACGTAACTTTCCTTCACTTAAACCAAATTCTTTTAAGTTTTCTAATAAATTTAGATTTGCATTTAATGTTTCATGTTCTTGGGCATAATAGCCAATTTTTGTTTTATCAGAAATTTTGATTGTGCCATTTAAAGGGGTCAGTTGATTGGATATTAATTTTAATAGTGTTGTTTTTCCGGCACCGTTTTCACCTACAATTAAAAACTTTTCTCCACGATATATTTCAAAATTTATATTGTTATAAAGTAAATCTTGATTGTAGCCAAATGAAACATTTTCAACTTTAAGTGGTATGGTACTGCCAATGTTTTCTAAAGTCATTTGTACTTTAACCTTTTTATTGGCTGGTCTTAGTTCAATTTGATTTGCTAGTAATTTGTTTAACGTTTTTTCTCTAGATTGAGCCATTCGTTTTCTTTTTCCAGATGAATTACTATATAAGTTTACAATACTTTTTAATTTAGCTATTTGTTTTTGTTCTTGTTGATATTCGATTGCTAATTGCATTTCTTGTTCCTCTTTTTTTCGCTGGTATGTTTCATAATTTCCATTGATTAATTCCATTTTTTTCGTTTTTTTATCAATCCATAATGTTTTCGTCGTTACTTCATTTAAGAATTCTTGGTCATGAGATATTACCAAAATCATCCCTGGATAATTTTTTAAATATTCAACAATTTGATCTTTGGTTTCTAAGTCTAAATGATTGGTTGGTTCATCTAATAATAAAATTTCTGGCTTGTTATACAATAATTTTGCAAATGCTATTTTAGATTTTTGACCACCAGAACATTCCGCTAGTTTTTGATTTAATAAAGTATCAGAAATTTGGAAGTTTTCAATTAATCGTAATAAAATACTGTCAGCTTCGTAATAATCCCAGTAATCTAATTGACTTTGTAAATAAGATAAACGTTTTTTTATTTGAGTATTTTCTGGCTCTTCAGCCATTTTTAAATATAAGTCATTCATTTCCGATTCAATTTTTAAAATAGGACGTCCACTGACCAAGTAGTCAAAGACCGTAATATTGGTACTTGGCACTTCATCAGTAATTACTTGTGGCAAATAAGAAATACGATCATTAGGTTTGATTTTAATTTTTCCATAATCAGGAGTTAATTCTTTTAGTAATAATTTAAAAAAGGTACTTTTTCCAGCACCATTTACGCCGATGATTCCAATATGGTCTTTATCATTTAATTCGATGGTGACGTCATCATAAATTAATTCATCATGGTAAGAAAAGGTTAAGTTTTTTATATTCATTGTTATGACCTTTCTAAGAAAATAAAGCGATTTCTATTTTGATAATCCATTTCTATGGAAATTTGGTATTCAGGTAAGAATTTTGTTTTAATTTTTGTAATCGCACTACCTTGATTCATTCCTATTTCAAAGGCAATTAATTGAGGTTTATTTGATAATTTACTAATTTTCTCTAATATTATTTGATAAAAATACAAGCCTTCATTTTGCGCAAATATAGCATTTTGAGGTTCATATTTGGTTTCTTCTCCAACTACTTCTTCACTGCTTACATATGGGGGATTAGAAATAATGATGTCGTAACCTTCTAATTCTATTTCTTCTATTTTACTATGGATAAATTGAATATTTACTTGATTATGCTGAGCATTTTCTTTGGCAAGTTTTAAAGCATGAGGATTGATATCAATTGCTGTCATGCTACAATTTAATTTCTTTTTTAGGGCAATAGCAATACAGCCACTTCCAGTACCTAAATCAATCATGTTTAAATTTATATCTTGTTTCGATGTAAGACGTTTGATTAATTTATCTACAAATAATTCTGTTTCAAACCGAGGAATTAAAGTGTTTTCATTGACTTTGATTAAACAATCATAAAAATCAACATCACCAATTAAATATTGAACAGGATAATTCTGTTTTAGTTTTTTTAAAATAGTTTCCATATTATTGGGATATTTTTCTTTTAAAAGGTTCCAATCAGAATTGGTTATATTGTCAGGTTTTATCGTAATCACCTACTTACTTCATTTCTTTAGTTTTTTATAATATGAAAAAAGAAATAGGAACTATTTCTTATTCTCCAGCTAATTTTCTTCTTAAATCTTCAGTAATTAAAGCTTCAATTATTGGTTCTACTTCTCCATCCATAACGCGGTCAAGACTCATTACAGAAAAATTAATGCGATGATCTGTAACACGATTTTGAGGATAATTATAGGTTCTAATTTTTTCTGAGCGGTCTCCAGAACCAATTTTACTTTTTCGCTCACTACCTAAAGCTGACTCTTTTTCTTGATTTAAATTATCAAACAATTTAATTTTCAATAATTTCATCGCTTTATCTTTATTTTTTAATTGGCTTCGTTCATTTTGACAAGTTACAACGGTATTGGTAGGTAAATGGGTAATTCGTACAGCGGAATTTGAAGTATTTACTGATTGTCCACCAGCACCACTACTGTGATATACATCAATTTTTAAATCACTCTCTTTGATTTCAATATCAACATCTTCCACTTCTGGCATTACTAGCACGGTAGCGGTAGATGTATGAACTCGACCAGCAGTTTCTGTAACGGGTACTCTTTGAACTCGATGAGCTCCACTTTCATATTTTAATTTAGAATAAACGTTTTCTCCTTTAATCATACATTCGACATTCGAAAAACCACCACTTGTTCCAGCTATTTCATGATTTATTTCAATTTTCCAACCATTTTTTTCTGCGTAATAAGTATACATTCTTAGTAAATCTCCCGCGAAAATATTGGCTTCGTCTCCTCCAGCAGCTCCACGAATTTCCATAATGACATTTTTTCCATCATTTTCATCTTTTGGAATTAAGAGAATTTCTAATTCATGATTTAATTTTTCTAATTTTTCAGTATTTTCAGCTAACTCTAATTCGGCCATTTCTTTAAGCTCTGGATCCGCTATCAAAGTTTTTGCTTCTTCTATATTAGCCTTGGTTTTCTTGTATTCTTCGTATTTTTCAACAGTTTCTTTTAAATCACTCTGTTCTTTGGATAGTTTTTTTACTTTATTAAAATCTGACATTACTTCAGGATTCATTAATTCTTTTGCAATAATATGATATCTTTCTAATATCGATTCTAATCTTGTTTCCATGGATTCTTCATCCTTTCTTATTACCTTGAAATTTTATAAATTTTCGTTTTCTTCATCTTCATCGATTACTACAAGATCTTTTAAATCTTCGTCACGGTCTTCTTCTTCGTCTTCATCATAGAAGTTATCATTCTCTTCATCTGGTTCTTCTGTTTCAGTTTCTTCGACAAAGACTTCGTCATCATCTTCATCGATTACTACTTTTTCACTGTGTTTTTCTTTTAAATCCCAGTAACCGTCAGCAAGCATCGTAAATCTTTTATCAGTCGTTAAGATTTCAAAGAAATCAGCAATGCGTTCTTCAAATTCTCTATCACTTAATCCTAAAAGGTCGCATACTTTTTTAAACAAATCATTAATTTTCATTTTTTGATTAGCATCTTGTAATATTAAATGTGCTAAATCATCATAACTCATTAATTCTAATTCTTCTTTTGAAATATCTTTTAATTTCATTTTTATTCCTCCCATAAAAAATCGTCTATCATAGGTTATAAACCAATTTATTTTATACGATATTTTTTAATTTATTATTCTTTTTATGATATTTTTCATAATCATTCTACGCCATTATATGCAATAATTGTGCATCTGTCTATCCTTAATTGTTAAAATTAATCATTATTTTACTTTTTTCGTCTTCTGTTTCTATTACATAGTGAATTTCTATGGTATTTTCAGAGTCGTTCCAATAAGAATCATCGACAATAATATCAAAGTCGCCAGAAATTTCTTTCAGTTGATAAGTGCATTTTTCCTTTTCTAAATCAATGGTAAAACAAAATTCATCCGATTCTCTTTGAAAAATTTTATGAGTGCGATTAAGGTAGTGGTCAAAGTTTTCTAGCTTAAAATGAATTATATTATTTTCGATATCATAAGGAAGATGCTTTTCCTCCAACATAATTTGGTCATTTTTTAAGAGTTTTATGTCTAAAAACAATCTTAGCCCTCCTTTTTTTCAATCGAATTATAGCATAGGGTAATGATCTACGCAATCATTCTTGTTTTAAAATATGTATTTCTGTAAATTATCACGATATTTTGGGATATTTTATCATTTTTTTTCCATAATAAACTTAGGTGGGTCATATGAAAAGAAAAATTATGTTTAGTGCTCGTCTTTTTCTATTTCTTTTTTTAGCTGGAGTTGTGTGTTTAATTGGTATCTATACTTATGCTTTTTTTAGTCCAAGATTAGAACTTACCAATTTGGGAAAACTTTATTTGTATGATAAAGAAGAGCAACTTGTTTTTCAAGGGGCTTCTGGTCAGGAATGGGTCAGTTTAAATGATATGTCAGAACATTTAATCAATGCGGTAATTAGTGTCGAAGATAAGAACTTTTATCATCATCATGGATTTGATTATTTTCGTATTGGAAAAGCTATGCTTACTAATATTATGAAAAATACACGACAAGGAGCTTCTACGATTAGCCAACAGTATATTAAAAATATGTTTTTAACATTTGATCAAACTTGGAAACGAAAGATTGAGGAAGCTTTTTTAACGGTGGAATTAGAAGTTCATTATGAGAAAGATGATATTTTGGAGGGTTATTTAAATACGATAAATTATGGAGAAGGAAATTATGGAATTGGGAGTGCTAGCCAATATTATTTTAATAAATCTGCTAAAGATTTAACTTTGGAGGAAGCGCTGATGCTCGCTGGAGTTCCCAAAAGTCCTAATCGTTTTAATCCTGTTGTGAATTATGACGCGTGTGTGAAACGAGCGAAAATTGTTGCAAAAGCGATGTTGGAGAATCATTATATTACCGATGAAGTCTATAATCATTTGTTTGAAGATAAAATTGAAATTTATGGAAAAGATGAACAAAATCATTCGCAGATGATTCAATATTTTCAAGATGCTGTTTTTAATGAGTTGAAAAGTATTAGTGGGATTCCTAGTAGTTTAATGGATGCAGGTGGTCTAAAAATTTATACTACTTTAGATAGTAAGGCTCAAAGGGGTATGGAAGATTCCATTAAAACTAATATTGGTGTGGAGGATTTACAAATCGCTAGTGTGCTAATTGATCCAAAAACAGGGGGCGTATTGTCACTAACAGGGGGATTTGATTATTCTAAGAGTCAATATAATCGAGCAACTCAATCAAAACGACAAGTTGGTAGTACTATGAAACCATTTTTATATTATGCGGCACTAGAAAATGGACTTACTTCTTCTTCTACTTTCTTTAGTAGTGAAACCACTTTTGTTTTTTCTAATAATAAAACCTATAGTCCTTCTAATTATAATCAGATATATGCAAACCAAGATATTACTATGGCAGCTGCTTTAGCTTATTCGGATAATATTTATGCGGTAAAAACACATTTATTTTTAGGAGAAGATACTTTAGTTGAAACGGCAAAACAAGTTGGTATCAAAGGAGATTTGCAATCGAATCCTTCTTTAGCATTGGGGACAAGTGAACTTAATATGATGGATTTTGCAAACGGATATTTGACTTTAGCTAGTGGAGGATTTAAACGTGATCTATATTTTATTGAAAAAATTGAGGATATGGATGGAAATATCATTTATCGTCATAAGCCAAAAAAAGAAATGGTTTTAAACAGTAATTATGTATATATTTTAAATGAAATGCTTACTAATACAACAAATTCGGCTTTTAATTCTTATACGACACCAACGGCCTTGTCATTAAGTGCTAAAATGTCCCGAAAATACGCATTAAAGACAGGAACAACGAATACAGATTGTTGGAGTGTTGGTTATACTCCAGATGCTCTAAGTTTGGTATGGGTTGGAAAAGATGATAGTTCCGAAGTAGGTAGCATTGCTAGTCGTATTTCAAAAAATGTTTGGTTAGAGACTATGGAAGCGTATTTACAAGATAAGGAGCATTCTTGGTATGAAACACCACATAATGTTGTAGGTCTTTTAAAAGATGCAGTGACTGGAAAAGATGTTTTAGATAAAAAAAATTCTACAATCTTTTATTATGAAAAAGGCACAGAGTTACCAAGTGTGAGCGTTAATCAAACAGAATAAATTCTATGATAATACATAGGATTTTTTTTATGATTTCTGATTGATTTTTATAAATTAAAAAAAGAAAAAATTTTAGTAAACTTTTCCTTATTTTTTGATTTTAATATTCATTTGATAATTGTCATTTAAATCCATTTCTTCTATTTCAATCACGAAACCTTGTTCATTCATTTGATTGATTAAATTCCGAACATTATTTATTGCAGTTTTTAAGTCAGTTCCTTTTTCCTCTTCTAACTTCTGCTCGTATGAAGGGTCTAATTTGATAATAGAAGCAACAGGATCAACAAGCATTTCTTCTTCTACTGGTTCTTTTACTTCTTCTATTTTATTTATGACAGGTTCATTGGTTCCAAAGAAAAAGGGATTTTCTTGTTCTTCGGTCTTTTTTACTACTGGTTCTTCTAAACCATCATCTAATATTTCCATGTCATTATTTAAAGGATTAATGACTTCTTTATTGGATGAGGAAATTAAACCATCCATCATATTCATATTTGCGGCTTCATCTTCTAAAAAATTAAAAAATTTATTAGGAATGGTTGATGATGTCTCTTCTATTTTATTTTGTTTTGGTTCTTCCATTGGCTTCAACATACTTTCTACGTCATGTAATTCGCGAACTGGGTTAATGTCTGTAGCATTGTTCACAATTGATTCAAGATTTGGCGTTAAATTTACAAGTGGAATTTCTTCTCCAGCTGTTTCTTCTTTTAGTTTTTTTAGTTCCATATCTAATTGACGGACAGTCATTCTCTTTTCAATAATCTTTTTTAACCATTTTTTTTGTTCATCTTTCGCAAGCGATAATAAAGCTCTAGCATGGCGTTCAGAGATTTTTTCATTTAATAAAGCATTTTGAACGTCCTCATCCAAATTTAAAAGTCTAAGTTTATTGGCTATAGTTGATTGAGAAACTCCCATTTTTTCTGCTAATTGTTCTTGAGTTAAGTAACCACGGTCTAATAAACTTTTATAAGATTTTGCTTCTTCTATCGCGGTTAAGTTTCGTCTTTGAATATTTTCAACTAATGCTACTTCTGCGCTTTTATTATCATCGATATTGGAAATAATTGCTGGAACTTTTTGTAATCCAGCCATCGTTGCAGCTTTGTAACGTCTTTCTCCTGCAATAATCTCATATTTATCGCCAAGGCGTCTTAATACTAATGGTTGAATGATACCATGTTGTTTTATTGACTCTGAAAGTTCCGTTAGACCACCTTCATCAAATGCTAATCTTGGTTGGAATCGATTGGGTATAATATCTTCAATCGGTATTAGCTGAATATCCTTCTCCATATTCACATCAATCAGCCCCTTACGCTATAATTAATTGTAACTTAGAATTAAAGTTTTTTCAATGGCTTTTTTAAAATAGTCGCATAAGCTCGTGGGTAAGTGGATGGTGTAGACGCTAATTTTTTGATTTTTATGATAGTTCTTAGTCCTGTATCAAAAGGAAGAGAAAATTTTTCAATATGTTCTATGGATCCATAAATTTGAGAAAGTATTCCTTCTGAATTTTTTATTTCTTCTTCTACGTTTGATTTCATTGCGAGTAATAAGCCATTTCTTTTTAATAAAGGAAAGGAGGTTTCGATAAGAATTCGTAATTCTGCTACTGCTCTTGAAGTAATTACATCATATTGTTCTTGATTTGTTTTGGCATATTCTTCGGTACGATTGTAAATAGTTTTAACATTTTGTAAATTTAATATCTTTATGATTTCGTTTAAAAAATTTATTTTTTTGTTGTTAGAGTCAAGTAAGTGCACTTCTAAATTAGGAAAACAAATAGCTAAAACTAAGCCAGGAAAGCCAGCACCTGTACCAATATCTAATATTTTTTGGTTTTTTTCTATATGTAGTATTTTTGTAATGGTTAAAGAGTCAAAAAAATGTTTTAGATAAACCTCTTCAGGAGTTTTAATGGCAGTTAAGTTAGTGTGCTCATTGTATTCTAATAAAAAGGCACAATACTTTTTTAAATTGATTATAATTTGCGGCGATAAATCAAGGTTTAATTCTTTTTTGATTTGATCTTTAAAGGTCTCTTCCGTCATTTTTACTATACTCCTTTTTTAGATAAACAGCTAATATTGAAATATCAGATGGATTTACACCACTAATTCTAGCTGCTTGTCCAATTGATAATGGACGAACTTTTTTTAATTTTTGGCGAGCTTCTGAAGCGATATTCTTAATTTTGTCATAATCGATATCTTCGGGAATTTGTTTTTCTTCTAATTTAAGCATTCTTTCTACATCACGTTCTGTTTTATTAATGTAACCCTCATATTTAATTGCTATCTCTACTTGTTCTTTCATTAATTCATCGAAAGGTAGAGGTAAAAATTCAGCAATTATTTTTAAATTTATATCTGGTCGTTTTAATAATTCATAAAAACTTTTTGATGATGATAGTTCAATATTATATTTTTTTAGTTTAGATTTATTTTCTTCATTTAATTTTATTTTCTCTTTTTTTAATAAATCCATGAGTTCAGTAATTTGGGCTTTTTTCTTTCTGGTCGCTTCATATTGTTCTTTTGTGATGCTTCCTACTTTCCAAGCGATATCACGAAGTCTTAAATCAGCATTATCGTGACGTAGAAGTAAACGATATTCTGCTCTTGAGGTTAACATACGATAAGGTTCATTAGTTCCTTTGGTGACTAAATCATCAATTAAAACACCGATATATGCTTCATTTCTTTTTAAGATTAGTGGTTCTTTTTGTTTTAATTTTAAAACAGCATTGATTCCTGCTATAATTCCTTGACCCGCTGCTTCTTCATAACCACTTGTTCCATTAATTTGACCAGCTGTAAAGATATTATCAATTACTTTGGATTCTAAAGATGGTTTAATTTGTAACGGATTTATTGCATCATATTCAATTGCATAAGCATATTTGGTAATGATTGCATGTTCTAAACCTTCTAAGCTATGAACCATTTGCTCTTGAATATCTCTTGGCATACTGGTTGAAAATCCTTGTAAATACCATTCATCATAAAATAAACTTTCTGGCTCTAAAAATAACTGGTGGCGTTCTTTGTCTTTAAAACGTACTAATTTGTCTTCAATGGAAGGACAGTACCGAGGACCAATTCCTGTGACATATCCTCCATACATAGCTGATTTGTCTAAGTTTGAAAGTACTATATTATGAGTTTTTTCATTGGTATAAAGTAAATAACACTTTTGTTGTTCGTTTAGTTTATAAGACGGAGCATGATCCCAACTAAACGTATAGTATTCATTGTCTCCTACTTCTTCTTTTAATTTACTAAAATCAATGGAAGAATGTTTGATACGTTGAGGGGTTCCAGTTTTTAATCGTTGAATTTCAAACCCTAATTTTTTTAAGTTATCACTTAGATAATGACTTCTTGGCTCACCATGGGGGCCGCCTTCTGTATTTTCGTTACCAATTAAAATGTTACTTTTTAGGTAAGTTCCTGTTGTTAGAATTAGTGTTTCTGTTTCTATTTTTTGACCATTATTTAAAACGATTGCTTTTATTTTATTTTTTTCGACAATGATATCCTCAACTGTACCTTCCATTAGTTCAAGATTTTTCGTATTTTTTAATTCATGAAACATGTTTTGTGGATAAGTGATTTTATCTGCTTGAGCTCTTAGGGAACGAACAGCTGGACCTTTTGCACTATTTAGCATTTTGATTTGAAAGTGAGATTGATCAGCGACGCGACCCATTAATCCTCCAAGGGCGTCAATTTCTCTTACAATAATTCCTTTTGCGGTTCCACCTATCGAAGGATTACATGGCATATCAGCAATATTTTTTTGGTTCATGGTAATTAAAAGAGTTTTAGCTCCCATAAATGCTGAAATATGAGCAGCTTCACATCCTGCATGTCCTCCACCTACTACAATACAATCAAATTTCATTTTAGGCACTTCCTTTCTGTTTTTTATCATTATTAACAATTCTCTTCTCCAAATTATTTTTCTATTTTAAAATACTAAATTTTCAAGAGTTTAGGTCTTTTGTTTGCGGTTTATTTGATATTTCTCGTTATTCTTTTAGAAAGATATCTTTTTTGCTAGGTTTCAATTGTTTCACATAATATTTTTACTTATTTTAAAATGATTTAAAATACTTTTTATTTTCCTAAGCAAAATTTTTGAAATAAGTTATCAATTAGTTCATCTTCATAAGTTGCTCCAATAATTAATCCTAAATTATTCCAAGCTTCTTTCATTTCAATTTCTAACATGTCAATTGGAATGTTTTCTTGAATTTGTTGTTCAACATTTTTTATATTGTTTAAAGCTTTTTTAGCGAGAGTTACTTGTCGAACATTTGATAAATAGTTCATATCTTTACTTTCAATTTCATTTAAATGGAATAAGTCAATTATTTTATTTTTTAGAGGTAATATTCCATCTATCGAAGTTGTATTTCCAATTGTAATATTTGGATATTGATAGATTTCTTCGTCAATCTTTGATTCTAAATCATTTTTATTTAAGAAAATGATACTTTTTTTTGTAGATATTTTGGTCAGTAAATCTCGATCTTCATTCGTTAATTTTTCATTAGAATTTAAAACTAGGATTACTAAATCTGCAGAATCTAAAAGTTTTTTACTTTTATCAACGCCGATTTTTTCAACAATATCTTCTGTATCTCTAATTCCAGCCGTATCAATTAAATTTAGTAGTATTCCATTTAAATTTACTGAGCCTTCTACGATATCTCTCGTTGTACCAGAAATATCTGTTACAATGGCTTTTTCTTCTTCTAAAAAGGCATTTAATAAACTACTTTTTCCGACATTTGGTCGTCCTATAAAAGCAACATTGATTCCTTCTTTTAGGATTTTCCCATTTTCCGATTCTTTGACGATTTTTTGTAATGATAAAGAGATTTCTTTTAATTCTGGTAATATATTTTCATGTGTAATTACTTTTTCATCTTCATATTCTGGGTAATCAATATTTACTTCAATGTTAGCTAACAAAGTTACAATCTTTTCTCTTAAATCTTGGATTAATTTTGTTAGTGAGCCAGAGACACCATTCATAGCGAGTGCCCTTGCTTTATCGTTTTTAGCTTCAATTAAATCACCAACGGCTTCGGCTTCTAAAAGATTAATACGACCATTTAAAAAAGCTCGTTTGGTAAACTCCCCTGGTTCAGCAAGTTCTGCTCCGTTTAAAATTAAAAGTTCTAAGACTTTATTGGTAGTAGACATACCACCATGACAATTGATTTCTATGATATCTTCTGTTGTATATGTCCGTGGAGATAGCATTTTCATGACTAGTACTTCATCTATTTTTTCACCATCACTGACAATATATCCATAATGTATTGTATGAGTTGGAGCCATCAAAAAAGATTTATTGCTAAATATTTTACTTGTAATTTCTACTGAGGCTGGTCCACTCATTCTGACAATTGATATTGCTCCACCATTTCCGGGGTTGGTTGAGATTGCACAAATAGTTTTTTCCATAATATCACCACTCGCCGGTATTATATCACGTTTTTTAGATTTCAGTTTTGCTTTTCCAAATAAAAAGCAGATTTATTCTGCTTTGATGACAATGTGACGGTTTGGCTCTTCCCCTTCACTTGTGGTTTTAATTCCTTTAAAATCAGTAAGTTTATTGTGAACAATTCGGCGTTCATAAGAATTCATATTATCAAGGGCAACATCAATTTTGGAATCACGTACTTCTTTTGCAATTCTTATTGCTAATTTTTCTAAGTACTCTACTCGTTTGGTTTTATAATCTTCAACATCTAAACTAATTTTAAAAAAGGTATTCCAGTCTTTTAAATATTTTTGTTTCATTAGCGTTTCTAACGCTTTTAATGTTTGACCGTTTTTACCAATTAAAATTGGATTGTTGTCAGAATACATATTAATGTAGAAAGTATCGTCTTGAAGACGTGTTTCCATTTCTAGTTTCAATCCTAAGCCTTCTACTAAAGTTTGAAGATAATTTTTCATATCATTTAAGAGCTCTCGTTTGGTTACTGCACTTACAAGAAAAGAGGATGATTTAAATAATTTACCTTCTATTTCTTCCGATTTATAAACGACTTCACTTTGATTTGCATTTAATTCAATTAAAACTTTTTCTAATGCTTCATTTAAAGTCTTACCTTGATTTTCTACTACATTCATTCTTAATTACCTGCTTTCTTGTTCACTTTCTTAATTTTAGCATTGAGTACTTTTTCTTTTTTTGATTCGTCTTTTTTGTCATGATCATTAGCAAGAATTTTTTTGACTAGTAAATTTTGTACCACAATGAAACCATTCGTAATTATCCAGTAAAATGCTAAAGCGGTTGGTAAACTAAAGGAAGCAATGGAAATCATGATAATCATAAATTTAAACATAAAATCCATTTGTTTCATCACTTCATTATTTCCCATATTATTGTTTTGACTCATAGAATGTTTAAATGAAAAATAAGTAGTTAAGATAATTAAAAGTATTAATAGTATATAAATATATTGACCATTTGCGATTCCTTTTCCAGGAGTCATACCAAGGTTCATTCCAAATAGTTCCCCTTCAAAAATGGCTGGAACACGATTAATCGCTTGCAGAAAAGCAAAAAATAATGGAATTTGAATAAAAGAAACAAGACATCCACTTACAGGATTAATTTTATATTTTTGATAAATCAACATTGTTTCTTGACTTTTCATCATCATACTTTCGCTATCTGTTCGATTTGCATATTTTTTTTCAATTTTTTGAATTTCAGGATTTGCTTTTTTCATATTTTCGGCTTGGCGCATCGTTTTGATGGAAAGCGGAAATAGAATGAAACGAATTAACAATCCTACAAACATTACAGCTAGTCCGAAATTTTTTAATAAGTAACCAGCTTTCAGAATAATCCAAGCTAGTGGTTTTACAAAAATTGATTCCCATAAGCTATGATAAGCAATTTTATTTGGTACAAACTCATTACAAGCTGGTAAATCTTCTAATTTAACTCGTAATTGGTCGTTGTATTGTTCATATATTTTATATAAGCCTTCTTCTGTTGGTTTACATAAGATATCTTTTTGGACACTTTGACCAGTTTCTTCGTTCATTACAACTTTGTTATCTTGATCTTTAATGTAGTTACTATTTCCACAACCACTGGTGCTAAAAACGATTCCGATAAGTAATACACTCATTATTATTTTTTTATGTTTCATATTCTCTCCTTAGATAAGAGTTCAAGAAGTTTTGTTTCTAATTCTACAAAACTAGCTTCTTTGGTCTTTTCTTTCATTATTATAATATAATCATATCCTTTTGAAAACAATTTTTTTTGATTCGTCAAAATATTACGCATGCGACGTTTTATTTTATTTCTTGCTACGGCATTGCCTAATTTTTTTCCAACAGCAATTCCAAACCGAGCAAGTTGTAAGTCACTTTTCCTTATATATATATTATAAAATTTATTTTTTAAAATTGGCCCATTTTTAATAATACTTGTAAACTCTTCATGAGTTTTTACCACTTCATATTTTTTCATATGATCATTTCCTTTATAAAAAAAGCCACTTACCGTGGTTTATTTACATAATTGTTTGCGTCCTTTTCTTCTTCTTCTTTTTAAAATATTTGTTTCTTTGCGTGCGAAGAAGCCATGTTTTTTCGCTTTTTTGCGATTATTTGGTTGATAAGTTCTTTTCATGTATATACCTCCTTTTTTCTTAAAGCTCCCTTATTATAAACTTAACATCGGAAAAAAGTCAAGAAATAACGGGTTATACACAAATTCACAATGATGTTTATAAGATTACACATTATCAACGTTGATAATTTTTCTATGTTGATAGTTTTATAAAACAAAGTTGTGGATAATGTTGATAAGTATATTTTTATCTGTTAGAATATGACTTCTAGAGCGTTGATAGATTGTGAAATCAATGTGAATTGCTGTTTCATACTTGTTTTTAAAATCACAACTGCGTTAAAATGAAGTTGATAAAACGTGAGGGATTGTGGGGTGAAGTGGTTGAAGACGGAAACCGAAACATTATGGCAAAATTTCTTAGATCTCATCTATAAAGAAATCAACGCGGCTTCATTTCATGCGTGGTTTCATGATTTGATTTTATTAAGTATTGACCGTTATCAACATCGAATTAAAGTCCAAGTTCCTATGGAAATTCACAAAAAAATTCTTGGTGATAATTATTATTCCCTCATTGAAGAAACGTTTCTTAAATTAACAGGAATTACTTATGACATTGAATTTTTATTAGAAGAAGAAAAAGAAGATATTGTGGATAACTTCCAAAAAGAAATTATCCAAGAGGCAAATATAGATAAAGTTTTAGAAGAAAAGTGGGAAACGAATTTAATTTCTGAACTAAATTTTGATAATTATGTCGTGGGAGACTCTAATCGACTTGCCAAAGTAGCTGGTATGGCTGTAGCAGAATCGCCTGGTAAAATACATAACCCATTATTTATATATGGTAAAAGTGGGCTAGGTAAAACACATTTAATGCATGCCATAGGTAATTATATTGTCGAACATTCAAATAAAAAGGTTTTGTATACTACAAGTGATATGTTTATGAATGATTATACAGGTATTGCAAATTTAGAAAATAAGAATAATACAGTGGAGTATGCCAATAACTTTAAAAATAAATATCGAAATGTGGATGTATTAATTATCGATGATATTCAGTATTTAGTTGGTGCAGAGAAAACTCAACAAGAATTTTTCCACACATTTAATGCACTGCAACAAGCGAATAAACAAATTATTATTAGTTCAGACCGATCGCCAGATGATTTAAAATTATTAGAAGAACGGCTACGAAGTCGATTTATGTGGGGATTACCTGTGGATATCTATCCTCCAGATTTTGAACTTCGTTGTAAAATCATTAAACAAAAAGTAAAAAATACGAGTATTGCTAATAAATTAGATGAAAATGTAGTGGAGTTTATTGCAAATAGTTGTCAAAATGATGTTCGTTTTCTAGAAGGTACAATTAACCGATTAATGGCATATACAGCCATGGTTGTTCCAGATCATATTGACTTGGAGTTTGCCAATGAGGCTTTAAAAGATTTTATAAATAAAAATATTTATTCAGAAAATAGTATTGAGGGCATTCAAAATGCGGTCGCTGAGTATTACAATATTACAATTAACGATTTAAAAGGAAAGAAAAAAAGTGCTAATATAGCTTATCCACGCCAAATCGGAATGTATCTTTGTCGAATGCTTACTGATGAAACTTTCCCACGAATTGGCTTAGAATTTGGAGGTAGGGACCATTCGACTGTTATTCATGCTTGTGATAAAATAGAAAAGGATTTAAAAACAAATCCAACCCTTTCTAATACGATTAAAGAAATTAAAAATAAAATCTAATTGTGGATAAAATTATGAAATCTGAATAAACATCCACATCCAATTTTTAAAATTGGCTTAGCAAATATCTAAAATTTATGAGCTATGCACATTATAAACGACATTATTATAACTAATATAAATATGAATAAAAAAGAAAGAAGGAATGAAAATGAAATTTTCAATTGATAAAAATATAATTTTAGAAAATTTAAGTAATGTAATAAAAGGAGTATCGACAAAGAACGTAATTCCAGTTTTAAATGGAATAAAGTTTGAATTAAGAAGTGAAGGTTTGTATTTAACGGCAAGTGATTCAGAACTAGTTATTCAATCATTTATTGAAAGAAAGCTAATTAAAAATGTGGATAACGAGGGAGTTATTATTATAGGAAGTAAATACATTTTAGAAATTTTAAGAAAAATGCCAAGTGATGTGATTAACTTTGAAGTTATCGACAGTTTAAAAATAAAAATTTACTCCGATTTTAATCAATATAACTTAAATTGTTTAGATCCAAGTGAATATCCTAATTTACGTTTAGAAGAACACAAAGATCCTATCGTTTTACAAGGGGAATTGTTTAAAAGTATTATAAATCAAACGAGTTTTGCGATTTCTACTCAGGAACTGCGTCCATTATTAACTGGAGTTAATATTAAAATTACAGGTGATTTATTAGAATGTATAGCAACGGATTCCTATCGTTTAGCAAAAAAGAATATTAAATTAGAAAATCCAATTGTTACTGATGTGAATATTGTAATTCCAGGTAAAAATGTGATAGAGTTAGAAAAAATTATTGTGGATAATGAAAATATTGAAATGCATATTTTTAATAATAAAGTATTATTTAAATATAAAAATATTATTTTTCAAACAAATTTATTGTCTGGAACATATCCTAATACTTCTAATTTAATTCCAACTGAGTTTGAAATTATTGTTCAAACTAAAAAAGATGAATTTTCATCAGCTGTAGATCGTGCAGCATTACTTACACAAGGAAAAGATAAAAATATTATTAAAATGCGCATTGAAAATAAAGAGATGATTATTAATTCTTATGCTTCTGAAATAGGTAAGACAGAAGAACGTTTAATGGTAGAAACAAGTGAAAATTCTAATATTGATATTTCATTTAGTGCAAAATACATGTTGGATGCTTTAAAAACTTTAAAAGATGAAGATATTTTAATTTTATTAAATAATGATGTTAAACCAATTGTTATGAAATCATTAAAAGATGAGTCACTAATTCAATTAATTTTACCAATTAAAACTTATTAATTTTGAGATATTTTTATCTCTTTTTTTGTGATTATGCTTTGATTTTCATGTCATTTTGTAAATTTAATTAAAAAAATTGTTTTCTGGGTCTTTTTTCGACAAAAAAAATCCTATTTACCCTTTATTATAAACGGCAATTTTCCGAGTTAGGGGGTGAAAAGATGGAAAGTTATGAGATAAATAAAGATACCTTAGCTTTAATTGCATTAAAAGATAAAACAGAAGTGTTTGAAGAAAATGATCATTTTTTTGTAGATAAAGTGGCGAACGAAATTATGGAAGCAAGTTGCGAGTATTTTGGAAGTTCGTTAGCAGGTAGACAAAAAGGAACAGAAAATTTAATTGGTAGTACTTATAAGGCTCCAGTTATTGTAGAAGAGTCTCAAGAAATAATCTTTTTTCCAACAGAATCTCCAAGACGAGAAGAGTGTTCATGGATTTCTTTACAAAAAATCAATAAATATTTTAGAATGGGTGATAAAATAGTTGTAGAGTTTAAAAACGGAAGTAGAGTAGTTCTAAATATTTCTTATGGAAAACTGGATAATCAAGTCATGCGCGCAACTCGATTAGAATCAGTTTTAAGAGGAAGAAAATACGATAAAAATAGTTTTAAATAACTTATTCGTGTGTTATAATGTTGATAGGTATAGAGGTACATATATACCTATTATTTTTGTATATGGCTTAAAAAGAGGCAAAATTATGTGGTTAGAGGATTTAAAATTGCTAAATTTTAGAAATTATGAAAAACTAAATTTGAAATTTCATCCAACTTTAAATTTAATTTATGGTAAAAATGGAGAAGGAAAGACAAATTTAGTGGAATCTATTTATGTATTAGGTTTAACACGTAGTTTTCGTCTTGTCCATGACCGAACATTAATTCATCAGGATTTTGAGCTTGCAAAAATTGAAGGTATTGTGCATAACCGTTATGAAACGAATTATAAAATTATTCTTAGTAAAGAAGGAAAGAAAGTTCAAATTAATAATAATAAAGTATTAAAACTTAGCGATTATGTATCAAAGATTAATATTATTTTATTTCATCCTAATGATTTAAAAATAATAAAAGATACGCCATCTATCCGAAGAAAAAATTTAAATATTGATATTTCTCAGTTAAATTTAAATTATTTGAAAGATTTAAATACCTACAATAAGATTTTAAAACAGAGAAATGCGTATTTAAAGCAATTGTTGTTAAATGGGAATAATAGTAGTTCTTATTTAGATATTTTAACTCATAAGATGATTGAATATGGTCAACGTATTTATAAAGAACGAGTAAAATTTATTGATTTCTTGAATTCTTATATATCAAATATTTATTTTGAAATTGCCAAAAAGGGAACTTTAAAAATAGAATATTTGTCTGATTATCATAATCTTGACGAAGATGGAATCATTAAAATGTATGAGAAATCGTTGAAAAAAGATTTAAGTTTTGGAAAAACAAATTTAGGAGTTCATACTGACGATATGGTTTTTCTTCTAGATGATCGAGATTTAAAAGATTATGGGTCTGAAGGGCAACAAAAAAATGCTATTATTTCAATGAAATTTGCTGAATTAGAACTATTTAAACAACAAAAAGGGTATTATCCTATTTTAATTTTGGATGATTTATTTAGTGAATTAGATGAAGAAAAAATTCAAAATATTTTAAATTTTATTACAAAGGATATTCAGGTGTTTATAACTACTACAAATGTAAATCATTTGGGGTGTGTTGATAGAAAAAGTTATCGAAGTTTTCATATTGAGAATGGACAGATTATGGAGGTAGTAGAGCATGAATAATGAAAATGGACATTATAATGATAATGATATTCAAGTGTTAGAAGGCTTGGAAGCTGTTAGAAAACGTCCGGGAATGTATATTGGAACAACTAGTGAAGTAGGATTACATCATTTAGTTTGGGAAATTGTTGATAATTCGGTGGATGAAGCTTTAGCAGGATATTGTGATGATATCGAAGTAGTTATAGGTAAAGGAAATACGATTACAGTAAAAGATGATGGTCGTGGTATGCCAACTGGAATTAATGCAAAAACAGGTTTGTCTACAGTTGAAACTATTTTTACCGTACTACATGCAGGTGGAAAATTTGGTGGAGGAGGCTACAAAGTTAGTGGTGGTCTTCACGGAGTTGGAGCAAGTGTAGTAAATGCTTTGTCAGATTGGCTAGAAGTGCGAGTTTATCGTGATGGAGAAGTTCATTATCAACGTTTTGAAAATGGTGGACATCCAGTAGAGCCTTTGAAGGTCGTAGAAAAATGTGCTACGGATCGCACAGGTACAAGTGTTACATTTAAACCAGATGCTAGTATTTTTCAAGAAACTACAATTTTTAATTACACAACTCTAGCGAATCGTTTACAACAAATTGCTTTTTTGAATAAAGGTCTTCAAATTCGTTTGATTGATGAACGAGAAGAAGAAAAAAGTTCTACTTTTTTATACAATGGCGGAATTATTGAATATGTTCAAATGCTAAATAAAAATAAAACGCCGATACATAATGATATTGTTTATGTTGAAGGAAGAGAAAATGATATTATAGTGGAAGTAGCTATGCAATATAATGATTCTTATAATTCTTCTATTTATTCATTTGTAAATAACATAAATACTGGTGATGGTGGAACTCATGAAGAAGGAGTTAAAAGAGCTTTAACGCGTATTATTAATTCTTATGCTAAAAATGCTAAAATTTTAAAGGAAAATGATGATTCGTTGACTGGAGAAGATGTGCGTGAAGGTCTTACGATGATTGTAAGTTGTAAGCACCCAGATCCACAATTTGAAGGACAAACAAAAGGAAAACTAGGAAGTGCCGAAGTTAAGAAAATTGCTGATGATGTATTTAGTACAGGATTTGAAAGATTTTTAATGGAAAATCCAGAAGAAGCTCGTATTATTATTGATAAAGCAACAGTTGCAGCGAGAGCTCGTATGGCTGCTAAAAAGGCTAGGGAGTTAACTCGTCGAAAAACAGCTTTGGATACTTTTAATACCATTGGAAAATTAGCTGATTGTACTAGTAAAGACGCTTCTATATCAGAGATATTTTTAGTCGAAGGAGATAGTGCAGGAGGATCTGCAAAGGATGCAAGAATGCCTAAAACTCAAGCAATTTTACCACTTCGCGGAAAAATTTTGAATGTTGAAAAAGCTAGACTTGATCGTGCGTTAGGAAATGAAGAAATTCGTACAATTATTACTGCTTTTGGTACTGGTATTGGTGCAGATTTTGATTTAGAGAAATTACGCTATCATAAAATTATTATTATGACCGATGCCGATGTTGATGGAAGTCATATTCGTATTCTTCTTTTAACGTTATTTTACCGCTTTTTTAGACCTGTTGTAGAAGGTGGGTATGTTTATGCTGCTCAACCTCCTTTGTATCGAATTACATATGGTAAAAACATTAAATATGTACAATCTGATAAAGAGTTAGAAGAGTATCGAGCAACACTACCTCCAAATGCAAAACCGATCGTTCAACGTTTTAAAGGTTTAGGAGAGATGGACGCGAAAGATTTACGTGAAACAACAATGCATATTGAAAATCGAGTTTTAAAAAGGATTACTGTGGAAGATGCTATGGCAGCAGATCAAACATTTAGTGATTTAATGGGGGAAGATGTATTACCTCGAAAAAGTTATATTGAAACAAATGCTAAGTTTGTTAAGAATTTGGATATTTAGGAGGTAGAGTATGGATAGAATAATTGAAAATAATATTGTTAATGAAGTAAAAGATTCTTTTTTAGATTATGCTATGAGTGTTATTACAGCTCGTGCTTTACCAGATTTGCGTGATGGATTAAAACCTGTTCATCGTCGTATTTTGTATTCGATGTATGAATCTAGTTATACTCCTGATAAACCTCATCGTAAAAGTGCAAGAATTGTTGGGGATGTAATGGGAAAATATCATCCTCATGGGGATTCTTCTATTTATGATGCTATGGTTCGTATGGCACAATCTTTTAGTTTTCGCCATATGCTTGTAGATGGACATGGTAATTTTGGTAATATGGATGGCGATGGCGCTGCAGCGATGCGTTATACAGAAGCAAGATTATCTAAGTTATCTCTTGAAATGATAAGAGATATCAATAAAGAAACAGTAAATTTTAGTCCGAATTTTGATGAAACGGAAAAAGAACCAGATATTTTACCTAGTAGATTTCCTAATATTTTAGTAAATGGGACGATGGGAATTGCGGTTGGAATGGCTACTAATATTCCTCCCCATAATTTAGGTGAAGTGATTGATGGTTGTGTAGCGTATATTGATAATCATGAAATAACAACTGATGAATTAATGCAATATATTAAAGGGCCAGATTTTCCTACTGGAGCTACTATTTTGGGTAATAGTGGTATTAAAAAAGCATATGAAACAGGTCGTGGCTCTATAACAATTCGCGGAAAAGTTGAAATTGAAGAAAATAATGGTAAGTCACGGATTATTGTTACAGAGTTACCATATCAAGTAAATAAAGCTGAATTTCAATCTCGTATTGGTGAACTAGTAAGGGATAAAATTATAGATGGAATTAGTGAATTACATGAAGAATCTAATTTAGAAAATCCCGTTCGTGTTGTTATTTATTTGAAAAGAGATGCCAATGCGAATGTTGTATTAAATAATTTATATAAGCATACACAGTTACAAACAACGTTTGGTATTAATTTCTTGATGTTAGATCAACAAACTCCTAAGATTTTGCCACTGAAAGATATTATTTCGAAATATATTGATTATCAGAAGGAAATTATTATACGTAGAACTCAATATGATTTGAGAAAAGCACAAGAACGCGTACATGTGTTAGAAGGATTAAAGATTGCTTTAGATCATTTAGATGAAGTTATTCAGACAATTCGTAATTCTAAAACTGATGTCATTGCAAAAGAGCAATTGATGCAACTATTTGGTTTAGATGATATTCAAGCTAATGCTATTCTTGAAATGAAATTACGTCGTTTAACTGGTTTAGAGCGTGAAAAGATAGAAAATGAGTTATCAGAATTGTTAAAAACTATTGAAGAATTGCAAGCAATATTGGCTAGTGAAGAAAAGGTTTTAGCAATTATTAAAGAAGAATTGTTGGAAATAAAAAATAAATATGCTGATGAACGTCGTACTAATATAGATATGACAGCAATTGAGTATATTGAAGATGAATCTTTAATTCCTGTAGAGAATATCATGATTGCTTTGACAAATAAAGGTTATATTAAACGTACTACTGTAGATACCTTTAAATCTCAAAATAGAGGTGGAGTAGGTGTAAAAGGTATGGGAACGAATGAAGAAGACTTTGTTGAGCATTTAATTAACTTATCCACACACGATTATGCATTATTCTTTACCAATAAAGGTAAGGTTTATCGTTTAAAGGGTTACGAAATTCCAGAATTTAATAGACAGTCTAAAGGATTGCCAATTATAAACTTGTTACAAATTGAGAAGGATGAAATGATTAATAGTGTTATAAACATTAGTAATGATCATGATTATAAATATTTGTTATTTGTAACGAAACAAGGAATTGTAAAGAAAACAGCTATAAATGAATTTGATAATATACGTACTTCTGGTAAAATATGTATTAATTTACGAGATAATGATGAACTCATAGCTGTTAAGAAAACAACAGGTGATAATTTAATTCTTTTAGGATCTAGTGCTGGTCGAATGGTTAAATTTGAAGAAAATGAGCTTAGAGTAATGGGTAGAACTGCAACAGGTGTGAGAGGTATTAATTTAGGTGATGCAACTTGTGTTGGTTCTGAAATTGCTACAGACAATGATAAGGTATTGATTGTTACAGAAAAAGGATACGGGAAACAAACAAAAGTTTGTGAATATCGTGGTACAAAACGAGGTAGTAAAGGTGTAAAGGCTTTAAATGTTACAGATAAAAACGGAAATATTTCAGCATTTAAAGTAGTAAAAGAAAATCAAGATGTCATTATAATAACTAATACAGGAATGTTAATTCGAATGCCTTTAGATCAAGTTTCAGTTTTAGGTAGAGTTACTCAGGGTGTTAGATTGATTCATTTAAAAAATGAACAATTAGTTTCAACTATTAGTTTAGTTGACCATGAAGAAAATTTAGATGATATAGATGATGAAGAAATATCAAACAATAATGAATAAAAAGAATGTTCCACGTGAAACATTCTTTTTATTGTTGATAACTAAATAATAAAATTACTTGTAATATTTCTTCTAAATAAAAAATTAGCTAATAAATTAACGTTTTATATTTAAAAACTTATTCATTGCTATTAAAATAATTATATTTAGAGTTAAATTCTCATTTTTTTCATTCAATGTTCCACGTGAAACATTGAATGTGTATAACTTGTTTTTTTACTTAATAATATCAAAAAAATGTTTTTGTCTTTTAAGAAATTGTTAATTTTTTTTATTATTTTTAGTAAAATTGATTAATTTTTCTAATTAAAATAGGCAAATTTGGTTTTTTTTATTATCTTTTAAATTTTAGTGTGAATAAATATGTTTCACGTGGAACATTGAATTATAGTTGATAAATATATTTATTTTTGATAGAATTTATTTGTGCAACAAATATATTGCAAAATGGTCAGGATCGGAAGATAGCAGCCAATGTAATCCCTATTTGTGTGCACTTTTTTTATTGAAGGTGAAGTATGGAAAATTATTTTAATATTTGTATAAAACTGGCTGTAAAAGCATCAAAAAAAGGTGAAGTTCCAATTGGTGCAATCGTTGTTTATAATAAAAAAATAATTGCTAAAGCTTTTAATCTAAGGGAAAAAAGACATGATATAACAGCCCATGCTGAAGTGTTAGCTTTAAAAAAGGCCTCAAAGACGCTAAAACGTTGGAATTTAAGTGATTGTGAATTATATGTCACTTTAAAACCTTGTTCTATGTGTGAAAGTATCTTAAAGCAATCTCGTATTAAAAATGTTTATTATTTATGTGAAAAACTCTCTTTTAAAAAGGAGTTTGAAAAAACAAATTTTATTTATGAAAATATACCTATTTTAACAGATCAATATAGTAAAATTTTATCTGATTTTTTCTCTCATAAAAGATAGAATTTTTATGTTTATATGTTATAATTAATGTGGTGATTTTCCATGGAATATAAGGTGTTTTATCGTAAATATCGTCCAGATAGCTTTAAAAATATCGTAGGACAAGATTATTCAAAAAAAATGCTCCAAAATGCGATAAAAAGTGGAAAAATTTCTCATGCTTATATTTTTACTGGTCCAAGAGGTACTGGAAAAACAAGTACTGCAAAAGTTTTTGCAAAATCGATCAATTGTGAACATCCTATTGAGGGAGAGGCATGTGGAGAATGTATTTCATGTCAGAATTTTTTATCAAGTTCTGATATTATTGAAATCGATGCAGCATCTAATAATGGAGTAGATGAGGTTAGAGAATTAATTAATAATGTAAAGATAGCTCCAACAAATAGTAAATACAAAATTTATATTATTGATGAAGTTCATATGATGACTCAGAGTGCATTTAACGCTTTGCTATTAACTTTAGAGGAACCTCCAGCACATGTGATTTTTATTATGGCAACTACAAATATTGAAAGTGTTCCTATAACTATTTTATCTAGGTGTCAACGTTTTGATTTTAAAAAGTTTACCTTAGAAGAATTAGTAACTCAAATAAATTATGTTTGTGAAAAAGAAAATATTAATATTTCATTAGAAGCAGCCACGGAGATTGCTTATATTTCTGAAGGCGGAATGAGAGATGCATTAAGTTTTCTTGATCAGTTATCGTCTTCCACAAATGAAATTACGATAGAAAATATATTATCAAATTCTGGTTCAATCTCTTCTGTTTTTATTAAAAATTTATTTCAAAATGTTTTAGATAATAAAATTGACAGTATTTTAAAGCAATTTGAAGAACTAAAAAACAGTTCTAGTGATTATAAGATTTTTATTAAAAAGTTTATTCAAGAATTAGTTCAATATGCTATTACTTTAAAAACTGAATATAAATCTTCCAGTTTAAGTTATGAACAAATAAAATCGCTTGTATTTGGCTTAAATGAATGTATGAATCGGGTAAATATTAATATTAATCCTTATACTTTAATAGAATTGGAAGTTCTTAATTACGTAGATAACTCTTCCAATGAAATTATTGACAATAAAGCATCTATTAATACTTTTGATAATAAAGTCGCTTTGAAAGACGATAATAAAAAAGAGTTAGAATTAGTTAGTTCTTCGAAAGAGGAAATCAATTCTTCATTTGTTCAAGAGGAGCAACAAAATGACCAAATTTTAAATCAAATAGATGACTTAAAACGAATTCGAATTAATAACTGCTTTTGTAATGCACAAAAAAATGTTTTAAACCAATTAAAGGATTCATGGCAAGACATTTCTATATCGCCAATTCCAGATGATATTATTAATTTATTAGTGGATTCAAATATTGTAGCGGCATCTAATCGCTATGCTATTATTTCAACTAACTTGGAAAGTACAGCTATATTAATTAATAAAAGAATTCATGAAATTGAGGAATATTTATGTGAATTTTTTAATCAAGAACTATCATTCATTGCTTTAAGTGAAGAAGAATGGCAAAAAGAAAAAAAAGAATATGTTAGTAAAATAAAAAATGGATTTCAATATCAGCTGATGGAGGAACCAGTTTTTAAAGAAGAATTTATTGCTCCAACTTCTGATTCCTCTATGGAAAAAGTTGCGCAAGAGTTATTTGATCATGATAAAATAGAAATTGTATAGAAAGAAGGCAAATATTATGAATATGCAAAGTATTATGGCACAAGCTCAAAAAATGCAAAGAGATTTGCAAAAAAAGAAAGAAGAATTAAATCAAGAATTATTTCCCGGGAAATCTGATTGGGTGGAAGTAGTTTTTAATGGTAAAAAAGAATTAGTTTCAGTAAAGATATTGTTTGAAGGTGATATTACTTCAGATGATAAAGAGATGCTAGAGGATATGTTTTCTTTAGCTGTAAAAGATGCAATGAATCAAATAGAGAAGTCTTTTCAAGAAAAAATGGGACCATATGCAAATATGCTTGATGGTATTATGTAATAATGATTTATCCAGAAAAATTAGAAAAATTAATTGAATTCTATAAGAAATTACCAGGTATTGGAGAAAAAAGTGCAGAGAGATTAGCTATTGCAACTTTAGATATTAAAGAGGAAGAACTTTTTGATTTTTCAGAAACATTAAAACATGCGAAACAAGATCTTCATCCCTGTCATATTTGTGGGCATTTGACGGATCAGGAAGTATGTTATATTTGTGCAGACGAAGGCCGAGATGGAAATGTGATATGTGTAATTGAAGATTATAAAAATGTTTTTTCTTTTGAAAAAGTTGGTAATTTTCGTGGCGTTTATCATGTTTTAAATGGCTTAATATCTCCAATGGAAAATATCGGTGCAGATGATATTAATTTATCTTCTTTAGTAAAAAGAGTGGAAGCGTTAGATAATCCTGAAATTATTTTAGCTTTAAAATCATCGATTGAGGGAGAAACAACAACTTTATATATTAAGAAAATTTTTGAGAATAAAAAGGTTGTTATTTCTCGATTATCTTATGGTTTACCAATGGGAGCTGAAATTGATTACATTGATACTATAACTTTGGATCACGCTTTAAGTGATCGAAAACAGATTTCATCATAATTTTCTTTTTTTGACATAGATTTCAATGAGGGATCACTATGATAAAAATGATAATAAATGTGGTAAAGAAAATTGTAATTGGAATTTTTATTTTATATGGATTTAATCTATTAGTAAGTTCTATAAATATTATAATTCCGATTAATTATATTACAGTTGGTACAGTTTCTTTTTTAGGGATACCAGGTTTGTTATCATTGGTTTTGTTATTTTTTCTGGTAAAATAGTAGTAGGTGGTTAAAGTGGTAAATCAAAATCTTAATCAAATATTAGAACATTTTCATGAGAATCGTCTTTCTCATGCTTTTTTGATTGAAACTAATTCTCAGGAACAAACGTTACAGGAATTGAAACAAATTTTAAAAGAAATTAATTGTGAACAAGAGTATAAAATTGATTGTAATTATTGTAATCTATGTCATATGATAGAATCTGAAAATTTACCGAGTTTAGTAATCATACGACCAGATGGTCAGACAATTCGTAAAGAGCAAGTAATGGATTTAAAAAAGAAATTTGCTACTATGCCTATTTATTCAAAGTTTAATATGTATCTAATTATGAATGCTGAAAAATTGAATCTTTCATCTGCTAATACACTTTTAAAATTTCTAGAAGAACCAGAAACAGGAATATTAGGTTTCTTTTTAACAAATAATAAAGAAAATATTATTGATACGATTAAAAGTCGTTGTCAAATCATTACGTGCTTTTATGATAAAAGAGAAGGTATAGATGATTTAACTTATCAATTAACTATAGAATTAATGACAGAAATACATTTATCTAAAGATAAGGCTTTTTTATATAATAAAGATAAAGTGGGAAGTTTATCAAAAGATAAATTGCAAAAGATATTTTGTGAGATGATAGAAGTTTATTTTTATTATTATCAACAAATAATAAAAAAATTGGAGATAGAAAAGTATTTGGAGGTTTCTTTTTTAAAGAAAAAGACACCAGATTATTTAATGAAGCAATTAAATATTGTTCAAAGGTTAGAAGAAGAATTAAATTTTAATGTAAATTTAAATATGATACTGGATCGATTGGTTATAGAAACGAGGTAGTCTATGAATATATATGGTGTAGTTTTACAAGATAAAGGCAAAATGTATTATTTTGATGGCCAAAATTTAAAAATTCCTAATAATGTTACTGTAATTGTAGAAACAGAAAAAGGAACCCAATTTGGTAAAGTTATATCCAAAGTTCCTCATGAAAAAGTTTTAGATTTTCATGAAAATTTAAAGAAGATTATTAGAATAAGTACGAAAAAGGACTATGATCAATATTTAAAAAATTTGAAAGATGCTCATATTGCTTTAGCAAATGCAAAAACTATTGCGAAAACGTTGGGTTTAGAAATGTATTTTCTTGGTGCAGATTATACATTTGACCGCAAACAATTACTTTTTAATTTTTATGCTGATGAACGCATTGATTTTCGTGAGCTTGCAAAAAAATTAGCTAGTATTTATCGGACTAGAATTGAATTACGGCAAGTAGGAGCGCGTGATAAAGCAGAGCAAATTGGCGGCGTTGGACCATGTGGTCGAGAACTTTGTTGTTCGAGTTTTTTAACTAGAATGAATTCGGTTTCTATGAATATGGCTAAAAATCAAAATATTGCTTTAAATCCTTCTAAAATTAATGGTTGTTGTGGGCGACTTTTATGTTGTTTAACATATGAAGATGAAGAATATATTAAATGTCAAAAGGGAATGCCTTCCGTGGGTCAAAAAGTTCATACAAAATATGGTGAAGGTATTGTTAGAAGTATTGACATATTGCAACGTAAGTATCGTGTATTAATTGAAAATGAGGAAAAGGAAATATTTTTAGATGAAGAAAATTCTAAATGATTTGTATGATTATTCTTCTATGAAAATTTATCAATATGATGAAGCTTTTAAATTTTCATTAGATTCAATTTTATTGGCCGAATTAGTTCAAATTCATAAGAATGATCGAAATATACTGGATTTATGTACAGGAAATGCTGTAATTCCTTTGATACTTTCGACAAAAACATCACTTTCTATCGTAGGAATAGAATATCAAAAAGAAATTTATGAGTTAGCATCTTTGTCAGTTAATTATAATCAAAAAAATCATCAAATTACTTGTATTAATGACGATATATTAAATATTGATAAATATTTCCCGGGAAATAACTTTGATATTATTACTTGTAATCCTCCTTATTTTAAATATCATAATAAGGAATTTTTAAATCATGATAAATTAAAACAAATTGCTAGACATGAGGTTAAGATCACTTTAGAGAATGTTATTCGAATAGCTTCATGTAATATAAAAGAAAAAGGAAACTTTTACATGGTTCATATTTGTGAAAGATTGCAAGAAATTATGGTTTTGTTAGAAAAATATCATTTTCGTATGAAAGATTTATATTTTGTTTATCCTAATAGAAGTAATAAAGCATTTTTAGTCTTGTTTCGTGCTATAAAGGGCGGTAATATAGGTATGAAAATTCATAAACCAATTTATTTGGATGAATTAACAACTTATCAAAATATGTTTAAAGGAGAATGAAGATGAAATTAATTGTTGGACTTGGAAATCCTGGTGATGAATATCGTAACACAAGGCATAATGTAGGTTTTATGGTTTTAGATTCTTTTTTGAGTAATATAACTTGGCAAAAAAAGTTTAATGCTGATTATTATAAAACGACTATTGAAAATGAAACGGTTTTATTTATAAAGCCTTTAACGTTTATGAATCTTTCTGGTCAAGCAGTACAACAATTTGTTAATTATTTTCATATAGATATTTCTGATATTTTAATTATACATGATGATTTAGATTTACAATTAGGAAATTATAAATTAAAACGCAATTCTTCATCAGGTGGGCATAATGGATTAAAATCTATTATAAATTGTTTGCATAGTGAAGCTTTTTTGAGATTAAAAGTTGGTGTTACTTATCAAAGAAGTGAAGATACAATTGATTATGTATTAGGGAAGTTTTCAAAAAAAGAATTAGAGATGTTGGAAGAAAATTATTTACTTTATCATAAAATTATTCAATCTTTTATAGATTATGGAGTAGAAAAAACTTTGATGAATTATAGTAAAAAATAGAGGTGGGTATGAATATATTAGAACAATTTTCTTTTGAAAATGGTACAATTATTCAAGGTTTAACAAATGAGTTAAACGCTTTTTATGTGCTAGAATGCTTTCATCGATTACAAAATAATGTGTTAGTGGTAACAAGTAGTCTTTATGAGGCAAATCAAATATATAATTCATTAGAAACTTATACAGATAAGGTTTTATTATTTCCAATGGATGATTTTTTAACTTCTGTAGCGGTGGCTATTTCTCCAGAACTTCAAATGAAACGTTTAGAAACTTTAGAGCGGATAGCATCTGGAACTTGGATTGTTGTTACAAATTTGACTGGATATTTAAGATTTTTACCTAATAAACAAAAAAAGGATTTATTAAAAGTTACTTTAAAAACAAACGATAACATTGGAAGAGATAAATTACATGAAGTATTAGAACAATTTGGATATAAACAAGATTCTATTGTTACTTCCACAGGAGAATATGCAGTTCGTGGTTTTGTATTAGATATTTTTCCTATGTATGAAGACCATCCAATTCGTATAGAATTTTTTGGTAATGAAATAGAATCAATTCGCTATTTTGATGAATCCAATCAATTATCATTATCTATTCTTGAAGAATGTGTAATTCATCCTTATCAAGAAATGATTACGGAAGAAAAAAGTTCTTTGTACGAATTTCTGAACTTTCCGATTGTTATTTTTAAAAATTATCATCAAATAGAAGCAAGTAATGAAAAATTAGAAGAAGATATTTTTCAATATCAGATATCAAAAGAAGAAAAAGAAAAAAAATATATGTTTTCTTGGAACGAAATTCAGCCAAAGTTTGTAATTCAATTAAATACTTTTGACGCGGATGTTTCTAGACAAGGGATTGTGACGTATCATTCACAAGAAATAGAGAACTTTAATGGAAATTTTGAAGCATTAAAGGATTTTGTTATAAAAAATTTTTTGAGTCATAAAGTAATTTTATTTTGTTTGTCTCGAAATAATCAAATCAAGCAAATTAAAGAGTTGTTTGCAGATTATCCAATTTATGTGAAGCTTGGAGAGTTAAAGAACGATTCCATTAATATTTGGTTAAAAAAAATAAATCAAGGTTTTTTCTTTCAAAATTATGTTGTAATTTCTGAATTTGATATTGAAAAAGTTAAAGATACTACAATACATTATAAAAATAATTATCGTATTGGTCGTAAAATTAATGCGTTAGATTCTTTAAAAGCAGGAGATTATGTTGTACATCGTATGCATGGAATAGGGATTTATCATGGTGTTGTTACACTTTCACAATATGGTCTTAAAAAAGATTATATTCAAATAGATTATTCAGGAAATGATAAGGTGTATATTCCAGTTGAGAAAATTTCGACAATTTATAAATATACTGATAAAGATGGAATGAAACCACAAGTAAATAAGTTAAATTCTACAACATGGGTTAATAAAAAAAGAGCGATTCAAAAACGGATCCATGATATTTCAGAGGAATTAATTAAGCTTTATGCTGCAAGAAGTAGTATTAAAGGAGAACAATATCGGGATTACGAGGAAGAAGCGGTATTTGCATCGCATTTTCCATATGATCCTACGAAAGATCAAGTTCGCGCTATACAAGATATTGAACATGACTTAAAAAGTGCTGTTCCGATGGACCGTTTATTGTGTGGGGATGTTGGATTTGGAAAAACAGAAGTAGCTTTTCGCGCAATTTTTAAAGCAATTTTAAATAATAAACAAGTGTTTTATTTGTGTCCAACTACTATTTTAAGTAAACAACAATATGAATCAGCTTTAATGAGATATTCAGAATATCCTATTGAAATTGCTTTATTAAATCGGTTTACGTCACCAAAAGAAACGAAACGAATTTTAGAAGGATTATCTTCTGGTAAAATTGATTTAGTTTTTGGAACACATCGTTTGTTAAGTGATGATATTAAGTTTAAAAAATTAGGTCTTTTAATTGTAGATGAAGAGCAGCGTTTTGGAGTAACGCATAAAGAGAAGATTAAAAAATTTAAAAATGATGTCAATGTTTTAACTCTTTCTGCTACGCCAATTCCAAGAACTTTAAAGATGGCTCTTAGTGGTCTTCGTGATTTGTCTATTATTGATACGGCACCTGTAAACCGTTATCCTGTTCAAACTTATGTTGTTGAAGAAAATCCTATTTTAATTAAGGATGCTATTTATAAGGAATTATCTCGAAAAGGACAAATTTTTATTTTATATAATAAAGTTGCTACCATTGAAAAGAAAATGCATGAACTTTCTAAATTGGTACCAGAAGCACGTATTACATTTGCTCATGGTCAAATGTCTAAGACAGAATTAGAAAATATTATGACTTCTTTTATTAATCATGAATTCGATATTTTGCTTTGTACTACAATTATTGAAACAGGGATTGATATTCCAAATGCTAATACTTTAATTATATATGATGCAGATCATTTTGGTTTAAGTCAGTTATATCAATTAAGAGGTAGAGTCGGTCGTAGTAATAAAATCGCTTATGCTTATTTACTTTATAATCATGGAAGAATATTAAATGAAGTAGCAGTGAAACGTTTGCAGGCTATTAAAGAGTTTACAGAATTAGGTAGTGGTTATCGTATTGCTATGCGAGATTTAGCAATTCGGGGAGCTGGGGATTTATTAGGTAGTGAACAGGCAGGATTTGTAGATACAGTAGGAATTTCGCTTTATATGAAAATGGTAGAAGAAGAAATGAAACGTTTACAAGGAGAAGAAGTAGAAAATGAAGAAACTGAAACAAAATCTCTTTTAAATGTAGAAACGCATATTAGTGATTCTTATGTAAGTGATGAAGATTTGAAAATAGAAATTCATCAAAAAATAAATGAAATAGATAGTTATGACCATTTATTAAAAGTTAAAGATGAATTAGAGGATCGATTTGGTAAAATTAATGAATCTTTAGAAGTATATATGTATGAAGAGTGGTTTGAAAAAATTGCTAAAAAATTAGAAATTCGCAATGTTCGTCAAAATGAAAGAGAAGTTGTTATTGAACTTCCTGAAAAAATAAGTAATTGTATTAAGGGTGATAAGTTATTTTTGGAAGTTTATAACATTAGTCAAAATTTTCGTTTAAGATATGAGAATAAGAAGATAGTAATATCATTAGTACTTAAAGGACTTGAAGACCATTTTGTTTATTATATTGTTCCGCTTATGGATAAAATTCTGCATGAATTTTTAATAAATCATACTGATTAGAGTATAAAATTTATGGAATCTCCAAAACTATAAATAGATTGGAGTGAACGTATTTTGAAGTCAACAGGAGTTATTCGTAGAATTGATGAATTGGGAAGAATAGTGATACCAAAAGAAATTAGAAGACATTTAGGAATTCGAGAAGGGGAAAACCTAGAGATATTTACTGAGGAAGACCGAATTGTGTTGAAGAAATATTCAAAAATGTTAGAATATGCAGATTTTTCTTCTAAGTTATGTGAAATAGTCCCATCTACGATGGATTTAGGGTTAGTTATCACGGATAGAGATAAGGTTGTATCTTTTTCATCTAATGTAGAATTAGAATTAAAACATAGTGAAATAGATAATCATTTATTATCTTATATTCAGTCTAGAGAATCTTATGAATCAAAAGTCAGTGAAAAAATGTTAATTGGTGATTATGAAATAGAAGGTTATTTTTATATTCAGCCTATTATTTCTTCTATAGATTGTTTGGGATTAATTATCTTAATTAAAGATCAAGCTTTATTAAAAGAGGAAAAGCAGTTTGCTAAATTTATAGCACAAATGATTGCAAATAAAATTGACATTTCTTAATATATTGTGATAGAATTTTCGTAAATTTAGTGATGAAAGAAAGAGAAATATGAATTCTTTTTAAGAGAGTCTATATTGGTGAGAGTAGATAAAGAATAGTATGGAAGATGGTTCTGGAACTAAAACGGAGCAACACGTTACGAAGAGAAAGTGCATGAAAAGTCATGAATAAAGGTGGTACCACGGGTTATCTCGTCCTTTTGTTCAGGGCTTTTTTTATTGGAAAGAAGGGAATATATGAGTCAAGTTGTATTAGTAACTGGTGCAAGACGAGGACTTGGAAAATCAATAGCTTATGAGTTTGCTAAAAAGGGTTATGATATCATTTTGAATGATAAAGAGGATAAGGCTATTTTAGAATCTATTAAAGCTGATATAGAATTTCAATATTCTGTTAAAGTTATTGTTGGTTTTGGAGATATTTCAAATGAAGATATAGTGTTGGAATTATTAGAAATGATAAAAAAAGAATTTGGTACTTTGGATGTTTTGGTAAATAATGCCGCAATTGTAAGTGATATGGAATTATCTTTACGTTCGACGGAAATTTTTGAGAATACAATGCATAATAATGTGACAGGGACTTATTTAATGTGTAAATATTTTGGACAGTTTATGTTTGATCAAGATAAGATAACCAGAATTATTAATATATCTAGTACAAATGCTATAGATTGTAATTTTCCAACTAGTATAGATTATGATGCTTCAAAAGCTGCAGTTATATCTTTAACTCACAATTTTGCATTACAGTTTGCGCCAAAAGTTTTAGTAAATGTCGTCGCACCTGGTTGGATGAATACAGAAATGAATGCGGATTTGCCTAAAGAGTTGGTACTAGAAGAAACTGATAAAATATATTTGAAGCGTTTTGCTGAACCTTCGGAAGTTGCAACACTTGTCTATTATTTAGGAAGTAAAGAAAATACTTATGTTAATAATGAAGTCATCGTTATTGATGGAGGGTATTAAGGAGGATAAAAAATGAAAGAAAAATTTAGTATATTTACAGCAATTGCTTATACTTCTGCTAAGCCACATATTGGTAATACTTATGAAATTGTTCTTGCAGATGCAATTGCCCGTTTTAAACGTTTGAAAGGTTATGATGTTTATTTTCAAACAGGTACAGATGAACATGGAGAAAAAATAGCTCAGAAAGCTTTAGAAAATGGCTTAACTCCTCAAGAATATTGTGATAATATTTCCCAGGAAATACAAAATATTTGGGATATAATGAATACTTCTTATGATCGTTTTGTAAGAACTACAGATAAAAATCATGAACGTGTAGTTGCCCGTATTTTTGAAAAATTGTATGAGCAAGGAGATATTTATCTTGGAAAGTATGAAGGATTGTACTGTGTTCCTTGTGAATCTTTTTTTACTGAAAGTCAGTTGGTAGAAGGTAAATGTCCTGACTGTGGTCGAGAAGTAGTAGAAAAAAGTGAAGAGGCGTACTTCTTTAAAATGTCAAAGTATCAAAAACAGTTAGAGGATTATTTAGAAGTACATCCAGACTTTATCCAACCAGAGTCTCGTAAGAATGAGATGGTAAATAATTTTATTAAACCTGGTTTACAAGATTTATGTGTCTCTCGAACTTCATTTGATTGGGGTATAAAAGTTCCAATGGATTCCAAACATGTTGTATATGTATGGTTAGATGCGTTAACCAATTATATTACTAATATAGGTTATGATGTAGATAGCCAAACCGATGAATTTCAAAAAATATGGCCAGCTGATTTACAGTTAGTAGGCAAAGATATTATTCGTTTTCATATGATTTATTGGCCAATTTTCTTAATGGCTTTAGATTTACCACTACCAAAGAAAGTTTTTGGACATCCTTGGCTTTTAATGGCAAATGATAAAATGAGTAAGAGTAAAGGTAATGTAATGTATGCTGATGATTTAGTAGCAACATATGGGGTGGATGCTATTCGTTATTATGTTTTACATGAAATCCCTTTTGGTCATGACGGAAATATTACTGATGAATTAATTGTTGAGCGAATTAATTCTGATTTAGCTAATTTATTAGGTAATTTAGTAAATCGAACGATTTCGATGGCACAAAAGTATTTTGATGGAACTATTACAAATCCACAGATGATGGAGCTATGTGATGATGAATTTATATCTAATATTAATTCTCTTGATGAGCGCATTACCAAGAGAATGGATGATTTGGAAATAGGTAGAGCGATTGATGAAATATTTGAGTTATTAAGACGAAGTAATAAATATATTGATGAAACTATGCCTTGGATCTTAGCGAAAGATGAGAATAAACGTAAAAGATTAGAAACAGTTTTATATCATTTGTTAGAAGCAATTCGTGTGTCAGCAATTTATCTTAGTCCATTTTTACCAGAAACTAGTAAGGAAATTTTTCGTCAAATGAATCAAAATTGTGAAAGTCCAAATTTTGAAAAAGATTTGACATATGAAGTTTTAGAGCCTAAAATAATATTTCAAAGAATTGATATTAAAAAGGGGTAAGAAAGGAAAAAAATGAAATTAAAATTACAAAAAGTCGCAATAGGAGCAGTAATTACAGGAGTATCTGTATTAGCAGTTCATAAATTATTTAAACAGTCAAGAGGTGTAAATGAAAATAAATCTATAAATGATAATACTTATCGGTTTTCTCATCAATATCCTGAACCAGGACAAAAAGTAGAATTACCAACAGTAAACTCATCAGCTTCTTATATGTATCCAGTCAGTGAAGAACACTTTGTAGATGAAGATAAACCTAGAACTTTATCTAAAAATTAATTCATTTTAGAGAGTGTTGATTATGAATTTATGGGATACACATTGTCATTTATATGAAGAGTATTATCCGTCGATTTTAGAAGAAATTCAAGAGGCTAAAAGTGTAGGAGTTACAAACTTTGTAGTTAGTGGATGTGATAGTAAAAGTAATCAAGAAGTTCTTACTATTATTTCTGCTTTTTCTTCGTGTTTTGGGGTAATTGGAATTCATCCAGAAGAGGTTGAACGATATACGATTCAAGATTTAGATTTTTTAAGTGTTCATTGTTTGGATGAACGAATTATTGGGATAGGTGAAATAGGTTTAGATTATCATTATTCTAATGAAAATAAAGAGCAACAAAAAGAATTATTTAGAAAGCAGTTAGAATATGCAGAAAAGTATCAATTGCCTGTAGTTGTTCATTCACGAGAAGCTACACAAGATACTATTGATCTTTTAAAAGATTATAAGGTGAAAGGTATTATTCATTCTTTTTCAGGAAGTTTAGAAGTAGCTAACATTTATATAAAAATGGGCTTTAAGTTGGGGATTAACGGTGTGGTTACGTTTAAAAATAGTAAGTTAAAAGAAATTTTGCCTATGATTAAAAATCACATTGTACTTGAGACTGATAGTCCTTTTTTGACTCCTCATCCTTATCGTGGAACAAAGAATAGTCCAAAATATATTCGAAATATTGCAGAATTTATTGCGCAAGAATTACAAATTTCTGTTGCAGAACTTGAAGAAATTACCAATTCTAATATTAGGTCTATTTTTGACAAAATGAATGAGCTATGTTAGAATCATTTTATGATCTGAGGTGAACATTTTGGAATCTGTAAGTCATAAGATTTCGCAAATTATTCGTATTGTTACAGTAATTGGAGTTATTTTTGTAGCTAAGTCGAGTTCTAATTTAATTGAAACAAAATTAGAAAATAATACGACCAATCGAGCTATAGATTTATCTACTATGGCTTTAAAATTAGAAGAAGATATAAAAAATGATTTATATAGTGCGAAAGATACTTATACAGGAGATTTAACGGGTTATGGAGCAAATTGTCCTTTGTGTGGTGGAACTCTTGCTTGTAAACCTAGTTATTATATTAAGGATGGTACAGATATTTATCCAGATGCGGTTTATGGAAATGTACGAATTGTAGCATCTAGTCGTAATTTGCCATGTGGAACAATAGTAAGATTTCATCATGCAAAACTTTCTAATGACCCGATTATAGCAATTGTACTTGATCGAGGTGTACTTGGTAATGATTTAGATTTATTATCGCCAAGTGAGGAGTTTGCACTTCAAAATGTTGGAAGAAAATCAATTACTTATGATATTTTAAGACAAGGTTGGGGATCCTAATCTTGTTTTTTTTATGAATTTTTGATATGTTCAAGAAAGAGAAAGATGGGATTGTATGAATAATATTCCTGCTAAAAAAAGTCTGGGGCAAAATTTTTTAAAAGATGAAAGTATTCTTCAAAGGATAGCAAATAGTATTTCTGTTAGCCAAAATGATCTTATTTTAGAGATTGGGCCAGGAAAAGGAGCTCTTACTAAATATTTAATTCAAAAAGGATCTAATTATTTGGCTTATGAAATAGATGGTAGAATGAAACCTGTTTTGGCTTCTTTAACAGATAAAATTCTATGGAAGGATTTTTTAAAAAGTGATTTAAAAAACGATTTAGAGCAAATTACATATGATAATTTTTATGTTATTGCTAATATTCCATATTATATTACTACGCCTATTATTGAGCATGTAATACAATCTGATATTTTCGTTAATGAAATGGTATTATTAGTTCAGAAAGAAGTTGCTGATCGTTTTTGTGCTAAACCACATACAAAAGATTATGGCTACTTTACAGTATATTTGAATTATTATTTTGAAGTTTTTAAAGAATTTGAGGTATCTCGTAAATGCTTTGATCCTGTTCCTAATGTAGATAGTTGTGTTGTTCATTTTAAACGTAAGAAATCGGTTTCTTTAAATCAAAAGTTATATTTTTCTTTTTTAAAACAATGTTTTTCTAATAAACGTAAAACATTACACAATAATTTAAAAAGTTATGATTGGAATCTCATTCAAAGCATTTTAAAAAAATATGATATTTCTCTAAGCGTTCGTGCTGAAGAATTGCCTCCTTATATTTTGGAAAACCTTTTTCTTTCTTTACATAAAAATTAATTGAAGTTAAGTAAATATTTTTGAGATTATTTTAATGGTAATCTTTTTTTTATTTTTGCATAAATTGATAGTGGTGAAATCTATGGAAGTTAAAAAAGGTGATTATGTCACTCGTAATAGTTATCAAAATGATACTATTTTTAAAGTTATTAATATTAAAGGTGATATTTGTTATTTAAAGGGTGTAGATGTTAGATTGTATGCTGATAGTATTTTGGATGATTTAGTACTTACCAAAAAACCAGATAAAGTAGATGATGGTATCAGTGAGGTGCAAATTGATGAAGAGAGCATGATGCGTGGAGATTTTTTTTATTTACCTGGTAAAGTTTTACATATTGATGGAGACTATCACTTAAGTAACTATATAAAATCTTTGTAAAATAGGGGGTTTCGATAATTTTAATTCATAAAATGGTCTATAAAAAATAAAAAATTAGATAAATTTTATAAAATTTTTCATTAAATAAAAAAGGGAGATATAGTTTTATGTAACTTAAATTATATTAATCAAAAAAAATCTTGATTTTTTCTTTTTTAGTGTTATAATATTTCATTAAAAAGAATGGGTGGTTTTGGTTTATGAAATTTAATTGTAAAATAAGTGTGTTCTTATCGCTTGTAGGAATCATGCTTCTTTCTTTAGGATTAGTGTTATCTTTTAATAAACAATCTTCTTTTGTTGTTAATACAGAGACGACGCTTAATGCTAATATGACTAGTTTGAAGCTAGGACAAGAGGTAACAGTAACATTAAATTTAGGTAATTATAGTGATGTTACTAATGGTTATAATGCTTATAAAGCTAAGCTTATATATGATCAAAATATATTTGAGCAGGTTTTACCAGAAGACTTTATCTCATTAAATGATTGGGAGGAGTTAGAGTATAATCCGGATACTTTTGAGTTTGTAGCTATTAAAAAAGTAGGAAGTAAGACTTTAGAAAATGTTGTGCAAGTTAAGTTACGTGTGAAAACAACGGCGACCGCTGGAACAACTACTATAAAAATTAATAATATTGTGACTTCTGAAGGTCGGAAGGATATTGTTGTAGAAGATAAGAGTGTAATTGTTAATATTATTAGAGATCAAGTAATTAATCCTGATAATACAGACACAGGAAATTCTTCTAATAATAATTCTGATACTATTGATTCTAATAACTCTTCTTTAGGAAGTTCTAATAAAGTTGATGATAGTACTACTGAGGAAGACAATGATGATAATGCTGATGTAACAGATAAAGAAGATCATGAAGAAACTTTTCATCCAACAGATGATAATAAGGAAGAAAAGGTTGAAGGACATAAAGCAAATAATATTAAACGTAATTTTTTTCTTTCATTTATTATAATTATGCTTATATTTTTAATCATTATCATTATTTTATATCGCAGAAAAAAGGATGATAATAAAAAACATGTTAATATGTTTCTTATGTTCGCTCTTATAGGTGTATGCTTTTTATTCTTTGCAGGATCTGTATATGCAGCCTATAATTTATTAAAAGGTGAGCTTAATGAGGATGGTCAAATTGACTATAATGACTTGAAATTATTAGAGCTTCATCTAATTAATAGAAAGATTCTTCCTGATTATCTATTAGAAAATGCAGATATGAACAGTGATGATAAAATTACGGTAACTGATTTAACTCTTTTGGTACAGAAGTTAGAAAAAACTTTAGATTATGAAGTTCAATTTACTGAGATCGATCAACAAAATCAATATGTACCAAAAAATAGTAATTTTACATTAAGTTTTAAAGCCACAGTTCTTTATGGAGCAAAAATAGAGAGAGTTAAAATTAATGGTGTTTATTATGATGTTATCAAAGATAGCGAGAATGATATTTATCATGTTTCTCTAAATGCTTCTAATAAAGCAGGGTCTATTAACTATCACTTTAGTGAAGTAAAATTAAATAATGAGCAAACAGTAGATGTTGATTTTACAGAATCTATAGAAGTATTAAAAGAAAAACCAAGTATTACTAATTATGTTGTTAAGGATAGTCTTAATGATTCAACGCTTAATATCATGTTTAATTTGGAAGATATTGATTCTTCACTTACCTTTGGTAGTGTTCAAATTACTGATGAAGCAGGTAACATTGTAAAAGAACAAGATATTAATAAAGGTTCTAATAATATTATGATATCTGTAGCAGAAGATAAAGTTTATACTGCTAAGTTTAATATAGGTTATAATTTAACAGATGATAAGGACTTAGTTGATAGTAATTTTGTTGGTAACATTGAACAAGTGAAAGAATTACAATTGATAGGTGATTATCAATTTGAGATATCTAATTTTGTAACTGAAAAAGATACTTACTTTGCAACGGAAAAAGTTAAGATATATTTTGAGAGTTCTAATATTAGTAAATATGTTCCTAATCAAATTAGAATCAATGGTCAAGATTATGCTGTTAATATTGAAAATGGTAAATATGTTGTAATTTTACCTGAATTTAAAGATTTTGGTAAAAAAGATATTAAACCAGAGATGATTGTTTTAAGTAATGGTAAGGCATTTGAAATTGAAGAAGATATTGATTTAAATATTAATGTTATTAAGAGAGTGCCTACTGTATCAGAGTTAATGTTAGAAGAAAATGCTGAAAATGGTGAAGTAACAATTAATTTTGATGTTAATGATGAAGATTCTGCATTATCTAAAATGTTTATTGAAATTAAGGATGAACAAGGTAATTTACTTGAAAAAATTGAATTCAATAGCTCTGAATTAACAGGATCTAAACATATTACAAAAGTATTTAAAAATTTAGGAATTGTTTCTAGTTATCATGTAAATGTTATTGCAAGTTATTCTCAAACTGATAATGATTCAGATTCTAAAGAAGATGTTGTGTTGTATCAAAAAGATTTTATAGCAGCATTTAAAGCTGATATTATTTCTGTAAGTAGTGATAAACAGTATTATGAAAAAGGAGAAAATGTTGTACTTACATACAAAATAACTACGAATGGATCTCATGATATTTCTAAAATTCGTATCAATGGACAAGATTATAATGCGATAAAATTAGAAAAAGATTTATATGAAGTAGTTTACAAAGCTTCTACAGATGCTATTGTTGAAGAGATTCATACTAGTAAAGTTATTTGTACTAGTGGGAATGTTGCTAGTGTTTCTAATAAAGTACAAATTGAAATACTTAAAGATGTTCCTAAAATAAGTGATTACAAGGTTAGCAGTAATAATAAAGATGCAAAAGTTGTATTAGATTTTAATATCATTGATAATGACAATAGTTTTATAGAAGGTAATGTAGTACTTCTTCGTAAAGACGGTTCTGTTGTAATCAATAAGTCAATTAAAAGAGGAAAAAATAATGTAGAATTTGATGTTGAGTTCTTTACTACATATGATGTAAAAGTTAATGTTACTTATGATAGAGATAGTGTATTAGATTCAACTAATAAATTTACTACGATTTATTCTTCTGAAATTTCTGAAATCATTGCTGGAGAGTTCTCTATTAATAATGTTAACGCTATTAAAAATAATGAAAGTTCTAAATACTTTTTAAAGAACGAAAAGATTACTTTAGAATTTGATGATGCTAATTCCTATGCTTCTACTATAGTTGCTGTTACTATTAATAATAAACAATATGATGTTCAAAAAGATGGAAATACTTATTCGGTTATTGTTGATGGATATCTAAGTAGT
Organism: uncultured Bacilli bacterium; assembly: GCA_910588025.1. Classification (GTDB taxonomy): domain Bacteria; phylum Bacillota_I; class Bacilli_A; order RF39; family UBA660; genus MGBC162267. Next base: position 90,936 of record CAJUQG010000002.1, read on the forward strand.
GGATCTCAAACAATAACAATTTCTAAAGTAAAATTAGCTAATTCTCATGAATTAGAAGTTACATCTAATAATCAAGTTCAAATAAAAGTATTAAAAGATAAACCAGTTATTCAAAATTATAAAGCTTTGATCAATGAAGATGATTTGAAAGCGAATATTTCCTTTGATTTCGTAGATAATGATAGTGCTTTATTAAATGGTAATATTGTGGTTGTTGATAAGAATAATCAAACAATCGTTGATAATGCTATTAAGAGTGGAGCTAATCAATTAGAAATATCTCTTGAAGAGGGAATGAAATATACAGTTAAGATTAATGCAAATTATAATTTAACTTCTGATTCAACAATTACTGATCCAGAAGTTACAGGTAGTGTTGATTTCAATGATGAATTAGATTTCAACATTGATTATGACTTTAAAGTTAGTGATTTTAAAACATATGATAACAATACAGAAAGTGTAAAATTCCATAAAGATAAAGAAA
>CAJUQG010000002.1:91522-125364 GCA_910588025.1 uncultured Bacilli bacterium
ATCAAGTATCTTATAAGAATGATAATCATAGTGGAGTTAAGACTTTAGAAGCAACTAAAGTTACATATGATAATTCTTTAACTGCTACTATTAGTAATACTGTTAAAGTAGAAGTATTAAAAGATGTTTTAACTGTTACTAATTATGAGCAAATTGACAATGGTCAAAATTCGAAAGTTACTTTAAACTTTGATGTTATAGATTCAGATAATAGCTTTATTAGTGGACAAGCTATATTAACCAAAAAATCTGATAATACTGTTGTTACTAAAAATATTAGTAAAGGTTCTAATAGTTTAGAATTTGATGTAGTTGAGCTTGAAAAGTATGATTTTGTAGTAAAAGCTACATACGATAGAGATACTAATGTGTTAACAGAATCTAACGATAATAAAACTGAAGATTATAATTTACTTACTCAAGAAGTTCAATTAGTATTTGACTATAATACTACTGTTAGTGATATTACAACTAGTAAAGATAATACTAATACTAAGTACTTTGATAAAGGAGCAGATATTGTAGTATCATTTAATAGCTCTAATACAGTAAATTATGAAGTAGCAGAAGTTACTATCAATAATAAAACTTATACTGTAACTAAAGCTGATAATCGTTATCAAGTAATTATTACTGGATTTGATGAAGTAGGAGTTCATACAATTACTATTGAAAAGATAAAATTATCTAATACAAAAGAATTTGATATTAATAGTAATAATACTGCTCAAATTGAAGTATTAAAAACGATTCCAGTAGCTAAAGATTTTAGTTATGATGAAGATAATTATGGTGATGTTTCAGTTAAATTTAATGTTACTGATACTGATCATGCCATTGTTCATGGTAAAGTAATTATTAGTAATGGTGATAGTAATATAAAAGAACAAGATTTAATTACTGGTAGCAATGTGGTTAAATTTACTCCAAAAGAACAAGAAAGTTACATTGTTAAAGTTATTGCTAGTTATGATTTAGATTCTAATCAATTAGATAATGACTCTAATTATCATGAAAATGCAGTTTTATTAGAAAATGAAATATCATTTGGGAAACGTCAATTCCAAATTAAAGATATTGTTTCATCTACTGTTTATGTACAAACAGCAGAAGGTGTTAAAGAAGCTTCAAGTATTAATATTGCTGATTTAAATAATTTAGGCAACTACATTGTTAAAGTAAAAGCGAAAGATATGCCAGTATTTTATACAACAATTGAAGAATATAGAATTGATAATAATGTATTAAAATTTGTTTTAAAATATGATGATGTCATTCAATATAATGGGAATGATAAACAAAATAAATTGGAAATAGAATATGGTAATGTGAAAGATGGCGTGGTTGAAGGTACAAGCTTGGAATTACTGATTCAAAAAATAGAAGCTAATCCTAGTGGAACATTTGAACTAACTAAGGATTATGATGCATCTATGATTTCTGATGGACAGTTAAGTGTTATTTCAAGTAAATTTACTGGAACTTTAAATGGTAATGGTTATAAAATTAGTAACTTGAATAAACCTTTCTTTAATGAATTAGAGGGCGCTACTATTAAAAATTTAGTATTTAGTGATGTAAATTTATCAGGAGCTAATAGCAAAGGAACGATTGCTAATGTAGCAACAAATACCAACATTACAAATGTTCATATTAAAGGTCTTAAATTTGTTACTGGTTCTGATCATTCTGCTGGAATGATTGGAGATGCAACAAATACCAATATTAATCAAAGTAGTGTTACTGATTTTGTTATTACAACATCAGGTCATATTAGAATTTCTGCGATAATTGGTAGACTTACTGATGGAACTATAATGAATAGTTATGTGAAAGGAAGTATTAATTCTACTCAATCAAAAGATGGAAATGGTATGGGTGGAATATTAGGACATGGTTTCGGAAATGTCCGTATTGAAAATTGTATTAGTAAAATTGAAATTACAAATAACAAAGGTCCTCGATTAAATGGAGCTATTGTTGGAATATTTGATAAAAGTAGTTCTGTATTGAAAAATAATGTAAGTTTATCTACAGGAACAAATTTCTATACTATACATGGTAAGGAGCCAGCTTCTACTGCAATAAATAATTATGAATTAGCAGATTCTGGATTAAGTTCTAATGTTTCTGGAAATAGAGTTATTTCTGTATCTAAAGAAAATATTAATAGTGATTTTTATAAAAATAATGCTAATTTTGATGAAACTATATGGGATTTATCTAATACTTCTTTTGATCAATTGCCTAAACTAAAAAATGATGATCCAAATGGTGTTGATGCTGAAGTTGTGGATAATGGAAGTGTATATATTCCAGATCATAATAGAATAAAAAAAGTTTCTGGATATAGTAGTTCTAAAGAAATTTTATATCATAATATCTTTAAGTTAATGCCATATTATGATGCTAAGTATTTAGTAGAAGATGGTTCTAAATTCTCAGATAGTGATATTTTAAATACTAAAGTGATTAGATATGTAATGCCATATAGTAATGGTAAACTATTAACATATTTAACTAGTGAAAACTACAATACTATTACTGATATCAAAGTTGTGTTTGATGATTATAAGATTAGTAATTATAAAGTTAGTTTTACTGAATTGAATCAAAATATTTCAATTTACAATATAGAAGAATTAGGAATTGCTTATGCTCCTAATAAATATGTTATAAAAAATGATTCTCCTATCATTGAGACGTTAAAAAAACGTATTGAAGAATTAGATTATGCTACTGTTCTTGAACCATTAACGACAGCGGTTGATGCAAGACATTATAAAGATCATTATAATGAGGTTATTAAAACTTCCGCATTAACGATTGCATTGCAATTATTACAAAATGATGATGAGAATGTCTTAACCATTAATAATGAAGTACTTAATAATAAAATTAGGGAACAATTAACTGATGGTGGAAGATTTGATAAGATGATTTATGCTTATAACTATTATGATAGATGGTATAGCTTTGAAATAGGTGGAGCTAGGGTATCTGATATTTTATTATTCGAAAATAAGATGTTTAAGGATACTAATAGACTTGATAATTTTGTTAATGAAGTACTTGTTGGTAATCTTGGAGTGAATGTTACTGATAGTTTCTTTAAAAGTAATATTGCTAAGTATACAGCTAGTTCAGAGTTAAAATATTTCCTAGATTATATTATTACTAATATCGGTGGCTATAGTGATGTTAATGATTGGTTTACTGAATATTTTGGAGCAAGAAATATTTTATCTGAATTTGGTGTAGATAAAAATCCTGATATTTTATATCGTGCTTGGTATCAGATTAAGAAAAATAGTAGAATGATACTTCCAATTATTACTCTGCCAGCTGATTGTACATATATCATTAGTGGACCTGTTCATTTACAAATTGGACCGTCACAGTTGTATCATAAAGATGTAAATACTGCTGCAGGAAGAGCTGCAGTTCAAAAAATCGTTAATGATCATGTAACTCTTGTAAAAAGACATTTGAGTACATTAGCTGGTTCATTTGATCCAGGAAAATGGAATAATTATTGTATTATGGTTTATGACTGTACTAAAATCATTACAGGTTATAAAAATTCTTATTTTCCAGGTACTAATATTGTAATAGGTACTTCACCTGTATATACTCAAGGAAAGGTTGGACAAAATTATCCATTCTTCAAAAACTTTAGTGAGGTATTAGGTTTATGGCAGCCTCCTGGAAATTCAGCGGGTGTTGGAAATACTGCAGGATTCTTATGGTTCCAAGCTAGACCAGGACTAACAAACTACGATACTTGGACTCATGAATTTGAACATGCTTTATTTGATAAAATTATGTTATTCCAAGCAGGAACTAGATTTAAATACGGTCTTGAAACTCTTACTGAAGGTAATGTTGAACAAAATGGTGTTTGGAGTGAAAATAACCTTGTACAAGATGTTGGACCATATTATTTCAATACAACTTATGATTTAAATAAGGAAGGAAATGCAACTCAAAATTTAAGTCCTGATAGAATTGATACTAGAGAAAAATTAGAAAATTATTTTAAAGGACAACAGAATGCGTTAGACTTGCTTGATTATATTGAAGGTAAAGCCTTTATAAGATTAACACCAGAGCAACAAGCAAGAGTTGCGACAAGAATGAATCAGTCTGGCTCATGGTCTACTTGGGGAGCGATTACTGCAGCTCAAGCAGAACAAATGAATTTAACCTCATTAGAGTCTTTATATGATAATAGAATCATTATACGTCCAGAAAACGCATGGGGTGTCAGTGTAAGAGGTCTTAGTGTAATTAATAGTATTGGTCAAAATGATTATGGATTTGAGTCTGTTTGGGTAAATCGTTGGTATATCGGTCATAATGATAATGGTATTCCAGATGCCTTCTCAGCAAAACGTAATTATTTTGAAATGCTTGGTTATGCAGGAGTTGATGGATATGTTACTTACGGAAGAGGAAGTACGAAAACAGATCTTGATGCTATTCAAAAAATTACAAAGTCTGTTACTGGAACAGCAATGAATTGGAAAGAATATAAGATGAGTAGATATGCTACTGTTGAAGAAAATATAAGAAACAATAAGTATATTGATGTCGATTATATGATTGAAAGATTCTATCAAGCTTTATCAAGTGATACGAATAGAAATGCAAGCTCAAGAACAAATCTTAGAAAAATATATTATCATTACTTAAAGAGTGTTACGAATGATTTTATTGATGATCCTCTTGGAACAACCGTTGAAGTAAATCATATTAAAACTGCAGAAGAATTAGTTGAAAAGCTTAATGCTGAACCATATGGTTATTATGTATTAGATAATGATATTGATTTTTCTCATATGACTACTAATGTTACAACAACATTTATGGGTAGATTAGATGGAAATGGTCATAAAATTATTGGAAATACTTTACCTATCTTTAATAAAATCAGATATGGTTATGTAGGAAATATTCATTTTGAAAATACTAATATACCAAAGACGATTAGTAATGCAGGTGCTTTGGCTTATAAAGCTGAGATGAGTACTGTTGAAAAAATAAATGTTACTAATTTAAAAATGAATTTTGGTGGAAGAAATGATTTAAGTTTAATTGGTGGAGCTGTAAGTAACGTAGTTACTCGAGATTGCACAGTTGAAAAACTTACTTATCATATTACTTCAGCAGATGATATTTCTAAATTAAATGAAGATCCTAGTGGAATCTATATCATTGATAACGATATCGACTTTACAGGTAAAACTTATAGTGAAGGATCTGTAGTTACTGGTCAATTTAATGGTACAATTAATGGAAATGGTCATACTTTAAGTAATCTTACGAATGCAAGTTTATTTGCAAACTTTAGAGGAACTGCGGAAAACTTTACTATCAAAAACTTTAGTAATATTAATGCAAGTAGCAACTTTGTTGCAGCATTTGCTAAAGAAACATTTACATCTACAGTAAGAAATGTGAAATTTGAGAATATTACTTTATCAGGAGCAAATAATGTAGCTGTTCTTTCTGGAATGGATGGTCGTGATAATGCTAATTCAGTATTTGAAAACATTTCTGTTAAGAATGCTGATGTTACTGGTAGTGGTGTATATGTATCAACATTTGTAGGACGTAAATATGGTGGAAAGATTTCTAATGTATTTGTTCAAGGTTCTCTTCATGTAACTTCAACAGAAAATGGAGGACTTGTTGGTGCATTACAACAAAATGGTACTATTGTAGAAAATGTTATTACGGATGTATCAGTTGATAAACCAAGAAATACTTATAATAATCTTGCAAATAGTGTATTTAATGCTTCTACTATTGGTAATATTTATAATACTCCAGTTGTTAAAAATAGCATTGCTTTTGGTAATATGACTGGATATGTTGCAACGGATGGTACCCAGTTTATACCATATAAATTTACTGGAGCAGTTGAATCACAAGTACGTGCTGGCTTAAGTAATTGTTATGAAGTTTTAGAAGAGACTGGTTCAAGTAGAGTTAGTGATAATACTCAAGGAAAACTTAACAGTATTTCTAAAAATAATTTAAATGCACAATTTTATAAAAATCTAGGTTTTGATGAAACTCTTTGGAATTTAGATAATATTTCTGCTAAAGGATATCCTGAACTTAGATAACTATAAGATAAATAATAATAAAAAAGATATACAATAAATGTTGAATTGGTCAACAAAAGGTATATCTTTTTTTCATTAAATTTTTTTGCGTTCATAAACTTTATAGGGGGAAGATTATGACAGAAGAAAATAAAGAATTAGTTATCTGTGTATATGATGATAATGCACCATCCATCAATGAAGTAATACTTGAAGCTTTTGAAAAGTATTTAAAGTCCACTTTATTCAAGGCGAAAGATTTATAAATTCTTGCATTAGTGATTCATTTGAAAATGCTTTTATTGATTCATTATGCAAGTTGGTTAAGAGAAAGAAAGTGAGGTTTTAAATGTAACGAAACAAACATATCGGGTAGGAGCTTATTTAAGACTTTCCATAGAGGATAAAAAGGGAAATGTTGAAAGTACTAGTATTGCTAATCAAAGAGCTTTCATAAGAGAGTATGCCAAAAAAAATGGGATTGAGATATATGATTATTATGTAGATGATGGCTGTTCTGGGGGAAATTTTGATAGACCTGAATTTAAGAGACTTATCAATGATATTGAACAAGGAATTATCAATTGTGTTATAACGAAAGATATGTCTAGGCTTGGAAGAGAGTTTATAGAAACAGGGAATTATGTTTTTAAATATTTTCCAGAACATAATATCAGATATATTGCTATATTAGATAATTATGATACTTTAAATCCCAATGGATCTGAAGATATGTTACCTTTTAAAGCAGTTATTAATGATATGTATTTAAAGGATATATCAAAGAAAATTAAAAGTGTAAGACATAATATGATGAAGAATGGTGATTTTGTTTCTGGAACTGTTCCTTATGGCTATAAGAGAGCTAGTGAGAATAGTAAAAAGCTTGTTATAGATGAATATGCTGCACCAATCGTAGTTCGGATTTTTGAAATGAAAGATCATGGTAAGACGGATGGGATGATTGCAAGATATTTAACTGATCAAGGTATATTACCTCCAGATGTTTATAGAGGGAAAAAACTAAAAAGGACAACCATTACTACTCATTTATGGAAACCATCTACAGTAAAGCATTTATTACAAAATGAAAATTATATTGGAACTTTAATACAAGGTAAATATGAAAAAGTGAGTCTTAAATCCAAAAAGAAGAGATTACTTCCTAAAAGCAAATGGATTATTAAAAAAAATGCAATACCAGCATTAATCTCTAATGATTTATTTGAACGAGTAAATTCTTTAAAAAGAAAAAGTGATATAAGGTATAGAAAATATGACTATTTATTAAAAGGACTCGTTTTATGTGCTGATTGCGGTTGTACTATGTCTGTGAGAAGAGTTAAAAAACAAAAGGATTCTGATATTGTTACACCAATTTATTTATGTAGAACTTATGCGGCTTATAGAAATGGCGTTTGTTCCATGCACTATTATAGAGAAGAAGACTTAAATGACATTATATTGAGCAAAATTAGAGCTATTTTGTTGAAGTATTATAGAGAAGAAGATTTATCTAAAAAATATGAGACTGTTTTGGGTGCTGCTGATATGATAAGGGAATATACAATCTCTTTTCAGCGTGCTAAATCTCAAATCATTACGATTGATAAAGCAATTAGTGATTTATATAAAGATAAAGCATCTGGTATTCTATCTACAGAAGAGTTTGTTGGAATTAAAAAGGAGCTAGAAAAGGACAGAAGAGAATATGATGCTAAAATATCTGATTTAGAAACTTTAATTAGCGAATCTAAAAGGGTACTCGTAGATGATAAAACGAAGCAAAAGTATATTCATGATTTTTTGAAAGTTAAAAACTTTAATAAAGAAATGATTAAAATGTTTGTAAATAAAATAGAAATTAAAGAGGATAAAACGGTAAAAATATTCTTTCATTTTAGCCTTGATGGAGGCAATTAATGTCTAATCGGTTAACAGTTGCTTACGGAAGGTTATCTCGGGAAGATATTAATAAGTTCAATGAGTTTTCTTCAAGTATTTATAATCAGTTAGCAATCATTCAATCTTATACTAGTGGAATAGGACTTCATATTGATAGAGAATATATTGATGATGGATATTCAGGAGCTAATTTTGATAGACCAGCATTTGAAAAGTTAAAAGAAGATATTGAAAGAGGAATGATTGGGACTGTTATCACGAAAGATTTATCTAGGCTTGGGAGAAATTTTATTGAAACTGCTTATTATATCGTAGATTATTTTCCTAGAAATCAGGTTAGATATATTGCTATTAATGATCAGTTTGATAGTGATAGTTCTGATATTCATGACCAACAAATAATGATGGAAATCAAAGCATTGATTAATGATTGGTATGTGAAAGATATATCACTTAAAAGAAAGCAGGTAGCATTTGCCAAAACCGAAGAGGGACAATTTATTGGAGTGATAGCACCTTATGGTTATAAAATAAAAAAGGAAAATGGAAAACGAACATTAGAAATTGATGAGTATTCAGCTGGAATTGTAAAAAGGATATTTACTGAAATAGCAAGTGGAAAGACAAGAAGTGAAGTAGCTGAAGGGTTAAACAAAGATAAGATAACACCACCCATTATCTATATGAATATGACGCAAAGTAAAAAGAAAAAATATTATTTTGATTGGTCGGATAAAATAGTTTATCGAATTCTAAAGAATAAAACGTATACGGGTAAAATTGTGAAAAGAAAATCTTCTAAGAAGGATTATCATCAAAAGAAAAGAAATTTTATTCCAATAAGGGATAGAGAAACCATAGATAATTGTCATCCTGTAATAATAACCGAAGAGTTGTTTAATGCTTCCAATAATCAATTAAAAACAATGAAGCGAAAAGAAAAAATTGATTATAATGGTTTATTTAGTAAATTAGTAATTTGTGGTGAATGTGGCAATATTATGACTGTTTGCAGAAGAAAAAGAGAAAATGGTAATATTAGATATTATTTTGCATGTACAAGAGTAAAGGATAGATGCCATTGTTCTAATAGGACCATTGCAGATTCTAAAATTCAATTCATTGTTATTAATACTTTAAATGATTTAGTTCATTCATATATTGATAGAGATGAGATAATTAGAAAAGCAGCAAAGATTTTATTAAAAGAGGAAAGACCTAATTTAAAAATTGCTAACTTGAAAGAAAAGATAGAACTTCATAATACTAATATTAGAAACTTATATTTAAAAAAAACAAAGGGAGAAATTAGTTTAAATGAATTTATTGAAAAAAAGGAAGTAGAAATATATCAAAAGGAACAATCCGAGAAGCTATTAAAAGAAGTCATAGAGTCAAAAAATGAAGATTTAAGAAAACAAGAATTGAAAGAAAAATATAATCAGTTTATAAATAGTGATCATTTAATCCCTCAAATTATAAAAGACTTTATAGATAAATTGATTATTTATAAAGATGATACAATACAAATTTCATATAAGTTTAAAATAGAAAAAACAAAAGAAATTAAATGATATTAAGAAACGTTTTGTTACTTGTTAACTGAAAAAATTGAAAATATAAATTTTCTAATCAATTAGATACTTATCTTTGTTATTTATAAGAAAGGTAAATTAATATTTGTTAATATCTGGGTTACTTAGCAAGCATCAGCAGATGGAGATAGTGAATATTTGGAACGCTGTTTAAGTTTTTATCGAAAAAATAACGTATTTGCAGTGGGTAAAAAAATTAGTGAAAGTGAAATTGCTTCGAAAATACATTTATTGTTATTAGAATATCAGCCAGATATTGTTATTATAACAGGCCATGATGCTTATTATAAGAAAAAAGGAGATATTCATAATATTCGTAATTATAAGAATACAGAGAATTTTGTGAAAGCTGTTAAAGAAGCAAGAAGATTTGAGAAAAGTCATGAAAAATTAGTAATTATTGCTGGTGCATGTCAAAGTAATTATGAGGAATTAATTAAAGCTGGAGCTAATTTTGCGTCAAGTCCAAAACGAGTAAATATTCATGCGTTAGATCCAGCAATTATAGCATCAACAATTGCAATGAGTGAACGAAATAAAGCAATTGATTTAGTTGGATTGTTAGATAAAACGAAATATGGAAAAGATGGAATGGGTGGTCTTATGTGCAATGGCCTTATGTATGTAGGATATCCAAGATGAAAGGGGAAAATATGAATATAGAAATTATTAAAGAGGAGATGCGACAACACGTCAATGAAAGTGTTGAAGTTTCTGTTTTTGGTCTTAGAAATAAGAAAGAATATTTTATAGGGACAATTTCGAAAATGTATCCTTATATTTTTACAGTGAGGGTAAATGGAGTAGAAAAAAGTTTCAACTATGCAGATATTATTACTGGTGAAGTACAAGTAAAGTACTTGTAAAAAATGTTGATTTCATATATTATCTGCTATATGATATAAGTAAGTTTGATTAAAACTTTAGAAGGAGTGTAAACAATGCAAATTACATCTGTAAGTGTTCGCAAAATCGAAAAAGAAGGCTCAAAAATGAAAGGAATAGCATCTGTTTTAATCGATGATTCTTTTGCCATTCATGATATTCGTATTATTGAAGGTAATAATGGACTTTTTATTGCAATGCCAAGTAGAAAGACGGCAACTGGAGATTATCGTGATATTGCCCATCCAATTAATCAAGATGTTCGTAAAACTTTTGAAGAGGCTATTTTTGCTGAATATAATAAATGCGAAGATGCTGAATAATTTTTTATAGAGGTTTCACAAGGAACTTCTTTTTTTTGTCATAATTTTAACTTTCTGTCATAGGTTTTGATAGGAGGAATTGTCATGGATAAAAATATAGAAGAAATTATTACTAGTAATCATGAAGTCAAAATTATGGACCGGAGGCAGATTTATTTAACAGGTGTTAAAAAAATTAGTAGTTTTGATAATGAAGAATTTTTGTTAGAAACCACTATGGGAGTATTACTTTTAAAAGGCGAAGGCTTAGAAATATTACGTTTAGATACTCATGATGGCAATGTACGCATTAAGGGCAAGATTAATAGTTTTACATATTTAGAAGGAAAAGAAAAAGTGAAAGAAGAATCCATGTTCGCAAAATTGTTTAAATAATGGACTATCAATTACAGTTATTATCATTTTTGATTTCTTTTTTGTTTGGTCTTTTCTTTTCTTTCACAAGTCGTGTTCATTATAATTTTGTCTTTTCTTTAAAAAAGTTATGGCGTTATATTTTGACTGGTTTGTTTATTTTAGATATTGCTTTATTTTACGTTTTATTGATGTATTATGTCAATCATGGAATTGTGCATATTTACTTTGTTGGAGTTACTTTTATTGGGTATTTTATCGAGAAACGTCTAACTTTGTATGTCAAAAAATATGTAAAGTCAATTCCACTTATTGCTAAGTATTTGAACAAATGATATAATGGCTAATAATAAGGTGATAGAATGAAAAAGCGGGTTAGTTCAAAGGTCAAACGTCGACTTTGCCTTTTATCGGGAGTATTAGTCGCAGTTATTAGTATTTTTGTGGGAGCTATTTTTCAAGATTGGATACAAATTGTACAAAATAAAACTTTGATTGCGGATTTAAATTATGAATATAATGAATTACTTTCACAAGAGGAATCTTTAAATTCTGAGGTCACAAAGTTACATGATATGGAATATGTAGCTCGTTATGCTAGAGAAAAATATATGTATTCTCTTCCCAATGAAATTATTATAAAAATTCCAAATAGTTCAAAATAGGAAAGATTTTCTTTCTTTTTTTTGTCTTTTCTATTAGAATATATCCTGAAGTGATAATTATGCCAAAACAGATACATTTGCAAAATGTTGGTATACAAGCGAAAAATAAAAAGATTTTTGATCATTTTACCTTTGATTTGATTGAGGGAAAGGACGTTTGTTTAGTAGGAGTAGAGGGAGTTGGAAAAACTTTACTTTTACGTGCTATTTTAGGGGAAGAAAATTTTTCGGGCGATATTTTAAAAGAAGCATCTTGTCGTGGTATAACGAGATCTTTGATAAAAATAGAGGATTCTATCAGCCAATATTTAAATTATGATGATTTAAGTGATAAAGAACAAGAAATGGTAAATAAATTTCTGAATCTGAAATCTTTGTCTTATTCCATTATTAAGTTAACCAAAAAGTTTCAATTGAAAGTAATGATGTTAAAACAAATTTTAATGAAACCTACGTTTTTTTTTCTAGATGATTTATTGTATGATTTTACCAAAGAAGAAAAAGAAGATTTCTTTTTACTTTGTCATCAAAATCAAATTACTCTTTTTTACGTTACTAGTAATTTGGAAGATGCCATTTCTTTTCCTTACTTAGTGGTTATGGGTAAAAATGGTATTTTAATGGAAGGACCTACCTTGGCCGTTTTAAAAGAAGAAAAAATTATGAAACGTTTAGGTTTTTCCTTACCATTTTTTATCGATTTGTCTTTACAATTGCAAAGTTATGATTTAATTGACGACATTTATTTAGATGGGAAGGAGTTAACGGAACGTTTATGGAAGTAAAACTAAAGGATTTTATTGAACCAGGGAAAATAGTGGCCCTTGTTAATTTTCGTGGCTCTTTTCAAAAATTAAAAAATAATTATAAAATTTCTTATATTGTCGATGATTTATTTTTGCAAAATATTAGTGTTTATAAGTACTTAGAAAAAAGATTAGGGCAATTCTCTAAAGAAAAATTTGAAGATGCTTGTCGAATGGCTTTATTAGATAGTTCTATTTTGGAACAAAATGTTAGTAAGTTATCTTATACGGAATCAAAAAAATTAAGATTTGTGGAAGCGTTATTGTTAAATTCTGAAACTTTTTTCTTTGTTCATTTTGAAAATGGGAATTTGTTTAAAAATCGTAGTTATTATCAAAAATTGTTTTTGAAATTAATAAAGTATGGCAAGTGTATCATTTTAGTGACTGATGATCTTTCTTTCTTAATGGGATTGGTATCTTCTTTTTACTTGTTTGATGATACAGGTTGTCGTATCGTAAGTGATTTTTATGAGGATACAATTTATAAGTCTGTTCCTATGCCTTTCGTAATTTCTTATGTTAAGTATTTAGAGCAACAAGGATTAAAAATAGATCATTATTTAGAACCAAAAGAGGTTTTAAAAGCGATATATCGGAGCGTTACTGCAGGTGAGCGTTTATGAGATATTTGATACGAATTTCGTATGATGGAAGTAAATTTTATGGGTTTCAACGATTAAAGAATCATTCAACTATTCAAAAAAGTTTAGAAGAAGCGTTAACAAAAATTGATGGAAATCCAGTGGTTGTAAAGGGTGCTGGTAGAACGGACCGAGGTGTACATGCGAATGATCAATGTGTTCATTTTGATTTGAATCATGAAATTCCATCAGAAGGTTTGAAGTCCATTTTAAATAAACTAATAGGGCCTTATATTTATGTTAAAACTTGTGAAGTGGTTTCTCTTGATTTTCATGCTCGTTTTTCCGTGAAACAAAAAACTTATCGTTATCGAATTTATTTTGGGTCATATTGTCCTCAACTGTATGATTATGTGACGTTTTATCCTAAAAGTTTGGATATAAATTTAATGAAAGAGGCAAGTAAACTTTTTTTGGGAGTACATGATTTTCGAATGTTTGTAAGTGGAGAACGAGAAAATAATATGTCCATTTTATATGATATTTCATTTCATGAAGAAGAGGAATTTTTAGATATTATTTTTGTTGGTCGAAGTTTTTATCGATATATGGTTCGTAATATTGTGGGAGCACTTCTAGATGTTTCTTCCAAAAAAAGAGAATCTTCAGAAATTGTGAGAGCTTTAAATGGCGAGGAAGTAAAGCAATTTTCAACAGCAATGAGTCAAGGTTTATATCTTGAGAAAATAGAGTATTAATTTTAATTGTGTTGATAAGTGGAAGAGTTGTTTTAAAAAAATATTAGGTATTTTTTAAAGAAAAGTTATTTTTCCTGTCAAATGATGAAAAATTCTAGATTTTTACGCGATTTTATTTGACTTTTCTGTGATACTCGCATATAATTTTAATCGGTACATTTTGTTTGTTTTGACCTATCTAGCCCTGGGAAAGTGAACATAGGAAAAACAATGAAAGGAAATTTTTATGAGTACATTTTTACAAAAAAAAGAAAATATTGAACGTACTTGGTATGTTGTAGATGCAAGTGGAAAACCACTTGGTCGTGTTGCTTCAAAAGTGGCTACAATTTTAAGAGGAAAACATAAACCTACTTATACACCTTATGTAGACTGTGGAGATTATGTTGTGGTTATTAATGCAGAAAAGGCAATTTTAACTGGAAATAAGTTAAATGATAAGATGTATTATAATCATAGTGGATATCCAGGAGGACTTCGTGAGCGAAATGCTAAAACGATGATTAATCAATATCCAGAAGAAATGATGGAAAGAGCTATTAAAGGAATGTTACCTCATAATAGACTTGGAAGAGCTATGGGTAAGAAGTTATTTGTTTATCGTGGAAGCGATCATAAACATGGAGCTCAAAAACCTGTAGAGCTAAAAATAGATTAGGAGGACTAAAAAATGGCAAAACAAAGCTGGAAAGCTACTGGACGTAGAAAACAATCAAGTGCTCAAGTTATTTTAACAAGTGGTACTGGTAATATTACTGTTAATGGCGTAGATGTTAATGAATATATGCCTTATCAAACTTTAGTTATGGATTTAAAACAACCACTTGTTTTAACAAATAATGAAAATCGTTTTGATATCACTGTAACTGTAAAAGGTGGCGGTTATTCTGGACAAACTGGTGCAATTCGTTTAGGTATTGCTAGAGCTCTTATGGAGTTTGATGCTAATACTGATCAATCTAGAGATGATTCTTATCGTAAGATTTTAAAATCGAATGGAATGATTACCAGAGACCCACGTGTGAAAGAACGTAAAAAATATGGTCTTAGAAAAGCACGTAGAGCTCCACAATTTTCAAAACGTTAATATTTTTCTTAAACTCCGTAAAGGAGTTTTTTTGTTGTAAACTGTATTTTTTATTTGAACTTTTTTCTTTTCATATTATTTTAATATGTGATAGGATTAAAATAGGTGGTAGTATGAAATTTCGTAAAACTTTATTTTTTGAAATTCCGAGTAGAGATTTTATTATGCCTGTTTATACGGAAGAAGATATTAATGTTTTAAAAACTTTTTTAGAGGATGATGAAGTTCAGTTTTCTATTGGATTTAAAAGTGAAGAGGATACAGAAGGATACTATTTTATTGGGCAAGTAAAGGAATTTACTGATGTATTTCGTTTGAAAGATTTTCCTGTAGTTTATCGTAAGCGTATCGTGGATATCTTAAAGGGACTTCAAGAAAATCCTATTTATATAACAATGGATGAAGAAATGCGCATGATACAAATGATTGTATATTTTAAAATGACGAAGAATGGTCCTAAAGCTTTTATTGTGGATTATCATGAAGAAACGATTAAAAAGCTAAATAAGCAAGGAATTTGTGATTATTATATGAAAGAAGTTCCGGTGTATGTAATGGGAAATTATGAACAACGTCATTGTTATATGGAGGATGAAATCTTTTATCAATTAAAAAATCCAAATTATGAATAAAATAGTAGAATTCTTTTATTAAAAGAAGAAAAGATTGTAAATGATAGAAAATAAATTATTAAAAAAGATTCTATTTTTCTTTCTAAGAATAGTTCTGTAGCATAGAATTATGGTATGAAACGATATGATTTAATAATTTTTACTTTTTTTCTTTTTTTGATTTGTTTGCTTTCTTTTCCTATTGTGAATGCTCATTTGCCTTTAAGTGGTAAAGTAATTTATATTGATCCTGGTCATGGTGGTGTAGATCCTGGTAGTGTAGTAGGTGAAGTTTATGAAAAAGATATCAATTTAGCTATTTCACAATATTTAGAAAAAGAATTAGGTAAATATGGAGCTTTGGTTTCTTTAACAAGAGACGGGGATTATGATTTAGGAAGTCCTAAGGCTACTTATCGAAAAAAGAGTGATTTTGATCAACGAATTAAAAAAATTAATCAAAGTAAAACGGATTTATATATTTCTATTCATTTAAATGTATTAGCAAATAAAAAATATTATGGGCCACAAGTTTTTTATCTTAAAAATGATGAAAAAAGTAAGGAAATTGCTAATCAATTACAAAAAGTATTGAATGAAAAGTTAGGAAGTGATCGAGAAATAAAACCAATTCCTTCTTCTACTTATATGTATTCTAAGTTAAAAGTGCCAGGTGTATTGGTGGAATGTGGTTTTTTATCTAATCCAGCAGAAAAAGAAAAGTTGATAACAGAAAGTTATCAACAAGAATTTGCATCTTATTTGGCTTATGCTATTCAAAGTCTTAATTTTTAAAGTATAGATATTTTTCTACTAAATTACAGTCTAGTCCAGTTGTGTAAGATTTATTTTGTAATATATTTAAGTAATCATTTAAAGAGATTTTATCTTTTAAAACTTTATCTGTTAAATCAAATATAAATAGGGTTTCTTTTAAAGCTTTTTGATATAAATCATCAAATGATTCTTTACTTTTTATTTGATTGTTTGTAGGATTACACCAAAGATCATGTTTTCTATTTAAAATTTCAATATCAGGATTTTTTATATAAAAACTTAAATTTTGATATTTGGTAGTGTTTTTTTTAAAGAGAGCATCAAAAAGTTTGTAACTTTTTTTCTTTATTCCATGATGGTCAGTTACTAAATATTTTAGAATGTAATGACCTTGTCGGGTACTAGTTTCATATATGTTTCCTATATTTTTCTGATGAAAGGTTTTTTCAAATACATGATTCATTAATTGTTTTAATGGCTTAGAAAATTTTATTTTGGGAAGAAGGGTGTTTCCTAAATTTGCTTGATAAAGTGGTAAATTATAATGTTCTTGATATAAAATGGCATCGATGCTTACTTCAATTTGTTCATGATTCCCTCGATATTGATAATTTTTGTTTTGTTCATCTATCCATCCAGCATGATAAATGACAAAAGGATGACAATTCGAATCTAGAATATAATGAGTAAGCGAACCATATAGATAAGATAAAATATCGTTGTTTTTTTGAAGATTATTTTTCTTAATTTCTAAGATTATGTTTTTAAAATAGTTTTGGGTTTTAAAACGTTGTGCTAGATTTCCAAATTTACGAATGTCTTTTCCTTTTTTGGGTGTTAATAAGTTATAGTAAAATAAGTTATCAAAGCTTTGAGCAAAAATATGGTATATTTCTAAAGAGGATTTTAAGCTATCTTGAATATGTTCTTTAGTATGTAATCGAACATCTTCACAAAAGAGATAATGAGTAACAATTGAAGGCATTTTTTCACCTACCTTTCACCAAATTATAACATAAGGTTCACGGAAAAAATATAGAATGATTAAGAGCTTTGTGATATAATTTTTTTAAACTGGGGAGTGTGTGTTCATGGAGAAAATATTTAAAACATTAGATGAACAGATTAATATATTACAGAGTAAAGGCTTAACCATTCCAGATGAAGGATATGCAAAAGAAATTCTTTTACGTGAAAATTATTTCTTTTTAAGTGGATATCGTCATTTATTTCTTGATAAAAATGGTCGTAATTTTCTTCTTGGTACAACCTTTAATGAATTATATTCGTTATTTTATTTTGATCGGCATATAAGAAATATTTTATTTCGTAATTTATTAATAATAGAAAATAATATTAAAAGTATTATGGCTTATCATTTATCTATGAAATATGGAATTAGAGAAGATCAATATTTAAATCCTAAAAATTTTGTGAAAGAATCTGAACGTAAAAGGCAAGTGAATGATTTATTAAAAAAGCTAAAGAGACAAATTCGAATTAATGGAGGGCAACATCAAGCTACTCAGCATTATATTGAACATTATGGATATATTCCTTTATGGATTGTCGTAAAAATTTTATCTTTCGGTATAGTTGGTGAATTTTTTTCTATACTAAAATCAGAGGATCAAAGGGCAGTTGCAGAATTTTTTCAAGCAAAAGCTGAGAATTTGTTAATTTGGTTACCTATTTTAGCAAATTATCGAAATTTATGTGCTCATGAAGATATTTTATTTGAACATAAAGCTCAACGACCAATTAAAGATAGTCATTTTCATCAATTATTAGAAATACCTCAGATTGATGGTGAATATATTTATGGTAAAGACGATTTGTTTGCTTTAATTATTATATTAAAACGAATGCTTCGAGCAGATGATTTTTATTTGATGATGGATAATTTGGATTATGAAATATCTTTGTTAGCTGGAAAGCTTAAGACAATTAAAATTGATCGAGTATTAGATCGAATGGGATTTCCAATGAATTATAAAGAAATTGTGAGGTTATAGAAAATGAAAAATAATACATTAAAAACAGGAATAATTTGTTTTATTTCAGCATTATTGGGAGCAGGATGTCTATTTGGTGGGATGTATTTTTTTCCGACTTCGTTTGGTAAAGTAATTACAGAAACGGTTGAAAAAACAGTAGAAACTCGTAATGTAACGGTAAATGATACGGGGATTGCAGAAGCTGTTGATAAAATTTATGATGCGGTGGTAGTTGTTAAAAATTATCAGAAACAAGAATTATATTCTACAGGAACTGGATTTGTATATGAAATTGATGGAAATATTGCTTATATTTTAACAAATCATCATGTTATTGAAGGTGGAAATGATATTTATGTTCAATTTACAGACGGAACTTCTGTTCAAACAAAGTTGGTAGGTAGTGATAAATATGCTGATATAGCAGTTTTAAGTATGGAAGCGAATGATTCCGTAAAAATCGCTAGTATTGGATCTAGTGAAAATATTCGTGTTGGTGATACCGTTTTTGCGGTAGGGGCTCCACTTGATGCTTCTACTTATTCTGGAACAGTAACAAGAGGAATTATTTCAGGAAAAAATCGTATGGTTAGTGTTTCTTTATCTAATAAAAATGTAAGTGATTGGGTTATGAGTGTTCTACAAACAGATGCAGCGATTAATTCAGGTAATAGTGGAGGACCACTTGCTAATGCGAATGGAGAAGTGATTGGAATTACTTCTTTAAAGTTAGTGAATTCTGGAGTAGAAGGAATGGGTTTTGCTATTCCTATTGAAACGGCAATGGAATATGCTCATAAAATTATGAATGGTGAAAAAATTGAACGTCCTTATTTAGGAGTGAAAATGCTAAATATGAGTGATGCTCGTCAAGCTTATTATCCACGACTTGAAAATTTAGGAGTTACAAATGGAGTCTTTATTTCAGAAGTTGAAAAAAATAGTCCTTCGGAAAAAGGTGGACTTAAAGCAGCTGATGTTATTGTTAAAGTAGATGGGGAAGAGGTTTCGACAATTGCTTATTTGAAATATCGTTTGTATCAACATGAGATAGGTGATGAAGTAACTTTAACAGTTTATCGTGATGGTAGTGAATTAGATGTTAAACTAAAATTAACAGAAGCTAGTACAGATTAAGAAGATAGTAAATTTGATTTACTATTTTTTTATTGACAAATTTATTTGTTTTTTGATACTCTTTTTTCAAGATTTGTGAGGTGGTTTTTCGTGTCGTTAAGTACGATTACGATAGAGGATTTGTTATCATCTATTATACTTTATCATGATGTGTCAGAAGATTTGGAATTGGTGAAACGCGCTTATCAATATGCAAGCTTTTTACATCGTGATCAAAAACGAAAAAGCGGAGAGCCTTATATTGTTCATCCTCTTTCGGTGGCATTTATTTTGACATCTTTTGCTCGAGCTGATATGAACACAATTTGTGCTGCTCTTTTGCATGACGCAATTGAAGATACAGAATGTACAAAAGAGGACATTATTTCTAGTTTTGGTGAAGAAGTATATCGGTTGGTGGATGGTGTTACTAAAATTCGTGGTATTGTTTTTTCTAGTAAAGAAGAGGGAGCTATAGAAAATCAAGGTAAGATTTTAAATGGTATGGCTGAGGATATCCGAATTATTTTAATTAAATTAGCTGACCGTTTGCACAATATGAGAACTCTTGAATATAAATCTAGTGACCGTCAAAAGGCAATTGCTCAAGAGACTCTTGATTTTTATGTACCAATTGCTTATTACTTGGGAAGTTATCGTATTAAAAATGAGTTAGAGGATCTTTGTTTTAAATATGTAGATAATGAAAAATATCGTAGTTTAAGTCATGAATTAGAAGATTATTTAAATGATTCTAAAGAAGATGTATTAGCTATGATAAAGCAAGTTGAAAAGCTTTTGATGGCTCATCATGTTACTTGTCGTATTCATTATCGAACCAAAAATAATTATGGAGTTTATAAAAGAGTTTGTGAGGGTTTAAAAATATCTGAGATTCATGATATTTGGGCAATTCAAGTTGTTGTTTCAGATATTCCTACCTGTTATCAAGTTTTAGGTTTCATTCACTCTTTGTATCCACCTTTTAATCAAATGCTAAAGGATTTAATTGCTAAACCTAAAACAACAATGTATCGTAGTTTGCATACATCAGTTTTTGGAGAGAATGGCCGTTTAATTCAATTTCAAATACGTACTGAAGAAATGGATGAAATAGCAGAACTTGGTCTTCCTTATTACTGGGATAAACCCGATGTAATTATGAATGAAGAATTGCACAATAAATTTCAATTTTTTAAATCTTTAGTGGAAGCAAATCAATATGCTAATAATACGAAAGAATTTATGGAGGAAGCAAAAAGTGATATTTTTACTAATATGATTTATGTTTATACTCCCCTAGGTGAGGTAATTGAATTACCTGATGGAAGTACTCCGATTGATTTTGCTTATAAAATACATAGTGAAATTGGAGATAAAATGGAGATGGCTATTGTAAATGCAATGGTAACTAGTTTTGATCGAAGACTAAAAAATAATGATATTGTTAAAATTATTACGAATGATTCTATAGCAGGACCTAAAGAAGAATATTTAGGGATGTGTCGGACGAATGTTGCGAAAAGAAAAATCATGGAGTATTTAAAAAAATTAAAATAGCTCATCTATTTGTCGATGAGCTTTTTTTGATATGCTTTTTGAGTTATGTTACAATGATTTTTAGGAAGTGAGATTATGGCATCTATCAAGGATTATGTCAAATATTATAAGGATATTTCAATGAGTGAAGTTTCTTTCAATGATGTAGATAGTATGTTGTTTACTTTGCTTGTTTATGCTGATTTTAAAAAAATAATTCCCGAAGAAAAGGGACGTTTTATTTTATTTTCGGATGCGGCACGGTTATTTTTGAGAAAGTATGATGAAGATAGTAAAAAAGCACCTAAGTTTATACGTGAAGTATATGAATTAATTTATCAATTGAGAGATGCTAAAAGGTATCAAGATATTAAAATGTATCATTATGTTAAAGTTGTAGATGATGAAAAGCAATTTTGTGGTTTCACATTACGCTTTCAAGGGAAGGTTTATGTAGCATTTGAGGGGACAGATACGTCGTTGATTGGCTGGAAGGAAGACTTTATGTTAAGTAATTCTTTTCCTGTTCCAGCACAGAGAATGGCTATGAATTATTTGAATGATACGATTGGTTTTTTTGATAATGAGGTTTATGTGGGAGGGCATTCAAAAGGAGGAAATTTGGCGATGACAGCATCTATGCTTGCTAGTTCTCGCCTACGTTTGAAAATACGAACCATATATAATTTTGATGGGCCAGGTTTTCGAGTGAAAGAATTTGGAACGAATGCTTATGCCCGAATGGCTAGAAAGTTAAAAATGTTTGTTCCAGAAGATTCTACTATTGGAATGTTGCTATTACATACACCAAGTTATCAAGTAGTAAAAAGTAATGCTTTAGGATTGTGGCAGCATAATCCTCTTAGTTGGGAATGTTTTGGTGGTGTTTTTATTCCAGGGACCTTAACTAGTCGAAGTACCAGTTTAGAAAAAAGTAATATTGAATTTATTGCCTCTTTAAATGAAAATGAACGAGCTAAGATTATTGATACCATTTTTTCTATTTTTGATAAATTAGGTATTAAAGATACTTCGGAAATTAAGATTCCTAAAATTAATCAAGCGATTACTTTGGTAAAAGAGTTAACGACATTGGATAGTGATTCTAGGCATAAATTAGTGACTTTATTAAAAATGTTAATAAAAGGAATGTGAAAGATTTGCATTCTTTTTTCTTACAGAACTGTAATTTTTAAGAGTAGTTTTTTGTGTTATACTTTAGCAAAATAGATATTAAAAGGACAAGAAGGTGTAGATATGAATTTATTACATTTATATCGAAACGAAAGATTTATTGTATTTTTAGAAAAAGTAAAAAAGGTGTTTTATAAAGTTTTGCCTCAGTATGCAATTTTACCTTTCATTATAATTATAGGAATGAATGTGGTTACATATTATGGTTCTCAGTTGATTACAAATCATTTGTATCATTATGATGTTACTTTTTTAATGCCAAATGATTTTCCTTTGGTACCTAGTTTTATTTATATTTATATACTTGCTTATGTTCAGTGGATTGTTGGTTATATAATTATAGCTCGTGAAAATAAAAAAGTTTGTTATGAAATTTTGTCAGCAGAATTTATAGCTAAATTTCTTTGTTTGATTTGTTTTTTTCTTTTTCCAACTAAAATGAGTCGTCCAGAAGTTTTTGGAACTGGTTTTTCGATTTTTTTAACACATACCGTTTATCGATTAGACCCTGCAATTAATTTATTTCCGTCAATTCATTGTTTGGAGAGCTGGATGTGTTTTCGTGGGAGTCAAACGTTAAAGAAAGTAAAGTCGGGGTATTTGTTAGGACAATTTATTTTTTCTTTTTTCGTTATTCTTTCAACGATTTTAGTACATCAGCATGTTTGGATAGATGTGATTGGTGGTATTTTTGTTGTTGAAGTTGGACTTTATCTTGCAAGAAAGTTTCAAACGGGTCAAATTTTTGAAAATATACTAATGAGAATTAGTAGGAATTAAGATTTATGATACTTTTCTTTTTTAACTAAATTCAAAATAATACTAGGATTTATAATCAGAGTGTAGGATAATGAGTTATAGGGTTCTTTTGAAAATGGGTGATGTAATGAAATCAAAGGAAAGTCTTAGTTTACGTTTTTTGTATCATACAGTAGTAGGACGTTTTTGTTTAAAAATTTTGGTAAGTCGGTGGGTGTCTTTCATCGTTGGAAAGTTTTTAGATAGTAAATGGTCGAAGGTGATAATTCCAAGATTTATTAAGAGGAATCAGATTGTAATGGATGATTATGATTGTGATAGTTTTCAATGTTTTAATGATTGTTTTACTAGGAAAGTTAAGGTGGGTCGCCGTCCAATTGATTTAGATAAGAATCATTTTATTTCGCCATGTGATGGTTTGATAAGTGCATATTGTATTAAGAAAGATTTGGTAATTCCAGTTAAGCAAAGTCAATATTCTATTACTTCTCTTTTACAAGATGATGAGTTAGCTAGTAGGTATCAAGATGGAATTTGCTTGGTATTTCGTCTTTGTGTACATCATTATCATCGTTATTGTTATGTTGATTCTGGTGATAAGGGAAAGAATGTGTATATACCTGGGAAACTTCATACGGTGCGTCCAATTGCTTTAGAAAGTTTACCTGTTTTTACAGAGAATGCTCGGGAGTATACGGTGATGCATACAGATCATTTTGGTGTTGTCACACAAATTGAGGTTGGGGCGTTACTTGTTGGTAAAATTAAAAATCATCATGAAGAATACCATTTTGTTAAAGGAGAAGAAAAGGGGATGTTTTTGTATGGGGGAAGTACTATTGTGTTGTTGTTGGAAAAAGGCTCTGTAAAAATTGCAGAGAAAATTTTCGAGAAAACAAGATTAGGGGAAGAATATGAAGTGAAAATGGGAGAAAGGATTTCAGAGTGATTTGGAATCTTTTTTTGTGACTATTTTTTGCATTTTTCATATTTTATGGTAGAGGTGAAATAACGAATGGATGATAGAGCTACAAAAAAAGTGGTAATTGATGCTGGTCATGGAGGGACAGATCCAGGCACAGTTGCAAATGGAATTACGGAAAAAGACTATACTTTAAAAATAAGTAAGTATATTCAAAAACGTTTGGATGATTTGGGAATTGAAAACTCGATGACTCGTACTACTGATGAAACTTTAGGACCGAGTGTTCGTCCTGAGAGAGCACAAAGTTTTTATGGAAATGGAAAAGATATTATTGTTTTATCTAATCACATAAATGCAGGAGGTTCGGTAAGAAAAATTGTGATGGTTAGAATATAAGGTGTATAACTTCATAAGCTCCTTGAGTTATGGAACTTAAATTTACTTTTGTTCCACAATTTGTTAGTTTGTTGGTACAAGAGTAATCAAAATATGAGTCTATTTTAAATAATAGGCTTTTTTAAATGTGTAGAAAAAAGGAGAAAACATGATAGTAAGGGTTAAAAAAGATAAAGATTATGCTGTAATGAGTAATTATCATTTTAAAGATAGGAATTTAAGTTTAAGAGCAAAGGGTTTGATATCTTTAATGTTATCACTTCCTAATAATTGGGATTATTCAATTAATGGATTGTGTAGTATATGCAATGAATCAAGAACAACTATAAGAAATACCTTAAAAGAATTGAGAGATAATCATTATTTAGAAATGAACGAAAATCGTGATGAAAAATGAAAATTTACTTATGATTATATAGTTTATGAAATTCCTAATATTAATCCATAGGGTGATTTTCGCCTTATGGATTTTCCGCATACGTTTTTTTATATACAATTAAGTATTTAAATAATAAAGTATTAAAAACAAATAGATAAAACAGATAAAACCAATATTTAATTTTGGTAAGTAAAATAACTGTAAATAGTCGATTTTTGTCGACAAATATAGTATAATTAAGGTACTTAGTTATTCTTGAATAATTAAATGGTTGGTATTTGTGAAGTCTGATTGTGGAGGGTAAAATTTATGAATGAAAAAACTTATGATGAAGTATTAGATGAAAAAAATCCTAGAATAAAACAATTATATTGGGATATTGCTTTTGGTTTACAAGAGGTTGATAGATTAAAACCATCAAAATATATGGTTGAACTTGCTAATAAACATATTAAAGGAATTAAAACTTATAAAGAAGTCCAAACTGAAATTACTTCTTATCATGAGAATAGTAATTTTGCTGATGAAAAAGAAGCTGATGAAGTAGCAACTGCCATCTATGAAATATTAAATGATGGTGCTTTTAGATTTGATTATTTGACTTATAAAAATTATCATAAAAGGCTATTTCTAAATTTAGATAAAAAGGTTTATAATGCTGGAGAGTTTAGAATTTATAATTTTACAAAAGATGAAGAGATATTAGATAATGATACTGTTACTTATCAATCTTATGACTTAATAGAAAAAACTTTAAAATATGATTTTGAAGAAGAAAAACAAATAGACTATTCTAAATTTACTAATGATGAATTAATAGAAAGAATTGCTGAATTCACATCGAGAATATGGCAAGTTCATCCTTTTAATGAAGGCAATACTAGAACTACTGCTGTATTTATTCAAAAATATTTAATAAGTATAGGTTTTGATGTTAATAATGATTTATTTAAAGATAATTCGTTATATTTTAGAAATGCTTTGGTAAGAGCTAATTATACTAATTATGCTAAAGGAATAAAGGAAACTAAGAAATATTTAATTAAGTTTTATGAAAATTTATTATTTAATAAAAATAACAAGTTAATAAATAATGAATTATATATAACTGAAAAAGAGGATAATTAGGATTTGGAGGTAGTACAAGTGAGTAGGAAAGAGCACGAAAGAGATGAATTGCATAAGACAATTTGGAAAATAGCTAATGAACTTAGAGGATCAGTTGATGGGTGGGATTTTAAACAATATGTTTTAGGATTATTATTTTATAGATTTATATCTGAAAACATTGAAAATTATGTTAATGATAATCAAAGAAAAGCAGGTGTTGCAGATTTTGAATATAGGAATATCTCAGATGAAGAAGCTTTGTTAGGTAAAACTCAAATATTAGAAGAAAAAGGTTTTTTCATACTACCTAGTGAGTTATTTTGTAATGTAAGAAAAGGAGCTGATAAAAATGAAAATTTAAATGTTGTTATATCTAATGTATTTAATAATATTGAAGCATCAGCTAGAGGAACTGCTTCAGAAAATGATGTCAAAGGTTTATTTGATGACTTTACAATAGATAATAAATTAGGTAATACTGTAGATGAAAGAAATGAAAAACTAGTTAGATTATTTAATGCTATAGGTGAGTTAAACTTTGGTGAATATACAGATAATAATATTGATTTATTTGGTGATGCTTATGAGTTTTTAATGACTATGTATGCATCTTCAGCTGGTAAATCTGGTGGTGAGTTTTTTACACCACAAGAAGTTGGTGAGTTACTTGCTAAGATTGTTATAATGGATAAAACTTCTGTTAATAAAGTTTATGATCCAGCTTGTGGATCTGGCGGCCTATTACTTAAATTTGCTAAGATACTAGGTAAAGAAAATGTAAGAGAAGGTTTTTTTGGTCAAGAAATTAACTTAACTACTTATAATTTAGCTAGAATAAATATGTTTTTACATAATATCAATTATAATAATTTTAGTATTGAACGTGGTGATACTTTAATACATCCAGCACATTGGAACGATGAGCCGTTTGATGCAATTGTATCTAATCCACCTTATTCTATTAAATGGGCAGGCAAAGAAAATCCGTTACTTATTAATGATGAAAGATTTTCGCCTGCTGGAGTACTAGCACCTTCTAGTAAAGCTGATTTAGCTTTTACTATGCATATGTTATCTTGGCTATCTCCTAAAGGTACTGCTGCAATAGTTGAATTTCCTGGAGTTTTATATAGAGGTGGAGCTGAACAAAAGATTAGACAATACATGATTGATAATAATTTTGTTGATACTGTTATTCAACTACCTTCTGATTTATTCTTTGGTACTTCTATCGCTACATGTATTTTAGTATTAAAGAAGAATAAGACTGATAACAATATACTATTTTTAGATGCCAGTGATGAGTTTGTAAGAAATACTAACAAGAATAAACTATCTGCTGATAATATTAATAATATTGTTGATTTATTAAAAAATAGAGTTGCTGTTGAAGGTAAGGCGTATTTAGCTACTTATGAAGAAGTTAAGGATAATGATTATAATATTTCTGTCAACTCATATTTAAGAACCAATATTGGTAGTGAAACAATAGACATAACAGAGGTAAATAAAAGATTAGCTGAGATAGTTCCAAGACAACAACAACTACGTGCTGAGTTAGAAGAAATAATCAGAGAATTAGAAGTTGATTATCATGAGTAGGATTAATGAATTGATTCAAGAGAAATGTCCTAATGGGGTTGAGTATAAAAAACTGAAAGAAATTGGAGACACTTTTACTGGATTAAGTGGTAAGTGTAAGAATGATTTTACTGATGGTAATTCAAGATATATTACCTATACAAACATTTATAATAATCCTGCAGTTAGGTTGGATTTAGATGATAAGGTAGTTGTTGCAAATAATGAAAATCAAAACAAACTAGAATATGGTGATATTTTAGTAGCTGGTTCATCAGAAAATTTAGAAGATAGTGGGATGATTTCGGTTGTTTGTGATAAACCCAAAGAAAACATTTATTTAAATAGTTTCTGTTTTGGTTTTAGGTTGAATAAGGAGTTTAGGGATAGATTAATACCAGGGTTTTCAAAACATATATTTAGAAATATAACTTTTAGAAATCAGATACTATCATGTTCGTTTGGTGTAACTAGATATAATTTAAATAAGAAGAGATTTTTAGACTTAACTATTCCTGTTCCACCAATAGAAGTACAAAAGGAGATAGTTCGAATTCTTGATAAATTTGGCGAGCTAGAAGCGGAGCTAGAAGCGGAGCTAGAAGCGAGAAAGAGTCAATACAAGTTTTGGCGTGAGAAAATATTTAGTAAAGATGATAATTTGATGGCAATTGGATATTTACTTGAAAGTAAAGGATATATAAGAGGCCCTTTCGGTTCAGCTTTAGTTAAAGCTGATATGGTTTCTGAGGGAATGCCTGTTTATGAACAACAACATGCAATATATAATCATAGGGATTTTAGATACTTTATAACATTAGATAAAGCAAAGAAACTCGAAAGATTTTCAATTAAACCAAATGATTTAATTATTAGTTGTTCTGGTACTGTTGGAAAAGTATCTGTTATATTAGATAATGACCCTAAAGGAATTATAAATCAAGCATTGCTAATATTAAGGTTGAATAAGAAATTAATTATGCCAAAGTATATGAAATACTATTTGGAATCCCCACTAGGCTATAGAAGTATTACTGCTAATACTAACAAATCTGCACAGGTTAATATTGCCAGTAGGGATGCTATTGAGAAAATAATGATTCCTGTTCCACCATTAGAGGAGCAAGAACGTATAATGAATATTTTAGATAAGTTTGATGCATTAGTTAATGATATAACCGAGGGAATACCTGCTGAGATAGAATTAAGAAGACAACAATATGATTATTATAGAAATAAACTTTTAAGTTTTGAAGAATTACCAGTAAATTAAGAGGTTTTGTATTATGAAAATAAATAAATGGACATTTTATATTAGTATGGTTATAAATGTACTGCTACTAATGGCTAGTACAATTCTTAATTTTAATTTTAAAGATAATTCTACTGTAGCATATATAGTAAGTATTTTATTAAACATTTTTGCTGGTTCGTTTATCCTTTCTGTAACTTCATTTGTAAACTATTATATTTGTAGAAGATATTTATTGAGAGATATTATGAATGAGTGTTTAAAGTATTCTCAAATGTTTTCTAAATTGGAGTATTTTATTCCTAAGAAATATCATGAAGAGGATTTAAATGTTATTAAGGTAAAAAATAAGAAAGAATTTATTGAGCAATATAAGAGTGATTTAGAATTCGATAATAAACATAAGTTAGAACAAGTATTAAAAGAATATATTTCTTTATCTGAAACTAGTACTCGCCAATTATGGAATATGTATGATGATTTAGATTTTATTACTGATGTCAGAAACAAGAAAAAACAAGAATATTGGAAAAATATTTTTAATTACATTTATTCTAATATATGTATCATTAAAGAGTATTCTTATCATTTTAAAATATATATGGCTGCTATTAATGGTAATTATAAAGTAAATGAAGAAAAGTTATTAGAGTTGCAAGATAAGATATTTTTTTGCAAGAAATATAATTATGATAATGGTGAAGAAGTTAAAGATATACTTTCAAAATTAGAAGTAGGTTATGAAACTATATCAGGTGGTAATTCAAAAGAATTTACATTAGTTTATAATGAAACTTCAAATTATTTACTAAAAATGTTTGATGCAGTTGGCAAAGACAATTACTTTAATAAAAATTATTCTGGGTTAGGAAGTGATGATGATGATGAGTAATATAGGTTTAATAAGTGATAATGATAACTCTACTGTATTAGCAGAATATACAGGCTTGAATAGAGTTGCTACTTCTTTTCAAAGTGAGGCTGCTCTTGAGAAAGAATTTATTAAAACATTAGTTGATCAAGGTTATGAGAAATTAACTATAAACTTTGAGAATGAGTTAATTCTTAACTTAAGACGTCAGTTGGAGAAGCTAAATAATTATACCTTTACTAATGGTGAATGGGATTCATTCTTTACTAAGGTTATTGCTAATAAAAATGATTATATTATAGAGAAGACTAGACTTATTCAAGAGGATTATAAGCAAGAGATAACTCTAGACTCTGGAGAAAAGAAAAATATTTATCTAGTAGATAAGAACAATATTCACAACAACAGTGTTCAGGTATTAAATCAATATGTAAATAATGATGGTAATTATGATAATAGATATGATGTTACTATTTTAGTTAATGGCCTTCCTTTAGTTCATATAGAGCTTAAAAAGAGAGGCGTTGATTTAAGAGAAGCATTTAACCAAATTGAAAGATATCAAAGAGATTCTTTTTGGGCAGGATGTGGTTTATATAATTTTGTTCAAATATTTGTTATATCGAATGGGACACTTACTAAGTATTATTCTAATACTACTAGAGAGTTTCATATTAATAATCAGAAGAAAAAGAAATCTAATTCATTTGAATTTACTTCCTATTGGGCAGATCAAAAAAATAATGGTATAACTGATTTAATTGATTTTGCTAAAACATTTTTGACTAAGCATACTTTACTTAATGTTTTAACGAAATATTGTGTACTTACAAGTGAAGAAGATTTACTTGTAATGAGACCTTATCAGATAGTTGCTACTGAGAAGATATTAAATAGAATAACTATTGCTTACAATAATAAGTTCTATGGTTCTATTAAGTCTGGTGGTTATATATGGCATACAACTGGTTCTGGTAAGACGCTTACTTCTTTTAAAACATCCCAACTTGCTAGTAAATTAGATTTTATTGATAAGGTTTTATTTGTTGTAGATAGAAAAGATTTAGATTATCAAACAATGAAAGAGTATGATAGGTTTAAGGAAGGAGCGGCTAATTCTAATACTTCTACTAAGGTATTAGAAGAACAATTACATGATGATAATGCTAAAATAATAATCACTACTATTCAAAAACTTTCACAATTTATTAAAAAGAATGAGAATAGTGAAGTATTTAATAAGCATGTAGTATTTATTTTTGATGAATGTCATAGGTCGCAATTTGGCGATATGCATAAAGCTATTATAAAAAAGTTTAAAAAATATTATTTATTTGGTTTTACAGGTACACCAATATTTCCAGAGAATGCTAGAACTATTAAAGGTGTAGCTGAAACTACTGAGCAAATCTTTGGAGAGAGATTACATACTTATACAATTGTTAATGCTATTGCTGATAAGAATGTTTTACCTTTTAGATATGAGTATGTTGGTAGAGTTGATATCAGAGATGATGTTAATGATGAAAAAGTTTACAATATAGATGAAGAAAAATTATTTGATAATCAGATGAGAATAAGTATGATTACCTTATATATAATTGATCATTTTAGTACCAAGACAAAGACTAGTGAAAGCTATGTATATTCAACTCTTGATAATGTAATAGAAGTTGCTAAAAAGCAGGATACAGAGGAAATTAAGACTAAGAAAAATGTTAATGGTTTTAATTCAATATTTGCTGTTTCTAGTATCAAAATGGCAAAGGAATATTATGCTGAGTTTAAAAAAGAATTATCGTTTAGTAATAGCAATCTTAAAATAGCATTAATTTATTCTTATGGCGTTAATGGTGAAGATGGTGTTATTGATGAAAATTCTGAGTCTACAGAGGCACTTAGTACTGATGACAGAACATTCTTAGAAGGTGCTATTAAAGACTATAATAAGATGTTTGGTACAAGTTATGATACATCATCAGAACGTTTTCAAAATTATTATAAAGATATATCTTTAAGAATGAAAAATAGAGAAATAGATATTTTAATAGTTGCTAATATGTTTTTAACTGGATTTGATGCTAAAACATTAAATACATTATGGGTAGATAAAAACCTTAAGTGGCATGGTTTGATACAAGCTTTTTCTAGAACCAACAGAATACTTAATAGTGTAAAGACATATGGGAATATTGTTTCATTTAGAAATCTAGAAGACAGACTTAATGAAGCGCTTGCTAAATTTGGTGATGAAGAAGCTCATGGTATAGTTTTACTAAAGCCATATAAAGATTATTATTATGGTTATCAAGATGATAACGGCAAAACATTTGAAGGTTATAAATCATTAGTAGAAAAATTAACTTCTAAATTTGTACCTGGTGAGTTAATGCAGAGTGAAGCAGAACAAAAAGAGTTTATTAAATTATATGGTGCTATATTAAAGGTAACAAATATTTTATCTTCGTTTGACGAGTTTAAAGATGAAGAACTTATCAATGAAAGAGAAAAGCAAGATTATCATAGCATTTATATCGAACTATACAATGACTTTAGGAATAGAGCTAAGCAAGAAAAAACAGATGTTACTGATGATGTAGTATTTGAAATGGAACTTATCAAATCTATAGAAGTTAACATTGATTACATCTTAGGCTTAGTCAAGAAGTATCATGACTCTAACATGGAGGATAAAGAGATACTTGTTACTATAGAAAAGACAATCATGGCAAGCCCTGATTTAAGAAATAAGAAGGATCTAATTCAGGCATTTATTGATTCGCTTGATCAGGATTCAAATGTTTATGCCGATTTTGAATTATTCATGAATAGTAAAAGATGTGAAGAACTAGATAGGATAATTATTGAAGAAAATCTAAATAAAGATGAGACATATAGTTTTATTCAAAGAGCTTTTGAACAAGGTAGAGTAGAAACTAATGGTACTGAAGTATCAACCATACTTCCGCCTATGAGTATGTTTACTCCAACTAATGATAGACAAGAAAAGAAAAATAAGGTTATTGATAGATTGCTTGAATTTTTCGACAAATTTTTTAGTATATCTAATGACAAATTTTAAAACTTAGTGTAGCAAAAAATATAGCCAATTTATTTGAGACTATAGAAAAAGTTGTGTAAATAGAAGAAAACCTTCCAAAATGATAGAATAGAAAAAGGAAGGTTTTTAAAATGAAAAAAATGAATTCCCAAAAGAAATCAATGAATATATGGATGAGTATATAAAAACACATACTATAAAAAATATGGATGACATGCAAGAAATGATGAGGAACCTGTTTGGTCCAGCATTACAAAAAATGTTAGATGCAGAAATGGAATCAAAACTAGGATATTCAAAACATGAAAAAAGTGATAATGAAAATAGTAGAAACGGATATTACAAAGAGAGAAACATAAATACAACCTATGGAAGCATACCAGTAAGTATCCCAAGAGATCGTTTGGGAGAATGTAAAAGTGATTTATTACCGCCTTATGCAAAAAGCATCAACGGATTTGAAGATAAAATTATATCTCTATATGCCTTAGGAATGACAACAAATGAAATCAAGGATCAAATCTATGAGTTATTTGGTTGTCAATTAAGTGAAGATATGATTAGTGATATCACAGATAAAATCATGCCAGAAATCATAGAATGGCAAAAAAGAAAATTAGATCGAGTTTATCCAATCATCTTTATAGATGCCACTCACTTTAGTGTAAGAAGTAATGGAAGTGTTGTGAAAAAAGCAGCATATATCGTACTTGGAATAAGTAAAGAAGGAAAAAAAGAAGTATTATCCATCACAATTGGAGAGAATGAATCAGCAAAAATATGGGCAAATATATTAAATGATTTAAAGAATCGAGGAGTAGAAGATATATTAATTCTATGTGCAGATGGACTTTCAGGAATTAAAGAGGCAATCACAGCAGTATATCCAAATTGTGAGTATCAAAGATGTATTGTTCATCAAATTAGAACGAGTTTAAAATTTGTATCTTATAAAGATTATAAAGAAATAGCTAGAGATTTTAAAGGAATCTATCAAGCACCTAGCGAAGAACATGGATATGAAGAATTGCTAAAACTAGAAGAGAAATGGAAAAAGAAATATCCTCATGCAATTAATAGTTGGTTAAGTAATTGGGAATCATTATCTACGTTTTTCAAATTTACTCCAGAAATACGAAAAATTATGTATACAACGAATGCAATAGAATCATTAAATAATCGATATAAATCTGTGAATA
>CAJUQG010000003.1 GCA_910588025.1 uncultured Bacilli bacterium
TTTTTCTAAAAAGAAAAGACTATTGAACTTATTTGTCAACAGTCTGAAAGAAGTTTGTCAAGAACTTCTTTTTTTAAAATAAACTTAATTGACTCGTTTCAGGCATTCCTTCAAAAAGACCTAAAGCTCGTAATTTTTCTATGGTTGTAGCATTTACCTTTCCTCTTGTTTGAAAATCTTCGACACTATAAAAAGGCTTGATATTTCGTTCTTCTATAATTTTAGTAGCTACGGCATCTCCAAGTCCATCTAGAGTTTTGAATGGAGGAATTAAAATATGATCGTCTTCTTCATCAATTAAGAAGTTAACGGCATCACTTTTATTGATATCTAATGAACCAAATTTAAATCCTCTAGCAGTAGCTTCCAGTGATAATTTTAAAGTTTCTAAAACCGCTTGATCTTTATTGGTCGCGTCATAGCCTTTGCTTTGAATTTCTAACATTTTGGCACGAATGGCATCATACCCTTTCATCATAACCTCTAAATCAAAATCTTCAAAACGTGTAGAAAAATATGTTGCATAATAGATAGCAGGTTTATGAACTTTAAACCAAGCAATTCGAAAGGCACTCATGACATATGCAGCAGCATGAGCTTTTGGGAACATGTATTTTATTTTAAAACATGATTTAATAAACCATTCTGGAATTTTGTTTTGCTCCATAATTTCTACATAGCCTTTCCAAGTTTCAGCATCTTTACTTGCTTTTCCTTTTCGAACAAATTCCATAATTTTAAATGCTTTAAATGGTTCTAGTCCCCCATACATAAGCTCGACCATGATATCGTCACGACAACCAATAACTTTACTAAATGGAACAATATTTTTTTGAATCAATTCTTGAGCATTTCCAAGCCATACATCGGTTCCATGGGAAAGGCCAGAAATTTTAATTAATTCAGCAAAGGTTTTCGGTTTGGTATCTTTCACCAATTGAATGGTAAATGGCGTTCCAAATTCTGGTACACCCAATGTCCCTGTTTCACACATGATTTGTTCTGGTGTTACTCCAAGTGCTTTAGTACTTGTGAATATGGACATGGTTTCCTTATCATCTAACGGCACATTTCGTACATCTTCTCCTGTAATATCTTGAATCATTCGTAACTGAGTGGGATCGGTATGTCCTAAAATATCTAATTTTAAGACACATTCATCAATGGCATGATAATCAAAGTGTGTCGTTCGCCAAGGGCTGTTAGGGTCTTCCGCTGGAAATTGAAATGGAGTAAAGTCAAACACTTCCATATAACCTGGTATTACTACTATACCTCCTGGATGTTGACCTGTTGTTCTTTTTACTCCAGTACAACCTTTTGCTAATCTTTCAATTTCAATATTACGCATGATAATATTTTTATCTTCACAATAACCTCTTACATAACCATAAGCAGTCTTTTCAGCAACACTTCCTATCGTTCCAGCTCGATATACATTATCTACCCCAAATAAAACTTTGGTGTATTCATGAGCAGATGCTTGATTTAGGTCTGAAAAATTTAAATCAATATCAGGTACTTTGTCGGCATTAAACCCTAAGAATGTTTGAAAAGGAATATCTTGTCCTTCTTTGGTCATTTTAATTTTACAAACTGGACATTTACGGTCTGGTAAATCGTATCCACATTTGAACACATTACCAAGAGGCTCACCATCATCATTATTAAATTCACTTCTTTTACATTTTGGACAACGATAATGAGGTGCTAAGGAATTAACTTCTGTAATTCCCATTAAATTAGCAACAAAAGAGGAACCAACCGATCCACGACTTCCTACTAAAAAACCTTCATCATTTGAGTGTTTTACTAATTTTTGAGCGATTAGATAGATTACGTCAAAATTAGCACCAATGATAGCGGTCATTTTCCCTTTGGCTTTCTTTTTTAGTTCTTCTTCTGTCTCTTCAGGATTCTCATTTTTTAAACTTAAATAAATTTCTTCTTGAACAGCATCGGGTCCTTTTAAGACGACTTCATGCATATGAGCATAGATTTCTTCCTCTTTTTCTCCTATATTTTTTTTCACGGATTCAATGAATGTAGCTCCATATAATTCCAAGGCAATACGCTCTTCAATATGAAAAGGAAGAGGATTGCCATACCATTCTTTGGCTTTATCATAAACCATATTTGTAACAGTCATTTGTGAATCTTCAATAATAGGTGCAAAAGGAATACCACCTGTTTCAATAATTACTTCGATTTCTTCAATCATATCTGCAATTTTATTTGGGTTTTCTACAACAATTTCTTTGGCTTCTTCTTCACTTAAAAACGAAAATTCATCAAGCATTTCTTTCGTAGTTAACAGATGCATATCAGGTACTTTTAAGCCTTTTCTGTTTAAAGGATGCAAACGACCGTTGAATTTTTGATTTACGATAATTTCTCGATAAATCTTATCTTCTTTTGTTAAATGATGGGCATCACTTGTGGCACAAACTGGTTTTCCAGCTTCTTTGGCAACTCGAATAATTTTTTCAATGTTCTTTTGAAGTTCCAATTCACTTTGAAAGGTTCTATTCTCTCCAACTAATTGAGTACAAGCGCACATCGGTTGGATTTCAATATAATCATAGAAATTCATCATGTTTACTAGTTCTTCATCATCTTTTGTAATAGCTGCTTCAAAAATTTCGCCATTTATACAGCCACTTCCAATTAGTAATCCCTTTCTTAATTTTTGTATTTCTTTTCGAGGAATTTTGGGTTGTTCATTTTTATATAAATATTTTGTGTTAGCAATTGAGATAATTTTAAATAAGTTTTTTAATCCTTCTCTATTTTGAGCAATTACACAAGCATGAAAAGGATAAGAAAAACGAATTAGGGAATCGACATCAATTGAATCATATAGTTGTGTTGTTGTTTCAATATTTCTGTCATATAAAACTTTACACATTTTATAAAAGGCTAGCGCTGTTCCTTCCGCATCATAATCAGCACGGTGATGTTTTTCTTCATCCCATTCTATATTATATTTTCTAGTTAAAGTCTGTAATTTATGATTTGCCCATTCAGGATTTAAAATTCTTGCCAAACTCATAGTATCAACTACCGTTTTATTAAATTCTGGTAAATTATATTTATGAGTTGCCGCTTTCATAAACGATATATCGAATTTCGCATTATGTGCAACCATTGGTAAGTCTTCGGCCCATTCTAAAAATCTTTTGGTAACAGTTTCTTCATCATCTTTCCCGCTTACCATTTCATCTGTGATGAAAGTTAATTCTGTAATTTTAGAAGGGATTGGTCGATGGGGATCAATTAATTCATCAAAACGGTCAATTATTTCACCATTTTTGATTTTAACTGCTCCAATTTCTATCATTTGATCAACACCAGCATAAAAGCCAGTAGTTTCTGTATCAAAAACAACAAAAGTATCTTCTAGTAGGTTAAATTCTTGCGGATTAAATATGACATCAACATCATCATTTACTACATTTAATTCTACGCCATAAAGGACTTTAAAACGATCGCTACCTTCTTTTCCTTTATTATAAGCTCTTACAGTATGATATAGTGATGGAAAAGCTTGAACACAGTTATGGTCAGTTACAGCAATAGCTTTGTGACCTAATTTAATCGCATATTTTACCAAATTATTTGGGTCTTTTTCATCAAAAGGAATGACTCCATCCATAGCACTCATCATAGTATGAGCATGTAGTTCTATTCTTTTTTCTTCTTCGGCATCTTCAATAATTTCATCTTTAGACGGGATTTCTTCCATGTTACGAACGGCAAGAACTAAATCTTTAGCAAAATTATCAAATTCTACATTCCCTTGAACACGATACCATTTACCAACTTTAATCGCTTTATCACATTCTTTATATTCTTCTTTTTTCTTTTTAAAAATTTTAGCTAAAATACTATTGGTCTTATCACTAATTTTTAACGTTAAGATGTTAATGGTTTCACGTTCCATTCCCTCTTTATCAAAGACAAAGACTTCTAAAATAACATTTTTTTGGTCACCCATTAAATTATTAATTACGGATGGTTCCCCTTCAATTTTTTTGCCAATGATTGGTTCCCCTTCTTTACGCTCTTTAACTATTTCTTTTGGAGCATCATTTGTTTTACTATTTTCTATTTCCTTTTTTACTTCATCATTTAATTCTTTATTTAAAATACTTTGAATTTCAAAAGAAGGAAGACCATATTTTTTTAAATCATTTTGCATTTGTTTTGCTGATTTTAAAATTTCATTTTCTTCAAATTTGGTTGTTACTTCAAATATGATTACATCATTTTCTATCGTTACATTTGTTTCTTTTAATCCCATTAAAGATGGTTTTTCTTCTAATAATTTTTTTTTGATGTAATTTACATACTCCCTAATGGAATCGTTTGGTATATTTTCATAGCTAAATCGTAATTGACAAGCAGATGAACCATAAATGCCATTTTGAGCACAGTTCAATAATTCTTCACAAATAGTTATAGGAAGAGGGTTCTTAAAATGAAGATATACTTCAAAGATTTCTAATTTTTTTAATAAAACTACTTTTAAAATTTTAGCTTCTTCAATATATTCTGGATGGTTAAATTTTATACTATTAAAAAATCTTGTTACTTCATTCATATTACTACTTCCTTACTGTTTTATTATATTTGTTACATTTATTTGAAATTTATCAAAGCGTTTTGTTACTCGGCCCTCTATCAGGACTAAATCATTTTTATTTAATTGATTTAAAAGAGGAAAAACATTATGAAATACCACAAAATCACTACTTCCTGTTTCATCACTTGCATGGACAAAAGCCATAGGCTCTTTCTTTTTTGTTTCTAATTTTTTTATACTTTCGATTATCACAATACATTTAATGAATTGATCAAAATGTGATGGTATGTGTTCTATTTTAGTAATGCTAGCATCATTAAATTTGCTCGATGGATGATTACTTAGATAAAAACCAAAGGTTTCTAGTTCACGAGTACGATTATCTTGATTCGTATTCACTCTTTTTAAAGTAGGTTTCATCACCAAGAATTCTTTCATATCTCGCAATAGTGTGGTATCGATATCACATACTAGTGTAGCATAATTTATAGCAGAATCAATGTTTTCTTTTAATGTTTCATAAGATTTTTCAAAGTGATAAAAAGCTCCTGCATCAATTAGGTTTTCTAAAGTTTTTTTGCTGATATTTGTTCCATAGGTCCGGGCGACAAAATCAAAAAAGTCAAGAAACGGACCATTTTTTTGTCGTTCTTTTATAATTACTTGCACTATTTCATTCCCAATATTTTTGATTGCAGAAAATGGTAAAATTAAACAATTATCTTTAATAACATATTCTTTTTCACTTTCATTGATATCTGGCGCTAATATCTTATAATTTCTTTTTTTGGCTTCTAGTAAATACTCTTTTGTTTTATCGATTACATTAATACTCATATTTAATAAATTAGCAATATAATAAATTGGATATTTTACTTTTAAATATGCCATTTGGTACCCAATTAGAGCATAAGAAACGGAATGAGCTTTATTAAAGCCATAGTTTGCAAACTTTAAAATTAAATCATAAATTTTGATGGCCAGTTCTTTGGAATAACCATTTTTCATAGCTCCTTCTATGAATTTTATTTGAAAATTTTCAATGACTTCTTTTTTCTTTTTACTCATAGCTCTTCTAATATTATCACTTTCAGCAAAAGAAAAGCCTCCAATTTTAGAAAGTATCTGCATAATTTGTTCTTGATAAACGATAATTCCATAAGTCTCTTTTAAAATGTTCTCTAAATCTTGATGTAAATAATCAATTGGTTCTTTTCCCTCTTTTCTTCTTATAAAAGAATCGATATTTTCCATAGGACCTGGACGAAATAAAGCGAGGGCTGCTACTAAATCTTGAAATGTTGTAGGTTTTAATTTTTCTAAAAAATGGGTCATACCAGTACTTTCAAATTGAAAGATACCAATCGTATCGGCTTTTGTAAACAATTCAAGCGTTTCAGTATCATTTAGCGGTATTTTATTGATATCAATTCGCTGTCCGCTGTCTTTTTCAATTAAATCTAAGATATTTTTAATGATTGTTAAATTCCTTAGGGCTAAAAAATCCATTTTTAGCAAGCCTAATTCTTCTAAATATCCCATGGTGATACCTGTTAGCATTTCACCGCCACTATAACAAATGGGGATTACCTCATCTAATGGCACCGAGGAAATGACTACACCAGCTGCATGGGTGGAAATGTGTCTTTTTATACCTTCGACATTCATGGCGATATGATACCAGTTTTTGACTTCATTATTATTTTCTATGTAAAATTTAATTGCTGGATTTGATAAATTTTCTTTTAAACTTTTTTTAGCATCCACATAGGAAACAAATTTATTAATAAGCGAGGAATCTAATTCTAGACACTTTCCAATGTCTCTTAATACTAATTTACTTCCAAGGGTTCCAAAAGTCATGATTCCTGCGACTGAAGTCTCACCATATCTTTTTTTTACATAGTCAATGACTTCTCCTCTTCTTGTGTATTCAAAATCAATATCAATATCGGGCATGGTAATTCGTTCTGGATTTAAAAAACGTTCAAAAAGCAAATCGTATTTTAAAGGGTCGACATCGGTGATACCAAGAGTATAGCTTACTAAAGATCCTGCAGCACTACCTCTTCCAGGTCCTACTAAAATACCATTTTTTTTAGCAAAACGGACATAATCATATACAATGAGAAAGTAATCATCAAAACCCATTTTTTTTATCGTATTTAATTCATATTTTAGACGTTCTAGATATTTATCTGGTATTTGATTGTTACAACGTTTTATTAAACCTTTTTTACTTAAGGCTACTAGGTATTCATAAGAATTATTTATCTTTTTATCAAAATGAGGAATATATCGTTGTTCTTTGGTTATCTCTACATTAAGATCTGCAACGAAATTATAAGTACTTTCTTCCTCTTCCAAATCGTATTCTAATGTAAAATAATTTTTTTCGTAACTATTTTGATCTAAGTTACTTTTTGTTAATCCCTTGTCTATCATTTTCAAGTAATCTAAATAAACAGTATCTTTCTGATACAAAGCTTTTAAGTCTCTTACATAAACTACGTTTGCTGTTTTGATAAGAGCATTGTTCTTCTCCCATTCCGTTCGGTATCCTAAATAGATGTCTTCCATCTTTTTAGATAGCTCGTTAAATAAATCCCAACTTTCAAAAGGAATTATCACTTTTATCATATCTCGTGGCAAACTTAAATCAGAAAGGGTTATGGTT
The DNA here is from genome assembly GCA_910588025.1 of uncultured Bacilli bacterium. GTDB lineage: Bacteria > Bacillota_I > Bacilli_A > RF39 > UBA660 > MGBC162267. Next base: position 7,263 of record CAJUQG010000003.1, read on the forward strand.
CTTTCTTCTTTTATTGTGTGAATTTTTAAAAGACGATGATATCCTCTTTCATTTTTCGCATAAAGATAAATTGGTTTTTCTTGATAGTGTATTTCTAAACCAATGATTGGTTTAATTCCATTGCATTGACAACTATTGTAAAACTCCATTACGCCATACAAATTTTCATCGACTATCGCTGCGGCAGTAATTTGATGTTCTTTTAAAAAAGGAATTAGTTCGACCATTTTGATATGACTTTTTAACAAAGAATAATCGGTCGTAATTTTTAAAGGTACATACATTTTACCACCCCACCATCTAAAATCATTATACCATTTTTTCTGAATTTTTAGAGACATAAAATAATGTTTCTATTATTTATATATTGCGAAAGTTCTTTCTTTCCTTTTTTATGGAAGATATTTCTAAAAAAATTGCAGAATTTTGAAGTTCCACTACTTCTTTATGACTAGAATAAATGTCATTTGCAAAAAATGAATCAGTAGCATTGGGAAGAATAAATGTTGAGTTTAATATTTCTGAGTTTTTATATAAAAGGATGAACTTAATTAAAAAATGCTTTTTTTAAACACATAAAACAAACTTTTTATCCTATTATGTAATATTTTGACTCAATCAAAAATAAATATTGTTATACATACTAATTTTGACTATTTTTTATTCTTTTGATAATTAATAAACTAAAATTATTTCTTACTAGATCCTTTCTTCGATTTAAACAGATATTAAAGATATCAAAAATTCTGGTTGTATTTGACTTGACTCATAAATAATGGTAAAATCTTTAGTGAAAAGAAAACCGGAGGTGAAGCAAATGGCTAAAAAAGTATCAACAAAAAAACCTTTATCTGTAAACTTAAGAAGTAAAGCTTGCAATGCTACAAAAAGTCGTCAAAAACCAAATTTACAAAAGAAAACGATTAATGGTGAAAAAGTTATTATCAGTGCAAGAGAAGCAAAGAAAGCAAATTAAAACTCCAAATTTGGAGTTTTTTTTGTTGACCTATTTTAATTTTTTTATAGCTTTTTCCATATCATCAGCTTCACAAATATATGAGCCACTTACTATAATATCTGCATATTCACGGACCAAATCAATGGTTTTCTCATTCATACCACCATCCACTTCAATCATAAAATTATAATCTTTTTTTAATTCTTTTAATCTTGCTAATTTCTCAATAGTTTCTGGGATAAATTTTTGTCCTCCTTGACCTGGATGAACACTTAATACTAAAACTAAATCTATTTTTTTTAAGTAAGGTTCTATTTCTTCAACTAGCGTTTCAGGCGAAATAGCAATACCACATTTTATTCCACTACTTTTGACAAGTTCTATACAATCTTTAATATATTTGGCTGCTTCGAGTTGAAATGTAATAAATTCTGGATTCAGCACTCGTGCATTTTTTATGTGATGTTCAACATCCAAAGTCATCAAATGAATATCTAATGGCTTTGTTACTTTATTTAATAAAGGCCAAGTCTCTTCCCATGTAAAATTATTATCATCTACAAATAAACCATCCATTAAATCAACATGAAGATAATCGGCTGTTGTTTTTTCAATTTTTTGAATTGTTTCTTCCTTGGAATAAGGAGTTTTTAAATAAGAAACAGATATATTCATCTTACTCTCCCTCTTTCAATAATTGGCGGTATGATTCATAACGACTTTGTCTAATTTCTCCAATTGCGAGTGCCTCTTTCACACCACAGTCTGGTTCTTCTAAATGATTACAATCACTGTATTTACAATGATATTTTTGAAACTCTTTAAATGCGTTACGAATTTCTTCTTTTTGATATCCTTTTAAATCTAAAGCTGAAAAACCGGGAGTATCCGCGATAAAAAAGTCATCTACATGATAAATTTCTGTGTGTCTGGTTGTATGAACTCCACGATTTAAAGCTTCACTAATTGGAGATGTTTTTAATGTTAAATGAGGATTTAAAGAGTTTAAAAGGGTACTTTTTCCAGCTCCTGTTTGGCCAGTTACAACAACAACTTGATTTTTTAAGGCACTACGAAGCATGGATAAATCTTGATTTGTATGAACCATGTATCCTGCTCTTTCATAATCTCGTTTTAGTTCTTGCCACTTTGCTTGTTCTTCTTCTTTTAATAAATCTATTTTGGTAAAGCAAATCATTGGTTTTATGTGATTTAAGCTAACAAGAGTTAATAATTTATCAAGAAGATATGGAGAAAAATCTGGTTTTTTTAACGATGTAATAATTAGAGCAATATCGACATTAGCAATACTAGGTCGCAATAAATAATTGGTTCGTGGTAAAATACGCATGATATATTTATTTTCTATATCTACTTCACAATAATCTCCTACCAGAGGAGTAATTTTGTTTTGACGAAATTTTCCTCTGGCTTGGCAATTGATGTTTTGATTTTCAATATTCACGGTATATAAGTTACTAATAATTCGAATGATTTTTCCTGTTTTCATTAGCAATCTAATCCTGGAGTTGTACAAATTGGTTCATCGGTTTTATCATCAGGCTCATCAACTTTTGGTTCTACTGCAACATGAATCGTAATGCTAGCACCTCGAACGATAGGATCTCCAGCTTTTCTTGATTGATAAATAATTGTTCCTTTAGTGTGCGTTGTATCTTCTTTTTCAATGACACTTACTGAAACATTATAATCTTTCAAGTAATCTTTGACACGGTCTATGTCGTAGCTTCCATCTGTGAAATCAGGATATTTATCAATATTTGGAATGTAGAGAGTAATAAAATCTCCTACTGCTAATTTAGAGCCAGCTTCTACTGATTGACCTATGATTTTACCAGATTCGGCATTTTCATCATCGGTAGCTCTTTTTTCTTCTAAAACGCGAATGCCCTTGCCCTCTAATAAGCCTTTGACATAGTTAAAATCTTGTCCAACATAATTTTCTAGAGTAATCTTAGCGTCACCTTCACTAATATATAATGTTACTTCGGTTCCTTTAATTCGTTTACTTCCAATAATAGGATTGGTTTTGACAACTTTTCCTTCTTCAATTTCAGAGGAAGAAACCGTTTCGATTTCATCTTTTACTTGGAATCCTTCTTCTTGTAATTTTTTCACTGCTTCTTCTTCGGTTAAACCAGCGACATCTGGAATAATCAATTCTTTTTGTTTGGTTAGAGCTGGTATTAATAGAACTACAGAAGTAATAATTACTACCAATCCTGTGAAAATAGCTGCTAAAACTATTAAAAATTTATTTTGTTTTTTTAAATCTGATTTGGTAATTTGCTTTGCGATAGGTTCTTCACCACTCTCTTTTTTGGTTTCTTTTTCTAATACTTTTTCTTCTTTTTTGGAAGAATTCGACTTTTTACTTTTTGAACTTTCGTCTATATTCTCTGGATATTCTAACGTAATTTTGGGTTCATTTTTTCTTGAGTCATCTAAACAGGTAAGTAAATCTTCGTGCATTTCTCGAGCATCAGCATAACGATTTTTAGGATTTTTGGAACTAGCACGAATGATGATATTTTCGATACTTTGAGGTAAATCTGGTAAATCTTCTTTAATACTTGGTAAGCTTTCTTTTAAATGTTTTAAAGCAATTTCAACAGCATTATCTCCTTTGTATGGCAATTTTCCTGTTAATAATTCATACATTAAAATTCCCATAGAATAAATATCACTTTGCAAAGTGGAACCCCTGCCGTTTGCTTGCTCTGGTGGAAGATAATGAACACTTCCCATGACAGAATTTGTTTGGGTAAGTTGCGTAGCATTCATGGCCATGGCAATTCCGAAGTCGGTAATTTTTACTACACCATTTTCTTGAATCATAATATTTTGTGGTTTGATGTCACGATGAATAATATAAGCATCATGCGCAACACTCATTCCGTCGGTAATTTGGAGCATGATATCAATGACTTCTGAAAGAGTTAATTTTCCACGTTTTTTTAATAATTCTTTTAAGTGTTTTCCTTCAATGTATTCCATTACAATATAATATTGATTGTTGTCTTCACCAACATCATAAACTTCGACAATATTAGGATGACTTAAACTACTTGCTGATAGAGCTTCTCTTTGAAAACGACGAACAAATTTTTCATCCGTTGCCAAGTCCCCTCTTAGGACTTTTACTGCGACATTACGGTCTAATATCGTATCATAAGCAAGATATACATTAGCCATTCCACCTTCACCAATGGATTTAATGATTTGATAACGATCACTAATCTTTTGCCCCTTCATGATCATTTCGTTTCACCACTTTCTAAACTTAAATAAGCGACAGAAATATTATCCGTTCCCCCTCTAGCATTACTTTTACGGATTAATTTAATGATTTTTTCTTCAATTTCTAATTCGTTATCATCTAGCACTTTTTCAATTTGCTCATTGGTTAACATATTCGTTAAACCATCACTACATAAGAAAATCCCTTCGATATCTGTTTCAACATCAAAGATATCTAATTCGGCTTTTTCTGAAGCCCCAAGAGCCTTCATTAAAACATTTTTTTTCGGATGAAATTTAGCTTCTTCTTCGGTTAAGTCTCCCGCTTGTACTAATAAATTTACTAAGGTATGATCTTTGGTTATTTTGTGTAGTTTTTGGCTTTTTAATACAAAACCTGAGGAATCGCCAATATTACCAAAAATAAGGTATTCTTTCGTTAATAGCGCAACTACTAATGTGGTACCTAACCCTTTTGAATCAGGATTGGTTTCGGCATAATTTAAAATATTTTTGTTGATTTCATTGACATTATCAGTTAACCAATTGACAGCATCCAATTTAGAGCCAACACTACTTATACTTGTAAAACGTTTTCCTAAATGGGTTACTGCCATACTAGATGCTACTTCTCCAGCACGATGACCACCCATGCCATCCGCAACAATTAATAAATATTCGTTATTCCCATTTTTTAAAATGGTGACACTATCTTCATTATGACTTCTTACTTTTCCTGCATCTGTTAAATAAAATGATTTCATTTAATTCACCTCTTTGCTTCTTAGTTGCCCACAGGCAGCAGAGATTTTACTTCCAAATTCTTTTCTTATGGTTACATTAATCTTATTCTTTTTGAGCGTATCATAAAACTTCATTATTTGGGAATGATTACTTTTTTTGAATTCTAAATGATTGGTTTCATTATAAGGAATTAAGTTTACATAAACATTTAAACCACGCAACAATCGCGCTAATTCTTCCGCATTTTTTATGCCATCATTTACATTATTTAGCATAACATATTCTATTGTTACTCGTCTATTGGTTTTGTCAATATACTCTTTGATTGTGTCAATTAGAATGTCTAAATTGTACGCTTTATTTACTTGCATTAATTGTGATCTTAAATCATTATTAGAAGCATGTAAACTTATCGCTAAATTTATTTGTAAAGGTAATGTCATCAGCTGTTTTATTTGAGGGATTAAACCACAAGTTGAAAGGGTTATATGACGAGCTCCAATAGCAATAGCTTTGGCATCGTTAATGATCTTAATAAAACGAATTACATTTTCATAATTATCAAGAGGTTCTCCTATACCCATGATAACAATACTAGATATTCTCTCTTCGATTAATTTTTCAATTAAAAGGATTTGGCAAACCATTTCATAGGTTTCTAAATTACGAATTTTTTTTAAGCGTCCCGATTCACAAAAAGCACACCCCATATTGCATCCTACTTGACTGGATACACAAACCGAATTACCATAATCATGACGCATTAAAACGGCTTCAATATGTTCATTATCTGCTAGTTCAATTAAATATTTTTCTGTTAATTCATCTTGTTCTCGTTTTATAATTTTGGGCATAGTAAAAGCAAAGTCATGCGCTATTTTTTCACGAAGTTCTTTTTTGATATTGGACCAATTTTCAAGATTTGGTTCTCTTTTTTGATATAACCATTCTAAAACTTGGACTGCTTTAAATTTCTTTTCACCCATTGATAAAAAATAGGTTTCAAGATCTTCTCTTGTTTCACTGTATATATTTTTCATAAGACATCTATTATATTATACCAAAAATTTACTTTTCTTACGAAAAAATGCGCAAGAAAAACGTTTTTTTGTTATAATACTTTCGAGGTATTTTTATGATTCGAATGCAAACTAGTCAACTATGGGACCTAATTTATCAAGATAAAAAATTAAAACAAGAATTAGAAGAACAATTAAAAGAAGTTAGAACAAAACGAGACAATTGTTATGCAATTTTTTTAGAACAATTTAAAGTTGTCCAAAAAATACAAGACGAAGAAAAAAAGATAATGAAAAATATTCAAGAACATGAAGACACAATTTTAAAATTTCATCATCGTATTAGTATGCTAGAGATACAAATTATAATGGCTGAAAAAAGAAAAAATAAAATATTAAAAGCTTTGCAAACTTGTCAAGATGAAGAAAGGAAAGTTAAATTCTTGAAAGAATTACAAAGTGTTACAAACGATATAGGAACATATCAATCTAAACAAGAAGAATTACGAAGTCATATTCATTTGGAAGAGAAAGAAATTGAAAAAGAAACGAAACAAAGAAAAGAGAAACAACAGCAGTTAAGTGAGGAGAAGCAACAGCTTGTCACATGCGAAAAAAATGTGGCAGAATGGGATATTGAACTGGAAACGAAACAAAATGTTTTTTATCAAAATACCTTTGAAAAACTGAATGAAAATTATCATTTGTTACAAGAATTTGTTGTAAGAAACATTCAAGGAAAAAAGAAAATTACCAAAGAGGAAGCCAAAAAAAAGACCGATGCGGTCATTTTTGAGAATGAAGAAACTATTTCTATTGATCCTCCTGGGAAAGTTCGACGTCTTACCAAAGATGAAAAGGAAAAATGGAGCAATGTCGAAGAATTATAACTTCGACTTTTTTTCATCCCAACTTTCAAATGGGTCCAAGTTATGCTTCTTTTCCCAAACAATATGAGCATCACGTGCATTTTTGACGGCTGGACATCCAAAATTATTAGTACAACTTGCACCATCAGTGACGATGAAGAATGGTAAATGATATTTTTCAGCAAGAATTTTTACTTCTTGGCAAAACTCCCTAGCTTTTTGAATTTTTTCGGTGAAATGTTCATGATTCATATTTTCGATACTCTCCTTGATAGATTTCATGACCAATGGCAAAATTTTCAAAGTCTTTGGGCTTTACAAAGTAACTTTTTTTGGAAAAAGCATAAACACCACTTTCCTCTAAAAGATTGGCAATAAAATAACTACAAACATAATGATTTTTTAAACGAATTGGTATTTTGAAATAACGGAAAACTAAGCCAATAAAATCGTATTTATAACGAGTTTTATGTCTTGCCATTTCCCCAATTATTTTTTGAATCCGTTGATATTTTTCTTCCTCAATATCTATTTCATAAATTTTACAAGTTGTTTGATGAAAGGCTTGAAAAAATGGGCCTTTTTTCTTTTCAATGGTAAAACCACTATTTAATATAGAATGAATATTTCTTCGTCCAAAACTATAAAGCGTATTGCATTCTTTTTCAAAAGATAATGCAACATGGCTATAATTTGCCCGCGTGGCCAATTTAATTAATTTAGCGGGTATGGTTCTGGTGTGCATTAAAATAATATATATTTTACTCATAAAACTGCTCCTACAAGTAAGATTATATCAAGAATTAAAGTAGAAAAAAAGTCAAATTGATTTATCCTTTGACTCTAAATAGTTGATACGAATGGAACCTACTCCACCTTCTATTTTTAAAATATTTTCTCCATTACCTAAAGTAACATCTTTGTTATAGGTTACATCATTTACTTCGATACTACCAATTCCTTTTTGAATAATGAATTGATAATTAGAGACATTTCCTAGATGAAGATTTACTTCTCCAATTCCACAATTGATTTCACTTTTTCCGTAAATTTCACTATCTATTTGTACTTTTCCTATGCCAGCATCTAAGTCAAGATTACGTAACAAAGAAGAAGAAATATTAATTTCACCAGCTCCACCATTCAAATTTGTTTCTTGAAAGTTGGAATGATCTATTTTTAGAAGACCAGCTCCAGCGTCTAACTTTAATTCGTGAGCAGTAATATTTGAAATGTCAATTCTACCAGCACCGCAATCAATATCTAATTCTTCTAATAACATACTCTGAGGAATTGTAAGGATGATTTCCCCACTTTGATGATGCCAGAACCAAGAATGATGTTCTTCAATTTTTAAAGTGTTATTATTTAATACTTTGGAAGTAAAACGATTACTAACATCAGTGGCTTCTACTTTCAGTTCATCCCCTAATAGCACTTTCACACTGGCAGCATTGATATCTAACTTTATTTTTTTGACCTGTTCATAGGTTTCTACAAAATGTTTCCCTTCTTGATGATTGGGATGAAAACCGCCGATAAAACTAAGTCCCATAAAAATGGCGTTTACTATATTAATAATGATAAAGACCGCTAAACAGATGGCAGCAATTTTAATGGCTTTTTGTCCACTATTCATTTAATCTCCACTCCTCCGAATAGGCAAAATGTTTCAATATAAATTGTTTTTTTGCTATCTTTTTGATGTTTGGTATGATTGGATACTCCTCCAAAAATGGATGTCGATTTTACTTTTACTTCGATATCTTTGGGCGTAATAATGGTAATTCCACCAAAAATAGAACTTGCTTTTATCATAGTTTCTTCTTTTAATTTCGCATGACTTATATCTAAAGAAATACCACCAAAAACAGCATCTAAATTAGCTCCTTCAAAGGATTCATCTTCTTTGGTTATTTTTTGTTCGGTAAAGGTTGCTACAATATTTTCTAGGCCATCTTTCACATGATTCATTTTTTCTGTAATGCTTTTTTGTAAGGTGTTTTTAAAAATCATTGATAAACCAATCATTATTAGGATAAATGGAACAATTAATTTGGCAATATATTCGAAAGGAATGAATCCTCTGGCACTACACAAAAGGGCAAGTCCAATGATTAGTCCAATCACATTTCCTACTTTACCTTCTTTTTCATTAAATAAGCCAATGAAACAAGGAATGATAATAAAAAGTGTCCAAAAGCCTTCAAAAAAAATATTAATTCTGGTAATCTCTAAACTATTTAAGCCAATTATTACCCCTATCGCAATCAGAACAATTCCCCACATCGTTTTACTTAACGTATTCATAAACTTCAACTCTTTTCTAAAAAGATTATATCATTAATCTTAATAAAAAAAATAGACTATTTATAGCCTATTAACACTTATTTTGTTGTTTTGGGTAAATCTATCTTAGCAATTCCACCCAAATCGTAAACTGTATATCCCATTGCAACTAACGAATCGTATGCTATTTTACTTCGTCCACCACTATAACAATAAACAAAAATCATTTTATCTTTAGTAGTATTTATCTTTTCTGCGATTTCTTCATATGGAATATTGATAGCATCTTTGATATGTTCTTCATCATATTCTTCTTTGGTTCTTACATCAATAATTACATAGTCGTTTTCCGCCATTAGCTTTTTATATTCTGCCGTTTTATTACACCCACAAATGCAAAAACAACATAATAAAATAATGAATACTTTCTTCATTTTCTTCCTTCTTTTCTAAATTCATTTTGGTATTTTTTATTATATCACTAATACCAAAAAGAAAAAAGAGGGTTAAGGCTCTGACACCATTTGATATAGGTTATTTTTGGGAAAAACAATTTCCATTTTGGTATAGCAATCTTTTTCTGAGAAAATATGTAATTGTAAGCCCAAACGATCTGCTAATTTCTTAGATAAGTACAACCCCATACCAGTCGCATTTTTTTGACCACGATTGGAACCAGTAAAGCCTTTTTCAAAAACTCTTTTTAAATCACTTTGGCTAATGCCTATGCCATTATCTTTTATTGTTAAAATAATATTATGAGCATTATCGGTACTAAATATTTCAATTTCTTTTTTCTTTTTTTGGCAATATTTCATAGAATTTTGAATGATTTGAGAAAGAATAAATCCAAGCCATTTTTCATCGGTGAAAACAATATTTTCTAAATCATGAATGTTTAAGGATATTTTTTGATGAAGGAGATATTCTTTATATTCTAAAAGAACCTTATGAACCACATTACTTAGAGAAAGACGTCTGATGAAATAATCATGTTCTGTGGTATCACTTCTTGCATAATAAAGAATTTGTTCAATTAAATTATTGATTTTTTGAATTTCTGCTTTCAGTTCATAGTTTTTTTGATTATCATAAACTAAGGAAAGAGCGGAAATCGGTGTTTTAATCTCATGAACAAAAGATTCAATATACTCTTGATACTCTTGTTTTTCCGATTCTAAACTGCTTATTTTATCGTTCATTGATTTACAAGCAATTTTTAAAGCTTGGTAATAAGCTTGATTTTCGAAATTTTTAGATTTTGGTAAGACTTCAAATATCAAATATTTTTCTTCTAAATCATTACATAAATTCTCAATTTTTTTATTTTTTTGACGAAGTCTTACATATTCAAAACTAAGAAATAGTATAAGAAAGAAGAAAAGAAACCCGTCTAGATAAAGAATTAAAGTCCAAGGAATTTCTAGTGATTTTAATAACATAGAAAGAAGAAGGAGAAGAAAAGTTTGATAAACGATGAAAGTTGTTTTCTCTTCTAAAAAGTCGATAAATTTCATAAGATATATCCTTTCTTTCGTATCGTTTTTATTAAGTCATTTGCTCCTATTTCACTCGCCTTTTTACGAAGTCGATTCATATTTACCATTAAGATAGTTTCATCTAAGTAATATTTATCGTTCCATAAATATTCTAATAATTCTTCTTTGGAAATAATACGATTAGCATTTAAGAAGAAATAATAAAGAATGCGAAATTCATTTCTTGTTAATTCTACTTGTTTGCCTTGATAACTTAATATAGATAAATGAAGATCTAGAGAATAACCATTTTTCGTTAAATATTTATAATTTTCAGGATTATTTTGTTTTAAAGCCCGTTTTATTTTTTCTAATAGAATCATTTTATTATAAGGTTTGGCAATAAAATCAATACCTCCCACCTCAATACTTTTTAATTCGTCGGCATCTGTTACTCGACTTGTTACAAAGATAATGGGAACTTGGCGTAATTTATGGATTTTTTTACAAATTTCATAACCATTTGTATGAGGTAAATTTACATCTAGCAAAATTAAATCTAAATCTTGCTTTGTTAGATGTTCTGATATATTGGTAAAGTCTTGAATTATTACTGTTTGATATCCTTGGGCTTCTAATAATTTTGCAAGTTCGGTACGAATTTTTAAATCATCTTCAATAATAGCAATTTTCATAATCTCACCTTTTTTAGTATAACAAAATTTTCAATTATTCTTCGATGTTTTTTTTGTAACCAAAATATGTGGTTATTAAATAAAGACTATAAATAGCTAAAAATAAGAGGAAAGAAGCTAAGAAGTAATGAAAGTATTCGTTATTGCTAGTAAGAACAATTTGAAAAAGTTTATTCATAGAATGAATGGTTGTAAAACTTACTAAACAAGGGATTATTAGTGGAAAAAGAAAGAATAATAAAAGTTGTTTACGAATGGACTTATAACAGTCACTTTCTTTATATCCTAGGCGTTTTAAAACGGTATAACGATATTTGTATTCACAAGATTCACTCAAAGCAAGAATCGCTAAAATCGTCCCAACAACGGCAGTAAAAATAAAAGCGATGTAAAAACAAATAAATGATGTAATCGTCATGAAACTTTTATTATTCGCTTCTTCTTTTCCTTTGACAGCAATTTTAGAAGAGGTATAACAAATATAATAATTATCTTCTAAGCGACAATTCTCAGAATCTTCCATGCTCGCTAAAGTTTCAGCAAATTGTTCCTTTGTTTTTTCTAAAGTATTTACAGTCAAAAAAGTATCTATAATAATTTCTTCGACATATTCATCTTTTAAAACAGCAAAATAGGAAAAACCTGTTATGTTATAATCGAAGCCTTGATTGGTTATCTCTTTTAATGTTAGAAAAGTTCCCTTTTTCGTTTCAAAAGAAGTCATATTGCTTTCTTTTATTTTCTCACAAGCTTCTTTAGAACAATTAATGAGATATTCATCATCTCTTAATTCAAGAGGTTTTTCATTTTTTAAAGCCATTAATTTATTATAATCACTTAGTTTTATGACGATATCTTGTTGATGCCATAAATAAACATCATTTTCTAATTTTTTACGAATATTATTTTGAGAATCTTGATAGCTGTGATGAATATATTGATCTTTAATCGTATAATCTTCTTCTATTTTAGCAAGATATTTTGCTACATTTTCTGTATTTATTACATTAATACTTATATCATAAGGAGCATTTTGTTTGATTTGATACTCAAACATTCCTTTAAACAGACTAGATATATTTAATGCAACTAGTGTTAAGGTAATTAATACGGTTAGGGTTCCTAGGGTAAAACTCATAGTTTTTATTTTGGAAGAAAACAAGCGTACAACAAAGAGATTATCTTGATGATATTTTATTTTTTTAGATTTTAAAACCAGATAAATTAAAATATTTGGAATAGTTAAAGTAGTTCCATAAATACTTATTATTATCATTAGAATTGATTGAAAAATTTTGACCATAGATGGTTCTACATTAATACCGGCAAACTGTTTATCAAACACAAAGAGTGCATAGAAGCCTATTGCGAGGAAGAAACATAAGAAAAGACAAGAAGTGACGATTGATTGTTTACGGCGTTTTTCATTTTTTCGTTCTAAGTATAATAAATCATGAATCTTTAATTTTTTAAATCTTTTTCGAAGGAGTAAGAGCACAATAAAATAAATTAGTAGAAAATAAAGAAACGTTAAACCAAGAGCTCTAATAGTTATATTTATTTTAATGAGTTTAGGTAATTCAAAAATTGTCATCATGATATAAGACATAATCATACTAAATAAGTATCCTAACGGAATAGATAACACAAACGAACAACTTCCTAAAATAATGTTTTCTCTAGTAAATAAAGAAGTAATTTGTTTTTTCTTAATTCCTAAAATTAAATAGGTACCAAATTCTTTACTACGTTTTTTAAAAATAAATTTGGTCGTGTAATTAATTAAAAAGCAGATGACAAAAATAATTAGTCCATTTACAAAATACATAGAATATTTAAAATTAACCATCATACTACTTAAATTTAAAACATCTTTTGAAAAACTAATTAAGTTAAAAGCAAAAATAAAGGAAAAGGAAAGCGTAACGGTGATTAAATAGATCATATAATCTTTAATACTACGTTTGGCATTTCTTAAAGCTAGTTTATTTAACAAGGTCAACATCTCCTCCAAGAAGGGTTAATACATCTAATATTTCGTGAAAGAATTCTTTTCGCGATTTTTCTCCTTTATAAATTTCAGAAAAAATCTTGCCATCTTTTAGAAACATTACTCTTTTACAAAAACTAGCACTAAAGGCATCATGTGTAACCATTAAGATGGTAGAATTTAATTCTTGATTCATCAAAGCCATTGTTTCCAGAAGCATTCTTGCAGATTTAGAATCTAGGGCCCCAGTTGGTTCATCGGCTAAAATAATTTTAGGTTGATTGATTAAGGCTCTTGCACAAGCACAGCGTTGTTTTTGTCCTCCAGAAACTTCATAAGGAAATTTGTTTAAAATAGATTCAATTCCTAATTTGATTGCTAATTCTTTTACTAAATCTTCAATTTTTTCAGGATTTTCATGATTAATAATAAGTGATAAGGCAATGTTTTCTTCAATAGTCAAAGTATCTAAAAGATTAAAATCTTGAAAAATAAAGCCTAATTCTTTTCTTCTAAAATCAGCTATTTCACTTTCTTTTAGTGTCGTAATATCTTTCTCACCTATTAGTATTTGGCCACTTGTAACCGTATCAATCGTTGCCATACAATTTAATAGTGTTGTTTTACCACTTCCACTTGAACCCATGATTGCGACGAATTCTTGCGGTTCTATTTCAAAACTTATGCCATTTACGGCTTTAGTAATCAAGCCACTTTTATCTCCATAATATTTTTTCACATGATTTAATTTTAAAATTTGTTCCATAAAAAAATTCCTTTCTGCTACATTATAACAAAGACCACTTTTTTTTATTATTACAATTTTGTTAGGAAAATAATTTAGTTTTTATGCAAAAAAAAGCAGTGATTTTGTTTTACACTTTCACTGTCTTACTTTTGTTTTTTCTTTTTTGTTTCCCAGTTTTTTTTAAGAAATGGAAATAGAGGAAAAAAGATAAGATTACTAAAATAACGATAATGACCCAATGAATATTTGCCGTAAGATATTTGAAAATATCAAAATGTAACGTTTCATTTAAAATGATATCTAGTGTTTTTAACGTTTCCCCTTCTACAATAATTTTTAACGTTCCTAGTTTTGTATTGATAGGAGTATCATAATTCACTTCTTGAATGCCTAAATATTCTATTTTAATATTTTCCTTGGCATAATTCTTGGGAAGATATTTGGATAAATTAAATTGACTTTTAAAAGATAACTGTGCTTCTTTCGCATAGCGGGTATCCAAGGTTAATAGTTCTTGTCCGTTTTCTAAAACCGTTTGGGTTTCATAGTGTTCCATAAAATAATCATAAATGGTTTTGGTATCTAAAAAATTGTAAGGATTGTTATTTTCTTGAGGAGCACCAGTGGTAATTAGCATATAATTTGAACCATTAGCACTCGCTAAAGATGCTAAACATAATCCAGCATTTTCCGTTGTTCCTGTCTTTCCGCCAATTAAATAATCCATCGTGAGATGATTTTTTTGTAAGTTTCTCTCTACGGTACTATGAAGAATTTTAGAACCATTACTTACTTGATAAGAACTTGATGAAATGATTTTTTTAAACTCTTCATTTTGAAGGGCATATTGAAACATTTTAGCGACATCTTTTAAAGAAGAATAATGATTTTCAGCATCTAAACCGGTCTCATTCACGAAATTTGTTTGTTGTAGCCCTAATGATTTGGCTTTTTCATTCATTTTTAAGACAAAGTTTTCTCTATTACCAGCGACCAATCTTGTTAAAGCTTGAGCGGCATCAGCACCAGAAGGTAGCATGAGACCATATAATAAATCACGATAAGTCACGACTTCACCAATATAAAAGCCAGTTACAGCAGCATTAGCTTCTATTAGGCCTTGAAAATCTGATGCTTTTAGTACTACTGTTTCATCTAAGGAAGCGATATTCTCTAATGCTATTATTGAAGTCATGATTTTGGTTAAAGAAGCAATCGAAGTTTTTTCTTCGGCATTCTTCTCATAAAGAATTTTTTGTTCATCTAAATTGATTAATAAAGCATGAGTTGATTTCAGTTCAAAGGCATCGGCTTGAACTGAAGATAAGATGAGAAAAAAGAAGCATAAAAATGTAATTAAATAGTTTTTGTTCATAAGATCCACCCTTTTTATTCACTTACTTGTTCCAAAGTATCAAATAATAAATTGTATTCTTTTTGAGCGGTATTGATACGAATCTTCTTTATCTCATTTAAAGTCGTGGTTATTTCAATCGTTTCGTCTCCATTTTGATAATTTAAGGTGCGCATTGTTCCACTAATTGTTTCGGCTGGAATAAAATAATTTAATTTAGTATGAAGATCTTGCAGATTTAAAAAAGGTTTATCTTCTTCTTCATATAAAAAAGTTATTTCTTCTTCGGAATCAACTAAGATTTGGTAAATATGATTCTCTTCTATCCGATATTTAATAATTCCTATTTTTGATTCTCGATACCCCGTATCAATTCCATTGCCCTTTTTTCCTTGAAATAAAATTGTTTCTTTTGTAACTTTATCGGAAACTTGATATTGATATTGGTAATTAAAAGATAATAAATTTTCCCACATTTCATTGATATTTTTATACTTTTCTTGATCATTGTTTGGTTTTTCATTGATTTGTGGTAAAGTCGTGGTTTTATTAAACAGATTCATTATCGGAATCATAAGCATGATGAGAAGTAAAAAGGCAACCCATAAGCCAAGTTTTATTATCGCTTTTCCTTTTTTATCATGCCACATTTTTTGAATCGTACTTGGATTTTGATTGTTTTTGGCCATTTTTATCACTTCACTTTTTGATTTAATATTTTTTCTTTTTTTAAACCGTTTAGAAAATCTTTCGAAAACATGACTTTTTTCCCAAAAGGTTTTAATTTTGTGATATATAAAATCCCATCTGCACATGAAATACCTATGGCAGTTTTCGTAACATCAACAATTTTGCCAGTTTCCTTTTGGTTCTTTGGAACAAATTCAGCTTCCAGAGCTTTGTATTCTAAATCTTCTAAGTAGAAATTAGCAGTTGGCCATGGATTTAATCCTCGTATTTGGTTCATTAATTCTAAGCCTTTTTTAGAAAAATCTAAGTGTTCTTCTTCTCTTTTTATATTATAGGCATAAGTTGCTTCTTCGTCTTTTTGCTTTTCTCTTTTATTAGTTCCCTTTAAAATACTAGGTAAAGTTTCCTTTAATAAATTAGCACCTATTTGGGATAATTTTTCATGTAAAAGACCAACATTATCGCTTTCTTCAATTGGGATAGTTTGCTTAGCTACCATATCCCCTGTATCCATTCCAACGTCCATATACATAATCGTAATACCAGTTTCTTTTTCGCCGTTTATTAACGCTTTATGAATTGGAGCACCTCCACGGTATTTTGGGAGAAGAGAGGCATGAACATTGAAACAAGCAATCGTTGGACAATCTAAGACTGCACTCGGAATAATTTGACCATATGCACATGTAATAATTAAGTCTGGTTTCACTTTTAAAATTGGTTCGTAATCCACACGAATTTTTTCTGGTTGAAACACTTCGATCTTATGCTTTTGTGCTAGTTCTTTGATGGGAGATGGCGTTAAAGTTTGTTTTCTGCCAACTTTTTTATCTGGTTGAGTTACTACCATAGAAACTTGATAATTGTTAATTAACATTTCAAGGACAGGTACTGCAAAATCAGGAGTTCCCATAAAAATGATTTTTGGATTTTTCATTGTATCACCTTTTCTAGAATATTTTTATTATATCATAAATATTAATAAGACATGTCAATATCAAGACTTACTTTGTGATTTAATAAAAATAAATCATCTAATTCTTTTAAAGCTGGTTTTAAGTTTTCATCAAAGCGATATTTAATCATAATTTCAAAATGATAGACATTATTAATACGAAACATATTGGCCGTGGTTGGACCTAAAATAATACTCGTTTTATTTAATTTTCGTTTTAAAAAATGAGCTACTTTAGCTGATTCATTTTTGGCTTCTTCATAATTCTTGCTTTTCACTTCTAAATGAGCAAGATAATAGTAAGGCGGATATTTTAATGTTTTGCGAATGTTCATTTCATATTCATAAAATTTTTCAAAATCTTGATTTTTTACACAATTTAAAACATGATTGTCTGGATTATAGGTTTCAATGATAACTTCTCCTTTGATGTTTCCTCTACCAGCGCGGCCACTTGCTTGATAAAGGAGTGCAAACGTTTTTTCCCCACTTCGAAAATCAGGAAGATTTAATGTGATATCGGCACTTACAATTCCAACTAAAGTAACATTTGGAAAATCAAGACCTTTACTAATCATTTGGGTTCCAATTAAAATATCGTAGTGATGCGCTCGAAATTCTTCTTCAATTTTTTCTAGAGCTCCTTTTTTATTTGTCGTATCAGTATCCATCCGAATGATACGAGCACTCGGGAATTTTTCTTTCATAGCACTTTCTAATTTTTCTGTACCTAATCCATAATAATTTAGCGCATCTTCATGACAATTTGGACATGCATTTTCTAAAAATTTCGTATATCCGCAGTAATGACAACGAAGATTTTTGGTCGATTTATGAAATGTTAGTGTAATGTCGCAATATGGACATTTGTAGGTAAATCCACAAGAAGAACAATGAATTGTAGTAGAATGTCCACGACGATTTAATAAAATCATAATTTGTTCTTTTTTCTTTAAACGATCTTCTATTTTTAATTCTAATAATTCACTCATTATAAAATGATGGTTTTTGGCTTCCTTTGCCATATCAACAAGTGTTACTTCTGGCAAAGGATTTTTATGAACGCGATGGTTTAATAAAACGAGCTCATAAAGGCCTTTTTTTCCTCTTGCGTAAGTTTCTAAACTTGGAGTTGCACTCCCTAAAATAACAGGACAATGATGATATTTCGACCGAAACAAAGCGATATCATGTGCATGGTATTTGGGACGATTTTCTTGTTTGTATGAATCCGAATGACATTCGTCAATAATGATGATACCAAGATTTTTTAAAGGAGCAAAAATAGCACTGCGAGCACCGATTACAATTGATACTTCTTCTCTTTCTATCTTGCGCCATTCATCATATTTTTCACCATCATTTAAACCTGAATGCAATACAGCTATGTTACTTTTAAAACGTCTGGCAAAGTTACGGATGAATTGTGGTGTTAAACTAATTTCAGGAACTAAGACAAGTGCTTGCTTTTTTAATTTTTGAATTTCTTCAATGCTTTGCATATAAATTTCGGTTTTTCCAGATCCTGTCACACCTTTTAAAAGAATGGTTTTAGATTGGCCAAATGATTGTTTTATTTTTTTTAAAGCCATGGTTTGTTCTTCGTTTAACGCTTTTTTTAAATCTTGTTCCAATTCTTTTATTTGATAGCGATAGCTTTCTTCTTTGTCTTCTTTTAAAATACCTTTTTTTATTAGTGTATTGGTTGAAGAAAGAGAAATCGATTGGGCATCTTTTTTGGATATCACTACTCCACTTTCAAATAATTCTAAAATTTCTTTTTGCGGTTCTTTCTTACATAATAAATAAGCTTGATTTAAAGGGATTTGTAAGGAAAGATAGGTTTCATATTTTTTCCCGATTTGTGTTTTTTTTCTGGCTTTTAGTGCAGTGGGAAGCATCGTACTGTAGGCACTGCTTAAACTGGAAAGCGTACTCTCTTTGATATAGGCGCCAATTTCTAAAAGTTCGGGATTTAGTATTACTTCTTCATCTATATTTTTTAGGATTTCTTTTAATTCTAACGAAGTATTTGAATGGTTTTTGATTTCTATGACATAGCCTTCTAATTGTTGTGAAGCAAAGGGAACTAAAACGCGCATGCCAATTTTTATTACGTTATTTAAAGATTCAGGAATCAAATAATCAAAAGTTTTATCAACACTTTTCGCTTTTATTTCAAGTAAAACACTCGCTATCATAGATTCACCTTCTTCATAATAACTATATCATATTTTGAAATATTATTTTAAATACTTTAAAATAGTAGACCATTCCTCTATTAATTGTTCTTCTTTTATCCTACAATTAGCTGGAGAAGTACTGGGTAGGCATATGCTAGATATTTTTGTTAGAGGATAAATGTATTTTTGATAATATTTTTCGGCTGTTTTGCCGTTCGTAAAAATAGCTTTAATAGGTGATGTATTTAAAATTTTGGTTAAATCATTTGGAATTACATTTTTAATAGAGGCATCACTTGAAGCTTCTATGTCACACGCAGAAATTACATCCCACAAAGCTATATTGTGCTTTAAAACAAAATTTCTTTTGTCCACTATTGATTCTTGAAATAATTTTGCTAAAATCCCCCAAAAACGATTTTGGGGGTGAGCATAATAAAACTTTGCTTCTCTGGATTTTTTACTAGGCATGGATCCTAAAATTAGTATTTGGGAATGTTCGTTGTAAACTGGTTTTACATCATCATGGGTAACATGTTCCATACTTTTCTCCTTTCATTTTTATTTTCTTACTTTTTAAAAATTTCATTTATTATAAATTAGTTAACATTGAATGTCAAGAAATTTTAGATACATTTGTTCGTTTTATTAAGAAAAGTTTTTTCATAAAAAAATACTAGAAAATATTTTCTAGCATTCTTTCTTCTTTATTCATTATTTCTCTTTTTTAGAATTTAGTGTTTCTTTTAAGACAGTACCAAAAGAAGCAATTCCTGATAATTCTGATGGAAGAATAATTTTCGTTGATTGCCCATCAGCAATTTTAGAAAGTGTTTCGTAACTTTTTAAACGTAGAACAGATTCATCAGCTTGCGCTTCTTTTAATAGTTTCATACCATCAGCTTCTGCTTGTTTTAATTTAAGTAAGGCTTCCGCTTCACCTTCGGCACGTTTAATTTTGGCTTCTTTATCAGCTTCAGCTCTTAAAATGGCACTTTCTTTTTCTCCTTCCGCAATTAGTATACTTGATTTCTTTTCTCCTTCGGCTTGAAGAATTTTTTCACGTCTTTCACGTTCAGCACGCATTTGTTTTTCCATTGCTTCTTGAATATCTTTGGGAGGTAAAATATTTTTTACTTCGACGCGGTTTACTTTAATTCCCCAAGGATCGGTTGCTTCATCTAAAATAGCACGCATTTTAGAATTAATAATATCTCTTGAAGTTAATGTTTGGTCAAGTTCTAATTCACCAATTAAGTTACGTAGTGTAGTCGCTGTTAAATTTTCAATAGCACTAATTGGATAATCTACTCCATAAGTGTATAATTTGGCATCCGTAATTTGAAAATAAACAACGGTATCAATTTGCATAGTAACATTATCTTTGGTAATAACTGGTTGTGGTGCAAAATCTTTTACTGTTTCTTTTAGAGAAACAACACTTGCAACACGATCAATAAATGGCATTTTAAAATGAAGACCATTTGACCATGTTACATAATAAGAACCTAAACGTTCAATTACATAAGTTTTTGATTGGGGAACTACTTTTATACAAGGAATTAAAATAATCCCTACAATAATTAAAAGGGCTATAAAAATAGGCATAAATTACTCACTCTCTCTTTTTTCTATTTTTTTCACTTTACATTTTACTCCGTCGATGCTCTCAACGATTACATTCTCACCGGCTGAGATTTTATCGGTGCTAATTGCACTCCATCTTTTGCCATCGACTTTAATTTCTCCAATGGCATTTTTGGTAATTTCTTCAGTTACTAGTCCTGTCATCCCAATGATTCGATCGAAATTGGTTTTGATATCTTTTGGCTTTAACCATTTTTGTAGTATTGGTTTGGTGGTAATCATTAAGAAGACACCTAGTAAGACAAATACTGCAAATTGAATCAAAAAAGATAGTTCAAAAAAGGACAATATTAATGAAACTAAAGCACTTGCAATGAACCAGATGGACACTAAATTTACGGTAGCAACTTCTAGAAAAGACAGAGCTATAATGACAATTAGCCATATAATCCACAAATCCATAGACTCCTCCTTCTACTTTAATTCTATTATAGGTAGAAGCATTTTACAATTCATTTTTTACTTTTTCTCTTCTTTTTTGATTAGACAAATTCTTTAAATTCTCAGAAAAATCAGATAAGGAAGAGCTTTCGACATAAAGCGAATCTCCTACCTCTTTTCCTTTACTTTGTATAGAGACTTTATTCTCACCCATTAAATAGATTGTTTTGTTAATATCAAATTCGGGATATATTGATTCTAAATGAATTCCGTCTATTTTATGGTAAGGATCGTATAAACTTGATCCTAAAATTAGGGCACGACATATATGTTTTTGAGGTGGTAATCCTAAGGCAATTTGATTAAAAATTCGTAATCCTTTTTGCCAAGTCTCGCGGGTTTCTAACTCACTATATAAACAATATAAAAGTGGTAAATCAGTTTGTTCTTGTAACGCTTGTAATAATGCTAAAAAACTACTTTTTTCTTCTTTAATTACGAGGATATTCAGTGAGTGATGAAGATGGAAGTAAATCCATATTTAAGACAATTAAATTTGCTTTCTTTTTATAATCCATGTTTTTTCTCCTTTTTTAATGCCCGTTTATTATAATCTATTTTCCATTTTTTGTCTAATATTTTTTTGGTAAATTTTAGCAATGCTTTTAAAATAAAAAAGAAGGATTTTGTAAAATCTTTCCTTTTCTAATTTTTGGATACTTTTAAGTAAGTAGGTTCTCCATTTAAATCAAATTCCTCTTTTAGTGATGGTTCTTTTTGTAATTCTGTCGCTAAGGTTTCTTCTTTAATGTAATCACTAAAATGCTCAATGGCATTTTCAACCGCTTTGGTTCCATGATAATGAATTGTAATACGATCTGTTATTTCTAAGCCTTCAGTTTTTCTTAAATTTTGAACTTTCGAAACAAGTTCTCTTGCTAATCCTTCTAAAATTAATTCTTCGGTACGTTCTGTATTTAGAATCACAAAGTCATTGTTTTCCATCGCAACATCAAAGCCTTCTTTGGCAGTAATACGGATATCGACCATATCTGGCGTAATAAGATGTTTTTCTTGATTTATTAATAACTCAATTTCTTGTTTATTTTGTAAAGCATTTTTTTCTTCTTCGCTCAAATTTGCTAGTGCTTTTTGAAATTCACCCATTTTAGAACCAAAGATTTTACCAACATTTTTGAAGTTTGGTTTCACGGTAAATTCCATATACTTTGCAAGATTTTCAATAAAATTTACTTGTTTTACATTTAATTCTTCTTCAATTAAAGGAATTAAGTTTTTAATTTTTGATTCAATACGTTTATCAAGTAATGCTTCACTAAGTGGCTCCCGAACCTTTATTTTAACTTCTTCACGTATATTTCTGCCAATGCTAATTATATTTCTTACTAAATCCATTTTTTCTTCTATTTCATCAACAATTAAGTCTTTTTCTACTTGCGGATAATTTGCTAAGTGAACACTTTCTTCGTTGGTTAAATTACGATAAATTTCTTCACTAATAAAAGGGGTAATTGGCGCAATTAATTTAGATAATCCTACTAATACTTCATAAGTAGTTATATAAACTGCTTTTTTGGAATCATTTAATTCAGAAGCCCAAAAACGTGCTCGGTTTCTTCTAATATACCAGTTAGACAAATCTTCGGATACAAAATTGGTAATTGCACGAACGACTTTGTTTAAATCAAATTCTTCAAAAGATGTTGTAACATATTCTACCAAACGATTATATTTGGATAATAACCATAAATCAATTTCTTCCCGATTCTCATAAGGTATTTGACACTCTTCTATTTGCATTTCATCCGTATTAGCATACATAGCAAAGAAATTATAAGTATTTTTTAGTGGGTTCATAAATTTTGAATAAACTTCTTTTAAGCCTTTGATATCAAAACGAAGTGGCGTCCAAACAGGCGAAACATAAGGAAGATAAAAACGAGTGACATCTGCGCCAAATTCTTTCATCGTTGAAAATGGTTCGACGATATTTCCTTTGCTTTTACTCATTTTCTTACCTTCAGCATCTTGGACAAGTTCATTTACTAATACATTTTTATAAGGAGCGCAGCCACGAACAAAGGTAGAAATTACTAAAAGTGTATAGAACCACCCTCTTGTCTGATCGATACCTTCACAAATGAAGTCAGCAGGAAATTGGGTTTCAAATAATTCTTGATTTTCAAATGGATAATGGTATTGGGCAAATGGCATAGATCCAGAATCAAACCAACAATCAATTACGTCTTTTACACGAGTCATTTCTCCACTACACTCTGGACATTTTAGTTTTATATCATCTACATATGGACGATGAAGTTCGACCGTTTTTTCATCAATTTCTGTCACAGCTAAATCTTTTAATTCTCTTCGACTTCCAATCATGATTTCATGACCATTTTTACATTTCCATAATGGAAGTGGTGTTCCCCAATAACGATTTCTAGAAATCGCCCAGTCTTTTAATTCTTCTAACCAGTTACCAAAACGTTTTTCTCCAACATACTTTGGAAACCAATTGACGGTTTTATTTGCTTCTATTATTTTATCTTTGAATTTGGTTGTTTCAATGTAATAACTTGGTTTAGAATAATAAATTAAAGGAGTAGAACATCTCCAACAATGCGGATAATTATGGACTACTTTTTGTTTTTTAAATAGTTTATCATTGGCTTTTAAGTATTTAATGATTTCCAAATCTGCATCAAAGACAAATTGTCCTTTAAAGGTTCCTTCTAAATATTTTCCATCTTCTCCAACGGGATTTAAATAAGGAAGATTGTACTTTTTGCCGACTTTGGCATCATCTTCACCAAAGGCTGGAGCAATGTGAACAATCCCTGTTCCAGAATCCATGGTTACATATTCATCACAAGTAACAAAGAAAGCTTTTTTGTCGACTTTTAAGTCCGGAATTAATTGTTCATATTCTGTATATTCCAGATCAATTCCTTGCATTTTCTTTAAGACTTTATATTCATCACCTAAAATTACATTTGCTAATTTTTCTGCTAAGATAAATTTATGTCCCATCGATTCTACTTCTATGTAAGCTTCTTTTGGGTTTACACATAATGCAACATTGGAAATTAAAGTCCATGGAGTGGTTGTCCAAACAAGAAAATAGGTATCACTATCTTTTTTCTTCATAGGAACAATCACGGTATCGACACTTACTTCTTTATAGCCTTGAGCAACTTCATGAGATGCAAGACCAGTACCACAACGAGGACAGTAAGGAAGAATCTTACTTCCTAAATAAAAATAACCTTCTTCATAGAATTTTTTTAAAATCCACCACTCGGTTTCAATATAATTATTGTCATAGGTAATGTATGGATTTTTTAGGTCAATGAATTGGCCCATTTTACTAGTTAAATCAGTGAAAGTTTTTTCATTTTCCCAAACACTTTCGCGACATTTTTGATTAAATGCTTCAATCCCAAATTCTTCGATGTCATTCTTACTGTTGAATCCTAATTTTTTTTCCACTTGCAATTCTACAGGTAATCCATGAGTATCCCAGCCGATTTTACGGATTACTTTATTTCCTTGCATGGTTTGGTATTTACAGAAAGTATCTTTTAGAAATTTGGCTAGCATGTGATGGAGACCAGGATGACCATTTGCGGTAGCTGGGCCATCATAAAATACCCAATATGGAGCATTATTTCGCTTTTCGATTGTTTTATCTAAAATTTCATTGACACTTCCCCATGATAATAAAACGGCATTCTCCATTTCTGCCACTGGTTTATTTTCTAATAATTTGTATTGTTTCATAATCTCACCTTTCCACAAAAAAAGGTGATACGCGAAAGGACGAAATCTCCGTGGTACCACCTTACTTGTTACTCTTTTTGATAACGCAGTAGCCCTGCGATGAAAACCTACTATTTTTTAGTTTTCTAGCTCCCAAGTGATCTTTATAAATATAGCTTATCTATTTTCACCCATCATAGACTCTCTAAAAAGCATTTATTTATAACAGCTTGTTCTTCGCTTTTTGATAGTTTAATTATATTCGTGCCAAAGGAAAAAGTCAACTTTTTTAAAACTTTTATACTAATTTACGAGTTCTTGATTTAGCATTTTTTCTTTCTTCAGAATACATCGCTACTAACATTTTTTCTTGATTTAATAAGTTTTGTCTTAATAATTGATGAGCTTGTTCTACTGGATTTACTGTGTAACCTACTTCTTCTTTCGTTGGTTCTTGGTTTAAATCATTGATTAATTCAATTTCAAACATTTCATCTTCAGGAATTTCTTCCTCTATTTCCTCATTTCTAGTAGCGTTTGAAGCAGTCGCATTCGATGGAGTAGCAAGTTTCTTTTTCTTTGGTTTTGGAGCTATTATCGCATTTTCTTTGGATATGCTACTAGCATTACTTGGAGTAGCGTTACTTGGTGTTGCTACTTCTATTTCTTCTAAACTTGCAATTGGTTCAACATAGCTAGGATCTTTTAATCCTCCACAATAGCCTTTTCTTGTGCAATAGCCATCAATAAAGTTATGGTCATAATAAATTTTATATGTAGTACAATCTGACTCAGGGCAATTTACGGTATAAAAAGAACAATATTCGGTTGACTCTTTATCTGGATTTGCTTCTTGAGATTTTGATTCTAAATTATCATAGATATCTTTGTTCATTAATACTTCCATAAGTGGCATATTTCTATAACCATGCTTATGAGGATTAGTATTTCTTGAAAAACCACAATCTTCACAAATAAAGCCGTTGACAATATGATTATCTGAATCAATTTCATTGTGAACATTATTATGTTTTTCGATTTCTCTAGCTTCTATACATTTACAGTAACGGATATGATTTTCTTCGTCTCTTTCTTCCCAAGGTCCATAGATATGGTTTATATGATAACGACGATTTGTCCAATCTCCACACACAGTACAATTTTCATATTCATAAACTTGAGCATTTACTTTAATAATTTTTTCAATACCATCAGAAGTACATGTTTCATTCTTTTGTTTATGATGACCACAAACTGGGCAATCTTCATTTTTAATATGTATATCATTTATGCCAATTTGCTCAATTGAAACTTCATATGGGCATTCTTCGGTCTTGGTTAAGACTACTTCTTTTTGACATTTATCACAAGGATATGAAGCGCTTAAATTATGAGTGCCATTTTTATTTTGAATTGGATTTTTATATTCTAAATCTTCTGGGGCTTCAGAATGTAGATGATTTACTTGTTTTATGTCCCCACATTCACATGATCCTGTATCGAATATACCATCCGTTGTCCAACTATATTTATGGTCATGTTCAGTTGGAAGTTCTTCAATAGGTGGTTCTGGTTCAGATGGTTCGGTTGGAAGTTCTTCAATAGGTGGTTCTGTTTCAGATGGTTCAGTTGGAAGTTCTTCTACAGGTGGTTCTGTTTCAGATGGTTCGGTTGGAAGTTCTTCTACAGGTGGTTCTGTTTCAGATGGTTCGGTTGGAAGCTCTTCCACAGGTGGTTCTGTTTCAGATGGTTCAGTTGGAAGCTCTTCTACAGGTGGTTTTGGTTTATTATTGTTGTTATTACTTGATCCACCATGATGACCTGGTTTAAATGTAGAAGATGTTTGTTGTTCTACTTTCTTTTCCTCTTGTTGTACAGTTTCTTCTAAATTCAATTCTGGAACAATTATTTCTTGTGCTAATTCACTATTAGGTTCTTCAGAAACGATTGCTGTTATCTCTTTTGTAACTTCTGTTTGCACCCCATTAGAAACTGTTTGATTTTCTATAACTACATTGCCATTTAAATATTGTAAAAGTAAAATATTTTGCCAAGCTAAACCTTTATAATGTGGAATTCCAAAACGTTCTGCTAACTCAGCACGAGATCCAAAAGAAGAATCATAACCATTTTGTGATAACGCATCGACAATTGATACCCCATAATAATTGGAAAGATCTATGTCAACAGTTTCAACAGTATTATTTTCTTGTATTAATTTTTGGATTATTTCTAAGGTTTCTTTTTTTTGTAAACCGCCATCCATGATTAAAGGATGAATCTGTGATAATACTTCTTCCAAATTATCATTTTCTATTAATTGTTCTAAGTTGGGAATTAATCTATCATCTTTGTTTGTACTCAATTTATTTGGAACAGTACAACTTGACATTGAAGTAGTTAAAACTAACGTAGCAATTAACTTTTGTAAATTATTTTTTGTTTTTAATCTTTTAAAAAAATCATTTTGCATAAATTTTTTTATCAACACCAATGTTGATTACAACCTTTCTAAATTTTTTGTCCTTAAAAATAGTACTATAAACTTAAAAGTAAATCAATATCTTTTTTTACCTATTAATTGGCATTGAATTTTTGCTTTTTTTAATGTTATGATACATAGAAAAGGAGATTCTTATGGAAAAAAAGGAAATCAATTTATCTATCGACGAAATATTACATTGTCCTATTATAGGTGAAGGATCAGAAGGAATTGTTTATCGATATGTTGATAATATTTTAATAAAAATTTATCGCAAACAAATATATTGGATGAAAGACTCTTTACAACTTTTAGACTTACCCGATAAAATTTATGATAAATCTTCTTTACAAGTCAAAAATTATCAGGATCAATTTACTTTTCATAAACGTGATGAATTAGATTATATTAAATTATATGAAAGAGATACACTTGCAGAAATTGGAAAAAAAAGAAATGATGTAAAAAGAACACAGTTGCCAATTGGTCCTGTTTTTATTAGTCACCGTTTTAGTGGATGTTTTTTTCAAGCTGTCTCTGGCATTCCTATTCATCATCTTATGTTTTTACCATTATTTTATAAACGGAAGATCGGAAGATCGCTGATTGAAGATATACAAGAATTGGTAAAGAATTTTGTATATCCTATTGATTTAAACAATAGCCCTTTTTCAGAAACTACTATTTTAAATGAATTCGGACATTATAATATAGTTCGAGGCCACTCTCATGTTTACATTAAACTTGGAAAACAAAAAACAAATTTAATTGATTTAGATGGAAAATCTACCATTTATACAGATTATTTTGATGAAACGTTATATCAATATACTTTGCATAGCTTGTGTATTTTACTGTTAGAATTTTTATATGGATTAGTTTATATGAATGAGTATTATGAAGATATCGATGTTTTTGCTTATGAAATTCAAAAATTAGGTCTTTCTGAAGTTTTTGCATCTCATGTTGCCCATGGGCAAATTCAAGATTTCAATGAAATTACACGAAGTTTGAAACTTTAAAAAAAGTCTCTATTTGATCATAGGGACTTTTTCAAGCATTTAAATTTTCATTTTACTTTTTTTATAATATAGATATCCAATACCAACTAGTGAAAGGATGGAAATGATTCCATAACTAGCTACAGAAGAAATACCCGTTTGAGGATTCTTTATTTTTCGAATTGTCATCTCATGAGTTAATTTCATACCATTTACTTCGATAGTAAACGTAACTTTTCCAGGATTTATTCCTGTAATGATTCCAGATTCATCAATCGTAGCAATGGATTCATCACTTGATGAATAAGTATAAATTAAATCATCTGTAACATCGGTTGGATTTAAAGTAACATTTAATTTTGTTGTATCTCCAACATTTAATTCATTCACTGGATTTTCTAACGAAATACTTTCTAAATGAACTTCTGTTACATTTACTTCTACACTTTTTTCAAGGTCTTTATAAGTTGCAGTAATGGTTACAGTTCCTTCTTTTTTACCTGTTACGATACCAAATTCATTTACTATAGCTATTTCTTCATCGCTACTTGTCCATTTAATTTGGTCTTTTTCAGTTGTATTTTCCGGTGTTACTAATACTTCTAATTGTTTTTCTTCTTTTCTTTTTATTTCTAATTTATCAGTTGCAAATTCCATATCTGTAATAGGAATGATTTCTACTTCTACTGTTACAGTTACTTTCATACCGTTTGATAATGATCCTGTAATCACTGATAATCCAGCATTTTTAGCTGTTACAATACCAGAATCATTTACAGTTGCAACTGATTCATTATTACTTGTCCAAGTAATTGTTTGATCTGTCGCGTTTTCTGGATTAATTTTTGTTACTATAGTAGATGTTGTACCTTTTAATACTTTGATGTTATCTTTAGAAACTAAATGAAAGCTTGTTACTGGAATGACAACTTTTACAGTTATTTTGTCTTCTTTGGCACCAGATTTTGCTGTAATGATTGCTGTACCAGCATTTTTAGCAGTAATCATACCTAGATTATTGACACTGACAATATTATTATCACTACTTGACCAGTTTAATGTATCTGAGTTATCACTTGGTTCTACTTTAGCTGTTAAATTATTTGTTGTATTGATATTCATTGTAATTTCTTTTTGGCTATTAATTGTAACCCTAGTGGTAGGAATGGTTACCGTAACATTTAATGAAGCAGTTAACCCATTTGAAGTTGTTGCTGTAATGGTTGCAGTACCTTTTCCAACTGATTTTACAACGCCGTTATTGTTTATTGTTGCAACACTGTTATCACTACTTGTCCAAGTAATGGTTTTATCACTAGAGGTTATATTAGGTGTTAATTTTACTTCTAATTTTTCTTCTTGTCCTTTTCCTTCTAATGTTAGTGAATCTTTATTTAATTCTATTTTAGTAATTGGATCAATGACTGTAATTGTAGAAGTTACAGTTTCTTTGTGTTGAGGGTTCATGTTACTAGTCCAAGTTGCCGTAATAATTGCAGTACTTGCAGAACCATCATTTGGTGAAATTGCTGTTACTTTTCCAAATTGATCAACAGTAGCTACAGAAGGATTACTACTTGTCCAAGTAATCAATCCAGTTTCTTCTGCACCAGTAGTTGGTGTAGCAATTAAATCAATTGTTTCTCCCTTTTTTAAAGTTTGATTTGGAATATTGATATTTAAGCCTTCTACTTCTTTTAGTACTTTAATTTTTCTTGTTTTTGTAATACTTCCACTTTGAATTGTTAGTGTAGTTTCTCCAGCATTTTTAGCAGTAATTAGTCCACTATTATCAACGGTTGCAATTGTGTTATCTAAAACACTCCAAGTGATAGTTTTATCATTTGCATTTGCTGGGATGACACTAGCTATTACTTTTTGTGTTTGATTTGGAAGTAATGTAATCGTATCTGTAATATCAATAGAAATATCTGTAACAGGAACATTTACGTTTACTTTAAC
Source organism: uncultured Bacilli bacterium (assembly GCA_910588025.1). GTDB lineage: Bacteria > Bacillota_I > Bacilli_A > RF39 > UBA660 > MGBC162267. The sequence goes on from CAJUQG010000003.1 coordinate 37,752, forward strand.
AGAATCAGAATGATTACCTACCGTTAACGTAATCGTTGCTTCTCCACCATCTATCGCTGTTACTTTTCCAAATTGATCAACAGTAGCTACAGAGGTATTACTACTGGTCCATTTTAATGTATCTGTAGTATCTGATGGTGTTACAACTCCAGTTAGTGTTTTTGTAGTATTTTTATCTATTGTAAAATCGGTTTCATTAATGGTAACACTTGTTGCAGGTGAAGTAACATTAAGTACTACACTATCTGTAAATTTTTCTGATGTCTCATTGGAAGTTGCAGTTACACTAATAGTTATAGTCCCATTTTTTAAGATGCTTACTACCCCATTATTATTTACAGTAGCTACAGAGGTATTACTACTTGTCCAAGTATAATTAATCGTATCACTTGTTGTACTTGGAGTTGTCTTAGTTGTAAGAGTAATTGGACCACTTAATGTATTTTTGTTTATTTCTAGTGTATTATTTGTAATTTCGTTATTACTAATATTTACACCACGCAAGTGTTCTTTTACGTTTACTACTACTTCAAATTCTTTTTGGAAAGCAGTTACTTTGATTTTAGCAGTACCAATTTTTAAACCAGTTACTACGCCATTTTCTACTTTTACTACATCGAGTCCGTCAGTTATTTGATAAGTGAAATTTTTATCATCGGTTGTATCTTTTGGTGAATAATCAACTACAATATTATCATTTTTATTAGAGCTTCCTAAATCAATTTCTAGTGTTGGTGTTGTTAAATTAATACTACTTTCAATCACAGGAACTCTTATAAATACACTTTCATTCACACCATTTACGGTTACTGGTGTAAGCGTTTGTCCGCCATCTGTTATTTTATTTGCTTCAATGTTTGTTAAAGTAATATCTGTTTTACCAGAAGCAGTTTCTAGTACTTCAAAAGTAATATCTCCAATATCTAAACTAGTATTGGTTGGAGCACCCATATACATGATTGACCAAACTAAAAGTCCGTTTCCTTCATCCATTACATTTTCACTTGGGCTTGGATTTTTTGTTGTTGGATTGTAACTTATTAATTTTAATTTTGTAGGGTCATAATTGATGAAGAAAGAAAGTGAATTAAATTCTTTATCGTTTTCAAAATCTAAGTGGTACGTTACTGTTTTTTTACTACCACTTTCACTACGATCAATGATGGCATCTTGACCATTTTGAGCAGCGATAACTGGATTTGTTACACTTACTTTCAGGGTTGGAGTTGCATCTGCTACTGCATAGGCAATGACAGATACAAAACAGATTACACTAATGATTAAACCAGTCCACTTTTGTTTTAATTTCCATTTTCTTTTTTTTGTCATAGTAAACACCTCTATTATTAAGTTTATTTTATCATTTTCTTTGATTAATTACTATCTATTTTCTTCTATTTTACACTATTCACTTTTTAAGCCAAGACTTCTTCTTAAGATATAGTACACATCTCCAGCATCAATACGATTGTTGTTATTGATATCTCCTCGGATTAACTCTTCAGCAGTTGGTTTATTTAATCCAAGACTCATTCTAAGAGCAAGATAATGATCCAACGGATTTATTTTACCATCACCATTAATATCTCCTTTTAAATAATCAAGAACTGTTACTTTGGTTTGTAATGTTTTCATACCATAACTTGCAGTAACGTTTGTTTCACCACTTTGATTGGCTTTTATTTTTCCATTACTATCTATACTTACTAATGTATTATTTTTAGAAGTAAAGGTGACTTTATTTGGAGAAATGATTAGTCCATTTGGAACATACATTTCTAATTGATAAGTTTCTCCTACACTTAGTTTTAAATCACTTGCATTTAATTTTAATTCATCATAATTTACAATATTTATTTCCTTTTCTAAATTATTAGGAGATAAAGGTGTCGAATCTGCAAATGATAATTTGGGATTTTCTAATTTTAAATTAGCACTACAAGTATTTTCTTTTGCTTTTAAAGTAACTTTTAACATAGTAAAATCTTCTTTTGTTCCCATTAAATTACTGTAAGCAAATTTTTTACTTTTTTCATAATATGTAGCGAATGGATTTTGTATCTCCACTTTAACTACATCAAAACAAGTTTCATCACTTACGGAAATGATTCCACCTGCAGATATTAATTCAGATCCCTGAATACTACTAAATATAAGATTTTGAGTGAATTCTTCTGTTATTTCAAATAATTCATTTCCTTCCCATGCTATATTGGCGGAAGAACTTGCGTATACACACATGGGTATTGCTAAGAGCAATAAAAAGGAGATGAAAATATGATTTTTCTTCATACAAACTCTCCTTTCTAATTATTCATGATAGCGATTTGATCTTGATTTTCTTGCTTCTTCTTTTCTTAAAGCTTCTTTTTCGCGATTTAATCGTTCTTGTTCATATAATAGTTTTAATTTTTTAGAATCTTTGGTTTCAATTGCTTCATTAATAGCATCAAAGATTTCATCTTTTGTGACAATTTCATCATATGGATCATATGGAATTTCTTCATATTTTGCTTCTTTTGTATTTTCTTTGTCTTCTTTAAATTTCGTTTCTAATTCTTTTTCTGGATAACCAGTGTATTGATTTAATACTCCTCCAGCTTCTACAACATCATCATCTGTTCCATTTTTAGATCCAAAATTAAATTCAGGTTTAAATTCAATTACTGGCGATGAAGGTGACGCTCCATGAGCATCTACTACTGGAATTTTTGGAGTTTCTTCTTCTTTTCTTTTCTTTAGTAATAAAATTAGAATAAAGGTTAATATTCCAATTAATAATAATGATCCAAAAAGTAATAACCATTGTCCAAGAGTAAGTCCTAAAAAGGTACTCTTTCCTTCTTTTGTAACATTTAAACGGTAGTATTGAACGAATCCATTTTCATCTGTTACTTTAATTAAAATAGCATTGTTTCCTTCTCTTAAATTTTCATTTCCTATAATTTCTACTTGGGAATTTTCAAATTCAGGAATAGCAGTAATATCAAGTTTATTTACTTTTCCTGTTACAGAAACTTCATATTCATATTTATTTGATTCAAATCTTGGAGATATTTCTCCGTTTGTAATAATTAAATCTTTTAATTTATTTTGATTTACTTTTTCACTACGATTTACATTAATTGTATAAACTCTTAAAGAGCCATCTTCTGCTCTTACCTCAATAGTAACTACATTCATTCCAATTTTAAAATTGTCATTTCCTATAATACTAACAGAGGCATTTTTATCTTCAGCAAATAATTTTAAATCTAGTGATTCAACATCATTTGGTACTGTGATATTATAACTATTATTATTTTTATCAAATCCTGGTTTTAATTCTCCATCATTTACCATAATACTTTCTAAGTAATTATTAGCAGATTTTGAAGGAGCGTTTGTATTAGATGCTGATTTACGATTTACATTAACAATATAAACTTTTTCAGAACCATCTTCTGCTGTAACTGTAATACGTACAGTATTTACTCCTTCTTTCCAACCATTGTTACCACTTATTTTTACAGTAGCTTTTTCATCGTTTGGAAGAGCTGTTACATTTAAACCAGTAATGTTATTATTTACACTAATATTATAAGATGTTACATCTTTGTTAAAAGTTGGAATTAAAGTAAATCCTGAAACATCTAAGCTTTTTAGAGTTGCATCACTATTTTTAGCTGGAACATCTGGTTGTTCATCTCTTTTTGTTACTGCTACTTCATATGTTTTTGTTGTTCCATCTTCTGCTTTTACAATGATACTACAAGTTGTTGTTTTATCAGTAAGATTACATGTTTCGCCACTTACAATCGATGCTTTATCATGATTTGGAATGGCATCAAATTTTACACTAGTCGCATTAGAAGCTGTTTCCATTGTGTAACTTGTTGTATTTGGAGTAAAGGATGGTGATAAAGTATTACCAGTAGATGTTAAAGATTTTAGGGTTGCATCATTGCTTTTTCCTGGAACAACTGGATCTGGATCTTTTTTTGTAACTACTACTTTGTAAGTTTTTGTTGTTCCGTCTTCTGCTTTTACGGTAATATTACAAGTTGTTACTTTAGAAGATAAATTACATGTTCTACCACTTGTTACACTTGCTTTTGGATCTGTTACTGAAGTATTAAAGGTGATACTTCCTGTATTAGCTGGAATACTATCAATAGTATAATTAGTAGTTCCAGCGTTAAAGGCTGGTGAAAGTGTACCTACACTTGGTGATAATGATTTTAAAGTTGCATCACTACCAGCTGCTCTTACTGTGATTGTTTTTGAGAATGTTGCTGGAGATAATCCTGTATCATCTGCGAATGCTAATTTTGGTTTTGTAATATTGATTGTAGCTGTACAAGGAGAGGATCCAGCTGTAAATTTAACAGTTGTAAGTTGCGTGTCATTTCTTGTACCATTTAAATCAGTCCATGCAAATTTTCTAGAACCAGTATAACTTAGACAAGTATTATCTGAAGATGATATTTCCCCACCTACAGAAATGATTTCTGATCCTTGAATACCAGTTGCCCAAATAGTCATTGTTAATTCTTGTCCAACGAGAACTGTATCATTACCACGCCATTCAAATCTTGCAGTAGTACCATCTGCAGCAAAAGATTGTGGTAATCCTGCTGCTATTAATAAGCTTATAGCAATGGATAAGATTCCTATTCTTAATTTTCGTTTCATTTTAAATCCTCCAAACAATATTTATAGAGCATATGCTCCTTATTATTAAATTTATTATACAACTTTTATAACATTACTGTCTACAAAATTCGACATTATTCTGCAAAATAAAAATGGGATGTTATTTCTTTTTAGTCCTTCAAATTTGGGAATAAACTAATAGAAAAAAATGCAGACTTATTTTAGTCTACATTTAATTTATTCAATTGGTCTTGGATGAATAAAACTTCTCTCTAGATAATGGTTAATTACTTTTCCTGAATCTAGTGGGTCAATCTCTCCATCAATATTTATATCACCAGCGATTGCATATGCATTTAAAAGTTCTGTTCTTTCTAGATAATGGTTAATAATTTTTCCAGAATCTAATGGGTCAATTATTCCATCACCATTAACATCTCCAAGAACTACAATTGTTTTTGAATCTTTTTCTACTCCATCAATTATTAATTTGATAACCATTCCAGTTCCAACATATTCATCTTCTGCTATTTCTGTGATTCCATCTTCTTGATAAATGAATAGTTTGCTGTTTTCATTATCTAATTGATCTTTTAGTTCTGAAGGAGCGATTTCATCTGTAACAGATAAAATATAATCATCGTTAATTGTATGACCAAATGTTATAGAAGTAATTTTTTCTTCTACTACGTCGACACGATTTATTTTCACCACATAAGTTTCACTATTGCCATCTTCCGCTGTGACAACGATAGTAACTGAAGTTTCTCCAACTGGTAAATTATCTAGTGTTTTGGTACTTCCTGAAACATAATCTTCCCCATTTATTTTGATAAGAGCACCACTATGTTCTGAAGTAGCAATGAAATCTATGGTATTTAAATCATTTGATAAATCTACTGTATATTCATACACTTCTTTACCAAAGCTTGGAGTAAGTGTTCCTGCTCCCACCGTTATATTACTTAAGAAGGCATTATTACTTGGTGTTTTGGTATAAGCAATTTCATACGTTGTTTTAGTTGTGTTATCCTCAGCAGTTACTTCGACTTTAATCGTTCCACTGGTATTTGGAAGATTTACGGTACTACTTGATTGTTCGACATCATTTACATAGTATTTTATACTTGCTAAGGTATCACTTAATGAGGCTTCTATTTTTAAAGAGGCAAGATTGTATGGAATATCTCCAATACTATAATGATTATCTGCTGCACTACCAAAGTTTGGAGTTAAAGCATATTCTTTGGTTGTATCTGTTACATCCATCACTTTTAAATCTGTTAAAGAGGCATCATTACTTGCTGTATAATCTGCTCTTTCAATATCAACGGTATAAGTTTCTTCATCCCCATTTTGAGCAGTTACGACAATGGTTACGGTTGTTTTACCAACTGCTAAACTGCTAAATGTTTTGGTTAGTACTTCTTCTCCATTCATTGTTACAGTAGAAGTATTATCTTCTTTTGTCACATTTAATCTTACTGTATCTAAATCATTTGGAATGCTAATTTTATACGTTTTTACTTCTGGTTTAAATGGTTCACTTAAACTTAAAGCGTTATTTTCTTTATCAAATGCTTCGATATTCGATAAGTTGTTATTAAAAGAATTTACTTTGGTATAAGAAATCGTATAAGTTTTGGTAGCGATTTTATCTGCTGCTAGGACTCTTACTTCGACATTTTTTGCACCTAAGGCCGAATCAAGGGTTATTTCACAACTTGAGGCATCATGACAACTTGTAATTTCGTTGTTATCGTAATAATAAGATACCGTGGCATTGGTATTTGTCTTTCCAGCATTGATATGTAATTTATCTACTGCTTGGAAGATGTTTCCAATACTATAGTTTTCTTTTTCACTTTCAAATGTTACTTCATTTGTTCCATCGGTAAATGGATATTCATCTACTGATAAGGTATTTAGGGTTGCTTCATCACTTGCTGATATTTCAATGTTAAAGGTATAAGTTTTATCTGGGGCATTAGTATCTTCTGGATGAACCGTTAAGATAATTGGAGTATCTGCTACATTAAATGTCCCATTTCCATCTACGGTTGCTGCGGCAATAGATGGTATTCCTTCAATATCAATACTCGTGGTACCAAATGGTACTACGATAGTATACGTATCATTGGTTGGTGATAATGTTTCTTTTAGTGAACCAACATTTAATTTGACTTCTTTTAATGTCGCATTGGTTGAAGCTGGTTTTTTCACAGTAATGGTATAATGTTCTTCTGTATCATTTTCCGCTTTTACGGTAATGTGATAAATATTATCACCAGTTACTAATTCTAAGTCATTATCTTCTAATGTTACCGTTGAAGTTGGTTCTACGGCTTCGGCAAGTATTTCAGAAGCAAGTAATTTTTCTTTGGTTTCTTCTACATTGATTGTGTAGTTTTTCGTATTTTCAAAGTCAATCGCTTCTTCAAAGGTATAGGTACCTACGGTTAATGTTTTTAAGTAGGCATTGCCATTTTTGGCACGATTTACTTTAATTTTATAAGTTAAAGTTTTGGTTGTATCTTCTGCTACAGTATGAATTTCAATGGTGTTTTCTCCAGTATTTAAACTATGAGTAGTATTTCCACTTGTTATCGAAGCATCCGTATCCGTAGTTTCTCCAGAAATAATAATGTTTTTGATTTCATTTCCAACATCTGGAATGGTATATTCATATACACCATCTTGTAAGGTTATTTCTGTTTCTGTATCTGACATATTAAACTTATAAGCTAATTTTTTTAAAGTAGCATCGGTTTTTGGTAATTTTATTATTTCAACATAGTATTTGGCTTCAATTCCTGATTCACTTGTAATGGTAAATTCTTTGGTTACAGTACCAGTGGAAATGCTATAGGTATCAGAAGTTCCTGCATCAACACCTAAGTATTCGATTTGGGCTAAGGCACTATCCGATACAGCATCAAAGATGACTTTATCTACTGTACCAGGAATTGTTACAGTAAAACGATTTAATTGACTTGCGTGAGCATTGACAACAAATTCATTTCCCTCTGTATCTTTGATTTTTAATGATTTTAAAGAATTTACTCTACTTTGTTCTCTTAGAATTTTCAAAGTATAAGTTTCTTTCTTACCATTTTCCGCGGTTACTTCAATGGTGAAGGTTTCATCGGAAGATGCTAGAGTAACTGTTTTTAAATCGCCATCTTTAATTTTTTGATGAGCTTCTCCCAGTTCCGCATCTATTTGAATGGAAGTTGTTGAGACTGGAACACTTACGGTGTAAGACGTAATGCCATCACCAAAAGACGGTGACCAAGAACCAATATCTGATTTAGTATCAGGGTCTAAAATGGAAATGGATTCTAAGTAAGCATTGCTACTTAATTCTCGTGTAATTTGCATGGTGTATTCTTTTTCTGTTCCATCTTCTGCAGTTACAGTAAATTTGTGAGTATTTACATTTGAAGTAATTTCATCATCTGTTTTTAATGCTGTTTCATTCATTGTAACTTTAGCTTGGGTATCATTGTCACCTGGAAGAGTTGGAACGGTTACTAAGACATTGGTGCTATTTGCAACATTCACCTTATTTGGAACGGTAATTTCATAGCGATTATTAGCAGCATTCCATGTTGCGATATGGTCAACCCCATCATACTTCATGGCTACGCCATTTTCTCCTACTGTAACATCACTGCTTGCATTTCTTGTAATGTTAATGGTGTAGTCTTTATAAATACTTTTGTTATGAGCAAATGCTCTAATTACAAAGGTATTGGTATAAATATTTCCACTATCATAGGTTGTACCATGGTAAATGGTTTCAATATTTTTAGAACCAGTTCCAGAAGTCGTACCATTTTCTGTATCCATGCTAGTTGCATCAAGAAGAATCGTTGCTACACTATTTTCAAACATATTTAAATTATAAGTATAATTGGTGTCTTCGATTGCTTTGCTTGGGTCATTATCAAATGTTTCACCTGTTAAGTAATCATTAATTGGATTTCCGTCAATGGTAATCATAGATAATCTAGGTTCGGTATTATCTTCTCTAGTAATGGTTAGGTTATAAATTTTTGGTACATTCATTTCAGAAGTTACTGTAATCGTTACTAAATTATTTCCATATGCAAGATTCGTTACATCAAAACTAATGTCACTTGCTGCAGCTCCTGTATATTTGTTACTTGTTATTTTCGCTGTACCATCTTGAGCTTTGATGTGTAATGATACGGTTGTTTGAGAGCTTGGAACTGTAATAGAACGATTTGGAGTTACTTTATCATTCCCTAAAATATCTACTAGAGTTTCACTATTGGCATTTGTTTCTAGTAAGTCTAATAAGTTGTTTGATGATTTTTGACGTTTTACTACGACAGTATAGTCTTTACTTGGTGCAGTTTCATCTTCTGGTTGAACGGTTAGAATTCTATTTTGAGTCGAATCACTAGCATCAGAAGTCATGGTATATTCTGTTGTATTATCTGGTGATACTGTAGCACCATCTGGTAATACCGCTTCTAAACGATATTTTGAAGTACCAGTTGGAACCTCAATCGTACAACTTGTATTAGCTCCTGTATATTCACAGAATCTTGAAGATGTTTGTTCATCTCCGAGATAAAGATTTACACGAGTTATCGTATTGTTCGTCGACTTTTTTCGCGTAATGATGATGTGATACGTTTTGGTTTCACCATTTTCAGCTGTTACTAAATAATCAAAGGTGTTATCTGTAGAAGTTTGAAGATTTAAAGTACCTGTAGTAATAGCAGTTGCTTTGGAAGTTGTTTCGCTTGTAGTAATTTTAATATCACTCCATGTTACTGTTGTAATACTATTTTCTACTTCAACTTTGTAGGTAGAATTGGTAGCATCACTAGGGTCTAGGGTGGCAGTAACACCATGAACTTTTACGTCATCCGTATCAACACTGTTATTTGCTTCTTTATACATTTTTAAGGTATAGGTTTTTTGGTTACTTTTATCTTGGCTGTCAACGTTAATGGTAAAGGTATATTCATAGACAAATTGGTTTGTACCAGTAGGAACTAATTCCTTGTCATTATAAGATGTTAAATCAATGGAACCAATATTTCCTGTTACCGTTGATTCGCTATGTGATTTGTCATATTCAATATTTATACTTGTTGTGTTATAAGGAAGTGGATTGGTTTTGGTAGATAATTCATAGCTATCTTTTGTTTTATTAAATTCAGGAATTAAGGTTGGAGTTGAGCCATTATACCCGACACGAATTTGATTTAATAAGGCATCATTGGACATTTTTCTGGTAATCACAATTTCATAGTCGATTGGTTGACCATTTTCTGCTTCGATGTGAACTTTTACGGTATTTGGTCCATATTTTAAATCAGATACGGTATTATTTGTAAAGGTAAGTCCAGTGTCTCCAAGTAGAGATGTACTTCTTACATTATCATCTTGCGTTTCATAATTTATGGTAACACTTGTAATTTCTGGGTCTACTTCGGCGGTATAACCAGTGGTTTTGGTTGGAGAAAATGTTTCTTTAATTCCGGTACCTGGTGTTACACTTAAGCTTTTTAATAAGTTATTGGAAGAAGTTAGTCTAGTAAAATCGATTTTATAGACACGATTAGAACCATCTTCGGCGGTAACAATTACTCCTACTTTAGTTGTTGTTTTTGGAAAAGTTTTAGAATCTGTATTTAATACTTTATTTGAAGTATCTACGGTTTCACTTGTACTCATATCAATGATACTTACTGATGCTTTATTGGTATCTTTAACGGTTGCACTTATAGTAATATCTCCGACATTTGCAGGGAAGGTATAGGTATAATTTCCCATACTCGCATCAAAGGTATTTACGAAATTTGGTGCAAGTGTTCCTGTTGGAGTTGATGTGATTGTTAAACCATTTGTAGCAGCTAATAAGTTATCATTGGATAAACGATGAATGTGAATAATATATTCTTTTTTGGTTACTCCATCTTCAGCGGTAACGGTTACTTTAATGCTATTATCTCCTACAACAAGGTTTTGAGTAGCATTGCCATCATCACCGATTTTTACAGTGCTTAAAGAGTCTGCTACCGTTGCCGTGATGTTTACATTTGTTTTATTGGCCGCAACATCTGCGATTGTAAATTCTTTTTTTTCTGGGTCATTTACAGGATCAAAACCAGGTACAGTTACGCCATCTACTTCTAATACGTTTAAATTAACATTTTTAGATGGAGCAGTACGAATGATTTCAAACGGATAAGACTTGGTTGTACAATTGGTATTTCCAGGAATCGTTGCATATTCTGCTTTACATTCTTCTGATTTCACTAAAATTGTATAATTGTTTGTTGTATCTGTATTACCATTGGAATTAATTGTCCAAGACCCAATTGGAGCATCTAAAAAAGCATTGGCATCTGTTAAAGTTACGGTGATATCAGAAGATGCTGTTTTATAAGGAACAGTAATCGAATTGGCAGTATCATTGATATTATTAAATGCTATTCCATTGGTTCCTGTTACACTTGTAATAGAGGTATCATTAGACAAACGTTTTACATCTATTTTGTAAATGGTTGTATCTCCAGATTCAGCAGTTACGACAATGTTAATGGTGTTATCCCCTACATTTAACGTATGATTACCTGGGTTATCTCCACTTGGAGTTTCAAGTGGTCCGCTTAAGACATTCATATTGGTAATATTTTTGACACTAGCATCCGTTGGTGTACCACTTAAGACGATAGAATCGACGGCATTTGGTACAGCAAAGGAATATTCTAAATCTGTATCTGAATCTGGAACAAAGCTAAATGGATAATCTAAATTATTACTTCCTGTTGCAGTTAATGTATTTAGTGTTCCAATTTTAGAAACGTTAGATGCTACAGTTAAAACTAAGTCATTAAATGTAGCATCACCTTTGATTTCTATATTTTCTGGATTTGATAAAGTTGCCATCGTTTTATCAAAAGAAATAGTAATATTTTCTCCTGATGAAACGTTATCTGATACTGTATAGTATAAAGCTAGGATAGTTCCTTCTTTTACTAGTGGTGTTTCTACTTGATCGTCCATAATCTCTGAAACAGCACTTTCTAATCCATTTTTATTTAAGAATGTTGGATCTGATATGGTCCAAGCTGTTCTTGTTGAACTTCCACTCTTTAACGGAAAAATGGCGTTTGGATTTTTACTTGAAGCTGGTGAATCATTTAAATTATATAAATTTGTATTTAAGCTAATTTGGGAAGGGTCTGAATCTATTTTTAGTCTCATATACACTAGTTCTGAGTCACTAGATGGTCTAATGTGAAGAAGAACCATTATCTTCATTCCTTTTTCAACTTGGGAATTTGTAATTAGATATTGGTCTAAATCGCCATCTAATGCTCTTTCAAAGCATTCAAATGCAGCATCTTCTGAATCCATACAAGTTTCACTTGTTACATTGTATGGAACAAAACTATAGTCATAACTTGCAGCATTTACATTTTTTATGCCTAGAGCCATTCCTAATATAATTCCTAATACAATTATTATTTTGTTTTTTTTCATAATATACACTCCTATATCATATTCACCCTATTGTTGTCATTATAACATATTTATTTTTATTATTCTATTTATTTTTTAATTTACTGAGTCTATTTTCATTTGCATGTATCTTTGGAGTTTTACGCGGTCTGGTCCTGTCACTTCTTTATCATTTGTTACATCTGCTGCTATCATTTCTATTTCTTCTAATTCTACTTTCATTTGCATGTATCTTTGAAGTCTTACTCGATCTGGTCCTGTTATGTATCCATCTCCTGTTAAGTCTCCTTTTACTACTATGATTAATTCATCATAACAAACATCTTCTACAATTAGTTTTATTTTCATGAATGTTGATGCAATTATAGTTTCTTTATCTACTTCATTTCCTTCTTTATCATAGACATATAATGTAGTAGTTTCATTTTCAAAATTATTTAGATAGTCTTTTAGTAAAATACCTGGTTCTGATCCATATGTATATTCTAGTTTACTTCCATCTTCTTTTTCTTTTCTTTCTATTTGATAGACACTACTTGTTATTTTCTTTCTGATTACTTTAACTTCAATACTTGCTTTGATATTTTCATCATAATTACTTATTACATGAATGGTAGTTGTTCCATAACCAACACCTGTGATATTACCAAATTCATCAACACTTGCAATTGTTTCATCATCACTCATCCATTTTACTTCTGTAAATGAAGTATTGATTGGATTTAGGGTATAAGTCATTTGTTTTAACTCACCAACATCTAGTAAGATTCTTGTTTCACTTGGAGTGATACTTTCTAAATCAAAGTTATTATCAATTGTAATATTTAAAGTATATTCTTTTGAAGTAGTGCCATCTTCACTTGTCACTTTGATGATAAATTTATTTTCTCCACCACTTATTTCTACGGACGCATTGATATCTTGTGGTGTTGGCAAAATATCACTTGCAGTTACTGTCATGGTATTTGGAATCATCCAATTATAGGTGAAGTTTTCAGAGGCAAAACTATTTTCTAATTTACCTTGTTTTACTTCTAAGTTATCTAATAGAGCATTACTTCCCTTTTCTCTTGTTACCAGTATTTTATAAGTTTGTTTGGTGAATCCATCTTTCGCTGTTACAGTGATGACAAATTCATTGGTATTAGTCGTTGATAATTTTAAACTTTCGCTTAATTTAATCGTTGCAGATTCATCTTGTGGTGTTGCAATGATTTCACTTGGTAAGAGAAATTTTTTACTATTTGGTACCGTTAGGTGATATTCGAAAATATCAGCATCAAAGTCTTCTATAAATGGATACCCTGTTACTTCTAGGAAAGATAATTTTGCATTGTCTTCTCTATTTTTATTTACAGTAATTGTAATCGTTCTAGTATCGCCATTTTCTGCTTCAATTACAATTTCTCTTGTACTGGTACCGTCTGGTACTATTTCAGCTTCTACTCCTGTTACTTTCGCAAATTCTTGTTCTGTAATAACATCAAAAGATAACACAGAAGCAGAACTATCTAAATTGATAGTATAAGAAGTTTCTTCATAAGAGAAAGATGGTTCTAACTCTCCAATGCTTGGAATTAAGCTAATTAAATGATTGTTATCACTAGATTCTCTGGTAATATGAATCGTAATATTTTTTGTTTCTCCAGCTTCACTGGTTACAGTTAGAACAAAGTCATTTAATCCAGCATGAAGATCTTTTTCTCCATCCCCAGTAACGGTGGTTGGGTCAGTGACCTCTGCATCAATCGTGACATTCGTTGTTCCAATTGGAACATTTACATTGTATTCTAAGGTATCAGGATTGAAGGTTGGATTTAATTCATAAGTGGTCATACCACTTCGAACTACTAAATTATCTAAAGATAATATATCACTAGGTGCACGATTTACGGTGACATAATATTTTCTTATGACTCCAGTAGTAGAAGTGACTGTAATTACTATTTTGTTTTCTCCTACATTCAGTTCATATTCTCCAAGTCCTGTAACGATGGCACTGGCATCACTAGACTCTCCAAAGATTTCTATGTTACGAACATTATTTAAAACATCAATTGAATACTCTAGTGTTTTCTTGTCAAAGTCAGGAGTTACATCTCCTTCTGAGGTATATAAGTAATCTAAGAAGGTTGTAGCATATTTTTGTTTTGTAACATTTAAGGTATAGATTTCTTTTGTTTGATTATCGGAAGCAGTAACCTCAATAGTGACAATATTATCACCTACTACTAAATTTTCATTTCCTGTCACTTTGTAAGTTGCATTTGCATCTTTTGGAATTACAGTTAAATCTAGAGTATCGGTTTCATAATTCACTAATAAATCATAGTGATTAATATAAGAGTTAAATTCAAAAGGATAATTTTTTACTTTTAAGTCTTCTAGTAAAGCACTCGAAATACTTTTTCTAGTTACATTTAGGGTAATGGTATTTGTTGTACCATCTTGGGCTGTAACAATAATGAAAACAGTATTATTTCCTACTTCTAAATGATTGTTTTTGATTTCATAAGTAGAAGTATCACTTTCTAAAATCACAGTTATATCTAACTCTTCTTCTTCGTTTTCTACCACTACATCATAAGTACTTACATGAGTATTGAATTCTGGGGTCATGGTACCATTATGAACGATTAAATCTGATAAATTATTCATATTACTTTCTTCTTTGGTTAGTAAAATGGTATAAGCTTTTTTAGTTCCAATTTCACTAGTAACCTCAACAATTAACTGATTTAATCCAACATTTATTGTTTTCGTACCAGTTCCTGTTATTACTGCGGTATCGCTTTCTGCAGTAGCTTCAATCATCACACTATTTACATCATTTGGAACTGTTAGGGTATATAACGTTACGCCTTTATTAAATTCTGGAGTAAGTGTGTATCCTAGTACTTCTAAAGATGCTAAGTTGTTATTTTTATTTGGATTTTTCGTAACATGAATGGTATAAATTTTTTTCGAAATTCCATCTGGTGCTGTTACTTCAATTATTACTTCATAATCTTTATTTTCTGTAAATTGATTACCGATTATCTGGTAGTTCGCATCTTTTTCCATTGGAAGAATGGATTCAAAATCTAATTCTTTTTTGGTCGTTGTCGTTGTGTAAGTATAAGTATCTGTATCAAAGTTTGGACTTAACATATCATCTTTTAGTGATAAACTTTTTAATCTAGCATCATCACTTGGAGCACGTGTTATCACAATTTGATAGTCTCTTATTTTTCCTTCGGTACTTAATACACGAATTAAAATAGTATTTTTGCCAACTTCTAAGTGATATTCTCCGTTTCCACTTACGATGGCTTCGGTATCTTCACTTGTTGCAGTAACATTCATTGTAGTTGTTTTATATGGAACGGATACTTCATAATATTGCAGTTCTTTTTTAAATTCAGGATCTAATGAGCCATTATCTAGTATTAAGCTAGCTAGGTAATCACTACCACTCACACTTTCTTGACGAGTTACTATTACAGTATAATCTTTGGTTTTTTGTGATTCACTCGTAACGCGAATGGTAACGGTGTTTTCTCCTACTTCAAAAGAATCGTTATTGATGATTTCAAAAGTAGCATTTTCATCTTCTGTTTCAATGTGGAAAGAGCCTTTTAATATTTCATAAGGAACTGAAACGGTATAATCTGTGATAGATGGTGAGAATTCTGGTGAAATTTCTCCTTCTTCTAATAATAAATATTTTAAATTTGCATTGTCCGATTTTTGCTTTTCAACTGTCAAAGTATAAGTAAGTGAGGTAGTATTATCTTCTGCTACTGTCGTAATAATAATATCAGTTGTAGAGTCCGTTAATTCGTATTCTCCATTTCCCATTACTTTTGTGGTTTTCATTTCTGGAGTAGCCATCACGGAAATCTTATTGGTTGTACTTGGTACTGTTAAAGTGTAAGTAAATTCTTGATGGTTGGTATTTGGTACCCAAACGCCTTCTGTGGTAGTTACTAAACTTAAGTAAGCATTATCCGATGGCTTTCGAATCACATTTAATTCATATAATTTAATATCTCCTGTTTCTGAGATAACTGATAAAGAAATATTATTATTGCCAACTGCTAAAGCATATTTTCCATTCCCATTTAGTTTGGATAATGGATTACTTTTTACACCTGTTACCGTAATGGATGAAATTTCATAAGGAAGTTCTACGGTATAAGATGTTTTTTCACGGTCGAATTCTGGATTTAAAGTACCCTCTGATAATATAATATTTTCTAAGTAATTATCGTTATTAGCTGGGCGATTTATCACAACGTTATAGACTTTACTACTACCATCTTCGGCAATTGTCATAATTCTTTTTAAATTTGGTCCCACTTTTAATTTATTATTGTCTAATAATTTATAAGTTGTAGTACTTACTTCGGTAGTTGCTAAGATGGTAATTTCATTAATCCCTTCTTCTACATCTACTGAATACATTAGGGTATCTTTATCAAATTCTGGATCTAAAGAATAAGTTGTATCTCCATTTATTATAGAAATACTCTCTAAGTTGGTATTGTTATTTTTCTCTCTGGTAATTTCTAAGTAATAAGTTTCCGTTGTTCCTGTTTCGCTTGTTGTAATAATCTGAACATAGTTTACACCAACAGATAATGTTTTTGTTCCTGTTCCCGTAATCTTAGTTGTATTTACCTCTGCAGCAGCTAAAATATCTACTGAATCAATATTATTTGGAACGGTTACTTGATAGGTTCCAGTATTAATATTTTGAAATTCTGGCATTAATTCATAAGTAATCGCATCTTTTTTTACTTGTAAGTTACTTAAATAAACGTTTTCATTTTTTTCACGATATACTTTTAGCGTATAAATTCCTGTTTCTCCATTTGATGATGTAACTGTAATGGTTACTTCATTTAATCCAACTTCAAAGTCTTTATTACCTGAAACGAAATAGGTTGCGTCTTCATCTTCTGTTTCAACATTCATTTGTTTAATTTTTGTATATTCATTTGGCACTGAGAAATAGTATTCGGTAATACTTGGATTAAAGTTTATTTCTCTTTCGGGATCAATAATCTCTAATTTTTTTAAATCAGTATTTCCAGCCATACTTCTCGTTACTTTATAATGATATTCTGTTGTTTTTGTTTTATCTTCGCTAGTTACGGTGATAACAATATCATTTTCTCCAGGATCTAGATTTACTTTTCCGTTTCCTGTCACCGTTTGATAAGGGTGCCCTTTGGTTACGGTAAACCATATTTGTTTAATATTTGAAGGAACTGTTACTTCATAAGTTAACGTGTCTTTGTCAAACGTTAAAGGATTTAAGACACAAAAACTTGGATTTTTTGAACATAAGGAATCAACTAAACCATTTACTTCAATATTAATTGGAAAGGCATTATTACTTGCAGGTCTTGTGACATGAATGGTTATCGTTCTAATTGTGCCAGATTCTGCCATCACTTTAATTGGAAAGTCGGTAGTACCAGCTGGAACTTCAAAGGTTCCAAGACCATCGATTTTAGCAAAGTTATCTTCTGCTTTGGCAAGAAAGGTAATGCTTGTTTCTAGTTCATCTAACGTTACTGAGTATTCTAAACCTTCTAAATCAAAGGTTGGAGTGTAATTTTTAATATTGGTTTCATTTGTGATTTCATTGGTTGCTGTAATATTTAGAGATGATAAAAAATTGTTTTCGCTTGGGAAACGAAGTGTTGAAATTCTGGCATGACCAGACCCTTTTTTGGCATAGTTACGGGTAGGACTACTACTTACATTATTGGTTGAAATGGTTTTTGTTTTTATATCATTTGATGTAGCACATCCATAGCAATAAGTAGATTTTGTCACTGTGTCATATGATATTAGTTTGTCAGAACCGATGTAGGAAGAACCTCCTCCACCTGCTCCATGACCACGGTTTCCGCCACCTCCACCAAAGTAGCCAGCACCTCCACCAGGTCCTCCATAAGTCATGTTACAGAAATTTCCTCCCTGACCAAAGTATCCACGTCCACAATTTTTATTGTTTCCAGTTGGACAATAACCACCTACGGTAAGATTTGCACCTGTTCCGTTGTAACCATTATATCCACGCGTATAGGTGTCATATCCATTGTTACCAAGGTATCCTCCACCGTGTCCGTTTAAGTTTGTGGTAGTAGATCCGCCGCCACCACCTCCAGAGGCAACAATCACAATGGCATCTCTATCACTTGATAGATTAGAAAGTAAACTTGGAATGGTAGAAATATGAGTAGCTCCTCCGCCACCATATCCCCACTGACTAGAATGTCCTGGAGTTCCTCCTCCATTATATCCACCATTTACAGTGTCTCCAGTACCTCCTACAGTGATATATAATTTTGTACCTTCTTTTAAATAAACAACACCAGTTGAATATGCACCATATCCACCGTTTCCGCCACCTTGTGAACCCCAAGCTTCTAAACGGTAATATCCGTTTGCAGGGGCTGTGAATGTTTCAATATTTCCAGTATATGGATAATCATAGTTTAATACTAAATCAGAACTTTGTTTTTCTAAAATTATTTCATAAACCGTTGTTTTAGAATTTGGTTCTGTAACAGTAATTTTACCTGTTGAAGTTGCTTTGATATAACCAAATCCTTCTAATTTAATGGTTGCTTCTTCATCAAAAGCAATGGCATTTACATTAACACTCATGGTGTTAGCCATTATTTTTGCTGTATAAGTTAAAGTCTCTGGATTAAAAACGGGGTCTAATTCAAAGTTATTTATAGATAAGGATTTTAGTTTTGAACTATGTTCTCTATTTACAATCATTTCATAAACGGTTGTAGAACTTCCATCTTCTGCAACTACAGTAATATCAAATTTATTTTTGCCAGTATGTAAGTTGAAATTGCTTGGAAGGTAAACTTCTTGACTAAATCTTCCTTTTACTATTTCTAAATCTAGAACTTCTTGGTCATAAGGAACATTGATTTCATATTTGGTTTTTTGTGGGGTGAAGTTTTCTAACCCTACTTGATCGATTAAGATGTCATCTAAATATGGATAGCTTGATGGTGATCTTGTGGTATGAATTGTGTAGGTAAACACAGTCCCTGCTTCACTTGTTGAAGTAATATAAATATCATTGGTTCCTTTTAAGATGCCAATGGTTCCGGTTCCTTTGATGGTACTTTCTTGAAACATTGGAGTTGCGGTAACATCGACAAAAGAGCTTTCTGAATCAAAGGAAATACTATAGTTATAAATGTCTGGATCAAAGTTTGGAACTAAACCACTTTTGGAAAAATTCAAACTTTCTAATCGACCATCGTCATTCGCTACTAAAGAAATTCTAGCATGACCATGACCCATTTTAGGGGTGTTTTCAAGTGGTGTTTCACTAGCACTTGAAACCGAGATTGTTTTTGTGTTTGCTACATTTGAAGTCGTACAGTCGACACAGTACATAGCTTTTGTAAATTCTTTATAAGAAATCAAACTGGAAGAACCAATATAGGAAGAACCTCCTCCAGCACCACCGTGACTTCGGTTGGAACCTCCGCCACCAAACCAGCCGCCGCCACCGCCGTGACCGCCGATTTTGTCATTATAATAGCAGTAATCTCCACCACGACCGAATGATCCTACTCCACAACCAGATGCTCCTTTAATCGAATACCCTCCAGCTGTTTGAGTTGCTCCAGAACCAGAATATCCATTGTATCCTTGGGTTTGAGGGTATGTGTCATATCCATTTTTTCCTTGGATTCCTCCACCTTGACTACCATAAGGTTGAGCAGTATTTCCACCACCTGCCGCAACAATTAAAACAGAAGCTTTGTTAGATACTAGGCTTGATAATACCCCTGACATTTTAGCAATATGGGTAGCTCCTCCACCACCATAACCAGCTTGTCCTCCGACATTTCCGCCAGCACCTCCACCGTTATAACCTCCTGCAAAACGATTTCTTGGATTTTCTCCTACATTGATATATATGGTTTGATCTTTATCTAAATAAATTACACCAGTTGCATAAGCTCCAAATCCTCCACTACTTCCTCCTTGTGCTCCCCAGGTATCTATTTTGTAATATCCTGAAACTGGAGCGGTGAAAGTTTGTTCTCCACCAGTGTATGCAAAGTTTTTTACTTTTTCAATTTCAATACTCGCATTTGGAGTTATCATAAAAACGCAAAAAAGAATTAATGCTGTAATTAATTCAAAACAAAATAATAAACTGTTATTCTTTTTTTTCATAACAATCACTACTATCTCTACTATATAAAAGTATAACACCTTTTGTCGTATTTTGTCATTTAAAATATCATTAAAACGAAAAGAAAAAAAGCAAGTTATTTCCTTGCTTAATTTACTGAGTCTATTTTCATTTGCATGTATCTTTGGAGTTTTACGCGGTCTGGTCCTGTCACTTCTTTATCATTTGTTACATCTGCTGCTATCATTTCTATTTCTTCTAATTCTACTTTCATTTGCATGTATCTTTGAAGTCTTACTCGATCTGGTCCTGTTATGTATCCATCTCCTGTTAAGTCTCCTTTTACTACTATGATTAATTCATCATAACAAACATCTTCTACAATTAGTTTTATTTTCATGAATGTTGATGCAATTATAGTTTCTTTATCTACTTCATTTCCTTCTTTATCATAGACATATAATGTAGTAGTTTCATTTTCAAAATTATTTAGATAGTCTTTTAGTAAAATACCTGGTTCTGATCCATATGTATATTCTAGTTTACTTCCATCTTCTTTTTCTTTTCTTTCTATTTGATAGACACTACTCGTTATTTTCTTTCTAATTACTTTTACTTCAATACTTGCTTTGATATTTTCATCGTAATTACTTATTACATGAATAGTTGTAGTTCCATAACCAACACCTGTGATATTACCAAATTCATCAACGCTAGCGATTGTTTCATCATCACTTGTCCATTTTACTTCTGTAAAACTTGTTATTTCTGGAGTAAAAGTATATGTGATTTGTTTTAACTCACCAACATCTAGTAAAATGCTTGTTTCACTTGGTGTAATACTTTCTAAATCAAATTTTGCTCGTTTTACAATAATTTTATATTCTTGGGTTGTATAGCCATCTCTTGCAATAACTTCAATAATATATTCAGTACTTGCACCTGCATAAAGATTTAAATCACCCATCAAATTTACTGTCGCATTTGGATCCATCGGAATGGCTGTTATTTCATTTTGATAAAGGATATCTTTGCTATGTGGTACTTCAATAGTATAAGTAAACGTATTTGAATCAAAGGTAATTGGATAATCAATAATTGCTAATTCTTTTAGTCTTACTTCACTTGCAGTTTCTTTATTAATATTGATTTTATAAACTCTTACACTTCCATCTTCTGCAGTTACAGTTATTTCTCTAACACTTAAGCCTTCTGGAACAATTTTATTTTCTAATCCTTTTACAGAGGCTAAATTACTTTCTAACGTAGCATTAAAACTTAAATCAGATATTTCATAAGATAGATCTAAGTTGTATTCTAATAATTCTTTATTAAATTCTGGAGATAATACCCCAGTACTTGGAATTAAACTAGAAAGATAATTGTTACTTGATACTTCTTTTGTGATATTTAAAATGTATGTATTTATAGTACCATCTTCCGCTTTTACTTCGATTTCAAAGCGATTTAATCCTGTAACTAGTTCTTTCGTTCCAGTGTTAGTTACTGTAGCAAATTCACTTTCTGCTTCTGCTTTAATTTGAATAAAGTTTAAATCACTAGGAACTGTTAGTGAGTATTCATTTGTTTCTTTTTGAAATTCTGGATTTAGTGGTATATTTTCTAGAATGTGCATTACTTTTAAGTTTTTTAAATAGTTATTATTTGCTGGAGTTCTTATCACGTTTACTTTATAAGTTCTAGTAATACCTATTGCTGATTTTACTTTAATAGATATTATATTTGAACCAATATTTAATTCATGTACTCCAACACCACTTATAATTTTAGAGCTTGCATCTTGAGTGGTAGCATTTATTGTGATGTTTTGTGTTTCTCTTGGTACTTCAATCGTGTAATCCATTACAGTTGGATTAAAGATAGGATCAAGATTTCCAATAGATGGAATTAAACTACTTAAATAATTATTCGTTGACATTTCCTTGTTTACATAAATTATGTATTCTAAAGTAGTTGTGGAATCACTTGCTGTTACTTTAATATGAATTTCATTCATTCCAATTTCTAATGAATCTTGGCCAGTTATTTCAACACTAGCATTTTTATCTTCTGCAATAGCAGTTATGTTTAATTGTTCTGTATCATTTGGAACTGTAATAAAATATTCTAATATTTCTTTATTAAATTCAGTATCTAGTGCAAAGTTTGTAACACTTAATTCTTTTAAGAATGCACTTATTATACTTTCACGAATTATTTTTATATTGTAGCTTCTTACTAAACCTGATTCACTTGTTACAAGGATGGTAATATTATTTTCTCCTTCGTTTAAATTATAATTTCCAAACCCTGTAATGGTTGCATTTACATCTTCTGCTTTTCCATTTAAAGAAATCGATTCAATTTCATGTGTAACATTTATGGTATAATCTGTAGTTTCTTTTTGAAATATTGGATTTAGTGTACCTTCATTTGTATTTAAGCTTGCTAAATAATTGTTATCACTTGCTTCTTTGGTAATTAAAACGGTATACACTTTTTTATCTCCGGTTTCACTTGTTACTACTATTTCAAAATAATTTTCTCCTGTTTCTATCTTTTTTAAACCAGTACCCGTAATAGTTGCATTAGCATCTTCTGACGTTGCACTAATTACGACACTATTTACATCATTATTTACTTCGGTAGCATAGAAAGTTACTCCTTTATGGAATGTAGGAGTTAGATTATATTCAACTACTTCTAAAGATGCTAGATTATTATTTTTACTGCCTGTTTTTTCTACAATAATCTTATATTCTTTTGTCGTTTCTCCATCTGGTGCTGTTACTTTTATGGTAACTGTATTTTCTCCTGTTTGAAAATTTTGATTACCAATGATTTCATAAGTAGCATCTGTCTCAGTTGGGTTTATCATGGTAAATTCTAAATTCGTTTTACTTGTTGTTAAATGATACTCTGTTACGTCTTTAGAAAAACTTGGGGATAACACATGATTTTTAACAACTAAATTTGTTAAAGATGCATCACTACTTTTCTTTCTTGTAATTACGATTTGATAATCCTTTTGAATTTGAGAGTTTCCAACTACAAAGATTGGAATCGAGTTTTTTCCTACTTTTAATGGGTAGGTTCCTAGTCCTTTTATGGTAGCAGACTCATCAAAAGCACTAGCTGTAATGGTAATATCTTCTATATCATGTTCTACTGTCAGTTCATAATTTAGAATAGTTGGATTAAAGGTAGGTGTTAGTTCTCCTCTATTGGTATCAAGAGAACTAAGAGTTAAATCTTCATTCGTATTCTCTTGTTTTATGATATGAGTCGTATAAATTTTAACATTACCATTTTGAGCAGTAACCACGATATCAATATCTTTTGTATCATTTGGATTTAAACTACTTACATCAATGGTAAATTTGTAAGTGTCAATATTATTACTATCAGTAACATCTACAAAAGCATAAGGACTTTCTGGAATTGCTGTCATGTGTAATATATTGGTATTAAACGGAACTTTTACTTCATAATAGATGGTTGTTTCATTGAAAATCGGAGATAATCCCCCTTCTTCAATATATAAGAAATCTAAGTCATCGTTATCTGATTTATCTCTTACTACTTTAATTACATAGTCTTTTGCTGAACCATCTTCAGCTGTAACTCGTAGTGTTATTTTATTTTCTTCCCCAGGAATTAAGTTATAGGTTCCATTTCCAATGACGTTTGAGGTGTTCGATTTTGGTGTCCCTGTAATATCAATACTACTAATTTCATATTGAACGTTTATTAAGTAATCATAATCTTTGGTAGGGTCTATATTTTCTATTACAACACTACCTCGATTGTTGGTAATAGATTCTAATTCAGTATTATCATCAAGTCTTTTATTTACTTTGATGGTATAAACTCTATCTACTCCATCTTCACTAGTAACAGTTAGGGTAATTATATTTTCACCTTTTACTAAGGCATACGTTCCATTTCCCTTAATGTTTGAAGCATTATCTTCTTTGATTCCTTTTAAAGTAATTTCATTTACAGATCCATCTACATCAATGGTATATGATAGATTTTCTTTATTAAATTCTTCATTTAGTGTGCCACCTGTTACTTCAATATTTTGAAGATAATTATTCGTACTTGATTCTTTTAAGACAACAATTTGATAAACCTGGTAAGTTTTATCTTCTGCAATACTAGTTATAACAATAATATTTGATTTTTCTGTTAGATTATTATTTCCTCTTATTGTATAAGTAGTGGTATTTTCTTCTGGTGTTACCTTAACATTTAATTTATCTACATTTTTAGGAATTGTCACAGTATAATTTTTGATGTCTTTGGAAAATTCAGGACTTATTTCATAGCCTTCAATTTCAATATTTAATAAAGAACTATTATTATTACGAGATTTCATAATCACTATTTCATAAATGTTAGTATCTCCAGATTCACTTGTAACTGTAATTGGGAAGCTATTTTTACCACTCACTAGTTCAAAAACACCTGTTCCTGTTACTGATCCTGCTTCTGAAGCGGCATTAATCGTTATTTTTTTGGTAGTTGCATCTACAACAGCAGTATAGTCATTTAAAAGTTTATTAAATGTTGGCGTAAGTTCTACTTTTTCTTGATTTTCTTTTATAACTTCTAAATTACTTAAGAAGGTATTAGTACTTTGCTCTTTGTAAGTATATAAAATATAAGTTTTTTGATTTTTATTTGGAGCTGTGACTAAAATACGAATTTCATTTAATCCAGTCATTAAATTTTCATTTCCAGAAATAGTAACTGTTGCATCTGGATTTTCGGGAATTGCTTCTAATTCTATTTGGGCAAATTCTGCAGGAATCGTAATATAGTACTCATAAGTAGATGGGTTAAATGTTATTTCTGTTTTTTCATTTTGAGGATTGGTAACATTTAAAATGGCAAGATTATTGTTACCTGAATCGTCTTTTCTTATTTTATAAGTATATGTAGTAGTATGAAGTCCATCTTCACTTGTTATATCAATTTCAATGATATTGATACCACTATGAATTTCAAAAGTATCACTTGTTTGTTCTATACGATTTTCTTCTTCATTTTCTGGTTCATTACGGTAATATTTTATTGTTTGATAATCACTTTTTAAGGTAGGTGTTAAAGATATTTTTTCTGTCAGAAATGGAAGTAAGATTTCATAACTAGTAATGTCACTATCAAATGTATAGTTACAGTAAGAAGGACTTAAACCACATAAATAAGCTACAGGATTTTTTAAGACGATATCTTTCGCTTTACTATCATCAGATGGTTCGCGATTTATTTTTAAGGTGTAGGTTTTATTTGCTCCATCTTTTGTAGAAACAACAATTTTATGTTCATTTAATCCTGGGTGTAATGTAATATCACCATTTCCTAAAATGCTTGCTTCTTGGGATTTTGGAATTGCTAATATGTCGATTGAATTGTATTCTTTTGGTAAATCGATTTCATAAGTATAAGTCCATGGTTCAAAAGGAATGGTTACATTTCCATGATCTATTATAATGTTATCTAAGAAGGTATCTCCGACAATACCTGGAGTGGCTGTAATTTTAGCATATCCATTTCCACGGTTTCCATCCATTAAATTGGTTCCATCGTAGTTTGGCATTTTTTGATTACCAGAAATCATTTCTGTATCATTTAAATAATATTTTTGATCTACTGAATAACCGTTTGGAACGTTGTTTTTAGAATTAGATGTCCAGATAAAGCCTGAACCTCCTCCAGCACCATGCCATCCAGAGCCACGAGAATTATATCCGCCATACCAGCCCCCTCCTGCTCCTGGTCCGCCATATCTTGCACTGATGTAACTAATGGTAGAAGCACTTGCATTAAATCCTCCACCAAATGACCAACCTGCGGTTTGGGTTCCGGGTGCACCATAAGAAGTTGAATAAGAGTATCCAGATAATCCTCCTCCATCTCCTCCACGTTCACCGTCCATTCCGCCGCCACCACCACCGCCAGCGACAATAAGACGTGATAAAAGAGATGATTGGTCATTCCAAGGACCACTTACAAGACGAATATCGGTAGACCCTCCACCACTTGCAGCAGGATCATTACTAGTGTTGATGGCTTTGTAACCGGACCCGCCACCATTAAAGCTTGGGGCTGTTGTACATATTTTTCCACCACACCAAGTACCTTCTTTTCCAACATAAATATAGAGAGTATCTCCCTTATTTAAATAAACAGAACCTTTGGCGTATCCTCCAAGTCCACCTATACCTAGTTCACTATTTTGATGATGTCCTCCACCACTTGCACCCCATACTTCTAACGTATAAAGTGCTGGAGATGGTGCAATAAATGTTTGGTAATCACCTGTATATGTAAATCCTTCGTTTACAGGGTCCAATATAGGCTCTATTCGTTTTAGATTTAAAGTATAAACCGTACTACTAACTCCATCTAGATCAACAGTTATAGTAATTTGTTTTTCTTTTTCTGAAACATATCGATTTTCTACAATTGTTACTTTGGCATCTTCAAAAAATGGTGTTGCAATCATTGGAACTTCTCTTGTAAAGTTTAAAATTTCTAGAGTGTAATCTTTTTTAATAGGTGAAAAAGCACTTGTTAATACACCACCATCAATTTCTAAACTTTTTAATAGACTAGCTCTTTTTCTTTTAAAGGTAAAAGTATATGGTTGATTTTGTAAATCCCCTTCACTTGAAACTACAATATTAATTACTAATTCATTTTCTGTAAATTCATAAATTGTATTTTCTGGTATTTTTTGTCCTGGATATAATTTTAATAGTTCTAAATTAATTTTTGTTATTTCTGTTGGTAATTCCATTTCGTAATCAAACTTAGTTGGGTCAAAATTCACATAAAGTAGACCATTTACTTTAAAGCCTTTTAACTGAGCACTAGCACTTGCTGGTCTTGTTACATGTATTGTATAAATGGAAATTTCGCCATTTAAATTTGTAAATGTAATGGTAAAGTCTTGGTCTCCTGCTGGAACATTAAATGTACCTAGACCTGTTATTAATGCTTCTTGTTTTTTGGTTGTAGCATCAAAAGTAATCGTAGTATCTCCAACATTTAAAGAAAGATCATAATCAAATGTACCTTCATGAAATTCTGGAGTTAACACGCCTTTATCTACTGTTATTTCTAATAGTTCATCTAAATCATCTGTGGAATAATAAGAAATTTTAGCGTATCCTGCGGCATTATTTCCTAGCATGACACTACTGCCATCATAAGTTGGCATATATTGATTTCCTGCTAAGGTTTCGGTCTCTTTTAAATAATATTTGTTTGTTGCTATGTATCCGTCTGGAACATTTTTAGAAGAAGATTCATTTAAAACAAATCCTGATCCTCCTCCAGCACTATGGAATCCTCTTCCCAAAGAGTTTTTTCCACCATACCAGCCGCCACCGCCACCAGAGCCACCATATTGGGAACTGATGTATCCGATGGTACTTGCATTAGCGTTAAAGCCTCCACCAAAAGACCAACCTGAGTTTTGCGTTCCGGGTGCACCATAAGAGGTAGAATAAGAGTATCCAGATAAGCCTCCGCCATCTCCTCCACGTTCGCCATCCATACCAGATCCACCACCACCGCCTGCAACGATGATACGTGATAGAAGTGAGGTTTCATTGTCCCAAGGACCAGGAACAAGCCGAATATCGGTAGCCCCTCCACCACTGGCAACAGGGTCTCTAGTTGAATTCATAGTTTTGTAACCGGTTCCTCCACCATTAAAGCTTGGAGATGATATACAAATAGAATTGCCACACCAAGAACCTTCTGCTCCGACATAAATATACAATTTATCTCCAGCATTTAAATATAGCTTTCCTTTGGAATATCCTCCTAGTCCAGCTATTCCTAATTCTGAATTTTGGTGAGATCCACCACTTCTTGCTCCCCATACTTCTAAGGTATAGTAAGTGGAGTATGGAGCAACAAATTCTTGATAATCTCCAGTATAATTAAATGTTGTTTCTAGTGGTTTACTATTTACCGTTTGTTCAAATTCTCTATTAATATTAAACTTATAAGTTGTATTCTCACAATTTGGTTTACTTACATTAATTGTGACTATATTTTTTCCTACACTTAGATCATTTGAGGATATGGTGTAAGTTGTTTCTTCATCAGTTTCAATCAGTGGATTAAATTTAGTTGTAGTATGATTTACTGTAATATCGTATTCATAAACATTACTTTCAAACGAAGTAAAATTTTCAAATGTTAGATTATTTAATTTAGCTTTAGCAATTACTGGATAAATATTGTAGATAAAGATATTCCCTTCTAAATCCATTAATATTACTTGATGAATTTTATCTTTTTCTAAAGTTGTTTCTCCTACATTGTGCGCCCACATAAATTTTGTTTCATCATAGGTTATAGTAGTTTTATAAGGAGATGCTGGTAAAACTGTTTCATAATTTAGAGTGTTATTTTCAAAAAAAGGAGTTAGTTCTAAATCAGTTAAAGATATCGGTGGTTTTTCTCCATCTAAAGGAGAAGTTTTTTCTAATAAGGTTATTTTGGCATATCCATCGGCTTTATTTCCAATCATAGTACTTTTTCCATCATGAGTTGGCATGGATGCATTTCCGGCTATTGTCTTGGCATCCGTTAAAAAATACTGCTCACTAACATGATAACCTTTTGGGACATTTAAAACAGACTCTGGAGTCCATATAAAACCAGAACCTCCACCAGATCCTTCCCATTTGCTAGGACCAGCTGAGTAATATCCGCCATACCAGCCACCGCCTCCACCATTTCCACCATAAGTAGAATTAATGTAAGAAAGGGTATTTACATTGGCGCTAAATCCTTCTCCAAATTTCCAGCCAGTGGTTTGGGTTCCACCATAACCAGATTCCGCGTTAACAAGAATTCCTTCTAAACCGCCACCGTGGCCACCAGGTTCGCCATTATCTACACCGCCGCCACCGCCACCGCCTGCAACGATGATACGCGATAAGAGAGAAGATGAGTCATTCCACTCTCCTTTTGTAAAACGAATGTCTGTAGCTCCTCCACCACTCGCAACAGGATTCCAAGTATCACTAGCAGCAGTTCGTTTCCAGCCAGAGCCGCCACCATTGAACCCTCCAGGAACGGTACAATATCCACCTTGGCAAAA
This sequence comes from uncultured Bacilli bacterium, assembly GCA_910588025.1. Lineage (GTDB taxonomy): Bacteria > Bacillota_I > Bacilli_A > RF39 > UBA660 > MGBC162267. The sequence goes on from CAJUQG010000003.1 coordinate 67,208, forward strand.
CGTACCTTTTCCACCGACATAGACATATAATTTCTCACTTGTTTTTAATTGGATTACTCCTGTCGAGTAACCACCTTTACCACTTGGTCCTAGATTGCTTTGTTGATGGTCTCCTCCACCTTCTGCTCCCCAAACTTCTAATTTATATTTTCCTTGAACAGGAGCAATAAATTCTTGTGAGTCACCTGTATATGAAAAAACAAATTCTTCATTAATTTCTACCGCTTTAATTTCTAGTGGAAAAAAAAGAAAGAAAAAAAGAAAAATAAAAAAACTTTTTTGATATTTATTGATACTCATAATAACACTTCCCAATATTTATTAACCAGACTATTCTACTATAAATAGAGTATAACACTTTTTGTCGACTTTTGTCATTTTAATTTGCTCAGTATGGGAAGATTTTTCAAAGAACGCAAAAAAAATACCCACTTTCGTAAGTATTTTTGATATTTACCCATTTTAAGATCAAGAACTAAAAATTATTTTTCTTCAAAACCACATTCTAAAACGATTTCCATACGATAGTCTTTTTTACCAAAAGGCTCTTGTGGATAAATGATTACTTTACTATTTTGTTTATGGCATTCTTCCTTCGTTTTTGAGTTTACAAAGGCGTCAAGTTTTTCTTTATTTTCTTCTGTTTTATATCTTGATAAACCATCTAAATTAATTTTAATTCCTAAATCAGTATAGTTTTTTAAAAATTTTGCTCTCTCTTCATCATTTTTACCAATTTGTTCATAGTACAAATCTTCATAGAAAGATACGCCCATTTCTTTCATATATTTTTTTAAGGTAGCTTCTTCATTGTTATTTTGTAATAATAAAACAATTAATAAAATGATGGCGATTATTATAATGAAACCTACACCAAATAAAAGACTCTTTTTCTTATCTTTCTTTAATATTTCTATCCATGATTTTACTTTTTCTTTCATCCTAAATACTCCTTCTTTTCACAACTTATTATATCATAAAAATAATTTATGTCATCCCATTTTTCCAGCATGAATAATGACTCTTTTGGTTTCATCATAATAGCATGTGGAAAGGGTTAATGTTTGTTTTAAATTTTCTCTTTTTTGAAATAGCGAATGATTTGATTCAAAATAGGCTTGGTGCTTGTCTAGTGGGGTTTCATCTGATTCGTCGGTAATATAAGCAGCATAGACAAGATATTCCATTGTAGATGCTTCGGTATGAATTATGATTTTTATATCATTACCCAGTTTTCCTTCTTGAATTTTAATTAATTCTCCAAATATAGTATCTTTATAAGTATTGTGCCCAAATAAAATGGTATTATTGTCACTAAAATCAGAGCTGTTTTGGTAATTCATGAATACAGAACCATAAATATTGTATTTTCTTAATAGATCATGATTTAAGTAAAACGAATTGTCTTGTCCTTTGACGATAGCATAATTAATATTGGTCTTGGGAATCTCAATCCAACCAACGACATCAGGATTCATGGCTTTTAATTTTGAAAAATCGATTTGTTGTTTTGTTTCTCCTTCAATTACATCCGTTTGAATTACTTGATTTATAATCATTTCTTGAACTTTGCTAGCTTCTTTTTCATAATATATTTTTTGACCAATTGGAATCATTGAGAAACCAAATAAAAGAACTAGAACAAAGATACTACCATTTATGATCAATTTTTTATATTTTGTTTTTAATTTTCGTTTCATAGGACTCACTCATTTTTATTATTATAGCATTTTTTCTAATTATTTTAATATGAGTATTTTTGGGTCTTCTTTTTTTATTCAAGTTTTATCATTCTTTTGTTAATTTTTAAAAAGATTTTTATAAATTTCTTTGTAATTACTTACTTCAATAATGTTTAAACTTTGTTTTACAAAATCCGGAACTTCTTCTAAATCTGGATGATTTTTTTTGGGAATAAAAACCGTTTTTATTTTTTCGTTATAAGCTCCAATTAGTTTTTCTTTTAATCCTCCAATCGGTAAAACGTCTCCTCTTAAAGATATTTCTCCAGTCATAGCAACTTCATTGGATATTTTTTCGTTACGAATTAAACTAATTAAAGAAGTTGTAATCGTAACACCGGCACTTGGTCCATCTTTTGGAATCGCCCCTTCTAGAGCATGAAGATGAAAATCTTTTTTATGAAAATAAAAGTCATTTACTTTTAATTCGTTACAATGCGCTTTAATATAGCTAAGGGCAACTTCGATACTTTCTTTCATGACTTTACCAAGAGAGCCAGTACAAACAATTTTGCCACTTCCTTCATACATACATGATTCTAAAGGAAGGACTTTGCCACCAAATGAAGTATAAGCAAGACCACAAACGAATCCAGGACTCATATGTTTCGAAATATTTTCCTCACTATATTTTTTTTCTCCTAAATAAGAAGTAATATCTTTTTTGGAAACATTTTTTTTGCATTCAGTTTCGCTATTTTCGGTGATTACTTTTCTTACAATACTTTCTAATACCCTTTTTAAATCACGTACTCCAGCTTCTTTGGTGTAATATTTTATTAGATATTCTAACGTAGAATCATTTATTTTTATTTCTTCTTTACTACTTTTATGCTCTTTTAAAATCGTTGGTAATAAATGATTTTTGGCAATATCCATTTTTTCAAATAAGGTATAACTTGATAATTCAATGATTTCTAAACGGTCTCGTAATTCACTTGGAATATTGTACTGATTATTAGCAGTTAAGATAAAGAAAATATGAGATAAATCAAAAGGTTCTTCGATGTAATTATCCATGAATGTTTCATTTTGTTCGGGATCTAAAATATCTAATAAGACACTGGCTGGATCTCCTTTGTAATCATTGACCATTTTATCGATTTCATCAATTAGTAATAAAGGATTTTTTGTCGCACATTTTTTTAAGCCTTGCATAATTTTTCCGGGAGATGAACCAATATAAGTTCTTCTATGCCCATTTAATTCCGTAGAATCGTTTAAACCTCCCACACTGATTTTATAAAACTCTTTTTTGAGACTTTTGGCAATGGATGAGGCAATAGAAGTTTTTCCTACTCCTGGCGGACCAACTAAGCAAAGAATCGGACTACGCATGTCAGGATTTCTTTTTTTGATGGCAACATATTCGATGATGCGTTGTTTTAAATCTTCTAATCCATAATGGGATTGATTTAAACTTTCTTTTATTTTGGTTAAATCGGTTTCATCGTTACTTTCTTCATTCCAAGGAAGTGCAAAAATCCAATCTAAATAATTACGAATAATTGAGGAATCGGGACTCATCTCAGGGGTTAAATCATATTTTTTTATTTCATAAGCTATTTTTTCTTTGGTTTTAGCATTTATTTTTAAGGTATCTAATTTATTTAAAAACGCTTCAACTTCTTGTTTTTTAGGATCTTCTACACCCAATTCTTTTTCGATTTCACGTAATTTTTCTCGTAAAATAAATTCTTTCTGATTTTCTTCTAATTCTGTTTGAAGATTTTTTTCAATTTTATTATCTATTTTAATCGCTTGTAATTCTAATTGTAAATCATGAATTAATTCCTCAGCACGTTTTAAAGGATTAATTTCTTCCATGTAACCAATCTTTTTTTCAAAGGAAAGAGGAATAAATGAGGAGACCATATCGGTAAGAAGTCCAACGGAATTAATTTCGTCCATCGTTGTTAAAATACTGTTAGAAATATTAGGACTTACTTTTATATAACGTTTTAATAAGGATCTTAATTTTCGTTTGAAAGCTAATTCTTCGGCTTCTGATATTTTTTGTTTGGGTAATTCTTTGTAATGACATTTTAGCATTTCATCGTTTTTAGTACTAAAATACTTTTCTATTTTTACACGACGAAGACCTAATAGTTTTACTCGTAAGTGCCCATTTGGTAATTCAATGGGGTTCATAATTTTACCAATGACTCCAATAAGTGGTAAATCATCCACATCAGGAATTTCTTCTAATTCATTTTTGGGACAGACTATTAAAACTTCATGATCGAACTTTTTGCCTGATAATAAAATAACTTCTTTGGTTAAATCATTATTTAGTTCAAGCTTTACCTCTTGATTCGGGAGTAAGATTAATTTTTTTAGTAGCATTACGGGTAATGTATTCGGCATAAAATCCCCCTCTTTTCGAAACGTTTTTATTATATCGATAGATTACGAGAAAGTAAATGTTTTTTGCTAATATTTCTAAGAATTTTACTACTTCTTCAACTTAAGAAACAAAAAGAACAAGTCTTATTTACTTGCTCTAATTATTTCCATTGCTTCACGCATTTTCATATCATATTTTACAACTTCTATTGAACCATAAGCTTGTAATAATTCTTCTTTCGTAATTCCATAGTTTTCAGCCATTTCAGTTGCTTTCTTTTCAACTTCTTCGTCTTTGAAGTCAATTTTTTCTACTTCAGCGACTTCTTCTAGAAGGTAACGATATTTAACTCGTTTGGTTGCTTCTGGTTCCATTTGTTCATGTAATTTTTCATGAGTGATTCCCGTAAATTGTGCATATTGTTCTAAAGTAAGACCTTGCATTTTTAATTGATCTTCGAATTGATGAATCATACGATGAACTTCATCATCTAAAATTTCTTTATTCAATTCAATGGTCATATTTTCTGCCGCTTTTTCTAAACAACTTTCTAGGTATTGGTCATCGATTTCTTTTTCTTTGCGTTCTTTGATTACTTTTTCGACTTCTTTTTCTAATTCTTCTTTGGTAGTAACTTTATCGTATCCTAAATCTTTAAAAAATTCTTCATTGATTTCTGGTAATACACGAGTTTTAATTTCCATGATTTCAACATCAAATGTTACATCTTTGCCACCTAAGTCTTGCGCATAATTTTCTGGAAATTTTAATTCTAATGTTTTTTTGTCACCTTTTTTTAAGCCAATTAAACCACTTTCAAATCCTGGAATAAATGTATTAGAGCCAATTTCTAATGGGAATGATTCGCCACTTCCACCTTCTAATTCTTTAGAATCTACATATCCTTTGAAATTAATTACTGCTGTATCTTTGTCGGCAATTTTTTGACCATCTTCTTTTACAGTAATTTCAGCAAATTTAGAACGTAAATTTTCAATTTCTTCTTGAATTTCTTCTTTGGTTACTTTGGCAGTTTCCTTCTTAATTTTTAAATCTTTATAGGCACCTAATTTTATTTCAGGTTTTGTAATAATTGTAAAGGCGAATGTAACAGATTTTTCATCAATGGTTTTTACATCTAATTTTGGTTCAATTACTGGTACTAATTTATTATCTTTCATCACTTTATCATAAGCAATTGATACTGCATCATCTACTGCATCCATATAAAGTGATTCAATCCCAAACTTTTTTAAATACATTTCTTTTGGAGCAGCACCTTTACGGAAGCCATCGATTTTTGTTTCTTTGTTTCTTTTTTTAAATGATTTATCTAAGCAATTTTCCCATTCTTTTCCTTCAATTTTTATTTCAATTTCATGTACGTTTTTCATAATTTAGTTTTTCCTTTCAAACATGATTATTATATCTAGTTTATCCTTTGTTTGCAAGCCTTTTATTCCGGGATATACCACTTGCAGAATCTAAATAATTTACAACATCCTCGATTCTTTTATGATCAATTTTGGATGGCAAATCATATATTCGGGTATTATTAATATCATTATTTTCTGTATAAATTATTTGTTTATCATTAAGAGGTGTGCCTATTTTTAAAATGGCTGGATTTAAGCATGACAATAAATCCATTCGATACCAATCCATTTTATCTATATAAATCGTATAAGCATGGAACGTTTTATAATGCTTTGTTAATCTTACTATATTGGGATATTTCAACTCTTTTAAAAGATAAGCACAAACTCTTGACATGTCTACGCAACATCCATAATGATTTTCTAAAACTTCTTCTACGCTTTGAATTACATATTCTTTGTACCAAAAGGAATTAACTGAATCTATAACTTTGCCATCGGTTCTTTTCCAACCATATTTTACATTTTGCCAAACAAATTCTGAGACATCTTTTGGATTTTTTAGATGATCTCTTGTTTTTTTAAAATGATAGCTCATAAATGAATATGCTTCAAAAATAAAATCTTTTTCTTCCATTTTATGATATTTTAAAAGGGAAAATAAGTCGATATCGCCATTTAAAAAGAGATATGCAACTTGTAATTTTATTAAAGCACTTTGAGATACTTTGGAAAGATCATCATTTGGATAAATAATTTCTTTCGATAAATATTCTTTCCACTGTGATATTGGATAGTCCAGTTGATATTTTAGTAAGATATCAGCAATTTCTGGCACTAAGGGCTCATAACATACATTTATGTTTTCTCTTAATATAGTCGTTAAGACATAAAAGGCTTTTTTTACTATTTCATTAGATTCTGAAAATACTTGAGCATTTTTTATGCCATTAATAAACAAGGTTATATTAACTTTTTTATATGGATAAAGTCCTTGCTTTAACACTTCTAAAGTAGGTATAAGTTTTTTTCCTAATTCTAATATCACTTTTTCATCTGCAAGATCATAATTAATTTTTACGATATCTAAATCTAGTACTTTCATAATATTTCCTCTTTTCGAAGAAAATATTATACAGCAAAAAAAGAAAAAAACGAATTAATTCGTTTTATGCCAAAGCTTTTATTACAACTTTATATGAACCATTTGGGCTTTCAACTTCGATTTCTTCACCGACTTTTTTGCCAACGATTGCTTTTCCAATTGGAGATTCGTTTGATACTTTATTATCAAATGGGTCAGCTTCTAAAGATCCAACTATTTTATAAGTATCTTCTTCGCCATCATCATAGATTAATGTTACAGTAGATCCTACACAAACAGTATCACTACCAAGTTGTTCAGCAATTGTACAATGTTCTAATTTATATTCTAATTCTTTAATTCGTCCTTCTAATTTAGCTTGAGCATCTCTTGCTGCATCGTAATCAGAGTTTTCGGATAAATCACCTTGAGCTCTTGCTTCTTTTAATTCTTTAATAATTTGCGGACGAGTTACCGTTTTTAATTCTTTTAATTCAGTTTCTAATTCTAAATAGCCTTCCGCTGTTAGCATTATTTTTTCATTTTCGTTCATCTTTCATCATTCCTTTTAAAACATCTTCTCAAAGATACTACACATAGTCTTTTTTGTCAAACACTTTAAGACGCATCATGTCAAATTCCTGTAACGGGAATGGAACGGGAATTTTTACCATCATCCCTGGGTGATTGGCAACTTCTAGTGGATTATCCTCTTCGTCATATATTTTACTCAATTTTATGGAAAAAGTTTCCACATTTGGTCCAAAAAATTCGACGATATCTCCAAGGCGGAAAATATTACGTTCTTCTAAGATAACCATTTGTGTCTCTTCTTCATAGCTTTTTACGAGACCTAAGAAGTCTTGATTCGATACTTCATCTCTTCCCAAATAGTATTGTTCTTTATTAGTAGGAATTGAGGCAAAAAATTGCGGAGTTGATTCACGATTGGCACATCGATTTAAAATTGCTAGAGAGTATGCTACATCTTGACTAGTGATGGTATGATTTACAATTTTATCTACCAAACGACGATAAGTTAAAATAACTGTGGCAATATAATAAATTCCTCGCATTCTTCCTTCTACTTTAAAAGAGTTTACACCTATTTCAATCATTTCTTCGATGTGTGGAATCATATTTAAGTCTTTACTAGTCATAGAAAATGGTGTGTTCGATAATTCGGTATCAAACATCCACCGACAAATTTGAGCACACCCCCCACGATTCGCATCGCGATTGGTACAATAATTTGATAAGACACAACGACCACTCATACTCGTACACATCGCACCATGGATAAAGCACTCTAATTCAAGGCCTGTAGCCTCTTTTATTTTTTTGATATCTTCTTTGCTTGCTTCTCTTGCTAGGACAATACGTGTGACTCCTAAATTTTTATAAAATAAAGCAGCACCAACATTTAAGACACTACTTTGCGTCGATAAATGTAGTTCATATTGGGCATTGATTTCTTTTGACAGACGAAGGACTACAATATCACTAGCAATAATCGCATCGATGCCAATTTCACTTAATGCTTTTAGGTATTCTTTTAAACCGACTAAATCACTTTCATGAAAGACAATGTTGACTGTTACATATACCCGTTTGTTAAGAGAATGAGCAAATTTAGTTGCCCTTTCTATTTCTTCTAGTGAGAAATTTTTGGCATTGGCACGTAAAGAAAATTGTTGTCCTCCAAAATAAACTGCATCTGCACCATATAAAAGAGCAATTTTTAGTTTCTCAAAATCTCCGGCTGGAGATAAGATTTCAATTTTCGGCACGTCGTACCTCCTTTAAACGATAAATCGTTTCTTGATTTAGAAAACCACGACTTTCTTGCTCGGTTAATTTTTTTGAGCCATCTATTAATTGACCTATTAAGTCTTCAAATTCCTGTTGTTTCATCACAATAGGATTTATCAAATAGAATTTGATTTTTTGTTCATCGAAGGTATCTACTCCATTGAAGTATTTATCATGATATAATACCGTTCCATATTCATTTTCAATGGCAAGAAAGTTATTATGAGAAATTTTCTCTTCTAACTTGACAATATTTTTCGTTGCTGTTTGAAATTCTTTTTCAAAATTTGATAAAAGAGTTCTTCTTGAATACATTGCTGGAACTAAACTATATAAAACATATACTAGTGGCTTTTTCGTAAAACTTAAAATCGTATCGATTTCTTTTTTGGTAATATCAGTACTTATCACAATACTATTTACAAATTCTAAATTTTCATTGATACTTTGATGATTAGTCGCAAAGTGCGTTTGATAAAGAATTAGTTCTAAGTTTAAATGCAATTCCTGAACTAAGGTGATTACACCAAAGTCTTCAAAAACAAGACCTTTTATATTTTCAGGAAGTATCATTAATGTTTGACGTAAGTTTTCGTAAGCTTTAGAATCTAATATACGATTTAAATAAAGATAAGCGTTTTCTTTTATCTCTTCGATAGCAAATGTCGTTGGGTATCCAACACAGTAGTCTTTTAATGGAAAAAGAAAGTTAGTAATGCTAGCTTTCTTACAAATTGCAATTTGTTTTTCATCTGTTATTGTTACTAAAAATTTATTTTTGTTCATGGCGTTTACTTATAGAAATTCCATCTCCTAGTTTTAAAAACTCGGTTTCAAATTCTTCATTTTCCTTTAAAAATTCAATATATTTTTCAATTTTTTCCACTAAACTACGTAAATTTTTACTTTCTATAGTTTCACTTTTTCCTACCATGCCATGAAAATTTAAGTTATCGGTAATGATTACGCCATTTGGTGCTAAGAAATATTGGAATTTCTCAAAAAACTTGGTGTATTGTCCTTTGGCAGCATCGATAAAAATCATATCATATTTCACATCACTTAAATTGACTTCTAAAGCATCTTGAAATACAACATTGATTTTCTTTTCTAAACCAGCTTTTTTCACATTTTTTAAGCATTCCATGTAGCGTTCATTATCTCTTTCAATGGTTGTAACTTTGGTTTCGGCATTACTTGAAGCCATTAAAATGGCTGAATAACCAATAGCACTTCCAATTTCTAAAATGTTTTTTACGTTATTGCTTTTAATATATTTCATAATAAAGGCAATGCTTTCTTTTTCAATAATGGGAACATTTTTTTCTTTGGCATAGTTCTCCATTTCTACGATAAGTTCTTTCATAAACCTCACCCTATTTCTTTTTGGACTTGTACATGTTCTTCAAATGTTTTAGAAAAATAAACTTTTCCTGTTTTGATATCGGCGAAAAAGTACAAGTAATCTGTTTCTGTTGGATTTAGTGCCGATTGAATACTCATAATTGATGGATTACAAATTGGTCCAATCGGTAATTTTCCCGCCATACTAGCATTCATTTCGCTTGTATTGTAGGGACTTACTGTTTTTAAATCGGTAAGTGTTAAGGAATCCCCCATAGCTTTTTTTACAGCATAGTAAGTGGTAACATCCATGCCAAGTCCCATTTGTTTTGTTAAACGTTTTCTAATTACTTGACTAACGGTATTACGATCATTTTCTGTCACAGCTTCTAATTCAATAATCGCAGCCATACTTAATATATCATGCACGCTATATTCGGAATTTACAATACTATTTTTGACGGTATTTAATTTTTGTTCGGTGTGATTTAAAATCTTTTCAATCACTTCTTCGATGGTATTTTGTTCTTTAAATTCGTAAGTATCTGGGAAGAAATATCCTTCCAAAGGATTATAAATTTCAGGATTTAAAATGGTCGATTCTAAAAACCAATATTTAGATATTAAAGTATTTAAATATTCTTGGTCTTTCATTTTTTGTTCTATCTCTGTTAAAGGAATATTTAATTTATTGGCAATGATACTTTGATATTCACTTAAACGTCTTCCTTCAATTAAAGTAATCGTGATACTATCATTTTTTACTTCCCCACTAGCCATTTTGTTTAAGATATCTTTGGGAGACATATTGCTTTTTAGTTCATAAACTCCCGCTTGAAGATTCATTTTATTATGAAATAAAAGGTACGCTTTTAAAACTAGAGCACTGCGAATGATTCCTTGTTCTTCTAAGGCATCAGCGATAGCAAGTTTAGAAGTTCCAGAATTTAAAGTAAATAATACGGTATTGTCATTTTTATCTTTTGGACTCATTCCGTAGAAAAAAAAGATACTTAAACCAAGAAGTAGAACAACAAAAATACTTAGAATCGTAATGATTATTCTTTTATTCATTTTAATCCCTCGTTTCTTCTAGTTTGCTTAAAATCGCTTCCACAGTGTTCCATTCTTCTTCTGTTTCAATTGGAAGAAGGTTCATATTGGAACCAGTTGGGTCATAAGAATTAGCGTAAACTTTTAATGCTCCACTTTCATCTTTGGTATTATCTGTATAGATTAAATAACTTTTTTTGGTTTGTTCTGAATCAAATGTAAATAAAATGGTACATTCCACTTCTGTTCCATTTGATAATTTCATGGTAAACACACTATGATTCTTGGGATTTTCGTTCATCCTTAATCCTTCTTTCTTTTAAGTACGTTTCTAATATGAGCGCCGAGGCGACATTATCCACGACTTTTTTCCTTTTTATTCTACTTAAATCACTATGAATTAATATTTTTTCGGCTTCCACGCTTGAGAGGCGTTCATCCACCAAATGAACTGGTATCTTTAAGTTGTATTCCAATAATTTTTTAAATTCTTCGCTACGCTGTGCTGCAAAGCCACAAGAGTTATTCATGTTTTTTGGTAAGCCCAGGACGATGTCTGTAATTTCTTTTTCACCAATTATCTTTTTTAATTCAGGGATAACAGATTCATACATTTCACTTTTAAATGTCAATGTTTTGTAAGGGCTTGCAATCGTATTGGTGCGATCGCTTAAAGAAATACCTAATGTTTTGGTGCCTAAATCTAAACCTATGTATCGCATTATTTTAAACTTTCTTCCAATAAATATTCTAATATTTCAGCTCGGTCTAATTCTAAGATTTTATCACGGGCATTTTGAAAACTAGAAATATAACTGGCATCCCCACTCATTAAATAACCAATGACTTGATTTTTAGCTTGATAGCCTTTGATTGTTAAATCTTGCATTACTTCTTTTAAAGTGGTTTTAATGTTTTCTTTTTTTACAACAGATAGGTCAAAAAGAGTCGTTTTTTCAGTCATATTGCACACTCCAAGCACATGGATATTTTACCAAACTATTTGCCTCTTTACAAGTAGCTTAGATTTTTCCTAGGAACCCTGTTCATATTGCCAATCGAAGTATTTTAAATCTTCTTTGTCCGTTAAAATCGTTCGAGATAAGGTTCTAACTTTTTGTGGCTCTGGTTCACGATGTGGTTTTAATTGTTCATATTTCCATTTATTATATAAGTCTTGCCAATCACTTTGATTAAAGCAATATTCCACTATTTTTAAAAGAAAGTAGATATTATTTTCTAAAATCACAGGATTTAAAGAAGCATTTGGAGTACGAAATTCTACAGTATTACGATTTTGTTCATTAGAAACTTTGGCATATTGAACATTTAATGCGACATATTTCTTCATTTTTTTTAATTCTTCTAAAAAGGTAATCCAATTTTGAATGGTAAATAAACCTTTTTTGTCTAAAAAGTATAATTTATCCGTAATACTTTTGGCATAATTAAGGGCAGCTAAAGAACGAATATCTTGTTCTTCTCCAGCAAAAAAACGATTTAATTCGGCTTCATAATAAGAAAGAATTAAGATAAATTTTTTAAAACAATCGATATTTTTATTTAAAAAAGCATTAAAATTTATGTGAATATGAGCTGAACAACTTTCATCAATTTTGGCACCATAAGTTTTTAAAAAGGTACAAAGTTTTTCTAAATCATTTAAGAAAGAAGGCGCTAATATACTGACTGGGGAAATGACTTCACCACCTACGCCCTTTTTTGTCACCGTTGGATCATAAGTAAAGATCCAACTAGAATAATCCTTTTTTCTCTGTTCTTTAAACTGAATATCTACTTGATGAGGAATATGTAACTTAGCAAAATTGTTTTGTTCTAAGTTCTTTAAAATATTAAAATGAGTTATTTCTAACTCTGTTCCAAACGGAATATGGTATTGTAATTGTAAATTACGACGAAATAATAAATCTTCCACAAAAAACCCCCAAAATTTAATGGAAATTATAACACTATTTCGCTGTTTTTGTCAATTTCTACTACTTCGAGAGTTAACCCAAGAGGTTCTAATAGTTTTAAAATGGTATTTAATTGAGGAGAAATCATCCCTTTTTCAATTTTTACTAAGGATGGTTGTTGCATATTTAAAATAGCACATAATCCTCGTTGACTAAAACCATGTTGTTTCCTAGCTTGTTTTAATTGGGATACAATTTTTAGTTCTTGTTCTTTTAAACGATAATCATTCAAATTTGTCACCTACTTTTCTTTTTTTATTATACTCTTTTAAAATTGATTCTGATTAAAAAATGATAAAACTAAGATAAAAAACATTTCTTACTTAATTTATTTTGCTTTTTGCTACAAATTTGATTATAATAGCATGCTAAGAGGTCATCGTATGGAAATAATTGAGACGAATAATAATTTATTTGATACAATTCATTATTTGGTTTTGCAGGAACAACAAGACAATGATACAGACTGGAATTTATGGCTTTACACCTATTTTCAAACTTACCCATTGCGAATTTATGAAACTGGTATTAAAGATGATATCAATCAAAAACTTTTGTTAATCGATTTATTGAAGCAAAAAAGTTTATGGGAGATTATTAGTACTGTTCAAGAAATATATCATGCTCTTTTAACTATACCAAAAGGACCGTATGGAGCTTATCAAATACTAATTTGTTATGTAACAAAATTACTAGAGCAACTACATCAATTTGTTATTTATAACGGATACTTACAAATTAACAAAGCTATTTCGACGAATTTTTTGGGCGACGATATTTTATTGCATCAATTCTTTTTATCTACAAATCATTTACCAGTGGAATCATTGAGTGGTTATTATTCGTTTTTAAATCCGATTTATAAAGAGATCATTTCTACTTTACCAGATGATGCAAATTTTCTTCTGAATGATTATATGATGAAAGAAATTTATGAAACCAAAGAGGAAATTAAAAAAGATTGTTATTTTATTTGTATCAAACAAAAAGAAGCATTGCTGAAACTTTTTCAATCACTAAAAGCTTTAACACCAAAGGAATATTATTTTAGCAATTTATATTATGAAGATTATTATAGTATTTGTAGGATGCTTTTAAAAAGAATTCAGCAAAGAGAAATACAGGAACAAAAAAGAACTCGTTAAAAACGAGTTTTCAGAGTGTAGACAAACCCATAGATTTTTTCTATGGGTTTTCTATTAATTAA
>CAJUQG010000004.1 GCA_910588025.1 uncultured Bacilli bacterium
ATTTAAGTTAATTTATCTTTTTATTTAGTGAGTACTTGACAGGTACTAGCATCCTATTTAGCTTTTTTTCGTTTTATTTGGTCTAAGTTATTTTCAGTACCTTTAGCAGTTAAATAAAATCTTTTTTTAATAATCGAAAGCATCTCATCAAGCTCCAAAACCGCGTATCCTTGTTGAAATTTTATTAAACAAAACTGCATAAGTAAAAATAAAGCATCATTTAAATGAACCGTACTATTTAAAATTCCTTTAAGTTGTTCCAAAGTAATTTGATTATCATCTTGAACTACATGTTCAGATTGCTGTGAACACCAAATTTTTTTAACCTCACTAGAAGATTTATTAACGATTCTTAACTCAACAAAATAACGATAAAAGGTTTGATCCATTAAAAACTTTAATTCATCATAGTTTTCTTCGTTATAAAAGATACCATTTAAATAAAAATGTACATTATAATTAGGATATTTTCGTTGTTGTTTTTTATAAGCTTCATAAGCATTGCCCGTAGAAACACCTCTACTCATAATCATAATATTGTTCTTTTGTTGTTTTTCCATAAACCTACCACCCTTAATATTATTTTAATAAAAATTTACCAAAAGTAAAGAAAAATGATACACTATTGAAGTGATGATGATGAGAAGTAATTTACAAGAAATAACAAAGCCGTTAGTAAATTGGTTTCAAAAAGAAAAAAGAGATTTACCATGGCGTCATACAAGTGATTCCTATAAAATATGGATTTCAGAAATAATGCTTCAGCAAACTAGAGTAGAAGCTGTAAAAGGTTATTATGAACGATTTTTACAAGCTTTACCAACCCTAGAAGATCTTGCCAAAGTGAAAGAAGATGAATTACTAAAATTATGGGAAGGTTTAGGTTATTATAGTCGTGCTAAAAATTTAAAGAAATGTGCAGAACTATTAATTCAAAACAATTTAAAAGAACTTCCCCATGATTACATAGAGTTAATGAAACTTCCTGGAATTGGGCCTTATGCAGCAGGATCAATTGGTTCCATTGCATATCAATTAAAAACCCCAGCTATTGATGGCAATGTCTTAAGAGTAATGACAAGATTACATGAAGATGACAGAGACATTTTAAATAGTAAAGTTCGTAAAGATTACTTTGAGAAACTACAAAAAATAATGCCCGATAATTCAAGAGATTTTACTGAAAGTTTAATGGAACTTGGCGCGCTAATTTGTTTACCAAATGGCGTACCATTATGTGAAAAATGTCCCATTTCGTTTTACTGTCAAAGCTATAAAAATCAAACAATACATAAATATCCTGTTAAGAAAAAAGAAGTAAAACGTAAAATTGAAGAAAAAACAATTCTAATTTTAGAATACAACGGATTATATGCAATTCAAAAAAGACCTTCCAAGGGCTTACTAGCATCCATGTATGAATTTTTAAACATTTCTAGTAATTTACAGGAAAGTGAAGTAAAAAAATGGTTAGAGGATAAGAAAATTACTGATTACCAAATAGAAGATTTTGGAAGTGCAAAACATATATTCTCTCACATAGAATGGCATATGAAAGGTTATAGAATTAAATGTCTGTCAAAAAATAATCTAGATTTAATATGGGCGAGTAAAGAAGAATTAGAAAAAAAGTATTCGATACCTAATGCTTATATAAAATACTTAAACAAGATTCTGTCATAGTTTGACATCTATAAATTTTAATGGTAATATTAAAAAATTATTAAGAAAGAGAAGTTTGAGCTTCTTTTTTTATTAGTGAGGGTAAGACATGATAGAAGATATTAGCAAAGAAGAACGAAAAAAAATAAATGAATATATGGAAAAATGTAATTATGCGAAAAAAATGCTAGAAACTCAAATCAATATTATGATAGAAGATTTTGCTTTTAAGCAAGGATACAATCCTGTAGAGCATATAAAAGGTCGAATTAAATCCAATGAAAGTATGATAGAAAAACTTTATCGTCATCAAAAAAATATCACAGCTGATAATTTAATTCGATATGTAAAAGATGTTGTTGGAATAAGAATTGTTTGTTCTTTTCTATCAGACGTATATGATATGGTTTTTTTATTATCTCATTGCAAAAATATTATTGTGAAAGAACGGGAAGATTACATTAGAAATCCGAAAGACACTGGCTACATGAGTTATCATCTTCAAGTATTAGTACCCATTTATTTACAAGAACATGTAGAATATATAGAATGTGAAATTCAAATAAGAACCGTTGCAATGGACTTCTGGGCAACCTTAGATCATAAAATTTCTTATAAGTTCCAACAAGTGATACCAGAAGAAGTAAAAAATCAAATGTATGATTATGCTCAAATTATTCAAGAATTAGATAAAAAAATGATGGATTTAAATACATTAGTACAAAAATATAAAAAAGAGTTTTAAATTTGCTATAATAGCTTTGGTGATTATATGAAAAAAATGCCTCCTATTGCTAAAATTTATGAAGCATTTAGTGTTTTAGCAGATGGACGAATTAAATTAGAAGAGAATAAAGCTACAATAACATCTTCAAATGATGAAAAACAATATACTGTAGTTTGGAATGAAAATGAAATTACCTCAAATGATAATGCTACCGTTTGGCAAGGATACCCTGGCTATCCTGTGATAGCTGTATGGCTAATGAAAAATAGAATTTCCTATCAAAAAGATATAATAAAATATTTTAAAAATATTAACTGGCACGAAATAAATAAACAGAATAAAAGGGACTATCAAAAGGGTATAGAAGATATTTTAAATGCTCTTAGAGAAGACAACATTGATACAGAGAAAATCGAAGAAGAAGTGAATCGAATATATTTTGCTATAGAAAATTTAGATTTTAAAATCGTAAGAAAAATTAATAATTAATCAACAATCAAAAAATATATCATATACTTTAATGAGGATGATAATATGAAAGAGTATCTTGATGTATTAGATCAATTTGGAAATCTAAAAGGAATTGTGAAAACTAGAGAAGAAATTCATGAAAGTGGAGATTATCATCGAGTTGTTCACACTTGGATTTATAATGATGCAAAAAATATCTTATTACAAAAAAGAAGCGAAACATTAAAAAATCATCCTGGATGCTGGGATATTTCTTCTGCTGGACATGTTCATTCTTTAGAAACAAAAGAAGAAGCAGCCGTAAGAGAATTAAAAGAGGAATTAGGTTTAATCGTTAATCCAAATGATTTACAATTTTTAATGACTATAAAAAGAAATAAAAATCCTCAAAATAAGGAATTGGCGGATATCTTTTTACTAGAACTAAATATCAATCCAGACAATTTAAAATTTATCGATGAAGAAGTTACAGATGCTAAATTTTATTCCATTCCTCAAATTCAAAATTTTTTGAACAATCCTGAATCCAAAGTAGTAAATAGAGAAGAATATCCATATTTATTTCATTACTTATTAACTGAAAAAGACTTGCAATCATAGCATATTTTTGTTATATTACTTTTGTAATGCAGGTGTGGTTCAACGGCTAGAATGCAACCTTGCCAAGGTTGAGACGGGGTTTCGACTACCCTCACTTGCTCCATTATGTTATATAGCTAAGTTAAACTAACTTAGTTTTTTTATTGTTCTTTTATAACCTTCCTAAATATTGTCCTTAAAAGTAATAATACTTTCTTGAATAAAGTTTCATTTTTTACAATAAAATATTATCTTTTATATGTTGGAAATCTCTACTCAAATTCTTTCAGAAGATAACTAAAGTTGATAAGCTTAAATAATATTTTCATCTCATCAAAACAGAATATATGAATTTTTTTTCAAAAAAATTAAATACTATTAGTAGGGTGATATCATGCCAAATATCCATAGTAGTATTAATTTTGCTTTAGTAAATATTCCCGTTACCATGAATCCCATCATTAAAAATAATGATAGCTCATTTAATCAACTTCATGAAAAATGTGGTTCCCGAATTAATTACGTAAAGTACTGTCCAAAATGTAAAATAAAAATCAAAGAACAAGACATTATAAAAGGTTATGAATACGAACAAGACAAATATATTGTTTTCAAAAAAGAGGAATTAGAAAAACTAAAACCAGATAACGATAAAGAAATTGACATTATTTCTTTTGTTCCATTAAAGGATATTGATCCAATTTATTTTGAAAAAAGTTATGATATCGATGCCGTTGGGAAAGGAAAAGCTTACTTTTTATTTTGTGAAGCGCTCAAGAAAAGTAACTTAGTTGCTTTAGCAAAAACGGTCATTGGAAATAAATTTTATTATTGCATTTTAAGGTTTAATGCTCAAAACATTATTTTAACTACACTTTATTTTAGAGAAGAAGTAAACATTCATCCTGATGAAGTAAAAAATAAGATAGACGAAAAAGAACTAAATTTAGCCATTCAACTGATTTCTTCGTTAAAAGGAAAATTTGAACCTTCCAAATATAAAGATGAATATCAAGACAACATAAAAAAAGCGATTGAGGATAAAATAGATGGAAAAACGATTAAGACAAAGAAGAAATCAAATAAAAAACAAATTAGTGATTTAATGGAAGCTTTGGAAAAGAGTTTAAAAAACAAATGAAACATATCTGGAAAGAAAGAAACTGGTCTCCAATGCTCTTAAAAGAAAAAAACAAACCATTTAATTCTTCCAAATACTTATTTGAATTAAAATATGATGGAATTCGTGCTCTTATTTTTTGTAATAAAAAAGAGTTAAAAATTCAAAGTCGTAATCAACAAGATATTACTCATCTATTTCCTGAACTTCAAGAAATTAAAAAAATAGTTCACACTAATACAATTTTTGATGGCGAAATTATTTGTATGGAGAAAGGAAAACCATCTTTCTCTAAAATTCAAACAAGACTTCACGTAAAAAATGCTAAAAAAATAGAACAATTATCCAAAGAAGAGCCCGTCACTTATATGGCATTTGATCTTCTTTATGAACAACAAGATTTAACGGATACTACATTATTAAATCGAAAAAAAATATTAAACCATTATCCAGATAACGACTATTTTGTAAAAACACAAACTATTGAAGAAAAAGGAATTCAACTTTTTAAAAGCGTTCAAAAATTATCATTAGAAGGAATTGTTGCAAAAAATAAAGAAAGTACATATCATATCAATTCTCGTACCGATGACTTTGTCAAAATCAAAAATACTAAGCGAGATGAATTCTATATTGGGGGATTTACCACTAAGAAAAATGGAATTTTATCACTTGCCTTAGGAGAATATAAAGACAATCACTTTTATTATGTTGGTAAGGTTTCAATTAGTCCAAAAGTTCCAAAATATCATCAAATAAAAAAACAAAAACAAACCAAAAATTATTTCGTTGACTTTTCTGGATCGCTTCATTTTGTAAAGCCAGTGATAACTTGTCACATTAATTACTTAGAACGAACGAAAAATAATCATTTAAGACATCCCGTTTGGCAGGAAATGAAAGAGAGTGAGGAAAAAAATGGCTGATTTAAAACCATATAACGCAAAGCGAAATTTTACTAAAACCACAGAACCCATCGGAAAAAAAGCTTCCTCTAAAAATCAAAAATTAAAATTTGTTATCCAACATCATTTAGCTAGAAAAGACCATTATGATTTACGTTTGGAATATCAAGGAGTTTACGTTAGTTTTGCAGTTCCGAAAGGACCTTCCTTTAATCCTTTAGACAAACGCTTGGCCATACATGTCGAAGATCATCCTCTAAGTTATGGAAATTTTGAAGGAACCATTCCAAAAGGAGAATATGGTGGAGGAACTGTGATGCTTTTTGATAAAGGATACTATACTTTTCCAAAAGATACTTCACCTAATTTCTCAAAAGGTCCAGTAAAATTTACTTTACAAGGAAAACGCTTAAAAGGCAGTTGGTCTTTAGTAAAAATGCAAGCTGATAATTGGCTACTTATAAAAGAAAAAGATGAATATGTTAAAAAAATAAATATTCAAGATTATCAAACCAGTATTAAAACAGGACGAACAATGGAAGAAATCACACATCCCCAAAAAAACTCCAAAATTAATTTAACCAATCCTCAAAAGTTAATTTTTCAAAAAGAAAAAGTTACCAAACAAGCTATTTTTCAATATTATAATCAAATAAAAAACCGAATTATGCCTTTTTTAGAGAATCGTCTTATTAGTACCGTCCGCGCCCCAGAAGGAACCAATGGCGAAATCTTTTTTATGAAACATTTAAATAATAATAGTAAAGATATTGGCCATAAAACAATGAAAACGAAATCGACGGATAAAACTTTTTACTATTATTTCAAAAATATCAATGGACTACTTTCTGAAGTGCAAATGAATAGTTATGAGTTTCACATTTGGGGTTGTCCTCAAAATGCCATTCAAAAACCCGATATTTTAGTCTTCGATTTAGACCCAGATGAAGGATTATCATTAAAAAAAGTTCGCGCTGGAGTTCGTGACCTAAAACAAATTTTAGATAATCTAAAATTAAAATCTTATTTAAAAACGAGTGGGGGAAAGGGGTATCACATTTATGTTCCTCTTCCTATGACTTCTTGGCAGAAATGTGAAAAAATAAGCAGTGATATTGCAAATTTAATGGTCTTAAATCATCCAGAAAAATATACAACGAATATGCGCAAAGAAAAAAGAAAAAATAAAATATTTATCGATTACTTCCGTAACAAACTAGGATCCACCAGTGTTTGTCCTTATTCCTTAAGATTAAAGAAGAAAGCTACCATTTCTTGTCCCATTTTTTGGACTGAATTAGACAAAATAAAACCAGATGGTATTACGATTAAAAATTTTAAAAAACGCTTAAAGAAAAAAGATCCGTGGGCTAATTTTTTTGAATAACATATATCAAAATAGAATAGCTATAAATCTGAATTTAGAGTAATCATAGAAAGATGAAAGAAAGTTATTTAGTAAAAATCCATTTTTCTGAAAAAAGCAAAATAAAAAAATTACCAGGAAATTAAAACGGTTTATAAATAGAAAGAATCTTAAAAGGGTTCTTTTTTGATAAAATGAATAAAAAATGTAGCAAAAATTGATATTATTTTGCACTTTTGTTATACTAATAACAAGATACATGGAGGTTTTATGAAAACAGGAAATACGAATAAAGCAATCGAAGTAATAGATGTGACCAAATCCTTCAAAATATATTATGATAAAGCTAGTACTTTTAAAGAACATATGCTTTTTTGGAATCGTAACAAAAAAAGCGAAAGTTTTACCGCTTTAAAAAAAATTAATATTACCATTCAAAAAGGAGAAACCGTTGGATTAGTAGGAGTGAATGGTTCTGGAAAATCTACCTTATTAAAACTAATGACTAAAATTATATATCCAACCGAAGGAAAAGTTTTAACTCATGGTAAACTGACAAGTCTCTTAGAATTAGGAGCAGGTTTTCACCAAGACTTTACAGGACGAGAAAACATTTACTTTAATGCCGCTATTTTTGGTTTAACTCGTAATGAAATCAATAACCGTATAGATGATATCATTGCTTTTTCTGAATTAGGTGAATTTATTGATAACCCTATTCGAACATATTCATCAGGAATGTACATGCGCCTTGCTTTTTCCATAGCCATTAATGTGGATGCTGAAATTTTACTGATTGACGAAATTTTAGCTGTAGGTGATCAACACTTTCAAGAAAAATGTTTTAATAAATTAAGAGAACTCAAAGAAAGTGACAAAACAATTGTTATAGTTAGTCACGACTTAGGAAATATTGAAAATCTTTGTACACGTGCGATTTGGATTGATGAAGGCATCGTTGCAAGCGATGGTAATCCCAAAAAAGTAATCGACGAGTATTTAAAGAAACGGGGGTAAAACATGCAAGTTTTTCAAAATTTATATCAATATCGAGAACTATTAAAAACCAATGTTCAAAAAGAAATAAGAGGGAAATATAAAGGCTCCTTCTTAGGTGTTCTTTGGTCCTTTATTAATCCTTTATTAATGGTATTAGTTTATGCTTTAGTATTCCCATATATTATGAGAACAAACGTCGACCATTATTTAATCTTTTTAATTGTAGCCATCATTCCTTGGAACTTTTTTACCACAGTCATTAATTCTGGATGTAACTGTATTTGGATTAATGGAGGTATTATCAAAAAAGTTTATTTTCCAAGAGAAATCCTTCCTATCAGTGTCGTCTCAGCAGGTCTCGTCAATTTCTTAATCTCTTGTTTCATCATATTATTATTCTTACTTTTCGGTGGCATCGGTTTTAGTTTCCAAATCCTATGGTTACCATTGATTGCCATCATTCAAAGTTTTTTAAGCCTTGGTCTATTATTTATTTTAAGTGCCATCAATGTTTATGCAAGAGATATTGAATACTTTATCGCATTTTTAATTAATTTATTATTTTATGCAACTCCGATTTTATATACCGTCGATATGTTTCCCGAAAAAATTCGTTGGATACTTTATTTAAATCCAATGTCTCATTTAATCGATGCCTATCGTAGTATCTTTTATTATCAAACTATGCCAAATCTTTCATCTTTACTCTACATTGCAATCCTTGCAATTTTCATCTTACTATTTGGCTATATGATTTTTAAAAAATTAGAAAAAGGCTTTGCAGAAGAGGTGTAACATGAAGTCTAATGTAGTAAATATTAAAATCAAAAAAATCAATGGAATTAATCATCCAAATTTGACAATAGAAGGAAATTTAGCGTCCAAAGAAGACCAATTTTTACTATATGTTGATGGGGTAGAATCACCATTTGATTTTCAAATTTATCCAAAATCGAATCAATTTGTTTTAAATTCTGAATTAACGAAGAAAAATAAGCAAGTAATCTTAAAATTAAAACATGAAAATGAAATCATAGAAGTAGCTAAATTAAAAAATTGGACGATGATTCGTATGAAAAATAAATTCGTCTATTTAATTAAGAAACCTTTCACCAAATTAAGAGTTTTATATTCTACTTTAAAAAGAGGGATAACTTATTTCTGGCGTGAATATCATTTTCTTGTTCCTCCATCATTATGGGGCAAATATTGGAGAGAATTTTTAGCTCGAATCAAAGTGAAAGATGCCAATTCTTTTTACAATCCTTTTCATGTTGCAGAATATAACAAATGGTTAAAACAAAATGAAACATTTAGTGAAGTCCAAGAATTGTCCTATAATCCTTCTATTTCTCTTTTGATACCTGTATATAATATTGGTCGTAAATTCTTAAGTGAGTGTATAGATTCCATACTAAATCAAACCTATCAAAATTTTGAACTTATTTTAGTAGATGATTGCTCCACAAAAGAAGAAACCATTGAAACGTTGAAAGAATATGAAAAAAAGGATTCTCGAATTATCGTAAAATATCGGAAAAAAAATGGTCATATTTCCGCTGCTACTAATGATGCCTTAAAATTAGCAACTGGTGAATTTGTTGGACTTGTTGATAACGATGATATTTTAGCAGAGAATGCCTTATACGAAGTTGTCAAAGTTTTAAATGAAAATAAAAAGCTAGACATGGTTTACTCTGATGAAGATAAAATCAATTTAAAAGGCGAAAGATGTGACCCTAATTTCAAATCAGATTTCGCTCCAGATTCTTTATTAAGTAGTAACTATATTTGCCATTTTACTGTGTTAAGAAAAAGTATCATGGATAAAATCAGTGGCTTTCGTCTTGGATATGAAGGTGCTCAAGATTATGACTTATTTTTAAGATTTACAGAACAAACCAAAAATATTTATCATATTCCTAAAATTTTATATCATTGGCGTATGGTAGAGGGGTCTACTTCTATGGTCATTGATAACAAAAGTTATGCCCTTGAAAAAGGAAAAATGGCTTTAGAAGATGCGTTAAAAAGAAGAAAAATCAAAGGGTCCGTACAAGTATGTGAATCTTGCCCTTATTATCAAATTACCTATGACATTCCCAAAAATGCTAAAGTATCTATCATTATTCCAACCAAAGATCATGCTGATATTACCGAAAATTGTTTAAAATCCATTTATGAAAAAACAACATATTCAAATTTTGAAATTATCATGGTGAACAATAACAGTACGGAACCGAAAAGTTTTGCATTATTTGAAAAATATCAAAAAGAGCATGACAATTTCCAAGTAATAGATGCCAATTTTGAATTTAATTATTCTAAAATTAATAATCTAGCGGTGAAGAAAGCTACAGGAGATTATATCTTATTATTAAATAATGACATTGAAGTAATTACCAAAGACTGGTTAGAAAAGATGTTAGGATACGCGAGTCAAAAACATATTGGTGCAGTTGGAGTCAAATTACTTTACCCAGATGAAACTGTCCAACACGGAGGAGTAGTCCTAGGACTTGGAGGAGTTGCGGCTCATGTATTTTTAAATGCTCCAAAAGATGCTGTTGTATGGGGTGGACGCTTATCTGTTCCTTATAATTACAGTGCTGTAACCGCTGCTTGTCTAATGATAGAAAGAAAAAAATGGAACGAAGTAAAAGGTTTAGAAGAAAGCTTGAAAGTAGCTTTTAATGATGTGGATTTTAATTTAAAGCTTCTAAAAAAAGGATATTATAACGTCTTCTTACCACAAGTAGAACTATATCATCACGAATCCAAATCTCGAGGGCTTGATAATACGCCAGAAAAATACAAACGCTTTGTAGGTGAAGTGAATTATATGACTACAAAATGGGAAACTGAATTGACAAATGATCCTTTTTATAATCCCAATTACAGTTTATTAAAAGAATATGTATTGGATAAAAAGTCTGAAAAAAGAAAATAGGAAACAATATGATAAAACAAATATTAAAAAAACAAGAATTTCGATTTCTTTTCGTAGGTGGATTAAATACCCTAGTAGGATATGGAATCTATGCTCTATTACTATTTTTTCAAGTCAACTATTTAATAGCGAATACTATTTCTACCATCATTGGAATTGGTCACAGCTATTTATGGAATCGTTTTTACACTTTTAAAAGTAAAGAAAAAGCCAGCAAAGAAATATTAAAATTTATTTCAGTATATGCAATAAGCTATATCTTAGGAACGATTCCTCTTTTTTTCCTAAAAAACTTTTTACAGATTAGTCCATATATAGCTGGACTAATAAATCTTGTCTTAACAACTTTAATTAGTTGGTTTGGACACAAAAATTTTAGTTTTCGTAAAACAGGAGGGGCAACATGCCAAAAAATAACGACAAAGTATTAAAAAAAGAATGGGTAATTGCTATTGCCATTTTTTCAATCTGTTTTTTCATTTTTTTATTTAGTGATATTTTAATTACCACAAATACATCGATTACCTTTGATAAATTATTATTTCAAGGAAAACTTTATCATTTATATGAAGCATCTTATAAAACGTTTGGAGGTATTTTAGCAGGTTCTTATATTACTTATGATTTTCCAATATACATCTTTTTTGGAATATGGAATCTTCCTTTACTAATTCTTACTAAAATAACAGGTTTTTATTGGGTCGAACATTATGGAGCTATCCTTTATGCCAAACTATTCTTAGTTGCTTTACTCATCATTTTTTTCCAAGTAATAAAAAGGATAGTCAGTCATTTCAATTTATCAAAAGAAGATAATAAAATGTATCAATATTTATTTCTTAGTTCCTCTTTTACAATCATGGTCATTGCGATGTTTGCAGGGTACGATATCTTATCTTTAGTTTTCACCTTCATTGGACTTTATTTTTATTTAAAAGATGATTTACCTAAGTTTACAGCTTTTTTTGCTATTGCTATCTCCCTTAAACTGTTTGCACTTCTAATATTTATTCCACTATTATTATTAAAAGAAAAAAATATTGGTAAAATAATTGGTTACAGTTTATGTTCTATTAGTTTAGTAATAATTCCTAAATTGATTTATCGAAATGCTCCTATGTATCAAATTTCCATGACTTCGTTTGAAAACAACATGTTAAACAAACTAAATTTAAGTTACCTTATTACTCCTTTTGGAAATACTTCAATCTTTACTACAATTTATGTTTTAATATGTTGTCTATGTTATGGAAAAACAATCAAAGATAAAAAATTATTAGACTTATACACAATGTACATTCCTTTTGTTATCTACGGATTATTTTCTTGTTTTTGTGAAATTCATCCCCAATGGATTATATTATTTGTACCGTTTTTGATCTTTTTCTTAGTTTATAATAAAGAAAACCGTAAAACTAATATTTTAGTAGAATCAGCTTTTTCTGTATCTTTCTTATATTTACTTTATCAAATATATCATTGGGTTTTTTGTCCTAATTTAATGAATATTATGTTTGGAAAATTTATTCCCCAACAAAATGGAATTACGACCCTTCGAGTACTAGAACAATATAAAATGTATAATTCGTTGTTTGGAGGAGCCGTACTAGCCTTACTATTATATTTATTTTGGATAAATCGTCCAGAGAAATTATTAAAGCAAGAAGGACAAGAGGTTTGGTCTCACTGGTTACTGATAGCAAGATCTTGTATCATTATTCCTTTTGCAGCAATTATAATCTATTATTATTTCCGTTAAGAATAGAGGTATTAAAATGAAAAAAACGATTAGTGTTATGGTTCCCACTTATAACGAAGAAGAAAATGTTGAATTAATGTATCAAGCATTAGTAAAAATGTTTCAAAAAGATTTACCAAACTACCATTATGAAATATTGTTTATTGATAACAAATCGAAAGACAACACAAGAAAATTACTACGTCAAATATGTGAAAAAGATAAAAATGTGAAAGCTATCTTAAATGCACAAAATTTTGGTCAATTCAACAGTCCTTATTATGGTTTAATAAATACCAGTGGAGATTGTACTATTAGTGTCGCAGCTGATTTTCAAGATCCCATTGAAATGATTCCTAAATTTGTTCAAAGTTGGGAAGAAGGATATAAAATTGTCATAGGAATTAAAAATCAAAGTAAAGAAAGTAAAATTATGTATTTTTTAAGAAGTCTTTACTACAAATTGATTAAGAAATTCTCCGAAGTAGAACAAATTGAGCATTTTACGGGCTTTGGACTGTATGATAAAAAGTTTATAGAAGTATTAAAGAATCTTGATGACCCAGACCCTTACTTACGAGGAATTGTTTCTGAATTAGGATTTGAACGAAAAGAAATTCCTTTTATCCAACCTATAAGAGAGCGTGGAAAATCAAGTAACAATTGGTATCGGTTATATGATGCGGGAATGCTTGGTATCACCTCTTACACAAAAGTAGGACTTCGTATTGCTACGATTTTAGGTTTTGTCATTTCGGCTATTTCAATCATTGTTGCACTCGTATATTTAATTTTAAAACTTTGCATGTGGAATTCATTCCAAGCTGGTATCGCTCCTTTAATTATTGGCGTTTTCTTACTGGGTGGCATTCAAATATTTTTCATTGGCTTCCTTGGTGAATATATCTTAAGTATAAATCAACGCATTATGCATCGCCCTTTAGTGGTAGTAGAAGAAAAATTAAATTTTAAGAAGTGTGATAACAATGACTAAATTAAAAGAAAATAAAGAAGTAATTATCGCTTCTTTTTTCATCATCCTCGTTGCTTATAGTATCAAGCTATTTTCTTATAGCTATTCGATTGATACCGAAATTTATATGGTACAGAAATTAGAAATGCTCAAATCTTGGCTGGCAATTCATCGTTTTTCTCTTGTAGCTATGAAATACTTAACCAACTGGATACCCTTTTATCTTCCCCTAATAAATTGGCTAACAATTCTTTTATTTTGGATTAGTAATCTTTTTGCTTACTTTAATTTATCTCAAATTTCTCCCAAATTAAAAAATAAAAAAATTGCCATTTTCTTCGTTAGTGTGATTTCCACTTCTCCCATCTTTTTAGAACAATTTAATTTTACCCTACAGAGCATGGAAATCGCTTTTTTCTTAAATTTATTTGAATGTTCTGTGTTTTTTTTAATAAAATATACTAGGAATTTTAAGTACCGTTATGCCTTGTTAACGATCCTTTTATTAACTTGCTGTATTGGTTGTTATCAATCCTTTGTTTCCTTATTTATTACCATGTCTATGATAATAGATTGGTGTTTAATAGAAAATCAAATAACCAAAGAGAAAAATAGAAAATATATATTTTCTACAATTTTAATTTTATTGATTTCTTTAAGTCTATATTTCCTTCTTGGTGATATCATCTTATCTTATTTCCAACTTTCTTCATCAGGATATTTACAAAGTCAAATCGGTTGGAGAAGTGTAACCATAGTCACATGTTTTTTAAATATTTTAAAAAGTGCAGTTCGTAGTTACTTTGGCTTTTTGTTTCACATGCCATCCTTTTCCGTATTAAATGCCTTTTTACTTCTTTTTGCGTTTCTGTTAATGGTCAAACAATTAAAACAGAAGCAATATTTTAAAACACTATTGATACTAGGAGTTATAACTTCTCCCATTTTAATGTCAATCATTTTAGGAAATCCAGAACCTATTCGTGCTTGTTTAAGTTTACCATTTACCTTAGCTTTTTTACTATGGATTACTTATCAAGAGAAAAAGTGGTATCGATACTTAATCACGGTCCTTGTAATAATTCAAATGTTAACTATGTTACGTTTTGAATACTATGATTTAAAAAGATATCAAAATGATGTTGCTATGGCACAACAAATATATGAAAAAGTAAAAGAATACACTCACGATCATGCTCTAGTATTTGTTGGAAGTAAAGACTCATCTATGAATCAGAAAATGATAAAAGGGGAAGTAATGGGGTATTCCTTCTTTGATTATGACGGATTAAGTAATCGTGCTGTTACGTTTATGGAATCTCTTGGACTTCATGTATATGGTGATTTAAATTTTGTTCCAGAAGCCGAAATCATTTTAAAAAATTATCCAAGTTATCCAGATGAATCTAGTATTTTAATAACAGAGAAACATATTTTAATAAAACTTTCTTAAGGTGACGATGTCATCTTTTTTAATTCTTTTTTACGGATAAGAAATAATATGCTATAATAAAAAAATAAAAGAGGGTATCAGAATGACGAAAATGAAAAAAAAATATAAAATCACCTTAATCATTTTAGCTACTTTTATTGTGGTTAGTATTCTAGGACTTATTCTTTTTCAATTTGTCCTAAAACCAAAGAAAGAAGAAAAACCACCCATTACCAATACTGCAACAATTACGAATAAAATAGAAGGTTATGACTATACTTTAGATGATCGAGATACACAAATTTTTGCGAATCTCTTTCAAGAATTAAAACAAAATTTAGAAAGTAGCGAAATACAGGAAGAAGAATATGCAAAAACCTTAGCTAAATTATTTATCATTGATTTATTTACTATCGATAATAAAACAAGCAAATATGATATCGGCGGTTTAGAATATATCCATAGCGATGCCAAAGAATCATTCCGTTCTAAAATATTGGATACAATTTATAAAACTGTAGAAGACAATTCAGATAAAGGAAGAAATCAAGAACTTCCGATTGTCAAAACCATTGAAGTCATAAAATTTGAAAAAACAACTTATAAAAAAGAAAATACTAAAGAAGATGCTTATGAAGTCGAGTTATCTTGGATCTATGAAAAAGATTTAGGATACGACCATAAAGCCAAGGTAATTATGATAAAAGAAGCTGATAAGTTAAGTATCATATCTTATAGTAAATTGCCATAATTAGAATATTGTGTAAAAGAAAAAAATAAGTTATAATAATGTAAGATAAGGGAGATTCGTATGAATACTAAGAAAGAAATGAAAAGTCATATCGTAAAAATTGGAATCTTAGTGGTTTCTATTGTTACCATTGGAATTAGTATGACTTATGCCTATTATACTGCCAAAATAAGTGGCAATTCAAATATTGATGATATTAGTGCTGCGAAGTTTCATATTACCAGTACATTAGCAGATTCAACATCTATATCCAACATGACCATGCACTTAATTGATGCTTCAGAAATTAATATAGATGCCGATAAAGTAGAATTTTCTGTAACCAATGCCGAAACATCTACGGTAAGTGGGCAATATTTTGTTTATTTAATTGATGCAACAATTTCTAAAAATTTGTATAGTAAATATTTTAAATGGCAATTAGTTCGTCAAACAACTCTTGGTGAATCCATCATTGATAGCGGAACTTTTGAAAATATTCCTCGTTCCGATACCCCAGTAGAAGGCGAAGCACTAAATGCTTTAACTACGGTAGAAAAAATATCATTAAATAAAGTTGCTTTAGAAATTCCTAAAGGAACTACCGACAATTTAATTTTCCGTCTTTGGTTAGAAAATGATCCTGATACCAATCAATTAGAATTAACAAATGGGACATTTCAAGCAAAATTAAAAATTGAAGCAACACCAAAAAGTCAGAATCGTTAAGATTCTTTTTCTTTTACCAAAAATTTGCTATAATGTCCATGGAAGTGATACAATGGCAAATTTTAAATCATTATTATTAACTCTTTTAGTAGGATTATTTTTCCTAATTGGCATCATGATACCGAAGTTTATGAAAAAGAAAAAAGAATTAACTCTTTTTGCAACTGGCTTATCTTTTGCGGTAATGTTAGGAATGATTTTATTTGATATTATACCAGAAATTGGAGAGTTATTAGTATATTACCCAAATGCTCAAAAATGGGGCATTATTTGTGGATGTACAGCACTCGGCATGCTTTTATTAAAAGGGCTTGATTATTTAATTCCACATCATCATCACAATCATCATGAAAAAGAGAAAAATAGGCAAGAACATAACGCTCATTTATTTCATATTGGTTTAGTAACTTCAATCTCTTTAATGCTTCATAATCTAATGGAAGGAATATCGATTTATGTAACCGGAGTGACCAACTTTAAAATTGGGCTTACCATGGCTCTTGCTGTCGCTCTTCATAACATTCCTTTAGGTATGGAAATAGCAGTTGGTTTAGAAGCAAATCAAAACCAGAACAAATTAAAGTGGATAACAATTACGTTATTGACACTATCAAGTCTAATAGGTTCTTCTATGTTATTTTTATTCCAAATAAATATGAGTATTACGGTAGAAGCTTGTTTGTTATGTACGACATTTGGTATGTTAATTTATATTACTTTATTAGAATTATTAAAAGAAATCTACACTTATCGTCGTAATCAATGGACTTATATTGGGCTTGTGGTTGGTGTTATTTTAAATATCATTATGGTGATGTTATGATAGGTCTTGCCCTCGAAGGCGGTGGAACCAAAGGTTCTTATCAAATCGGCGCTTATTATGCGATGAAAGACTGTGGCATCAAATTTGATGGCTTTTGTGGGACAAGTATCGGTTCTTTTAATAGTGCCATGCTTGCTTGTGGCAAAGAAGAAGAGTTACTTGAATTTTGGCAAAACGTTAATATTGCTACGGTTCTAGGTTTCGATCCCAATTATATAAAGAAAATAAACAAACGAGAAATTGATTTAAACTTTTTTAAAATGTCTATAAAAGGTGCATTGCGCATGTTAAAAAATCGTGGTGTGGATACAGCGGGATTAGAAAAAGTATTACAAGAACATGTCAACGAAAGTGAGTTAAGAAATAGTCAAAAAGATTATGGATTATGCACAGTAAAAGTAAACAAATTAAAACCCTGTTATTTATTTAAAGAAGAAATGAAACCAGGAAGTATCCACGATTATATTTTAGCAAGCTGTTTTTTACCCTTATTTCGTATGAAAAAAACGGCTAATAATGAATACTATATTGATGGCGGATTTTATGATAATAGCCCAGTTAATATGTTAATTGACAAAGGTTATACAAAAGTATATGTGGTTCGTGTCAATATAGGTCTTAGTATCAATATCACTAGAAAATTAAAAAAAGACATAGATGTAACTTATATAAAACCTTCAAGAAGTGTAGGAACGATATTAGAATTAAACGATGAAAAAGTTCATGATAATATTCAAATGGGGTATTATGATACCTTAAGAATTTTACGTCACCTAGACGGTTTTGTTTACACATTTCACAGAAAAAAAGACTGGTACTTTGATTGGATTATTCGTTCCGTGGATGAGCGCAAACTTCGTCGTGTTAAAAATTTTTTTCACACGAAAAATAATAAAGATACGATTATAAAAGCCTTAGAATATATTATGGAAAAAGAAAAGGTTTACTACTATCAAATTTATAAATTACCTAAAGTATTGCATTTTGTCAAAAAACATTATAAAAAGCACCATTTTGTATATGATTTTATTAAAGAATTAAGATTTCTATAAGGGATAGTGTTTACTTTAAAACAACATTCAAGTATACTATTCATGACGAAGAAAGGTGAGAGTATGGGAAGAGCATATGAAGTAAGAAAAGCAAGTATTCAAAAAACAGGAGCAGCTAAGGCAAAATTATATTCAAACTATGCCAAAGAAATTTATCTAGCAGCTAAAAAAGGAATTCCAGAAGTGGATAGCAATGTCTTACTAAAACGCATTGTTGATAAAGCCAAAAAAGAACAAGTGCCAGGAGATATCATTCACCGTGCTATCGAAAAAGCAAAAGGTGCTGGTGGAGAGGACTACGAAACAGTTATTTATGAAGGATTTGGTCCAGGAGCTTCTACTTTAATTATTAAAACCCTGACCGATAATGTAAATCGTACCGTAGGTTTTGTAAGAGCAGCTTTCAATAAAGTTCATAAATCACTTGGAGTGACCAATTCAGTATCCTATAATTATGATTATTTAGCTATTATAAGTATCAAATCAAATGAGGAAGAGAACGTATTTAATGCTCTATTAGAAAGTGGCATTGAACTAATTGATTTTGAAAATGAAGATGGTGAATTAGTTATTACAGTGAAACCAAGTGATCACAACAAAGTAAAAGATTGTTTAGAACAATTGCTTCCAGATGTTACTTATGAACTAGATGAAGAGGGAATGTATCCAAAAGATAAAGTAAAACTTGAAGGGGAAGACTTAGAAACCTTCCAAAAGCTTTATAAAATGTTAGATGAAATTGAAGACGTTACAGAAATTTATCATAACGTAGAAGAAAATTAAACTTTAAAAATATCAATGAAAAAGATTGGTATTTTTTTTGGACAATAATTGATGAAATGTAATTTGGAAAAAAAATTCTTCCGTGTTACAATGGTCTTGGTGAATACTATGAATATATTAAACATTGGTATCGATATCGGGTCAACAACAGTTAAAATTATGGTCGTCGATGACAAAGATCAAACTTTATTTAGTAAATATGAGAGACATTATTCCGATACTTTAAAAACTTTAAAAAACTTACTTATGGAAGCTTTAAAACAATATCCAAATCAAAATTATCGTGTATCATTAACAGGTTCTGGAGCCATTAGTTTAGCCAAATTTTTACATCTTCCTTTTGTTCAAGAAGTAATTGCTTGTAAACGTGCAGTAGAACATTCCAATCGTTCAGTGGATGTCGTTGTTGAATTAGGGGGAGAAGATGCCAAAATTATTTATTTTACAGGTGGAGTAGAACAACGGATGAATGGCTCTTGTGCTGGAGGAACGGGCGCTTTTCTAGACCAAATGGCCGTGTTATTAAATACTGATACGGCTGGGTTAAACGAACTAGCAAAGTCTGGATCCAACATTTATCCTATTGCCTCTCGTTGTGGTGTCTTTGCCAAAACTGATATTCAACCACTAATTAATGAAGGGGTTAAGACAAATGATATAGCTTTATCTATTATGCAAGCTGTCGTAAACCAAACCATTAGTGGACTTGCATGTGGAAAACCGATTAAAGGAAATGTAATGTTTCTAGGAGGACCTCTAACTTATTTAACAACGTTAAAAGAACGCTTTATCAAAACATTAAATTTACAAGAAAAGGAAGCTATCAGTCCAGAAAACTCTCATCTTTTTGTCGCTTATGGTGCTCTTTTAGATAATAAAAAAGCGAGTCCCATTGCCTATTCCGATTTATTAGGAAAATTAGACCAATTAAAAGACTTTAAAGAAGAAGCAAATGATTCCCTTCCACCATTATTTCAAAATGAAAAAGAACGTAAATTATTCCAAACTCGTCATCAAAAGCAAGAAGTAAAAAGAATACCTTTAAAAAACTATGAAGGAAATGCTTTTTTAGGAATCGATGCAGGAAGTACAACTGCTAAACTAGTTTTGATTGATGATAAAGGAAACATTCTTTATGAAGACTATCGTTCCAATTTAGGAAACCCTGTCAATACAATCAAAGAAAGTTTATTACAATTATTAAAACAACTACCAGACAAAGTTCATATTAAAATGAGTGGTTCAACTGGTTATGGAGAACAATTAATTCAAACAGCTTTTAACTTAGATATGAGTGAAATTGAAACGATGGCTCATTATAAAGCTGCAGAATACTTTGAACCAAATGTCACTAGTATTATTGATATTGGTGGGCAAGATATGAAATATATTAAAATCAAAGACCATGCTGTAGATACCATTTTATTAAATGAAGCTTGTTCTTCTGGTTGCGGTTCTTTCATTGAAACCTTAGCAAAATCCTTAAATCTTACCATTCAAGATTTCGTAGACCTAGCTCTGCATAGTGAAAATCCAGTCGACCTTGGTAGTCGTTGTACTGTTTTTATGAATTCTAAAATTAAACAAACCCAAAAAGAAGGGCGTCCAGTATCCGATATTTTTGCGGGACTTTCTTATTCTGTCATCAAAAATGCTCTGCAAAAAGTTATGAAAATAAGAAATCCGGAAACGTTAGGAAATCATATTGTCGTGCAAGGTGGAACCTTCTTAAATGACGCAGTATTACGAGCTTTTGAATTAATTACGGGTTGTGAAGCCATAAGACCAGATATTGCTGGACTTATGGGAGCATATGGTATGGCTCTTCTTGGGAGTGAACAATTTTTAAAAAATCAAACCAAAGAAAATTCCAGTCTCTTAAGCATCGAAGCAATCGAACACCTAGAAATGAAAACTACCCACACAAGATGCCAAAGATGTGAAAATCATTGTGGCTTAACCATCAACGCCTTTGGGAAAAAAAGATTTATTAGTGGCAATCGATGTGAACGAGGTTCTGGTAACAATGGTTCAATGAATCACTTACCCAATATGGTCGCCTATAAATATGAACGCTTATTCTCTTACCAATCTTTATCCAAGGAAGAAGCATATCGTGGACAAATCGGTATTCCAAGAGTTTTAAATATGTACGAAGACTATCCCTTTTGGCATACCTTCTTTACAAATCTTGGTTTTCAAGTAGTTTTGTCCGATCATTCTAGTCACCAATTGTTTGAAAGTGGAATGGAATCCATTCCTTCTGAATCTGTTTGTTATCCAGCCAAAATGGTCCATGGTCATATCAAAAACCTAATAGACTTAGGAATTAAGACCATTTTTTATCCCTGCATTATGTATGAACAAAAAGAATTTAAAAACAGTGATAACTCTTATAACTGTCCAATTGTTACATCTTATTCTGAAGCCATTAAATTAAATATGGACGAATTAAAAGAAAAACAAGTGACCTTTTTAAACCCCTTTCTTCCTCTTGATAAGAAAAACTTATTACAACGTTTTTTAGAACTAAAAGAAATGAAACCGTTTCATTTCAAAAAAAATGAATTAAAAAAAGCGATTGAAAAAGGAAAAGAAGAACAAGAACGTTATCGGCATGATATTATAGAAAAAGGCCAAGAATTCTTAAAGTACCTAGAAGACCATGATGAAAAAGGTATTGTCCTTGCAGGAAGACCTTATCACATTGACAAAGAAATTAATCATGGTATCGATACCTTAATTAATTCTTTAGGATTGGTCGTTTTAACCGAAGACTCGATTTGTTTTGATGAAAAAGACGACTTAAAACTTCGTGTAGTTGACCAGTGGACTTATCACTCCAGAGTTTATCATGCTGCCAATGTAGTCTGTAAA
The DNA here is from genome assembly GCA_910588025.1 of uncultured Bacilli bacterium. Taxonomy (GTDB): domain Bacteria; phylum Bacillota_I; class Bacilli_A; order RF39; family UBA660; genus MGBC162267. The sequence goes on from CAJUQG010000004.1 coordinate 21,917, forward strand.
AATAAACGTCTAGAACTAGTGAGTTTAAATTCCTTTGGTTGCGGCTTAGATGCTATTATTACCGATCAAACCGAAGAAATTCTAAAAAAGAATCATCGTCTTTATACTACAATAAAAATTGATGAAACCAGTAACTTAGGAGCTATCAAAATTCGCTTACGTTCCTTAATTGCTTCCATGAATAAACGCTTAAAAACCGTCGAATATACTCCTTATCAATTTGAAAAAAATTATTTTAAAAAAGAAATGAAAGAACAAAACACCATCCTTTGCCCAGATATGTCCCCATTTCATATGCCTCTTTTAGTCGAAGCTTTAAATGCCGAAGGATATCATTTAGAATACTTAAGTGAAATGAATGACAAAATGCTTGATAATGGTCTAAAATATGTCAATAATGATGCCTGTTATCCATCTTTAATTGTAATTGGTCAACTCTTATCAGCTCTCCAAAGTGGGAAATATGACTTAGAACATACTACGGTGTTAATTAGTCAAACTGGCGGTGGCTGTCGTGCTACCAATTATATCGGCTTAATTAGAAAAGCCCTTAAAGATGCGGGTTTTGGTCATGTTCCTATTTTATCTTTTAATGTAAGTGGCCTAGAAAAAGAACAAGAATTTAAAATTACCATGTCCATGGCTAACCGTGCCTTAATGGCCGTAGTTTTAAGTGACCTATTAATGAAACTTCTTTATGCCACCAGACCATATGAAAAAATAAAAGGTCAAAGTACAGAGCGATATCACCAACTTCTAAACGAATGCAAAAGTGTCATCAAATCGGGCAAACGCAAAGAACTAAATTATCAAATTAAGAAAATAATTCAAACCTTCCAAGCGATTCCAACCCATCAAAAACGCTTACCAAAAGTTGGGATAGTAGGAGAAATTCTCATCAAATATCATCATTACGGCAATCATGACCTTGCAAATACTTTAGAAAAAGAAGGTTGTGAAGTTTTTGTTCCAGAATTAATGGGATTTGTAAAATATTGTGTGTACAACCAAATTGCCAAAATAGAACTTTTAGGAGGTAAAAAAACCACTACTTATCTTAGCAAGCAAGTATTAAACATTATTGATTATTATGAAAGAACGGTAAAAAAAGAACTAGCTGGAACGAAATATCGTAGTACTACAAATATCTACCAGTTAGCTAAAAATGTTGAACCGATTTTATCAAAAGGAAATCAAACTGGCGAAGGTTGGGTTTTAACAGCCGAAATGATTGAATTAATCGAAGACGGTGTAAATAATATTGTTTGTGTGCAACCGTTTGCTTGTCTTCCAAATCATATTGTCGGAAAATCAGTCATCAAAAAAATAAAAGAATTATATCCCCATGCTAATATTGTCGCCATTGATTATGACCCAGGTTCTTCAGAATCAAACCAAATTAATCGTCTAAAATTAATGCTTAGTGTTGCAAAAGATAACTTATCAACCAAAGAGTAATGAAATTCATTATTCTTTTTTTCATTTTTTCATTGATTTTTCACAAATTTGTTATAATATTTCAAGAAGTAGAGGTGGAATATGAAAATTTTAGTTTGTGATGATGAACAACTAATTCGTGAAGTAATCAAAGAATACTTAGTATTAGAAGGTTATGAAGTGATAGAAGCTGAAGACGGTCAAAAGGCTTTAAATTTAGTAAAAGAACATCAATTTGATCTAATAATTATGGATATTATGATGCCTAAAATGGATGGATACCAAGCAGTAAAAGAAATAAAGACAATCAAAGATATCCCTTTATTAATGTTATCTGCTAGGGCAGAAGAATTTGACAAATTACTAGGATTTGAACTGGGAATCGATGATTATGTTACCAAACCCTTTAGTCCTAAAGAATTAGTAGCTAGAATTAAAGCAATCACCAAAAGAAAAGAAAAAAGTACCAACACCTTTACCTTTGGAGGATTAATTCTTGATGATACAGCTCATGAAGTGACCATTGATGGCGAAAAAGCTAACTTAACTCCCAAAGAATATGAACTCTTAAAATACTTGATTGAAAATAAAAACATCGCCTTAACAAGAGAACAATTACTTACTAACATTTGGGGATATGATTTTTATGGAGATGATCGTACTGTTGATACACATGTAAAAACATTACGCAATAATTTAGGAAAATATCGAGATAATATTACAACGATTCGTAAAGTAGGATATAAATTTGAATATAAAGAAAAAAACGAATAGTATAACGTTTAAAACCTTATTTTATTTAGTAACATTTAGTATCTCCATATTACTTTTATTATGGTTTTTTCAAGCTATTTTCCTAAGCGTTTCTTACGAACGTTTTCAAATTAAAAACTTAAATAAAATTGCCAGTACCATTCACAATGTCTCCGACGAATCTCTTCTAGAAACCATTGAACAAATTGCTTACGAACAAGAAGTTTGCATTGAATTTGTAAGTCCTTATAAAACTATGTCCTATAATACTCGTTTAATTGGTTGTGAACTTGGGAAAAATAACAAAAATATTATAGAATATCAAACCGAAATGATAGAAAACAATGAAGCGATGCAAGCATTTCGTCTCGTTAATCAAGAATTTAAAGCCAACGCATTTTTATACGGAATCCAAAAAACTTCTGGTTATGTCTTTGTTTATAATACCTTAGAAGATTTAAGTAATGCTTCAATTGTCTTAAAAGGTCAATTAATATATCTTACAGTAATTGCTATTATCTTTGCATGTATCATTGCCTACTTTTTGTCACATAAAATTACCAAACCAATTTTAGATATTACTGAAAAGGCTAAAAAACTTGGAACAGGTAATCATGATATTATCTTTGAGCAAAATGGTATTTTAGAAATCGATGAATTGGCAGAAAGTCTAAATATGGCTCAAGAAGAATTATCCAAAACTGATGAATTACGAAGAGACTTACTAGCAAATGTTTCGCATGATTTAAAAACACCTCTTACGATGATTAAAGCCTATGCTGAAATGATAAGAGATATTTCCTATAAATCGGATGACAAAAGAGAAGAACATTTAAACATTATTATTTCAGAAACGGATCGCTTAAACATTTTAGTAAATGACTTATTAAGTTTATCCAAAATGCAAGCGGATGCAGATACTCTAAAAATGGAAGAATTTGATTTAACCAAAGAAATTCATGGCATTATAAAAAAATATGAAATCATGAAAGAACTAGAAAACTATAATTTTGTGGTGGAAATGCCAAAAGAAGCCATAGTCTATGCTGATAAAAATAAATTAAATCAAGTAATTTATAACTTAATAAATAACGCTATAAATTATACTGGTAAAGATAAATTGGTAACAATTCGAATTATCGAAGAAAAAAGTAAATATCTAGTAGAAATTGTTGATACAGGAAAAGGAATTAAGCCAGAAGAAATTAAATTAATTTGGAATAAATATTACAAAAATGAAAAAAATCATAAACGAAATGTCGTTGGTACAGGAATAGGACTATCAATTGTCAAAACCATTTTAGAACATCATCACTTTGAATATGGGGTTCGTAGTAAAAAAAATGTTGGAACTACTTTTTATTTTAAAATAAATAAAAACAAAAAGAAAAAATAACTTTATCATTCTTTCACGATTACTTCACGAATTCTTCATAAACTTTTAGTATCATGAATACATGAAAAGGAGGAGTGATAAATTACAAAAAGCTACGATATATGAAAATATATTAAAAACTCTATACAATATAAATAACATATAAACTCAAACTCACACTTTTGGAAAGAAGGACTATTCTTCTTTCTTTTTTTACCTTTTTTTGTGATATAATGAAAAAATGGAAAGGAATGAGGAATATGACAGATAAAATCACTTCATTCGTAGTAAGCTTATTTGGTGCTTGGGCAGGCACTTTACTTGGAAAATATATGATTGTTTTTATAATCTCTTTGTTGCCAGTTTTAGAACTTCGTGGTGGATTACTTGCCGCTACGATGCTTGGCTTACCAATGTGGCAAAGCTATGCCTTATGTCTACTTGGCAATATTTTACCCATTCCGTTTATCTTATGGCTCATCAATCCTTTATTTCGTCACATGCGAAATTTACCCCTTATTGGAAAATTTGTAATATGGTGTGAAAAAAAGGCGGAAAGTAAAAAAGACAAAATAGAAAAATTAAAATATATTGGTCTTTTCTTATTCGTTGGGATTCCTCTTCCTGGAACAGGAGCATGGACAGGATGTCTTATCGCTGCACTATTAAATCTTGACAAGAAAAAATCCCTACTTGCTGCAATATTAGGAGTCGTCATGGCTGGTATTATTATGCTAATTCTTTCCTATGGCATTTTAGGAAGTGTGATATAAATGACTACCGTATATATGATAACCAATAACTACTTATTAAAAAATCCGATTATTTATAAAAAAGAAGTAAGTGATGAACAAAAACGAGAAGATAATTTGTTAAGTTTTAAAGGTGAAAAAACTGCTAGTGAACTTCTAAAAAGAGAAGAGTTAAAAAAAGTAAAAACCATTTATTCTTCTACCTATAAATCAGCCATAGGATCTGCGAAGTATTTAAGTGAAGAATTAGATTTACCGATTTATATTGATAGTCGTTTAAAAGAACGACGAATTGGCGTTTTAACAGGAAATGACGAAACTTTTTTAAAAGAAACTCAAACACATGATTTTGATTATAAATATCCCAGTGGCGAATCTTTAAATATGGTGATAGAACGAATGAAAACCTGTTTAAAAGATATTTTATTTCACAATGAAGAAGAAGTCGTAGCAGTATTTACTCATGATATAGCTCTAGAAAGTTTATTCACCATTTGGTGTGACAAAGGCTATAGTTTAGAAAACCAAATGATTTTGAACTACAAAGATAATGTAATTATTGATGGCGGCTATCATAAAACGCGTCTTTTTCGTTTAGATTTTGAAGGAGACAAATTAAGAAATATTACTTGGGAACAAGAAAAAGAACTATAGCTAGTTCTTTATTCTTCATTTTCAATCGTTTTCCATTCTGTCGTCCCACAAGTCGTACAAATAAATGGGACCAATACTTTTTTACCTTTCGGTTTATCATATTTTTCTTCTAAAGAAACACACAACAAACCAGTTTCCGTATCAATATAAGCACGACCTTGTAAAGTGGTTTCACTACATTTACTACAACCAGGTTTTTTCATGTTTTAGCCTCCTAATAATAATGTGGCAAAAATATAAAAAAACATACAAAGAAAGGAAGATTTTCATGGAATATAAAATTCCAGTTGGAATTAGCAATAAACATGTTCATTTAACGAAAGAAACTTATCAACAATTATTTGATGAACCTCTAGAAATAGAAAAGAATCTCAGTCAAATAGGAGAATTTGCTTCCAATCAATTTGTAGATTTAAAAACATCTTCTAATTTATTAAAAAAAGTACGGATTGTTGGACCATTCCGTTCTTACAATCAAGTAGAAATCTGCAAAAGTGACGCCTATTTATTAGGATTAAATCCTCCTGTAAGAAAAAGTGGTGATTTAAAAAATGCTGAAACCATTACGGTAGTTGGACCAAAAGGTGAAATAACCTTAGAACAAGCTTGCATCCTTGCTGAAAGACATGTTCACATGAACACCAAAGACTTAAAAAAATATCAGGTAAAAGACAACGACCTTGTCCAAATAAAAATTGATGGTCCCCGTAGTGCTCTATTAGATGCCTATATAAAATCGAGTGAAAATGGAGTCTTAGAACTTCACTTAGATCGTGATGAAGCCAATGCTTTATTGCTAGAAAAGAATGCTGAGGTTACAGTTTTTTATGATGTTTAAAATTGGAAATATTACTATGAAAAATCAAGTTGTTTTAGCGCCCATGGCAGGTTTTTCTAACACTTCTTTTCGTAAAATTATCAAAAAAATGGGATGTGGATTAATCTTTGCGGAAATGGTAAGTGATAAAGCTATCATGTATGGAAATCAAAAAACCCTTGATCTGTTAAAAATGAGTGAAGAAGAACGTCCTATCGCCCAACAAATATTTGGTAGTGATAAAGATTCCTTTGTAACTTCGGCCAAAGAAATTGAAAAACGAATGCACCCAGATTTCATCGATATCAACATGGGTTGTCCAGTTCCTAAAGTGGCGGTGAAAGCTCAAGCGGGTAGTGCTCTCTTAAAAAATCCTGATAAAATTTATGAGATTGTCAAAGCCGTTGTGAACGCGGTATCTATTCCAGTTACAGTTAAAATTCGCAGTGGCTGGGATGATGCTCATCAAAACGCCGTTGAAGTTGCTAAAATTTGTGAAAAAGCTGGAGCAAGTGCCATAACAGTTCATGGAAGAACCAGAGCGCAAGGTTATAGTGGCAAAGCAGATTGGCAAATGATCAAAAAAGTAAAAGAAGCCGTGAATATTCCTGTAATAGGAAATGGCGATATCACAACTTGCTATGATGCGAAAAGAATGCTTGAAGAAACTGGTTGTGATGCCATCATGATTGGACGAGGATGTTTAGGAAATCCCTGGTTGATTCGCGATTGCGTGAATTATTTAGAAAAGCAAGAACTTCCTAAAACGGTAACCAATGAAGAAAGAATTCAAATGATGCGTAATCACTTTGACTTACTGAAACAAGATAAAAATGAAAAAGTAGCTCTTTTAGAAATTCGGGCTAATATCTTATATTATTTAAAAAATATGCCAAAAAGCAAAGAAATAAAAACGAAAATATGCCTGACGAAAACGGAAAGTGAATTAAAAGAAGTCTTAGATGAATACGAAAAGATGTTAAAAGAATTGATTTAAAATAGCTAAAAGAACAAAGAGAATCGAACCAATATACCGATTCTTTTTTTTCATGCGAAATAACTTTCCAAAATAGTAACCAATTAATAAAATCGTTATAGACATAAAACTAAAAAGTAAGACCAAAAAGAAAATAGAATAATCATAAACAAACGATAAGGAAACCAAAGTTCCATCTAGCGAATGAGTTAAAATAAGTAACAGCAATTTTCCCAAAGATAAAATTTGTCCCTCTTGATAAGTATCAATCTCTTCACTATCAATAAAAGTAAAATAAGCTAAGATAAAATAAAGAATAGTAGAAACTAAGGTAGTCACAAATTGAAAATGAAAAAAAGTATAAGCAAAAATAGCCAGAGAGTATATGATAATATTCCCAAGTAAAAATAAGAAAATGTTTTTGTTTGAAAACTTAATATTAGATAAACGTAAACTAAGTCCAATAATAAAGCCATCTAAACTAGCTACAAAAGCACTAAAAAATACAAACATAACTTCGTCACCTGATATATTATATTGAGAATAGAAAAAGGCGAGTGGGCATAAAAAAACTCTCGATTCTAAAATCTATCGAGAGTTTTATCATTCTAAATGGCGCTTGATGTAGGACTCGAACCTACGACCCAACGGTTAACAGCCGTTTGCTCTACCGACTGAGCTAATCAAGCAGTACTACTTAAGTATACTATAATTATGCCAAATGTCAACCAAATTATACCACTTTTTAAGGAAAAAATTTCAAATTTTTGGGATGGAACGTTGGAAAAAGTATGATATACTAACAATAATAGAAGGTGAATTCATGAACCAACAATACGTATCAAATAATTTATCTGAAAAGAACGAAGTAAACTATCATTTAGAAAATAACAACGCATACTCCAGTTTCACCCAACCTGATTTTTTGTCTTATGAATTACAAAAAGAAAATAGTGAACTAAAAATTCAACTCCAACAAAAAGGCCAAATGGTCTCTTTAAAAATGCTTATCATTTTAATATTACTGATTAATTTAGGATGGTTTCTAGGAGTAAAATTAATCATTTATCCAAAATTTAAAGAAAGTGTAGAACTCCATGACCAAATGAAAGATGATTATTTAAAATTAAAAAGTAGAGTAAATGCTATTGTAGGTGAAGAATGAAACCAGAAGATTCTTCAAAAAAAGTATTGATTATATTATTAGCTATTCTTTTCTCTTGTCTTACCTTTTATTTTGCAAACCCTAAACTGATTGACCAAGATAAATATCGTAATCTCTTTCATCGTTTAGAAGTATATCAAGAATTTGGTAAAACAGAAAATAACAACAAAAATAAAAAGCCTTCCCATAAACCAGGAAATAATTCAAGTTCCCAACCAAATAATCAAAATCCGATGGATTCAAGTGATGGAGAAAACAATAATCAAACACCTTCTTTAAATGAAAAACCAAACCATCCAACCGATTCTAACGTGCCAGATGATAAAGAGTATCCAAATGAATCTTTTGAAAAAGACCCAATCGAAAAGCCAAGTATTCCTCCTGAAATAGAACCAGATCCTCCAATAATTGATGAAAAACCGACGATTACACCAAGCGGAGAAACCACCTATACCATTGGTTTTTATCAAAATGGTGCCACAAGTATAGAGGCAAAAGAATTAAAATGTACAACCAAAACCAAATCTTGTTATATTACACTACCACAAATAACGAGAAATGATGGAACCGTTTATGGCTGGAGTCAAAATGCTCATGATAAAAATGGCATACCTGTTAATACAGCCTATGAAGTTACTAATAATCATTATTTATATGCTATCACAAGTAAAACCAATCAAATTAAATTTGAACCAAATGGTGCCACTTTAAATAGTACATCGGCTTCTTGCACTATGTACAATCAAGAACAAAACTGCCAAGTAAAAACTCCTAAAATTACTAGAACAGGTGGTTATGCACTTGGTTTTTCACCCAATAAATCAGCAACTTCTAGTACCTATCAAAACACGATAACCACCGCTAATAATATGACTGTATATGCCATAAGTTATAGTGAATACAACGCATATTTTAATCCAAATGGAGCATTTCATATTGGTGCTACTTCCTTATCTTGTAAAGCTTATAATCAAAATAATTCTTGTTCTATTATCGCTCCAACCATCGAAAAAGATTCTTACACAACCATTGGTTGGAGTCCAAGTAGCGAAGCATCTTCTGTAACTTATCAAGTTGGAAGTACGATTACATTAAATAAAAATATCAACTTGCATGGAATTCGTAGAGTTAACAACAGTGGTTTTTTAACACAAGAAGCTTATAATGGACTTAGCTTAGTAAACAACCTTCGCTTAAACAACGGAGTCCCTTCTCTAAGATGGTCTAAATCATTAGAATATAGCGCTGAATTACGAGTCCAAGAATTAATTGATTCTGGTTATAATCCATCTTATCCCCACAACCGCCCAGATGGTCGAGAATTTTATACAGTCAATGATTTAGCATATGGAGAGAGTTGGACGGATGCAAGAACTGGTACTGCTGATGAAATGTATCAAAATTTCTTTATTTCTCCACCTCACAAAAATGCTATGTTAAATCGTGAGTATACAATCATTGGAATCGCTGGTAAGAAAAGTCCAAAAGATGGAAAATATTATTGGGTTCAATTATTTGGAAATTAAATTGACAACTCAAATTAGTTGCACTATAATGTACGAGTGATAGGTTGTGTTATATGGAAAAACTAAGTTATGAGAAATTTTTAGTATATCTACGACAATTCCAAAATAAGATTCAAAAAGAATTTAATGAAGATTTAAAAAATTTTCATCTTTCAAGTACATATCTTGGAATCATTATGATGCTATATGATCATCCAGAAGGCTATTCCATGTCCGATTTAAGTCGTTTAACTTCTGTGGATAATGCACTTATGACAAGGAATATTAAGGAATTAGAAAAAATAGACTATATTTATAGAAACCGTGAAAACGAATCGCAACGAAAGTACCATATTTGTTTAACTGAAAAAGGTCAAAAAGTTGCAGGAGAACTTAAAAATATCATCGAAAAAAGACAACAAGATTTTTTAAAACTTTTTTCTAAAGAAGAACAAGCCCTTTTAGAACAAGCTATGAATATTGTGATTCAAAAGTTTATCACGACCATAAAAGAAGGAGAAAAATAATGCTAGAATTAAAAAATATTAAAAAAAGTTACACAACTGGAACCTTTACACAACATGCCCTAAAAGGCATAGATTTAAAATTTCGCCAAAATGAATTTGTCGCCATTTTAGGTCCAAGTGGGTCTGGAAAAACCACTTTACTAAATATTATTGGTGGTTTAGACCGTTATGATAAAGGTGATTTAATTATCAACAATCGTTCTACCAAATTATTTAAAGACAAAGATTGGGATGCTTATCGTAATAATTGTATAGGTTTCATCTTTCAAAGTTATAATTTAATTAGCCATATTGATATTTTATCCAATGTCGAAATGGGTATGACTCTTAGTGGAATTTCTGCTAAACAAAGAAGAAAAAAAGCGCTTGAAGTATTGAAAAAAGTTGGCTTAAAAGATCATGCTCACAAAAAACCAAATCAATTATCTGGTGGACAAATGCAACGTGTTGCGATTGCAAGAGCCCTAGCCAATGATCCTGATATCATTCTAGCGGATGAACCAACGGGAGCTTTGGATTCTAAAACTAGTGTTCAAATCATGGATTTAATAGAGGAAATTGCGAAAGATAAACTAGTAATTATGGTTACTCACAATCCAGAACTGGCCCATGAATACGCTAGCCGTGTAATTGAAATGAAAGATGGAGAGATGTTAACGGATTCTAATCCTTTAACGAAAAAAGAAGAAAATGAAAGTGAATATAAAATCAAAAAAACTTCAATGAACTTTAAAACAGCCCTTCATTTATCCTTAAATAATATTCGCACCAAAAAAGGACGAACCATTTTGACAGCTTTTGCATCTTCTATTGGAATTATAGGTATTTCTTTAATTTTAAGTTTAAGTAATGGTTTTGATAAACAAATTGATACATTTGAAAAAAATACCTTAAGTGCTTTACCAATTATAATTAGTAAACAAAGTATGAATTTAGATGAAGAAACTATGGCCAAAATGCAAAGTGACATGACAAGCACCGACAATACATATCCAAACATAGATTATGTCATACCAAGCAAAACTGAAGAAGAGCAATATACTCATGAAAACAAAATAAAAGATGATTATGTAAATTACATTGAAAAAATGTCTTCTGATTATGTTTCAGGAATTAATTATGTATACATGACTGGCATTAATTTTCTTCAAAAAGTAGACAACAAAGTAAAATGGATAAATACAAATGAATTAAATATTGGCATGATGCCTCATACCTTAAGTGAAAATACACCAAGTGTAATATCAGAACGATTTGACCTTTTAGCAGGAAGAGAACCAGAAGCTAAAGATGAAATTGTTATTGAAGTAGATAGTAAAAATCGTATTTCGAAAAAATTATTAGAAGTTTTAGGATTTACAACAGATGACCATATTTCTTTTGAAACCATCCTAAAAAGTAATGTGAAAATTGCATATAATGATGATTACTATCAAAAAGTAGGAAACTATTTCATGCCAACTTCTGACTTAGAAAAAGTTTATGAGAATAAAAATAATATCACTTTAAAAGTAGTAGGAATTATTCGTTTAAAAGAAGAATATCCTAATATGGCTTCTCAACCAGGAATTTATTATACGTATGAATTAATGCAAGATTTATTAGAAAAAAATTCTAAATCGCAAATAGTTGATGCGCAAAAAAAGGTAAGTTACAATATAATGACTGGTGAATTATTTGATATGAATACAGAAGAGGGAAAAACGAATAAAGAAAATATTTTGGGCTATTTAGGAAACAAATCAGTTCCTTATATGATTCAAGTATATCCAAAAGATTTTGAGTCTAAAGATTACATTTTAGATTACTTAGATGCCTACAACAACGGAAAAAGCGAAGAAGATAAAATTGCCTACATTGATCAAGCAAACTTAATGAGTTCCTTATCAAGTAATATTATGGATGCAATCACAATCGTTTTAGTAGCATTTAGTAGTATTTCTTTAATCGTATCTTCTATAATGATTGGAATTATCATGTATATTTCTGTTTTAGAGCGTACGAAAGAAATCGGTATTTTAAGAAGTCTAGGAGCTAGAAAAAGAGACATAGCTCGTGTCTTCAATTCAGAAACATTTATTATTGGTGTTTCCTCTGGACTAATTGGTATTTTAGTTGCCTGGTTACTATTATTTCCAACTAATGCTATCTTAAAAGAATTAACTTCTTTAGATAATGTCGCAGTGATGAATCCTATCCACGCTTTGATATTAATAACGATAAGTGTTATCTTAACACTAATTGGTGGATGGATACCTGCTAAACTAGCAAGCAAAAAAGATCCAGTGGAAGCTTTAAGAACAGAATAAGCATTTATAAAAATAAGTGCTTTTTTTGACAAAATAAGTCAAAATAAATCCTTGATAGATAATAGAAATATCTTTATAGTATAACGTGCCAAGTGATTACTTGGTCATCCTTACGACTCTACACTTATTTATAATTGAAACTCATCCAAAAAACACAAATCTTCACAAAACTTAGTAAGGATGTTTTAAGATAGCATAATGCTATCTTTTTTTACATATAATGTTTAGTACTTGACAATACATAGTAGTTGTACTATGATCATTTTAGAAAGGGGCGGGATATGAATACCCAATTTAAAAAAGGCGTTTTAGAATTATTAGTCCTTGTCATTGTAGAAAAACAAGACCGGTATGGGTATGAACTTGTGGAAGCAGTAAGTAACATTGTTGATGTCAATGAAGGTACGATTTATCCAATTTTAAAACGTCTAACCAATGAAGGATATTTTGAAACATATTTAGAAGAATCCAAAGAAGGTCCAGTAAGAAAATACTATCATATAACCGTCGGTGGAAAAGAACATGAAAAAAAACTATTAAAAGAATGGCTGACATTTTCAAATAGTGTAAATGATTTTATTAAAAGGAGTGAAGAAAAGTGACCAAAGAAGAATTTGCCAAAAAATTGCGCGAGCGATTAGATTTATTAGAAGAAAAAGAAATTGATGATATCATCGAAGAATATTTAGGTTACATCGAAGAAAAAATCGGAAATGGTGCAACTGAAGAAGAAGCGATTAAAGATTTTGGAGATATTGATGAATTAGCGCGTGAATTATTAAAAGCCTATAAAATTAATGTCAAACATCAACCCAAAGAAAAAAATATTTTAAGTACAATTGCTGATACGTTTATTTTATGGATGGATCGTTTTGTAAAAGTATTTTCAAACAAAAGTAGTAGTGAAGTGTTAAAGCTAATCATTGAAATGGGCATCATTTTATTAATAATATCACTTTGTAAAATACCATTTTATATCTTGGAAGAAATAGGTTATGATATGTTTAACATTTTTCAAAGTCAATTTGCTAGAGGACTATTTAAAATATGGAAATTTTTATTAGAATTAATTTATTTAGTTTCGGCTGTCGTTCTATTTGCCAAAATATTTGAAAAACGATATCTAAATCATGAAGTAGAAAAAACATTACCATTGCCTAAAAAAAGAAAAGAAACCATCGAAAAAGAAACAAAGATAGAGAAAGTAATTACTGAGAAAACTCCCAAAAATGGACTGATTGATTTATTATCTTCTTTATGTATATGGTTTATCAAATTTATTGCTTTTTGGATTTTATTTGGAATTGGTTGCTATATACTTGGTTTAGCAATTTGTGTAGGAATATGTGTTTATTTTTTAATACGTGGTGTAGTTTTCTATGGAATCTATCTTGCCATTTTCATGCTACTAGTTTTAGGAATTCTTGCCTTTATTGTTTTATTTAACTTTATTGCAAATAAAAAAAATAATTTAAATTTTCTATTAATTGCCTTTTTATCTAGCTTTATTATCTTAGGAATTAGCTTTAGTGCTGCTTCTTTAGAAATAACAGAATTTGAGTGGATAAATGAAACACCAGACTCATATCAAAAAGAAACTATAACCGAACTAATTCCTATGAAAGATGATTATTACATTGATCATTTTGTAAATTTTGTAGTCGATGAATCGTTAGAAAAAGAAATAAAATTTGAATATATTTATTTTCCAGAACATTATAAAATAAAACCAAATATTAAAATAAGTAATAATAGTATTTATGTTAATTATAGTTTTATGAATCATAGCTGGAATGTTAGAATTTTAGAAGATATCATTGACAATTTAAAAAATCATAAATTATATAATTATGATTTATCTCCTCGAATTACAGTTTATACAAGTAGTGCTAACATAGAGCGTTTAAAAGAAAATCGCCGTCTATCATATGATCAAAAAAAATATCAAAACAATCGTTATCGCTTCTGTCAGGAAATTATCTATGAGGAAGAAAAAGATTCTGAACTTTATCACTACTGCCATAAATTCTTAGAATTACCAGAAGAAGCATTAGAAGATCTAGATTAGATCTTTTTTTGTGACGATATAATTGCAGATTTGTGGTAAAATAAAATAGAGGGTAAAAAATATGGATGAAAAAATTAGTATGATAGAACGATATGGTGAGGTTTTAACAAGCAAAACATATCTCACCGATCCTGCAATCGCAAGAGAAGAAGAAATCAAACAATGTATTTTAACACTGTTAACACCAGAAAAAAGTGCGTTATTAGTTGGTAAACCTGGTATAGGTAAAACCGCTATTGTAGAAGGTCTTGCGTATCGGATTCAAAATGACTTAGTTCCCGTTGCCCTAAAAGGATGGGAAATTGTCAAAATCAATATTACAAGTTTACTTGGTACAACCATCAGTGAAGGACAAAAAGAAAACCGTATTGACTTATTAGTAAAAGAATTAAATACGAAAGAAAAAACGATTCTATTCATTGATGAAACTCATGTATTAGTCAATAAAAACACAAGTGAAAATGGGGGAATTGATTTTGCCAATATGTTAAAAGCTGGCTTAGACCGTGGAACTATTAAAATGATTGGTGCTACCACGACAGAAGAATATGAAACATATATTTTACGAGACCGTGCCTTCTTAAGAAGATTTCAAAAAATTGATGTCTTAGAAAGTAATAAAGAAAATACCGTAAAAATATTAATGGGTACTACCCCTAAACTTGAAAAGCAAATTGGCGTAAAACTTGATTATACAGATTTTATTAAAGAAAAAATTATGGCTTTTATAGTAGAAATGACAGATGAATATAAAAGAGTATATGAAGTTGCTAGTAGATACCCTGATATTTGTTTAACAATTCTTGCTAACGCTTTTACTTATGCTGTTTATGAAAACTCAGAAGTTTGTAAAATAAAACACATTTATAAGGCTATATGTAATGCTAGAAATGTTTATGAAGATGTAAAGAAAAAAGAAATAGAACGCTTTAAAATTGAATTTGCTGATTTAATTGTTGAAGAAAATGTAAATTTAGAAGAAATAGAATAGAGAGAGGTTTTTTATGGAAAGAAAAATTAAATTATTTCAAATAGGCTGTGGAAAGATGAGCAAATTTATTTTGCGTTATGCCATCGAGAAAAATTGTGAAATAGTGGGAGCTGTCGATTGTAATCCAAAAATGATTGGTAAAAATTTAAATGCAATCGAAGAAAATATCAATACAAAAATTACTATTGAAGATAATGATAACTTAGAAGAATTGTTATTACAAAGTAAACCTGATATTGCTATTATAACTACCATGAGTACTTTAAATGATATTGCAAATACATTACGAATTTGTGCTAAATGTGGAATCAATACCATAACAACCTGTGAAGAAGCTTTTTTTAGTGAAAATTCAAATCCAACTCTTCATGAAGAAATTAACCGATTAGCAAAAGCTACCAATTGTACGATTACTGGTGCTGGCTATCAAGATATTTTTTGGGGAAGCTTAATTTCTTCGATTGCTGCTTCTACTCATAAAATTACAAAAATCAAAGGAAGTTCCAGTTATAATGTGGAAGACTATGGGATTGCTCTTGCCGATGCTCATGGTGCTGGATTCACAAAAGAAAAATTTGAAAAAGAAATTGCTTCATTAGATAACATTTCTTCCAAAGAACGTGAACAGTTAATTCAAAAACGAGAATTTATGGCTAGTTATATGTGGAATGTAGTAGGATGGCTTGCCGACAAATTAGGATTAACAATTATTGATATGGACCAAAAATGTCTTCCTATTCTGGCAACCGATGATTTGGAATCTAATACACTAAATATGACAGTTCCTAAAGGTATGGTAAGAGGAATGAGTGCAGTTGTACTTGCTCACACCAAAGAAAATATTGAAATTGAAGCAGAGTGTATCGGAAAAATTTATACTGATGAAGAATGTGATAAAAATGAATGGACCATTTTGGGGGAACCAGATACGACAATTGTAGTAAATCGTCCAGCAACTTCTGAGCTAACTTGTGCTGATATTGTAAACCGTATTCCAGATGTCATAAATGCACCAAGTGGTTTTATTCCCACTAGTCGTTTCAAAGAACCAGAATACCGCTCTCAAAATTTAAATGATTATGTCGAAAAAGAACAATAAATTCGTTGTTCTTTTTTGTTATTTGCTTTACAATATAATAGTAAGGTGAGTAGAATGAATAATAAAAAGAAAATAATATTGTTATTTCTACCGATTATTGTTATCGTGTGTCTTTCTTTGTTGTTTCGTGAAGACTTTCATCTAAAATATTTCAAAAATCAATTAGAAATTGAAGTAGGAACTCCATTTTTATTAAAAGATTTTGAAGTATGTTATGGCAATTATTTTCGTTGCCAGCAAGCAACATTCAAGATGATAAGTGAAGAAATAGATACGACAAAATTAGGAAGTTATCAAGTGAAATATAAATTATCATATGAGAATCAAGAAAAAGAAATTAGTCAAGAAATTGACATTGTAGATCATACGCCACCTCTTTTGGAGATCAATTCAGATGACTTAATGATTTGTCAAAATGGTAAAATTTTAAATGTTGAAACGAAAGCGACAGATAATTTAGATGGCGATATTACAAATCAAATCTCTTATCATGTGGAACAAAATGAAATCGTGTTTGAAGTTTTAGATAGAGCAGGAAATAAAACCGAGAAACGAATATTGGCAAAACCAGATAATGTCTTTCCCGAAATAAAGTTAAAAGGCGAAAAATTTATTAATATCAAACAAAATACTGAATATCAAGAACTAGGAGCTACCGCGATAGATAATTGCGACGGAGATCTTACAGAAAATATTATCATCACGGGGGAAGTTAATACAAAAGTGCTAGGAGAGTACCACATCACTTATCAAGTGCAAGATAGTAACGGTAATAATAGCAAAACAGAACGAATTATTAATGTTCAAGAAGAAAATAAATATGTTGGGCCAACTGGCAAAAACATTTACTTAACTTTTGATGATGGACCAGGACCCTATACTGGAGATTTGCTAGATATTTTACAAAAATACCATGTAAAAGCCACTTTTTTTGTTACCAATCAAGGATTAACAAAAGGTTATGACCATTTTATCAAAAGAGCATATGAAGAAGGACATACCATCGGCTTACATACTTCTAATCATGATTACAAAACAATTTATCAAAGTGAAGAAGCCTATTTTAAAGATTTATTCGAGATTCAAAAGAAAGTAAAAGACATCACAGGATATGAATCAAAAATAATACGTTTTCCAGGAGGAAGTTCTAATACAATTAGTAAATTTAATCCAGGAATTATGTCACGTTTAGCCAAAGAAGTAGAACAAAAAGGATTTCGTTACTTTGATTGGAATTTGGATAGTGATGATGCAGGAAGAGCTAAAAATATGTCTATGGTATCTGCAAATGTAATAAAAGGGCTTGGCAGTGGAACTCATTATGTCGTTTTACAACATGATATAAAAAAATATAGTGTCGAAGCGGTAGAAGCAATAATACAATACGGACTATCCCATGGCTTTCAATTTCGCGCTTTAACAATGGATTCTCCAAGTACTCATCATCGTATTAACAATTAAAAAAAATCTCTGTGTTGTGAGACTTTTTTTATTTATTAATAGCTTTTAAAATTAGAATAAGGGAAACCGCAAGCAAAATAGCACCAACAAAAAGATAAATTGTAGCTTCACTAAAATATTGGGCCAAGAAAGAATAAATAACATCCCAAGTATCTCCTAAAAGTTCTTTTACAGTATTCACAAGATCTTGAAATATGGAATGAAGTTCGTTGCCAAAAAATGTAAGGAACATTTCACCACTTCCCTTTCAAAATAATTATAAGATACTCTTGCAATTTAATCAATTATTTGTTAAGATAACCATGTTATGGCGGAATTGGTGAAGTGGTTAACACGGCAGATTGTGGCTCTGTTATGCGTGGGTTCGATTCCCACATTTCGCCCCATATTGAATTTTACACACATCTTTGTGTGAAAGCTAAAGTAAAAGTTCGTGATATTTGATATTATGAACTTTTTTTTCCTTACCAGAGGTAATAAATTGAAAAAACATTCCATTATTTTATAAACAGAATATAAAAAAACAAAATAGATAAGAGTCTACAAAAAAGTATTTTAATGATTTATATTCTGTTCCTGTATATATTTTTTCTAATGAAGGAATAAAGCATAAAAAAATAGAAAGGAACAATTTATGGAAGAAACTAGATTATCTCAAATTAATGATACTGAATTAACTGATGAGCAAATTGACAATATTGTTTATTCAGATATAGAAGATGATGGATTATGAATAATAAGGTAAACTTTTAACTAGAGTTGCCTTTTTTGTTACTCTTTTATAAGATATAAAATAAAAAGAAAATTTTACCAATTGTGATAGTAATTTTAGTTTAAAACTTTAAAATATATTGTATAATATTCGTATTTGTAGGTGATTATTATGAAAAAATTTATTCGTCATCAAAACAATATGATTTTTGTAAGTGATGATAATTTTAAAACGTTTGATACATTACATAAAGAATCAATAGATGCAATAGAAGAAACAAATCATGATACTATAACACAAGTAAAACTACGTTATATGTTATCAGAGAAAAAAGCAAATATTATAATAAAAGAGTTAAAAGCTATTCGTAAACAATTTAAATTAGAAAAAAAAGACGGTTATGGTTCCTCTTTTGAAATCTTTGCTATTTCTGTATTATATAATTTAGATTATCAAGAAACCTATGATAATTTTATTGTAACAGGTAATAATGATGGAAAAGTTGATGCCATTTATTGGTATGGAAAAGAATGTATTTTATATCAAATTAAACTTGGAACATGTGATGTTGAAATTAAAAATATAATTAATAAAAATCATTTAGAATTCTTAAGAGATAATACGATCACAGAAAAAAATACTTCTGATTTATTAAAATTTTATCAAAATCATTCAAATGAAATAAAAGAAAAAAACTTTAAAATCAAAACAATATCTCAAAATTTAAAGAATAAAGCCAATATATCTCCACTTGAAATTATGGAAAAATACTTTGAAAATAAGATTATTAATCAAAAAAATCACCTAGTTTTAAAACTAAGTATTCCTAAAAAAACAAGATCAGATGATGTTACTACCTTCTTGATAGCACAAAGTAAGAATGAAGTTTATGCTTATTTTATATCTGCTGAAAAATTAAAAAAAGAATTATTAAATTGTAGTGGTATCAAAAATATTGAAAATCTTCACAAGTTTTTCTCAGAAAATGTTCGTGGCGATTTAGGACCCAATAAAAATATGATTCATACCATAAAAGCTAATCCCAAAAACTTTGTAAAATATAACAATGGTATAACAATTATGGGAAATGTCGAATACAAGGAAGAGATAGGCTTATTAACTATCACGAATCCTATTATTAATAATGGTCAACAAACACTTTGGAATTTATTAACCCAAGAAACCGTAAAAGATGTTGAAGTTCTTGTAATAGTCAAAAATGATTCAAAGCCTTCCGTGAAAGATAAAATAGCTCGTTTTACAAATGAACAACGACAAATAAAACCTGTTGATCTATACTCATTAGATGAAAATTTAAGAAAGATTCAGATTGATTTATACCAAGATAAAGAATTTCGAGAAGAAATGTTTTTAAATATTAATAAAAGTGGAAAAAAGCAATATGACATGTTAATGAAACAAATCTACTCCTCAGAATCCATAATTCAAGTAGATGAGTTTTGTCGATTATATTTTTCTACATCAGATAATCAAATAGGAAAGTGGAAGAATAATATTTCCAGCATGATTGAAAATCAGTTAGATGAAAGTCCATCTTTTGATTTTGCAAAAGCCAAAAAAATCTGCCAAATTATAAAAACTTTTAAAGTAGAATTAAAGCAACTGAGTAAAGAAGAAAAGAATGATTTAAAAGCCGCTGACTTAGCAACAATGTATATTATGTATACAGCTAAAAAAACGTTTCAGGAAGCTTTTGAAATAATTAAAAAGATTAATCTGGCTAATTTTTATGAAGTACCTATTTCTCAAAGAAAAAGTAAATTAATAGACCTATATAAAGTGGATAGTATTTTTTATTTAATTCAAAATGAAATAAAAACGGCTGTAACAAATTAACCTTAATGTTACAGCTATTTTTAAAATTTAAATTAAAATTATAATTCAGTATATTCACTTGTTTTATTAAGTTGATTCTCATGTTCGTTGATAACTAAACTTTTTGTTGTAAAAAGCATCGTGGCAATCGAAGTGGCATTACACAAAGTAGTTTTTGTTACTTGAAAAGGATCAATAATAGAAGAATGTGTGACATTTTCAAATTTTTCCGTATTAACATTATATATTTTTTGAAAATTATTTTTTTTAATTTCCTGATATATTTTAGAAGAATCAAGACCAGCGTTTTCAAGAATTTGAAAAAATGGTTTTTGCAAAGCTTCTTTAAAAATAGCTTTAACTTCATCTTTGGCTTCTAATTCTTCTGCTATTTTTAAAAGTGTGACGCCACCTCCAAGTAAAATGCCATCTTCACAACTAGCTAAAGCACAAAGTGCATCTTCTAAACGCATCTTTTTTTCATGACATTCTGTTTTTGTAGGAGCTCCAACCAAGATTTCTGCTAAACCGTTTTGAAACATAGCAATTCGTTTTTGATAAAAAGCAAGTTCAAATTCATCATGATATTCGTTCATTTCATTCTTTAATAAATCAACATATTGCAAAATTTGAGAATTATTTTGAAAGTCAAAACGAGCTTGATTTTTGTTAATCATAATATGTTCAATAAAACCTAAATTTTCTGGAGTAATAAAATGATAATTTTCTATAATCTTTGCATGCGTAAGCGCTTCAATATCGCTTTCTAACTTTCTTTGATGTAAACCATATTCTGAAATTTTTAAAACACAACAAGAAAGCTCATTACTTAAATTCAAAGATACAATTTCTTTGAAAGCTGTTTCATCATATTCATTTACAAAAATAATCAAAGGTTCCTTATTTTTCATACAATCATTTAAAATAAAACTAATGTTTTCTAAGTTACTTAAATAATCATGAATAATTAATACTTTGGCGTTTGTAAAAGTAATATTAGTTTGTTCTTTTAGAAAATAATCACTTAATAGTTCTGTTTCAACGGTATATCCTTGTAAATAATTGATAGTTAATTGATTTTCTAAAACCTCTTTTATCATGATTGCGTTTTTACTTTTTACTGTTTGAAAAGCTTGAAATGCACAATTTCCTAAATAATTATCATTTGCAGCAATTGTGGCAATTTGTAACAAATTATTTTCATCGGGTTTTCTGGCTTCAGTTTCCAGAATACTTAATATTTCTGATAAGTAAAGATCCATTTTTTTCTTTAAAAAAATGGGATTGATTCCTTTTTCAATATATGTAAGACTGGAATTAAAAAGACTTTGTAATAAAACTAAGGTCGTTGTAGTTCCATCTCCAACAATATCATTCGTTTTTAAAGAAGCTTCTTTAGCAATTTCTAAAATAGTATTAACAACCTCATCTTCGCTCACTATATTTTTAGCAATTGTAGCTCCATCATTTGTAATAAAAGGGGTAAATAAAGAATGGTCAATAATAACATTGCTTCCTTTTGGTCCCAAAGTACACCCAACTGTATCACACAAAGAATTAATACTTTCTTTCATCTTTTCTTGCAATAATGTTCCACTAACAACTTTTTTCATATTTCATTTTCCATTTCTATCATATATTTCCAATATTTTTTGGGCATAAAATTTCTACGACAGCGGTCGTTTTTCCGAGTTTCTATTCCAATCGTTTGATAAAACAATTTCCATAATTTCTCCATTTCCCATTCTTGTTGACTAAGCTTTGTAGTACTAAGCTTAAAATCATTTTCAGAAATTAGAATATACTTATGTTTATCATATATACTTAGTATTCCTCTTTTTACATCTTTAATAATCCAATATTCTTGTTTTAAACGTTTTTCAAAATGATGAGAAATAAAATAAAGAATATCATTTAATGGTTCTATTTCTGCATAAAGAACATGATTGTCTAATTCTTTAAATCGAATAAACCCTTTATATTTATGAGCTTCATGTAAAACATATTTTGAAATGGTAATGGCTTTCGTGACACATTTCAAATTTCGGTGGTATAACAGCTGATCTTTATATTTAAAACCATTTAAAATTAGATAATAAATAATTAGCTCTTTGTTCTCTTCAGTTGATAAAAAAACGTAATAAATCGTACGATAAGTATCTGGTCCCATTTCTTGAATAAGATTTGTAATAAGTTCTGGATCTTCAGAAATTTCTAAATGAATAATTTCATCTAATAAAGTAGGGGAATAATAAGTATTTTGAATATTTCCAGGTTTCATTTTATTTTTTATAAGAAAATAGATTAAATTAAGTAATTGTACAAAAGTATCATCATAAATATAACAACTATTATTCATGAAATAACCTCAATTGCTCATGAGGTCTAGAAGTAGGAAGTATTTCTTCATATACCAAGTTTTTTTCAATAAACTCTTTTTTAAAAAGTTGTGGATTCATAAAATATTTTCCATTGCACGTAATAAAATATTTAGCTCGTTTTAACACAACACCCATTTTTTTTAAGTCATCAAATGATACTTGAAAAATACGTCGTGAAGACAAAATTCGTTTAGCAGACTTTACACCAATTCCAGGAATTTTTAAAAGATCATAATAAGAGCAATGATTAATTTCTTTTGGAAATTCTTCTATATGTCGTAAAGCCCAATCAGCTTTCGGGTCAATTAAAATATTAAAATTAGGATTTTTTTGGTCTAAAAGATCACGAACTTGAAAATGATAAAAACGTAGTAACCAATCTGCTTGATAAAGACGATTTTCTCTCTTTAAAGGTGGCTTTTCTAACGATGGTAAGAATGAATCATGATTAACAGGAATGTAAGCAGAATAAAAAACTCGTTTTAATTGATAATTATTATATAATGACGCGCTTTTCTCCATGATATCTAAATCACTTTCTTTTGTTGCACCAATAATCATTTGCGTACTTTGTCCAGCTGGAACAAAATGCTTAGTTTGATTTTCTTTCACATATCCCATAATTTTTTCAACTTTAGTTTTATCTTTGTTCGGAGCTAAAAGTTTTAAACCATGTTCTGTTGGTAACTCAATATTAGCGCTTAATCTATCAACAAGCAATCCAAGTTCTTTTAATTTTTTTTCACTAGCTCCAGGGATTGCCTTTGCATGAATATATCCTCCAAAATGGTATTTTTTTCTCAAAAGTGTAATGGTTTGAACCAAAAGGTCCATCGTATAATCTGGACTTTTAATAATTCCTGAACTTAAAAACAAACCTTCTATATAATTGCGCCGATAAAAGTTTAATGTAATTTCACAAATTTCTTCTGGTGTAAATATAGCTCTTGGAATAGAATTACTTTTACGATTTAAACAATATTTACAATCAAAAATACAACAATTCGTCATAAGTATTTTTAAAAGGGAAATACATCTTCCATCAGAAGAAAATGAATGACAAATTCCTGAAAAAGCTACATTACCAATTCCATTTTTTGATGTTCTAGTACTTCCACTAGATGAACAAGAAGCATCATATTTTGCACTATCAGCTAGAATTTTTAGCTTTTCTTCTAAGTTCATACCAATCACCAAAAATTATTATAATATAACAGCCAGCAATAATCAAACAAAAGTTTGTGTTAATTTATTCCATTTATATAAATTTCTTAACTATTTTTTTTGACTCTAGATAAAGTTTTTGTTTGATTTAACTGCGACCCAAATGTATCATAATTAGGATTTTGATTCGGTTGATAAAAAGACTCAAATTGCTTTTGTTTCTCTTCTTTTTGCAATTGTTGTTTTAATGGAAAAATAGGATTAACTTTTTCTACCTTTTGAATTAGTTTCATAGTAACCTCGCTTTTTAAAATATATGAAAAAGAAAAAAGATAATGATAAAAAAAGGAAATAGCCGATTCATATCGAATAATGATAATGAGGAGGTAAAAAATATTCAAAATACCAAATTTTTGCTATACTAAGTAAAAGGTGTTTGGTATGAAAAAAAGATATTATTGGCTCATTATTATATTAATAGGTAGTATTTTGGGAATTATCCAAACTTCATTTAGCTTTCAAAATGAAGAACATTTAGAACAAAATTGGGAAGGAGAACAACAAAAGAATAATAATTTTCTAAAAATTCACTATTTAGATGTAGGACAAGGTGACGCAATATTTATTGAATTACCAAATCAACAGAACCTTTTAATAGATGGTGCAGAATCCAAAGAAAAAGAAAAGATAATAGATTATATAAATAGATTAAATAAACAAAAAATTGATTATTTAATAGCAACGCATCCTCATGCCGATCATATAGGTGGACTGGCCTCTATCATAGAACAATTCGATATTGGTAAAATTTATATGCCCAAAGCAATTTCGACCAGTAAAACATATGAAAATCTATTAAAGACGATTATTAATGCCGATTTAAAAATAGCTACTGCCAAAAAAGATTTAATCATTTTAAATGATGAAAATTTAAAAATGCAATTTTTATCTCCCCAAGAATCTCATTATCAAGATTTAAATAATTATTCTGCTGTATTAAAAATAACTTATCAGAAGCATAATTTTTTGTTTATGGGAGATGCTGAGAAATTAATTGAAGATGAAATCACTGAGGATGTAAACGCAGATATTATTAAAGTAGGTCATCATGGAAGTAATACTTCATCTAGTTTAAATTTTGTGAATCGTGTATCTCCCAAATATGCAATCATATCCGTTGGTTCAAAGAATCAGTATCAACATCCTCACAAAGAGATTATTAAAAGATGGCAACAAGTCGGTGCTCAAGTATTACAAACCGATTTACATGGAACCATTATAGCTCAGTCAGATGGATTTAATTTACAAATTAAAACAGAAAAATAGAAAGTAAGTGAAGAAATGAAAGTAATAATTGACCGTTTTGAAAAAGATATGGCTATCATTGAAATAAAAGAAGGTGTCTTCACACACATGCCGAAAATTCTCCTTCCTCATGCCAAAGAAGGCGATGTAGTGGATATTATTGTAAATAATAAAGAAACAGAAGAAAGAAAACAAATGGTGGCTGATTTGATGAATCGAGCATTTGAAAGTGAGAGCGAACAATGAAATTTGACCATTTAATCAAAAATATTATCGCTGAAAAGAAAACTGTTTTTATGAATGATAGCTTTACTTTAACAGAAGAACAAGTTAGCGTTTTAAATCGATATAATATCCCCTTTGAATCTTGTCATTCTACTCAAGAATTAATTTTTTGTATCGAAGAAGTATTAGATAGTGGCATAATGGATGATTCGTTAGAAAGTATTTCCATTTCACTTGCTGAACATGATTATTATCAAAATTATAAAAAATGACTTAGTTTAATAGCCATACTCCTACATTTAAATAAAGAGCAAAAAATAGCCAAAGAATGTAAGGAATAAAAAGGTAAAAACTTTTTTTCTCTAAGTAATAGTAAAAATACATAAGATAACCTACTAAAAAAATTAAAATAATAATCCAAATAATTGAAAAAAATCGCCATTTGACTAAGAAAAATAACAAGGCCCATGAAAAATTAAAAAATAATTGTCCATAATATAATATTTTAACAAAGAAATCGTTGTTTTCTTTGCGATACAAGTAATAAGAAATACCAATAAATAGATAAAGAATAGACCAAACAATTGGAAAAATAAAACTTTTGGGAGCAAGAAAAGGTAAAGTTAATTGATTATAATCAATTTGATTTTTAATAACGAAACCTATAATAATTCCACCAATTATTGGAAAAAAAATAGAAAACAAATGTTGAATTTTATTGGTCATGAAATCACCTATTAAAGAATGATATGTAATAAAAATTAGAATATGAGTAAAATGGTGATACAATAACAAAGGGTGTTTCCTATGCAGTATTTAATCATAACAAATGAATTAGATAAAAAAAGAATCCTAAAAGAATTACGAAAAGAATTCCCTTTTTTAAATGCTAAAGTATTAGGATATCGAGAACTGATTCAAAATTTATATTTTAATTATACAGAAGAAACCATCTATTATATTGTTGAAAAATATCAAATAACAAAAGAAATAGCGATCAATTATTTAGAAAATTTATACTTTATAAATTTTGAAAAAACGAGCTATCCCAAATTAATATTTCTCCAAAATTTATATCAAGAATTATTACAAGCAAATTTATTAAAAATAAATCCATTATGGAAAAAAGATTTAAAACAAAAAAAAATAATATTTTATCATTTAAATCAAAATGATAACTTTTTTCAAAAAATAATGAGAGAATGCCAAAAGATTACTAAGATAGAGCAAATTGATTGGTCGATAAAAGAAGACCAAAAAATAACACTAACACCTTATTTAAATAGGGAAAGTGAAGTCATTGGAATTTGTAATCAAATTTGTGAATTAATAAAAACAGGCAAAAAAATATCAGATATATATTTAGCAAATTTATCAACAGAATATTATAATTTATTGGAAACTTATGCTTCTTTTTTTCATTTACCAATTAATTTAAAGAAAAAAGAAACATTTTATTCTAGTTTTATAGTTACAGACTTTCAAGAACTATATGTAGATGATTTAAAAACTGCAATAAAGAAATTACAAGAAAAATATCCTAAGGAAGAAGAAAAAATTGTCTTAGAATGGATTATTTCCATTTGCAATAAATATATTTTTATAAAAGATGAGCAAAAGAAAAAACAATTTATCTTAGAAGATTTGAAAAATCAAAAAAAACCGAATCAAAAAATTGAACTAGGGATACAAGAAATTGATTTTTATGAAAATGAAATTTCCGAAGATTCCATCTTATTTCTATTAGGTGTTAACGAAAGTTTTTTTCCTAAAATTCAAAAAGATGAAGCATATTTAAGTGATAAAGAAATGCACGCATTAGGTTGGAATACATCAAGTGAAAAAAATGCTTTAGAAAAAGAGAGATGTTTAAAAAAATTAAAAACTTTTTCTTCCGTTTGTTTATCTTATCCTAAGAAAGATGGGAAAATCGATTTATATCCATCTAGTATTTTAGATGAGCTTATTTATGAAATAAAAGAACCAAAAGTTAATCATCAACATTCTCATATTTACAATTTATTAGAATTTGGTCAAAAAATGGACCAATATTACAAATATGGGACAAAAGATGAAAATTTAGAAAATCTATATAATACTTATCCAAATGTTTATAATTCTTTTAAAAATGAGTACACCCAAATAAAACGAAAAGAAAAAGACCCAATAAAGTTATCTTATTCTTCTTTAGATACATTTTTTCATTGTAGCTTTAAATATTATTTAGACTATATTTTACGGTTAAATGATCATGAAGAAAATTTTGCTCAGAAAATAGGATGTTTATTTCATGAAATACTAAAAGATTGTTACAATTCTAATTTTAATTTTGAAAAATCGTGGCAAGAACATATTGAAAATTTTACCTTAAAAGAAAAGCAAGAATATTATTTTTTAAACAAACTACAAGAAGACTTAAAAAGAGTGATTAATACATTAAAAAAACAAGAAGATGGAAAAAGTTTTAATATAAAAACAGAAGAAAAGATTGTGATGTCACTAACCGATGACAATAGAGTACAATTAAGTGGTATCATGGATAAAATCTTTTGGAAGGAAAAAGATGGAAAGACTCTTGTAAGTGTAATAGACTATAAAACAGGTAATCCTTCATTAAGTCTAGACGAAACTCCACATGGCTTAAATCTTCAATTACCAATTTATTTAATATTATTACATAATTTACCTTTTGAAAATATTAAAGTCATAGGTTTTTACTTACAAAAAATATTGCCATCGCTTCCAGAACGAGATGCAGTCCACAGTGAAAATGAATTAAAAATGAAAAATTTATTACTTCAAGGATATAGTACAGATGAAGAAAAGTTTTTAAAAGAATTTGATCCTTCTTATCAAGATAGCAAACTAATTAAAAGTATGAAAATGAGTTCCAAAGGATTCTATCCTTATTCTAAAATATTAAGTGAGCAAAAACTTCAAAAATTAGAACAAATAACCTTAAATAAAATAAAAGAAGCCATAAGAGATATCCAAAATGAAAATTTCTCTATCAATCCAAAAAGGTTATCTAATAATTTAATAGGTTGTGCTTATTGTAATTATCAAAGTATTTGTTTTCGTAAGGAAAAAGATATTGTAAATTTAAAAGAATTAAAAGCAAGTGAATTTTTAGGGAGTGATAACATTGCCAACATGGACGAAAGAACAGAGCGATGCCATTTATAAAAGTGGCAAGAATATCATTGTGAGCGCTGGGGCAGGAAGTGGTAAAACCGCTGTTTTAACAACAAGAGTACTTCATAAGTTAGAAAATGGAATACATGTGAATGAATTATTAATTTTAACTTTTACAAAAGCAGCGGCAAGTGAAATGAAAGAGCGAATTCGTAAAAACTTAAGAAAAAAGCCAGATTTAAAACCTGAGTTATTACTACTTGACACAGCTTATGTGACAACGTTTGATTCTTTTTCGTTATCGATTGTCAAAAAGTATCATTACCTTTTAAATGTTTCATCAAATTTAAAAATTACAGATAATACGATGATTGAAATGTTGCGAAAAGATGTTCTAAGAAAGACAATGGATAAATTTTATACAAATAAAGATGTCAACTTTTTAAAGCTCATTGATGAATTTTGTGTCAAAGATGACCATGAAATTTACGATGCGATGTTAAATATATCAAAATCTTTCGAAAAAGACTTTACCAAATTAGAACGATTAGACGGTTATCAACAGCTTTATTTTAGCGAGCAAAAAATAGAAGAATATTTAAACGAATTTGAGCAATTAGTTATTAAAAAACAAAGTGATTTAAAAGAGAAAATAAACGAATTTGAACGAATCGCGTCTAAAGATTATATTAGTAAAATTTATGAAAATCTAAATGGATTATTATCGTTTTCAACTATTGACGATTTAGTAAGTGTAAAATCTTCGAAAATACCACCTCTTCCTAAAAATTCTGAAGAGGAAATTAAAGAAGAAAAAGAACAATTAAATAATGTATTAAAAGATTTAAAAAAATTATTGGATTATGGTACAAAAGAGCAATTGAAAAACGATTTGTTGCAACTAAAAGAATTTGTTAATATATTTGTGCTAGTATTGAAAGATTATTTGAAGGAGTTTGAAAATCAAAAAAAGGAAAAGAACTATTATGATTTTAATGATATTGCTTTTTTAGCTTTAAATTTGCTCAAAAATAATCAAGAAGTATGCGATGAAATAAAAAATAGTTTTAAAGAGATTATGATTGACGAATATCAAGATACCAATGATATTCAAGAAGAATTTATTCGATTAATTTCTCAAAATAATGTTTACATGGTAGGTGACATTAAACAAAGTATTTATCGGTTTCGAAATGCTAATCCTTATCTATTTAAAAAGAAATATGATAATTATCGCCAAAAAATAAATGGAGAAAAAATTGACTTATTAAAAAATTTTCGTTCCCGAAAAGAAGTGTTACAAAATATAAATTTGATTTTCAATAATATTATGATAGATAACTTTGGAGGAGCAAATTATCTAGAAGAGCATCAAATGGTTTTTGGTAATCAAGATTATTTAGAAAAAGGTCTTACCTCTGAAAATTATAATATGGAAATATTGACTTATGAAAATCCTAAAAATACTGGTTTTACTAAAGAAGAACTTGAAGTGTTTGCAATTGGCAAAGATATTCAAAAAAAAATAAACGAAGGATATTTACTATATAATAAAGATGAAAATCAAGTCCATCCAGCTAAATATCAAGATTTTGTTATTTTAATGGACCGAAGCAGTAGTTTTGATCTATACAAAAAAATATTTAATTATTTAAAAATTCCTATTTCTATTGAGAAAGATGAAACATTAAATGATTCTACTTGTTTTTTAGTAATTAAAAATTTATTGAAAGTTCTTCTTTCGTATACAGAGAAAAATTTTGACACAAACTTTCGCTTTTCTTTTGTGAGCGTTTTAAGAAGTTTTTTATTCAATTATCAAGACCAAGCAATTTATGATTTATTACAATCTTCTTCATGGTATCAAAATCAATTATATGAAACAATTCGGCCTATCTTAAACAATATTTCAACGAAATCGATAACTAAAATATTGCACGAAGTTTATGAGTGCACTGAATTATATCGTAAAATGATTCAAATTGGTGATATAAAAGAAAATATGATGATTCTGTCAAGTATTCAAAATTTAGCTGAAAATTATCAACTTGAAGGAAAAAACTTGAAATCTTTTTATGAATTTTTATCACGAATTAACAAAGAAGAAATGAATATAACTTATACAAATGAAACAACCAGTAATGAATGTGTAAAGATTATGACTATCCATAAATCCAAAGGTCTAGAATATCCTATTTGTTATTTTAGTGGATTATATAAAAACTTTAATATTTCAGATGTGAAAGAAAAATTTATATATGATAAAAAATATGGAATCATAACACCTTTGAAAGAAGAGGGGATGTATAGTTGCTTCCTAAAAGAATTAATAAAAGAAAATTATTTAATAGAAGAAATTTCTGAAAAAATTCGTTTATTTTATGTAGCTGTAACAAGAGCAAAAGAAAAAATGATTTTTCTCGTACCAAAAAAAGAAAAAGAATTTCCAAATGGTATTCAAAATCAGCAAATAAAGTGTCGCTCTTTAGCAGATTTTTTATATATGATTTGGGACTATTTAAAATCATATCAAATTCCTGTAAATCAAAACGAGATTTCTTTAACAAAAAATTATTTAAATACAGAACTTGAAAAAAATTGGCAAAAAAACAGTAAGTTAAAATTACAGATTCAAGAATTAGAATATCAAAAAGAAGAAAAATCCCAGATAAAATATTCCAAAAATATGATTTCATTAAATAACCTAGAAGACGATAAAAACATAAAACTAGGTTTAAAAATTCATGAATATCTTGAACTAATTGACTTTCATAATCCAGATTATTCTGTTATATCTGAAAAAATAATTCAAAATAAAATTAAAAAGTTTTTAAATTCTTCATTTTTACAAAAACGGTTGAATGGAGAAATTTATAAAGAATACGAATTTGTTTTTGAAAATGAAAATAAAGAGCATCACGGTATTATTGATCTAATGATAATTGAGGATAATTTAATTACGATTGTGGATTATAAATTAAATCATTTATTCGATGAAGCCTATATTAAGCAATTAAATGGTTACCAAGAATATATAAAAGAACAAAGTGGAAAACCAGTTGAACTGTACTTATATTCTATTTTAAAAGAGGATTTTTTAGCTATTAAAAACAATCAAGTTATGTTATGATTATTTTAGGAGGAAAGTATGAAAGAATTTTACATGGATCTAGGTTCTTCAACAATAAAATTTTATGAATACACTACTGAATTAAAATTGTTAGAGGAACATTCAATTTATTTTAAAAACGATTTTTCGAAAACAGAAGGAATTAGCAAAGAAAATCAAAATGAACTTTTAAATTATTTGAAATCATTAAAAGAAAAATATAACTTACGTTATGAAAATACCCATATTTTTGTTACGGGAATATTTCGTGAATTAACTTTTGAAAAAAAACAAGAACTAGTTAAATTATTTAATAATGAATTAGACCTTCATTTTAATATTATTAGTCATGGTATAGAAAACTATTATTTAGGAAAAGCAATGGAAAATAACTATAACAATAAGAAAGTTTTAGTTATTAACATGGGTGGAAAAACTACAGAATTAGTAACGTTTGAAAATAATAAAATAACTGAAAGAAGTAATTTGAAAGTTGGCGTTGCTGATTTATTAAATGCCTTTCCCGATGCAAATCAAAGTATTTCTAAGGTAAGTATTGAAGAAGTAGAAGAGTTTGTAAAAGAAAAATTAACAGGAGAAAAATTTTCCGAAAATTACGATTGTGCAATTTTTACGGGCGGTGAAGAACGCTTTGAATTACTAACAGACTTTCCTTTAGAAAAGAATACCTTATTTCAAGATGGAATTCATAAATACATGATATCAACAGAAAAATATGTAGAGTCATCTAAAAAAGTATTCTTTGAAATAACCTTAGAACAATTATATGAGTTAATGCCTCAAAATCCTAAATGGATGGATGGCGCACGTTTAGGAGCAATTTTACCCTTAGCAATCTTTCATCTAGCAAACATTCCTTATATAGTGCCATCAGATTTGAATTTAATAAACGGTGTCATCAATGACCAAAAATAAACTGCTTTAATTAGCAGTTTTTTTGTGACAAACGGAAATAAATTCTTGAAATAGTAATTGGGAATATTCATCAGTATCATAATTGGATTCTGGATGCCATTGTACTCCAATAATAAATGTTTTATTTGGTATTTCTATTGCTTCAATGACATTATCTAAACTAACAGCTGTAATGAAAAAAGAGTCATTAGCTTGTAAACAACTAATATGTCGACTATTTACAGAAATAACATCCGTTTTAAAAATCTTTTTTAATTTCCCACCCAAAATGGAAATAGTATGGGCATAATTACTATTAGTTTTATGTATACAAGGCGAATCTACTAAAATGGTATGGTCTGAATTTTGATTATTAAAATAAGGAGCACAACCAATCATTTGCATTCCAAGACAAATACCTAACATCGGGATATCTTTTTGGTAGGCATAACGATATATTTCTTGTTCAAAACCATACCAACTAGACCCACCTGGAAATAAAATTCCATCACATAAATGCACCATATGATGAGTAATATTTTGGTACTTAGTATTATCTGGAAAGAAAGGCGAAATATTCGCCATATCATTTTCATAAATAGGTAATAACAAAATAGGAATACCACCAGCTTTAATGATAGCAAGCCGATATTCGTCATATACAAAGCTTTTTGATTTAGTTTCATTATTAAAACGTCCCACAATACCAATAATCGGTTTTACCATACAGTCACCTAATAAAATAGTATGAAAAAAATAAAAAAGTAGAAGGATAGTGCTATAATATTACAAAAGGAGTGAGAAAAATGAATTTATTTTTGTGGTATCCAAAATGTAGTACTTGTAAAAAAGCATATCAAGAATTACAAGAACTTAATATCGATGTAAAAACAAGAGATATAAAAGAAGAAAATCCTACTAAAGAAGAATTAAGAGAATGGTGGAAACGAAGTAGTGTTGATTTAAAAAAGTTTTTTAATACAAGTGGATTGATTTATAAAGAACAAAAACTAAAAGAAAAATTACCAAATATGACAGAAGAAGAACAATTAGAATTATTAGCCAGTAATGGTATGCTA
Source organism: uncultured Bacilli bacterium (assembly GCA_910588025.1). Taxonomy (GTDB): domain Bacteria; phylum Bacillota_I; class Bacilli_A; order RF39; family UBA660; genus MGBC162267. The sequence continues at coordinate 55,667 of CAJUQG010000004.1, forward strand.
GTGAAACGTCCAATTTTAATAACAAAAGATAAAATTATAATCGGGTATAAAGAAAAAAATTATCAAAATTTAGAGGGATAGAATGGAAATATTAAATAAGATAAAAGAAAATAGTATTTTAAAAATTAAAGAAGATTTTTATAAAGTATTATCAAAATCTGAATATAATACAGTTGAAAATGATGAAATATATTGGAAATATAAACTTGAACAAAATAAAATTTTAGTAATTATTCCTTCTGACAAAATAATATATTTTGGAGAAGAAGTAGAAGAAACTAATAGTATAGATTTAAATACTGAAAGATTTATATATAAAAATGAGGAATATGCGCAAATTGCTAAGGGAAATCAACTTTATTTAAAAACTATTTTTGGAGTGCCTTTAGAAAAAAATTGTATTTTTGTAGATTTTGAAAATACAGAAAAAACAAAAGTGTTGAGTTTAGCCGTTCTAGAAAATAATAAACGTTCTGATATTCATGCCAAATACCTTAAAATGGAAGATATTAGTGTATGCTAAAAACAGTACTAATTACAGGTGCCAGTCGTGGAATCGGTGCTGCCACAGCAAAAGTATTTGCAAGCCATGGATATAATATAATTGTAAACTATAACAAAAGCAAAGAACAAGCCAAACAATTATGTCAAAATTTAGAAAAAGAATATCACATTAAAGCTATATTTTTAAAAGCAGATATCTCAAACCAACAAGAAATTGACACTATGTTGGAAAAAATAAGAAATTTAAACATAGAAATTAATTGCTTGGTAAACAATGCAGGTATCGATAGAGATTCCTTATTTCAAGATAAAAATTTTGAAGATTTCGAAACAACGCTCCGAACAAATTTAATTGGTCCTTTTTGGTTAAGCAAAAAAATAGGTAAGGAAATGTACGAAAGAAAACAAGGAAAAATTATTAATGTAACTTCAACAAATGCTATAGATACCTATTATCCTTGTAGTGCAGATTATGATGCTTCAAAAGCTGGTTTAGTTTCATTAACACATAATCTTGCCGTTCAATTTGCTCCCTATATTAATATCAATGCCGTCGCTCCTGGTTGGACAAACACCGATATGGTAAAAGAATTAGATGAAGAATATCGAAGCGAAGAGGAAGGTAAAATTTTACTTCATCGTTTTGCCGAACCCCAAGAAATTGCTAATGTAATTTATTTTTTAGCAACGGAAGAAGCAAAATACATAAATAATGAAATTATAAGAGTAGATGGAGGATGGTACTTGTAATGAAAGCAGTAATCCAAATTAAGTCTCGTATTCAAGATTATAAAATAGAGCCTTTTGTAAAAGAAATACTAATAGAATCTGGAACGCCCCAAGAATTTTATCGCAAATCTTTACAAGAATTTATGAAAACGAATCAATTAAAATTCACAAGTTTACCAGATTTAATAAACCATGGCTTTTGTATTTGTACATTTGATACCAAAGCCAATGTTTATTTCCCAGCTAAATTATCATTTGATCAAGTAGATTGGCTTTACTCATTAAAAAAAACTTTTGCTAACTATGGCCCGTTTATTCAAGTAATTGACAAAGAAAATATTGAAATGCTTTTTACTAAGAATCCACTTGAAGAATTCTATGATAAAGTAAATAAAAAAAGTCAAAGAAAAGCAGTTATTATACCAAACGAATATACAATTAATAAACCTATTTTTGAACGTATATTAACTGGCAAAGAGAGACATGGAATGGCAGCAAAAGAATTTTCTGACCTTTACCATTTAGGATTAACATTTCAAAATATTGGTTTAGAAGAAGATTCTTATAATGGTTATGTATGGTTTCAAGCAATTAGTATGTTAGGACATCTATCTTTACAAATAGATGACTTTGATAAAATAGCAGTATTACACATTCCAGAAATTATTACCCCCAAACAATTAAAGTGGGTAAATAGGGAATTCTTAAAAGAAATAGAAGGAATTGATAATGTCAATGCTTGCTCCATAAGAAAAACAGAAAATGATTATCTAATCAAAGAATTTGTAAGTGATACCCAGCATGAGATATTTGCTCTGGATTCCATTTTAAAAGAAGTGGAAATGAAATATTTATTAGGTAATTTAAAATATGGATTAGTAGGTGAAAAATATGAATCAAAAAATAAATGATATTTATAAACAAGTAGAACCCAAATTAAAAAATATATTTCAGGACATTGATTATATTTGCGAACAAAACAGTCAAAAAGTAATAGAAGCCTTTTGGCAAAATCATGTTTCAGAAATTCATTTTAATAGTACAACAGGATATGGATATAACGATATTGGAAGAGATGTGATTGAAAATATTTATGCAAGTATTTTTAAAGCAGAAGATGCTCTAGTTAGAAACCAATTTATCTCAGGGTCTCACGCTTTATCTACCACATTATTTGCCTTACTAAGACCAAATGATTTACTATTATCTATTACAGGCACACCATATGATACTCTCCATGAAGTAATTGGTATCAAAGATAATCCAAGTTCCCTAAAATCTTTCGGGGTTCAATATCATGAGATTCCTTTAAAAAATAATGAATTTGCTGAAGATGAAATCTTAACTTTTTTAGCCCAAAACAACGTAAAAGTAATTGAAATACAACGCTCAAAAGGATACTCAACTAGAAAAAGTATTACGATTGAAAAATTACAAACAATCATTCCTAAAATAAAAAAAATAAGCCCAAATACTATTATTATGATAGATAATTGTTATTGTGAATTTGTTGATACCAAAGAGCCTATTGAAATTGGTGCAGACATTTGCGTTGGATCTTTGATAAAAAACATGGGTGGTGGAATGGCCCCAAATGGTGCTTATATCGTCGGACGAAAAGATTTAATCCAATTGTGTGCTGAACGCTTAACCCTACCAGGAGAAGGAAAAGAAGTTGGACCATCACTTGGCATTAATCGTGACTTTTTAAAAGGTATATATTTTGCACCATCAGTTGTCAAAAGTGCGTTAAAAACAGCCGTATTAACTAGTGCTTTATTAGAAGAATTAGACTACGATGTGGAACCAAAATATCAAGAAAAGCGAGCAGATATAGTTCAAAATATTATATTTCATAACAAAGAAGATTTAATTTCTTATTGTCAAGGAATCCAATCTGGTTCCCCAATAGATGCTCATTCACTACCAATTCCAGACGATATGCCAGGGTATGATGACCATGTAATCATGGCAGCTGGAACATTTATTCAAGGCTCTTCCATAGAATTATCTTGTGATGGACCTTTAAGAGAACCTTATATTGCTTATCAGCAAGGCTCTTTAACGTACGAATATGGTAAAATTAATGTATTAAAAGCTGTAGAATATTTATTAGAAAAAAAGAATAATTAGGGATTTGATGAAACTGGTTTGTCAATCAAGGTAATCCTTGGTTCAACCGTGGTGGTGCTTTTACGAATGGTACAGAATCTGGTGTGTTTGCTTTTGATAATGAAAACGGTCACACGAAACCTTGGGGTAGTTTTCGCGTCCAGTACACTATGATATGAGAAATAAAAATTACTAACAGTAAATTATAAAATATCATAGAAATCAAATTCCTGTCCCTTGGGATAAACACATAAAAAAATAACATAGGTTAGTAAAAATGAAAGCCTATGTTTTTTATTACTAGAAATATGGTATAATAAAAACAGGTGGTACTTATGGAAAAAGACATATTTATATTAGAAACAGAAAATGGACCTATTACATGTGAAATAATCGAAAATCTTTATATAAATGAATATCAAAAAAATTATGTGATCTATACTGATCATACAAAAGACGAAAATAATGAATTAAATTTATACATTTCTAGTTATGACCCCCAAAGTGAAAAACATGAACTAGAAGATATAAAAGACTCAGAAGAATTAGAAAAAGTCGCCAATATTATTGACGAAATGTGGAGTGAAGAAGATGGAAAGCAGTAAAAAACAAAAAATAGACTCTCAAGAACAACTATTAGAATTTTTAACTAAATTAAATGAAAAAATAATCTCAATTTCAATCCATGATAATATTGTTAAGATTTATGTAGCAAGTGGAAAAACATATATTTTTAAAAAACAAAATGACCAATATATTAAAATAATGGAACGAAATAAAAATAAATCAAAAAAACAAAATTACAAAACCAAAAAAGGAGTAGTAAAACCTTCTTTTGTTCAAAAAATAACTTCCTCTGCAATCATTTTGTTTATCTTAGCAAGTACTGCCAAAACAGTAAATTATTATGCAAATACCTTTGAAACAAAACAAGCTTTAGATAATGAGTATGATTTAGAAAAATCCTTAAAAGAAGCAAATAATGACAATATAATCTCAATTACTACAACAAATACAATTGTATCTTCTCCATTAAAGAAAGACGAAACAGAAGTATATTATCAAAATATTCCTATTGATTTTGAATTTATTCAAAGCCAAAGATTTATGAAAAGAATAGAAACCGATAATTTATATGGAAATGTTATTGAAAATTGGTCAGAAAGATGGGGAACATCCTGTAATTTAATGAAAGCTCTAATTACCCAAGAAAGAGACGAAAAAACATTATCAAATCCAGGACAATTAACTAGAAATATTTGTGGAGAGAAAATAATATTACCTATAATAAATAAAACCAAAGAAGATATCGAAAATGGCAAAGAAGTTGACAAAATATATATTGTGCGCGAAGAACCAAAAAAAGAAAATTATCAAAAAGAAGAAGACTATTTAGTTCAATTAGATTTACATAAAAAACAATTAGAAAAAAGCAAAGAATTAAAACAAGAAGGTTATGAAATAATCTTATTTTCTAATTTATTGGGGGAAGAAAACTGTTACGAAAATGTTCGAATCGCAATTGCATTTGCTACCTATAGTAACTATCGTTTCAATGACCCAGCCTTAGGTACTTTTGCTTATAATGCAGGATATAATATGACGAAAAATGCTCAATTAAATGATATTTTAAATGGTAATGTGGGATCAGACTATACAGATAAACATTATTTATCTCATGTATTTCGCTTTCTTTATCCAGAAGAAGCTACTAATTTAAAATTTATTACCAAGCCTTTTCCAGACAATTGGAACGAAATGACTTATGAACAACGTAACCACTATATGAATGAAGAAATAAAAAATAAACCATATACTTATACCGTTATTTCTTTAGAAAACTTTAAGGAGTACAACGATGAAAAAGAAATTGGACATTATACACGAAGATAAAGAATTATTAGTCATAAATAAACCCTCCAAACTTTTAACAATTTCTACTGAAAAAGAAAAATATCATACCCTTTATTTTGAAGCTAGTTCTTATATCAAAAAACAAAATCCTCGCAATAAAATTTTTATTGTCCATCGCTTAGACAAAGAAACATCTGGAATTGTAATATTTGCCAAAAATGAATCATTAAAATTAGCTCTTCAAAATAATTGGGAAAAATTGGCACCTTTGAGAGAATACATAGCAGTCGTTGAAGGGGGAGTAAAAAATAAAAAAGGAACTATTACAAACTACTTAAAAGAAACTAAAACACTTCAAGTATTTGATACCAAAAATCCGAAAGATGGAAAATTAGCAATCACTCATTATCAAGTGTTAGAAACAAATAAAACTTATAGCTTATTAAAAATAACAATACAATCAGGTCGAAAAAATCAAATTAGGGTAGCTCTATCTTCAATTGGACATCCTATTGTTGGAGATAAAAAATACCAAAGTCAAAAAAATCCTTATGGAAGATTAGCCCTTCATGCCTCAAAACTTAAATTAATTCATCCTAAAACGAAACAAGAATATATCTTTTTAAGTAAACTTCCAAAAGAATTTGAACGTGATTTTAAAAGAGGAATTGACCAATATTTAAATCAATAATAGAAAGGAAAAAAGTATGGAACGTTTACAAAAAGTCATATCAAATTGTGGATATACATCTAGAAGAAAAGCCGAAGAATTAATCCAAGCAGGAAAAGTCAAAGTAAATGGCGTCATAATTACAGAATTAGGTTACAAAGTGAAAGAAAATGATGACATACAAGTAGAAAAAACACATTTAAAAAAAGAATCCAAAGAATACTATTTGTTATACAAACCTGAAAAAACGATCACTTCTGTAAAAGATGAAGTAGGAAGAACAACGGTAGTTGACTTAATTAAAACTTCAAAAAGGATTTATCCAGTAGGTAGACTTGATTACGACACAACGGGAATCTTACTGCTAACGAATGATGGCGAGCTAGCTAACATTTTAATGCACCCATCCTTTTTCGTTGAAAAAACATATATTGCTAAAGTAGAAGGAATTCTAACGGGAAAAGAATTTGACCAATTAAAAAACGGAATTATGATTGATGGTCGAAAAATGATACCAAAAAGAGTAAAATTACGTCTAAAAAATAAAATTCAAAACTTTTCAAAAATTGAAATTACCATAACCGAAGGACGCAATCATATTATCAAAAAAGCTTTTTTAGCAATAAATCATCCTGTAATCCAATTAAAAAGAGAATCTTATGCCTTTTTAAATTTAGAAGGCTTAAAAAAAGGTGAATATCGTAAACTAACCATTAAAGAAGTCAAAAAACTTTATTCCTTAAAATAAAAAAGTAGCTTATTATAACAATTAAGCTGCTTTTTCTTCATCTTCCTCTTCATCATGACAATGACAATTTTCACAATGACATTCGTGTTCTTGACATTTCTCATCACTAGAACCAATACATGCTTCTTCTGTATTTGTTGTTTCTTCTAAACTTATAATTGCAACAGGACATGCATCAATCGCATCACTAAGTGAAGGAGAATCTAGATTTTCTTGAGATTTAATCACTGAAAATCCATCATCACTAAATTCAAAATGTTCTGCATCAATACCAATACATGCTCCACAACCAATACAAGACTCTGTTTGTAAAACAATTTTTTTCAATTTATTCACCTCAAATTAATTATATAAATTATGATTTCAAAAATCAACGAGAAATAAAGTTTTCAAACAAATAAAAATATGTTATCATTTATGTTGAAAGGATAAGGGCGTCATGAAAAGTAGAAGTGAAAAATACTACGACGAAGATACAAAAGTTTATCAATCAAGAACCAGTCGAAATAGTAACTTATATAAAGAAATAAATAAAAGTGAACTTAACGATTTTAATATTGCTAGCAATGCAAAAGTTATAGGTGAAAATGATTCAAACTCCGTAAATGTTGATAAACTAAAAGAAATCTTAGAAAAAAACTATCATGACATACCGAAACGTCGTGAAGTTAAATTAGTTCCAGATGTAGAAGAACCATCATTAGAATTAGAAGAAACCAAAGAATACGATATTAACGCTATTTTAGAAAAAGCGCGAGAAGAAAAAGAAGTTGATTATGAAAAAGAACGTTTAAAAAAATTACGAGACACCCAATATGACATCTTAAAAAACTTAAATGTAGAAGAAGAGCCTAGAGAAACGAAAGCAGCTGGGGATAAAACCAAAGAAGAATTACTAGAACTTATTAACACAATTACGGAAAACGAAATCAATAAAACTAAATTAGATCCTTTAGACATTTTAACAGATTTAAAGGGAGAAGATACCAATACTATGGTAATGGGTGCAAATGATACAACTGAAATATTAAAAAACTTAGTCGCCGAAAAGAATGAAGAAAAAATTCAAGAACCAAAAAAACCAACCACAATAGAAGAGAAAAAAGATAAAATAGATAACTCTTTTTATACCAATAGTTTATCCTTTACACAAAGTGATTTTGATGATTTTAATGATTTAAAAGAAGATGTAGAATCTCATAAATTACTTCTACATATTATCATTATTGTTATTACCATAGCCATTATTATCGGGATCGTAATTTTATTAAATAGTGTATTACATCTTGGATTATTTTAAAACTATTGCATAAAATGTAATATGAAAAAAGCCAAATTAAAAAATAGCAAATGGATCAAACCGAAAGTATCAACTATTTTAACTATGATACTTCTTTCTATTTGCTTTTTTAGTGGCATCATTTTGCTAAAATTTAATCAAAATGTAACTCCAAAATTAATCGAAGTAGCTTCCAAAAACTTAGAAAAATTAACATTTAATCTTTTTAATAACTATAACATAATGACCCAATTAGACGATGACATAGCAGGCAATATTTTAAATATTCATCATAATAATAAAGGAGAAATTATTAATATAAGTTACAATACCAAAAATGCTTATCATATTGCCAATTTACTCGCAAATCGGATCAAAAATGATTTTAATGCAATTGAAAATGGTAAATTAAACATTGAATATTATGATCAAGAACTTTCCAATGGCTTAGATGGATTTGTTTTAAGTCTACCAGTTGGCGTAGCAAGTAATTCCATTTATTTCACCAATTTAGGACCAAGAATTCCTGTCAAAATTAAATTTATTGGAACCATTCTAACAAATTTAAAAACAAAAGTTCAAAATTATGGTATCAATAATGCATTGATAGAAGTTTACATCGATGTGTCAATAAGTCACGAAATTATTACACCTGTAACACTTCAAACCAAAGAATTAAAATATGAAATTTTGATTGGAGCAGAAATAATAAATGGAATAGTACCATCTTTGTATGGTGGACTTTATGAGACAAAAAGCAACATTTTAAATATTCCTATCAATTAAAGATTGTGCTATACTTAAAATAGGTGAGCGTATGGAAAGTAATATTTTCATAAATCAAGCATTTACGAATGCAATTAATTTATATCTTGAAAATAAACAGTCAAGTGATTCCATCGAGTTTTCTACATTTCCAGTCATGGTAATCCGCACTCTGATTTTGATATATGGAGAACTTGATATTATCAATCCATTTCGTACAAACAATGAAGATAGAATGGGAGGATTTGATTCAAATCTTACCAAATTTGGTTTTTCTAAGCGAGCTTTAACAAACTTTAAAAATTGCTTCCAAAAATGTATAGAAAACCAGACACATCCTAATATTTATTTTTTGAAAGTTGAAAAATATTTAATCGATATGTTTTTTTACCGTAAAAAAGTAATAAATACTACAGAAGAACAAATAAAATCTTTTCAAAGTTACCTATATTTATCATCCAATTCCAATGAATCAATGAAAAAAGATGCTTTAAAATATGTAGATTCTTGTATAGAGTTAGATTTATATTTTCAGAGTAAACTGTTTGAATCTAACCACAATTTTGTCCTTTTACCTTATAAACAGAATACCTTACTTCCAGAAGCATATACTACGTTAGGATATACACTTGAAATGATTTCTCAATTAGATGAACAAACACTTGGCCAATTAAACAATAAAATTTTAAACTTTTTTAAAATTGATCCAAATGAAGTAGAAAAAAATGAGCGTTTAAAAGAAGCTATTTCCTATTATCAAAGATATGGAAATTCTATAACAACTGGTAATGGTTATGTTGATATGTTATTATTATTAAGTATTGTAGCAACAGTAATGATGACACTATTTGCAATTACTGTGAGGGTTTTAGGGTGATTTTATGAGAGAAATACAAGTAAATAATATAAAATATCATGTTTTAAAAGAAGTAAAAGATGCTATTAACACAGAAATTTTAGAAGAAAAAATTACGGATTACTTTGCACCGTTTGACTACATTGTAGGCGATTGGGCTTATGGAAAGCTTCGGTTGAAAGGTTTTAATAGCAAAGCAAATAAAAATTTCAAACCAATTAACGATATTGATTCAGTAGATGATTATCTAAAAAATAATTGTGCGTTTGGATGTAGTTATTTTATTATCGCAAAAATTAGAGATTGAAAATTTAATCTCTTTTTGTTATAATCATAAAAGAATAGAGGGATTTACAATGGATGAAAAAGTGATATTAGTGACACCGAGTGGCGAAAAATTAGAAAAAAAATTAGTATGCTATTTTAAATCTACCGATGATGAGCATCCAAATATAAAAAATATTCCTATTGTTGCTATTGAAACTGGAGAGATGAATGGTGCAAATTATGTACTAGAATTTTTTTGGGAACAAAATGGAATTTATCAACCTGTAAATAATGAAGCAGCTTGGGGTGAAGTGAAAAAAACTATTATTGATATAATAAATGGAAAAACAGAAGTGGAAGGAGTATTATAATGACGAAAGTAATGTTGTTAAAAAAAACTGAAGTTTCTGTGACAGAGGAAAAAAAAGGAAAACAAATAGCTGTCAAAGAAAATAATATATTATCATTAAAGAACTTTTATACAGATAATTTAAAAAAAGTAGCAAATGAAAATGCTAAATTAGAACAAACAGCTACACCTACAGAAGTTATAGAACCAATACAACCAGTAACTAATGAAAGTGACCTTAATCCAGTAACTCCTCCAAACATTGAAAATGTTTCAGTGAATAATCCTGATCATAAAGATACTGGCGAGATAATAGAGCAAGCTCCTACGAATGTGATTGAGCCTACTGAGATTAAAGCAATGGACATTGAAATTCCTGTTGTAGAAAATGATTTAGATAAAGAACCTGTTACTTTAGAAAATCGAGAGAATGAAAGCTCAACAGACAGTACAAATGTTGGAGATGCTCCATTAATAAATTTAGTTCCAGAAAGTGCTCCAGAAATAACAGATTCTAATGAAATGGATCCAGAACTTCAAGAAATTAAAGATCGACTTGATAAAGTAATCTCAGATTTAAATAATTATAAAAAAAAAATTAAACTTCTAGAGAATGAAGTAAATCAAAATTTAGAAAAATCAAGAGAAGTGTTAAAAGATACACAAGCAGCAGCAAAGATTATGTCTATACAACAAGAACGTCAAAGACAAATAAATGAAGAAAGTGGTGGATCAACTATAGAAAATGATCCTACAAGAATTTTACAAAAAACAGCATAAAGTTTAAGAAAGAATCTTAAACTTTTTTCATAGAATTTATTAGGGATAATTATGAATGAAATGCTAACTTTTTTTTACAATTTAAAACCTATTAATTTATATAAAGTAGAGAATACTTTTGAATTTATGGATAACCATAACTTTTTTTTATTATATCCAGTTCAAAGAAGTAAAGAAGAGCTTATGGATATTTATCAAATTTGCGAGGAATTAAAAATCAAAAACATTCCTGTTCATACATTTATTTTAAATCGCGAAAATAAAATAATTAGTAAAATATACGATCAAGATTATATTTTATTTAAAATAGAAACACATAAAGAAAACGAAATGAATATATTAGATATTATAGAATTTCAAAATAAATTAATAATATCAAAAAATAAAGTTAATTTATATCGTAATAATTGGGGAGAATTATGGAGTAAAAAAATAGACTATTTCGAATATCAAATTAGAGAGCTAGGAAAAAATAAAAAAGTAATTTTAAATAGCTTTAGTTATTATGTGGGTCTTGCAGAAAATGCCATAGCATACGCCAATAACACAAATAATAAGTTTTCTTTAAATAGTTTTGACAAAATTTGTTTAAATCATCGAAGATTAGATTTTCCAAATTTGACAAAAGAGTACTATAATCCACTTTTATTTATATTTGACCTTCAAGTAAGGGATATAGCGGAATATTTAAAATCTGCCTTTTTTAAAAGTGAAATGGATGCTTGGATTGAATTTAAAACCTTTATCAATTTTCAAAAAAGAAGCATTTATGAATATCAGATGTTTTATGCAAGAATGTTATATCCTTCCTATTATTTTGATATGTATGAAAAAATTATGAATGGGGAAGAGTCAGAAGAAAAATTGATTTTCTATATCGAAAAAAGTAAAAACTATGAACAATTTTTAAAAAATATGTATTATGAAATTATCAAAATTGTTCAAATTGAAAAGATTGATTGGTTAGAAAAGAAAAAAGAGTCATAACAATACGTTAATAACTCCTTTTATTTCGGGAATTTCTTCTTGTAACATAAATAAAATTCCATCATTTATTGTTTCATCTTGCGCAATGCAATGAGCACAAGCTCCTAAAAGCTTGACATAAACATATTCATTTTCATATTTTACAAAGGATATATCTCCGCCATCCATATTTAAATATGGACGAATATCTTCTAATAATTCTTTTATTTTGTTAACTGTTGTGTCAGCATCTTTTGGGCACATTTCGCTTTTTTTCATGAATAACCACCAAGAAAATTATAAAAGGAAATAAGAAACAAGTAAAGAAAAACATGATATAATAACTACGGTGATTAATGTGAATCAAATATTTGAAAAAGGACGAATTGTAAAAGGAAAAGTTACAGGTATAACGAATTATGGTATATTTGTCGGCTTTGATAATGGATTTAAAGGTTTAATTCACATATCAGAAATATCTGATAATTTTGTAAAAAATATTAACAATTTTGCCCAAATAGGAGAAATAATACCATGTAAAATATTTGAATTGGATTCACAAAATAAAATAGTTAAACTTACATTAAAAAAACTTGATTATGAATATAGAAGAGAAAATCATTATAATAAAGAGTTTAAGGTTTTAGAAGAGAAATTACCAATTTGGATATTAGAAAAAACAAGAGAAATGGAAGCTTATGATAAGAAATAATAAAAAAGAATTGACCTATATAAAATTATAGTTTATAATGAAAAATGTCTAAAGGAAATTTAGATTGGTGCCAAATTTGCCCAAGTGGCGGAATAGGTAGACGCACAGGACTTAAAATCCTGCGAGTGTTAAAGCTCGTGCCGGTTCAAGTCCGGCCTTGGGCACCAAATGTTTATTAAGTCTTTTTTTAAAAGGCTTTTTTCTATGAAAAAAATTAATTTAGTTTTTTAAATAGATAGATATTTTTGTTGAAAAAAGTTATGGATTAAATGCTAAGAAATGAAACAGGAAAGATTTTAAAATAAAAAAACAAGTCGAAAAATGTTAAGAGGAAGTTTTTTTGTTGACATTGAAAAAATCATTATGTTATAATTAGCATGTCGTTATGAAATGACCGGATGGAGGAATACCCAAGTCTGGCTGAAGGGATCGGTCTTGAAAACCGACAGGCCGCGCAAGCGACGCAGGGGTTCGAATCCCTTTTCCTCCGCCATTTTAAAGTTTAACACATCGCGGGATAGAGCAGCTTGGTAGCTCGTCGGGCTCATAACCCGGAGGTCGTAGGTTCAAATCCTTCTCCCGCAACCAATTGGTTCGTTAGTGTAGTGGTCTATCACGTCTGCCTGTCACGCAGAAGATCACGGGTTCAAATCCCGTACGAACCGCCAAGTGGCTTCATAGCTCAGTCGGTAGAGCAGAGGACTGAAAATCCTTGTGTCGCTGGTTCAATTCCCGCTGGAGCCACCAGAAAGCAAACGAAAACTCGAATTTACTCGAGTTTTTTATTTTGCCAAAATTAAGTGACAGTTTTGTAAGAGAATAGAATGATAATTTAAGATATAATGGTTAAGGTGATGCAATGCAGAATTACATTGAAATAATAAAAAATGCGATTTTATTTTTTCCAATAGTCGCTTTTTTCATAACAATTCCATATATATTAATACAATATCATAAATTTGGTTCAGTTTATTATTATCGTTCCATAATAGTTTATTCTTTTGTTTTATATCTCATTGTTGCTTATTTTCTAATAATTTTCCCATTACCAAGTAAAGAAGAAGTGGTTCTATTAACTACTCCAAGATGGCAACTGCAACCATTTTCGTTTCTTTTAGATATCATAAATAAAAGTCCATTAGAAATATCTGATATTACAACTTACTTACCAACTCTAAAAAGTCAAGTGTTTCGTCAAGCATTTTTTAACGTATTATTGTGTATCCCCTTTGGAATATATCTACATTACTATTTTAAAAATAGTCTAAAAAAAACTGTTGTTTTAACTTTTTGTCTAAGCTTATTTTTCGAATTAACCCAACTTACAGGCTTATATTTTATATATCCACGAAATTATCGTCTTTTTGATGTTGATGATTTAATACTTAACACAACAGGTGGACTAATCGGATACTTTTTAGGAAGTATAATTTTAAGGTTTCTACCCAATCGAAATAAAATAGATGAAATCGCGTTAAACCAAGGAATGAAAGTATCGTTTATAAAAAGATGTGTAGCTTTTATTCTAGACCTGATTTTATTCCATCTTTTATTTACCATCACAAATGTATTCGTCCAACGTTTTATTTCATCTAATTTAACTTCAAGAATAGTCTATGTTCTATTGCTAATTTATTATTTTGTCATTCGTCCTACAGCAAAAAATAGTCAAACATATGGACAACAATTTTTGAATTTAAAATTGATTTGTATCACGAGTACTGCTAACCCAAAATGGCATCAAATTTTGTTATACTATTGGTACTTTTACTTTTTTTCTTTTGGTTCAATAACATTTATCTCAATTGCGATTATGTACTTAAAAGAAAAAGAAATAATAAGTACTAATACATACACCGTAATCCTATTGTCTTTTATTATATTATATTTACTTTGTGCATTACTTTATTTCATTAAAAGAATATTAAATAAAGAGTTAATTTTTGAAAAACTAAGTGGACTAAAATTAAAAAGCACTATAAAAAAAACATTTTAAAAAAAGTATTTTCGTTTGATTAATTTACGATGTTCTCTAACTAATTCATTTACGAATATAGAGGAAGCTTCGATTGGCGTTACCAAAAAAATTTTCCCCTTTGTACGTGTCAACGCTACATAAAATAATCTTCGTTCTTCCTCAAATTTGATTTGTTCTTTTCCAAAAAAAATGTCATGAAAAAAGTATGGTTTCATTTGATTAGGAAAGCCATAAATACTGTTCTCTACATGTAAAAGAATAACCACATCAGCTTCTAATCCTTTGGATTGATGAACCGTGAGAAATGTGAACTGTATTTTATCAAATTCTTTTAAATAAAAATGCTTTTGATCAATCCACTGAATTCTTTCTTCTTGAAAATAATACTTCCAATCAAATGAATTTCGTCCCAAAAATAGAATAGAAGAGTTCGGAATTTGTTTTATTACATAAGATATCATTTGATAAATAGAATTTTTCTTTCGGTAATATAAGATTTCGATTGGACATGATAAATGTTTAAAAGACAAAACTTCCTTTTTTATTTGTACACTACTTTTTTGAACAAAACGATCGGCTACTTGAACTAATTCCTGGCTATTCCGATAAGTATATTTTAGAAAATAATAGCTCACATTAGGAAAATAATGCTCAAGCAATTTGAAACAATTAGATTCTGTCCCACTAAAGCGATAAATCGACTGACAGTCATCTCCTACAACGGTAAAATCCATATCAAAATGAATTACCAATTGGTGTAATAATTCTATACGAATAACGGAAGAGTCTTGAAATTCATCAACAAGAATATGACGAAATGGAAAAATACTTTTTTTTATTTGAGAAATACTTAATTTAGCTTTTACCACTATATCATCGAAATCAAAATAATTTTGACTTTCTTTTTCCGATTCATACAAAAGAAAATTAACATATGTAATTAAAAAAATATGTTTCTTTCTACCTCTATATTTTTGAAACAATTTTTGAACAAATTCTTCATCATAACCTTTTGATTTGCAAAGAACAATAAGATTTATAATTTGTTTTGCCAAATCTCCTTTCCACTTTTTTCTATTTTTTAAAGAAAAACGACAGGACATTGGCATAGAATAGAAAAAACTTTTTTGTAGATTTTTATTTTGCATACATATTACTTCCATAAACTCATTTACAATATACGCAAGAAAATTACTGTCACAGATTTGATAAAAAGAATGAGTTAATTCTAATAAATACATAGCTAATTTATGAAATGTCATAACACTAACCGAAAAACCAAGAACTTTCTGACACTTGAAAGAAAATTCTTTTACAGTTTCATTAGTGTAAGAAATAACCATAATTTCTTTTGGGTCCATACCACATTCTTTTACCAAATATTGAATTCTGCCTAATAAAGTAAAAGTTTTACCTGTCCCAGCTCCAGCAATAATAACTGAGTAACGATTTTTTTGTTCTGCTGCTTCTTGTTGAAAAGGATCTAAATTCATAATATCCAGAATAATTCAAAACGTTAAATATGTCAAAAAGCTAATTTAAAAAAATAATTAAATGAATAGAACAAAAGTAGAATATTTCTTGAAGCAACTAAGCTAATTTGTTAGAAAACTTTCTTTTTTCTCGAAAATTAGCTATAATTAACAAATAGAGGGTGATGTAATGTATCGGAAAACATATGCTGAAATTAACCATCAAAATTTAACCCATAATATAAAAGAAATTAAACAGCATTATCCAGATTATAAATATTATATAGGAGTAGTAAAAAATAACGCTTATCATCATGGAATAAAATGCGTAAATGCCCTAAAAAAAGGTGGTATTAATTATTTTGCGGTTTCTTCATTAGAAGAAGCTCTAGATTTAAGAAAATACAATTTAGATACACCTGTACTAATTTTAGAGCCTATTGATCTAGAATCAATATATGATTGCATAAATAATAACATAACCATTACAGTTGAAAGCCTAGATTACATGAAATCGTTAAACGAAATGAAATTACCCTATGAAACCAAAATTCATTTAAAGCTAGATACTGGAATGAATCGCTTAGGTTTTAAAAATCGGGAAGAATTAGAAAAAGCCACTGAAATGATAAAAGAAAATAACAAAATATTTTTAGAAGGAATCTATAGTCATTTTGCCACTTCTGGTGTTAATGATACATTTTGGGATTCTCAACTCAAAACATTTCAAGATTTAACCAAAAATATTGACTTAAAAAGTATTCCAATTGTGCATTTAGGAAGAAGTTTGACCTTGGTAAATCATGATAGAATTCCATTTTGTAATGGCATTCGTCTAGGAATTATTATGTATGGCTTTGCTCAAAGTCGTAAGCCTGATATCTCACTTAAAGGTAAGTTACGAGCGCTAAAATTAAATCATTTTAAGAAAAGAAATAATATTAGCAAAACTAATTTAGAAAATCAGTTAAATTTAAAAACAGCTTTTACTTTGTATAGTGAGGTAGTAAGTATACGCCAAGTAACAAAGGACGAAATAGTTGGCTATAATGCGCTATACAAAGTCAAAAATGATGCTTTCATCGCGACTGTTCCTATTGGATATGCAGATGGAATAGAAAAAAATTTTCTCCATGTTGTAATAAATCAACAAAAATATCCTATTATTGCCGATTCTATGGATATGATAATGGTTCTTGTAGATAATAAAATACAAAAGGGAATGCTTGTTGAAATATTTGGAAAAGATATTGCTATATCTGAAGTTACCAGAAAAATTGGCAAAAATGCTTATCATTTATTCAATCAAATACAAAATAGAGTACCAAGAATTCATATGACAGAAGACGAAAAAGAAGAAACGTATTATTAATAATAAAAAAGGAGGCACGCAATGGAATTTGATATTTTGATTTTGGGAAGTGACGCAAATGCTTACTATATGGCTAGATGTGCCTATGAAGCATATCACAAAAAAGCATTTTTAATCGGCAAAGATCGCTTAGCTTTTACTAAGTTTTCTAACATATTAGAAATAGAATATGAAAAAGATTTGTGGCAAGAAGAAAGTTTTGTTAAAATAATCAATCAGTTTGCAAAGAAAAGAGCAAGTAAAAAAGTATTAACAATTAGTACGAACGAGACTTATGCTGAATTTTTAATAAAAAATCGAGAACAATTAGCTGATAATTTGGTATTTGCATCGCCAGATATTAAAACTTTAACTAATTTAACCAATAAAGAAAACTTTTATAAAATGTATAAAAACAAAGGGTTAGAGTTTCCTGAAACTTTTTATTTTGATTGTTCTAAAAATACGATTTTGCCAAGTACTTTAAATTTTCCTATTATTTTAAAACCTGCAAATGTAGTAATATATAATCACTTAAGTTTCGAAGGAAAAAATAAAATTTATAAAATAGAAAATCAATTAGAACTAGAACAGACAATAAAAAAAATTATAGAATCTGGCTACAAAGATCGTTTAATTATTCAAGAATTTATTCCTGGTGATGATTCTTATTTATTTGATGCAGTAGTCTATGTAGACCGAAATGGTAAAGTAAAAATACAATCATTTGCTCAAATTGGTTTACAAGAACGAACAAAATCAATGGTTGGAAATGCAGCTGTTTTAATTAATGGCTTTAATACTACAAATGGAAATACCGTGGAAATGATGGAAAAAATAAAGCAATTTATGGAAAGTATACCATATCATGGATTTGCTGAATTTGATTTAAAATATGATGAACGAACAAATTCTTTTAAAGTACTAGAAATAAATGCTCGTCAAGGAAGAAGTAGTTACTACATTAGTGCTTTAGGAGCTAATTTGGTAAAAACATTAGTAGATGATTTAATTTATCAAATTGATTTGCAAGATCAAAAATTGACAGAAGAGATATTATTAAGTTTTGTTCCAAAAGGAATTATAAAAAAGTATATTACTAATGAAGATTTCAAGAAAGAAGCACTATATCTTTGGAAAAATAAAAAAAGAGTAAGTCCAATGATTTACAAAAAAGATAAGAATTTAAAAAGATTTTTAATGTTAAAAAAACGATTATGGCATTACTATAAAGAGTATAAAAATTGCTATTGGAGAGTGTAAAATTATGTGTGGTTTTGTTGGATTTATTGATGAAACAAAAAAGAAAGAAAAAAAAGAAATTATAAAACAAATGGCCAAGCGAATTATTCATCGTGGACCAGATGGAGAAGGCTTTTATGTCGATGATAAAGTTGCGTTGGGTCACCGTAGATTATCCATTGTTGATTTATCTGGTGGTGCTCAACCAATGTATAATGAAGATAAAAGTTTAGTAATTGTTTTTAATGGAGAAATTTATAATTATGAACAATTAAAAGATGATTTGCAAAAAAAGGGTCATATTTTTGAAAGCGATTGTGATACTGAAGTAATTATTCATGGTTATGAAGAGTGGGGAATTGCTGAATTGCTCCAAAAATTAGTTGGTATGTTTTCTTTTGTTATTTATGATAAAAAAGAAAATCAATTATGTGGAGCCAGAGATCATTTTGGAATCAAACCATTTTACTATTATAAAAATAAGAATGCTTTCTTTTTTGGGTCAGAAATAAAATCATTTTTAGAACATCCAAATTTTCAAAAAGAAGTTAATAAAAAGGCATTAAAAATGTATTTGATTTTTCAATATTCCGTGCATGAAGAAACTTTTTTTAAAAATGTTTTTAAACTAAAGCCAGGACATTATTTTATTTGGCGTGATAATGAATTAGAAATTAAGCAATACTTTGAAGTGAAATATCATAAAAAAGATAATTCAAAAGAACAGATTACAAAAGAATTGTCAGAAATATTAGAGCAATCTGTAAAATATCATCAAACTACAAGCGATGTTGAGGTGGGATCTTATTTATCAGGTGGAGTTGATTCTTCTTATGTTGTCAGTGTAGCGAAACCGGATAAAACATTTTCCGTAGGATTTGATGAAAAAGGCTTTGATGAATCGATGTACGCCAAGGAGTTGTCAGAAATTTTAGGAATAAATAATTATCGAAAAACGATAACTCCAGAGGAATTTTTTGATGCTCTCCCTTTAGTAGAATATTACACCGATGAACCAGAGGCTAACCTTTCAGCAGTTCCTTTGTATTATTTATCAAAATTAGCAAGTGAACAGGTAAAAGTTGTTTTATCTGGGGAAGGGTCGGATGAAATGTTTGGGGGATATAATGAATATTATGAGCCTACATTATTAAAAATTTATACCAGAATTCCTTTGTGTATTCGTAAATTTATTCGGTTTTTAATAAAGCCTCTGCCTCATTTTCCTGGACAAAATACTTTAAGATTATATGGTCTTCCTTTTGATGAAAGATATATTGGTCATGGCACTTTGATGGAAGAATGGGAAGCTAATGAAATCCTTTGTAATGAATTAAAAAGTAATGAGACAATAAGAGATACGCTTAAGCCTGTTTTAGATAAAATAAAAACTAGAGATACGTTAACAAAAAAAATGTATATCGATATGCATTTTTGGTTGCCACAAGATATATTATTAAAAGCAGATAAAATGACTATGGCTAACTCTTTGGAGCTAAGGGTACCACTATTAGACATTAATGTTTTTAACTATGCTAGTAGTATTCCGACAAAATATTTAGTTGAAAAAAAAGAAACTAAAAGTATTTTTCGTAAGATTGCTAATAATAAAATACCAGAAGAATGGTCAAAGAGACGAAAATTAGGTTTTCCAGTGCCGTTTTCGAAATGGATTCGTGAAGAAAAGTATTACAAAAAAGTGAAAGAAATGTTTAATCAAAAATTTGTAAAAGAATTTTTTGATCAAGCGGTAATTGAGCAAATGTTAGAGGAGCATTATCACAACCAAAAAAATAATGGTCGAAAAATTTATAATATTTATAGCTTTTTGACATGGTATAAAGTATACTTTTTAGATGAAAAAAATGTATAAAAAAATGAAATATACATAAAATTTAGAAAACATTATTGACATAAATCAACTATTCTGTTATAGTTGATTATGTCGAAAGACGGGCGTTTAGCTCAGTTGGTTAGAGCATCTGCCTTACAAGCAGAGGGTCTGCGGTTCGAGTCCGTAAACGCCCACCATTTTTTTGCCGACATAGCGTAATTGGTAGCGCAACTGACTTGTAATCAGTAGGTTGGGAGTTCGATTCTCTCTGTCGGCACCATTCTTTATGTATATATGGAGGGATAGCGAAGTGGTCAAACGCGGCAGACTGTAAATCTGTTCCTTCGGGTTCCATGGTTCAAATCCATGTCCCTCCACCATATAAATTGCCTCGTAGCCAAGTGGTAAGGCACAGGACTTTGACTCCTGCATTCCGGTGGTTCGAACCCACCCGAGGCAGCCATTCGTATTTGGTTCGTTAGCTCAGTCGGTAGAGCATTTGACTTTTAATCAAAGGGTCTTGGGTTCGAATCCCAAACGAGCCACCATTAAATTGTTAGGAAACATCGATAACTTCGATGTTTTTTTCTTGTTTAGAAATTTATGGTAATTAATACAAAACTATATAAAATCATATAAAATTACACACGTAGCATACAAGTAGCATACAAAATTAATCTTCTTGATACATAAATTTTATTCATTCATCACAAAGGTTTAATTTGAATTATGAAATAGTTGATATTTTTGCCTTTCGTTTATTATAATATGACCATTTTTTTCAGATGTTTGAAAAATAGTAAAGTCTGTTTTAGAAAAAAGAAAATAATGTGTCAAATAAGAAATGAAAAAACAAGTAAATAAAAAAATCAATTCGACGTAACTCGACGTAAAAATGAAGAAAAGATAGCTATAATTATTTCCATGAGAAAGGAAGAAAAAAGTTATCTTTTTTTAGCGATTATCGGAAATTTAGTCTCCCGTGGTTAATAGATTTCGCAACTTAATTGATATACTTTTCTTAAGGTGGTTAAAGTGAAATTATCTAAGGCTGTATCTTTAAAAATATTATCAATTTGTGAAGAGAAAAATATTTCTGTAAATAAATTGGCAAGTATTTGTTGCTTGACACAAAGCACCGTTCAAAATTTAATAGCAGGAAAATCGAAAAACCCTAAGATGCTTACCATCATACGTATATGTGAAGGTTTAGAAATTCCTTTACAAGATTTTTTTGACGATGAATTATTTCAAAGTATTGAAAGGGAAGATTAAATGAAGTTTATAAAAGAAAAAGAGATAGAAATTGTTTTAGATGAAAATGATAAAGTAACCATATCCACAATGAAAGGAAATACTAGAAAAGTTATTATCTCTTGTAATAACGGAGCCTTAGAAATTGATGAAATATCAGTTGAAAAAATTCATTTATTAAGTGAGGAAGAAGAAGCGATTAAAGCCATGAAAGAATATAAAAAGAATAAAAAATAATAATTGCAGAAAAAAATAATATAGTTTATAATATTACCGGAAAAAGAGGTAATATTATGAAAAAGGAGCAAGAAAAAAAATTATTTGTATGCTTATATATTATTATAATTATTTTAATAATAAATTCAATTTCATTATTAGTAATTGCATCAAAATTAAGTCCAAGTGACGAAAAAAATAACAGTAATGAAACGACATTAGATAATTCTACATATGATGTTAGTATGTTTACTTCTTTAACAGCTCAACAGGTAACCGAAAAAATAAAAAGTGGTGACCAATTCGTATTATATATTGGCCGCGAAGGCTGTACCTTTTGTAAAAAAATATTACCAAATTTACAGAAAGCACAAACAAATTATAAATATACAACTGTTTATTTAGATATAGAAAAGGAATTACCATCAACTGCAGAATATAAAGAAATGGCTTCACTATTAAATATAAAGAAGACTGTGGATAATGAAACAAAGGAATTTGGACAATTTCAATATACACCAATGATTGCAGTGATTGATTCAGGCAAAATGGTAGATGGAATGATTGGATATAATACATATGAGAATATAGTTTCTTTTTTAGAAAAGGCTGGAATAAAAAAGAAATAAGAAAAACTCTTGAATTTTTAAAATGACTGTAATATAATGAAATTGCATTTCATTTTTGCACCCATAGCTCAATTGGATAGAGCGTTAGACTACGGATCTAAAGGTTAGGGGTTCGACTCCCTTTGGGTGCACCATTATAAGTTTTGTAACACATTTGCAATGATTGTAGTATACTATTAGTGAAACCGAGAAGTGGCTCAACTTGGTAGAGCACTTGGTTTGGGACCAAGGGGTTGCAGGTTCAAATCCTGTCTTCTCGACCATTTTTAAAAAAATATCTCCTATTTTAGGAGTTTTTTTATTGTATTCGAAAAAATAATATAAAAAAATTAGAGGTCGAGCAGAACAGATTTTCTCCCACAACCCCTAAGGTCCAAATTATATCTCGTCAAAAAGTTTAGTTAAGTCATCTTCTCGGATTTCAAAAGTAGTACCACGATCATGAATATTTCCAAAACGTTCTTCATCTTTAAAATAAGAAATACGAAAAGTAACACGAATAATCCCTTCTTCAATTAACTTCAAAAATATTTCAAAGTCTTTCAATTGAAAAAATTTGGCGTTTAAATAGCGAAAATAAATGGTTTTATTTATATACCATTTTTTTACTGGAATCAAAGCCACATAATTCATTTTATGTTCAAGTCTAGATTGCAATTGAGAAAATGACCAAGACATACTGTTATCGATCAATTGACAATGATAATCCAAAATGATAAGACGTAAAACTTGCTGTGAATAATCAACTTTTAATTGATAAGTTAAATTACCTCTCACAAATTTTTTACTATTCCCATACACAGCAATTTGAAATACCTTAAATTGTGGATTTTTTTTATCAGGATAACCTCCAATTTTTAATAATCTACGAATTTCAAGTGGTTTATTATCAAAAGCCATTGAAAATAGACTAATATATGGCTCACTTCCTTCTATTTTTGTTTTCAGTTCTATACCAGAATAATCTGGTAATATAAATTGATCTTCATCCTTATGTAATAACTTTTCTAAAGTAATACCAGCAGCACCAGTACCTTTGCTTTTACTAGGAATCCAATTTTTACATTGAATTTTATAGAGTTCTAATTTTAGTTCCTCTATAGAGTTATAAATATTTTTCGTTTTCATGACTGCATACTATAAATCACTAATGATAAAAAAAATGACGAATTTTCGTGAAAACATAAAAAAATGTTTTATTTTTTTTCAGAGTGTAGACAAACCCATAGATTTTTTCTATGGGTTTTCTATTAAT
>CAJUQG010000005.1 GCA_910588025.1 uncultured Bacilli bacterium
CCCATTAAAGTGGCACGCGAGCTGGGTTCAGAACGTCGTGAGACAGTTCGGTCTTTATCCGTCGTTGGCGCAGGAAAATTGAGGAGAGCTGATCCTAGTACGAGAGGACCGGATTGGACATACCTCTGGTGTATCTGTTGTAACGCCAGTTGCAGTGCAGAGTAGCTATGTATGGACGGGATAACCGCTGAAAGCATCTAAGCGGGAAGCCTCCTCCAAGATGAATTTTCCCATTCTTCGTGAAGTAAGAATCCTTATAGACTATGAGGTTGATAGGCTAGAGGTGGAAGCGTAGTGATACGTTGAGCTGACTAGTACTAATAATTCGAGGATTTAACTTATTTAATTTAATGATTGAGAATACATTATCAAGTTTTTAAAGGACAAAATCCTTTATTGGTGACGATAGCCTAGTGGATACACCTCTTCCCATCCCGAACAGAGAAGTTAAGCACTAGTACGCCGACGATAGTGTAAGCGAAAATAGGTAGTTGCCAATTTTTTTTTTGCTATTATTTACTATGATTTTTTCATAGTTTTTTTTTCGTTAAAAATATTGTCAATCTAAATTTAAGCTATTGTGCTCTTTTATTTTCATTTGATATAATGAATGTGGTGATAATAATGGATTATAAATATACTTCAAGAAATGAAAGTGATACCCTAGAAATTGCACAAAATATGGAAAGTGAAAAATTTCCTAATATGGTTATTTGCTTAATAGGAGAACTAGGTAGTGGTAAAACTGTATTTGTAAAAGGATTTGCGCAAGCACTTGGTATTACAGAAAATATTACATCACCAACTTTTAATTTGGTGAAAGAATACTTACATGGGGAAATGCCTTTATATCATATGGATGTTTATCGCTTGGAAGGCAGTTTAGATAATGTAGGTTTTGATGACTATTTTAATAAAAATGGAGTTTCTATTGTTGAATGGTCAGATTTAATTTCTGATATTTTACCAGAAGAACGTTTAGAAATAGAGTTTAAGGTTGTAAATGAAAATACACGTCTTTTAGTGTTTAAACCATACGGTAAGAAATACGAAGATTTGTGTGACGCAGTTTTATAAAACTCTTTTTTGTGGGAGTTTTTTCTTTTCTTATTTTAGTTGACGAGTTCTTTTATAATCGTTATACTTAAGCATTGGAGGAAACATAATGTTAACATTATATATTGATACACATGCTAGTTTTATTGAACTTATATTGTTTAAAAACGGAAAAGTTTTAGATCATGTATCCAGAAAAGAAGTAGTGATGCAAAGTTCGATGATTATGCCTTCTTTAGAAGATTTACTGATGCGAAATAATGTAGTAGTCAAAGATATTTCTGATATCATTGTGATAAATGGTCCAGGATCTTTTACAGGAGTTCGATTAGGTGTAACCATTGCAAAAAGTTTAGCTTTTACTTTACAAATTCCAATTAGAGTAATGAGCAGTTTATTAATTAAAGCTGTTTCAAACGAAGAAAAAGGATATCATTGGTTTGTAGAAGAGGAAAAGAATGGCTATTATTTTGGAAAATTTAATGAACTTGACGAATTAATTAATGATTATATTTATGTAAAAAAGGGTGATTATGAAATATTTTCTCAAAACCGTGATATTATTGTTCATGTTGATTTAAATTATGAAATGATTTATAAGTTTTCAAGAAATTTGAATCCTGTAAATCCACATGTGGTAAAGCCATTGTATGTGAAATTAATTGAGGTCCAGAAATGATTCGCTTAGCGAATAATCAGGATATTAGTGTTATATATGAGTTAGGAACTATTTTACATAAAAATTATAGAATCGTAAATGATTTGGAAAAAATGATGAGTGAACCTTATTTTAAGATATTTGTCGCTTTGTATGAAAAGAAAATTATTGGGTTTTTAAGTATTACGGAATTTTATGAAACGGTAGATATAATTGATTTGTTTGTTTTAAAAAAGTATCGCCGTCGACATTTTGGTAGTTTATTAATTAATTATATGATTAGTAATATAGGTAAAGATGTTTCTTTGATTACTTTAGAAGTGAATGTGAATAATAAAGCAGCGATAGCTTTGTATGAAAAATTTAACTTTGAAGTAATTTGTAAAAGAATTTTCTATTATGGGAATGAAGATGCGTATTTAATGGGACGGAGATGTATTAGAGAGTGAAAGATGTTTTTATTTTAGCTATTGAGACTTCTTGTGATGAAACGAGTATGGCCATTGTAAAAAATGGTAATAGTGTGATTGCTATGACAGTTTTAACACAAATGGATACTCATGCTAATTTTGGTGGAGTTGTACCAGAAATTGCTTCTCGAATGCATACAGAGAATATTACAATGGTACTTGAGGATACTCTTGAAAAAGCTGGTATGACAATAGAAGAACTTGATGCTATCGCTGTAACTTATACACCAGGACTACTTGGAAGTCTTTTGGTAGGGGTGGAATGCGCTAAAGTATTATCGATGGTGTATGATAAGCCACTTATTGCTGTGAATCATACAATGGGGCATATTTTTGCCAATGCTATTAATAATGAAATGACTTATCCATGTTTAGCTTTAATTGTAAGTGGAGGACATACCGATTTAGTTCAAATGAATTCTGCCGATGATATTGAATTTCTTGGAAGTACGATTGATGATGCCGTTGGTGAAGTTTATGATAAGGTAGCTCGTGTATTAGGACTGAAATATCCAGGTGGACCTAATGTAGATCGTTTATCAAAAGAAGGAGAGGCGACCTATTCATTACCAAAACCAATGACAAAGTCAACGTATGATTTTAGTTTTAGTGGTTTAAAGAGTGCTGTGATTAATTTAGTACATAATGAGGAGCAACGAGGAAATGAGATACGGAAAGCCGATTTAGCTCGTAGTTTTCAAGAGGCAGCCGTTGATGAATTAGTAAGAAAAGTAGAGCTTGCCTATCAGAGGACAAATATTAAAGAAATGATTTTAGCTGGTGGCGTTTCGGCGAATCAATTTTTAAGAACAGCTATGGCTGAGTTATCAGAAAAGTATGGAGTTCATTTTCATGTTCCGCAATTTCAATATTGTACAGATAATGCGGCGATGATTGGAGCAGCAGCTTATGTATTGTATCAAAAAGGAATGTTTGCTGATTTTCATTTAAATGCGCAATCAAATATAGATATTAAGAGTTATGTTGAACAAATGAAAAAACAAGATTGAAAATATTAATCTTGTTTTTTTGTTAATTTTCGTCTTTGGGATTTGAATCGATATCAGGAGTAGTTGGTAGCTTATCTCCTTCATTATTAGAATTGTTATCGTTATCTTCATCACTTGGATTTCCAGGAATGTTAGGTTCATCGATTTCATTATCGTCATTATCTTCATCTTTATCATTGTTTTGGTTATTGTTAGAAGAAGGCTTGCTAATATATATAGTTACATTGGATACCGTTTTTAAGAAAGTATCTTGATGAACACTTTGATTTACAATAATGCCAGGAATTGATTCACTTTCTACAAATTCTTTATATAAAGTAATTCCATTTTTAGCAGCCCATTCCTCAGCATAAGTTACTGATTGACCACTTAAATTTGGCATCAAATATCTTGTTAAAACATCACCTGTTCGAATTCCTTGACCAATGATGTCGCTTCGATAATCTTTATCTTCGTTATAATCGTAAGAAAAGGTTTTAACTGTTTCAATTTTTTCAATTCCTAGATTTTCTCTCATGGCTTTTGTTATTGCATTCAATGATCCTGGATAATAACCTAACGCACTAGTTCTCATACCAGCACTTGGTAACCAAGGATTGAAATTATAGTATTCTAAACGTGTCTTTTGAATGGTGATAAAGTCTTCGCCATTTAAGCTATTTACTAACATATTTTTAATTGCTTGATAGAAGGAAAGCATTTCTTTGGTTTGCATGTTGGTTGCTATATTGTTACTAATTGTATCTAATAATTTTTCAAAATCACTAAAGCTAGACATTTGAACTAATTTTTTGGCTGTAGCTTCAATAATGGCTTGCTGGTGACGATTTCTATCTACATCGCCCTCCAAGTATAGATGTCTACATCTTGCATAAGCTAGGGCTTGTTCTCCATCTAAATGAACATTTTCTCCAGGAGTAATACAAACAAGATGTTCACCAAATCTTCTTTGAGAATCTTGTTCACAAACTAAACCTTTGTGAGCTTTGTCATAATCATAGTCAGGAGCTTCCACATCGACATCAACGCCCCCTAACGTATTTACTAAGTCAACGACACCTCTAAAGTTTACTTTAACAAAGTAATCAATATCAATATTAGTCATTTGTTCAATCGTGTTGATAACGCAATTTGTTCCATAGGCCGCAGCAGAATTTATTTTATTATAGCGATTATGATTGCAAGCAATGGGTACATACATATCTCTTGGGATACTAAACATCGTAGAGGTTAAAGTATTTGGATTAAATGTTACAAGCATTAACGTATCACCATTGAAAGCAGCATTTGGATTTAAGCCATTTTGAGCTTCAGAGTCAACCCCTAAAACTAAAACAGTGAAAGGTTCGGTGAGTTTTTTGGTAGAGATTAAATCACTTTCTTCCGATTTCATTTCTTTACTATAAGAGTATACTATTTTGGTATCTTCTCCAATGGTACGAAATTTATCTTCATTACTGAATAATACTTTGTAATCACCAGAGACAAAAATTCCATCAATTTTTCCATTATATAAATCGTTTAGCATGATTAAGAAGTCTTCATATGAAGTAATTTCTTGGGTTAATTTTTCTTTTTGAATTAATTCTTTGGCTAAAATATATCCTTCACGATCATTCGTATTATCAATCATTCCTAATTTACTTTGTTCTGTTATTTCAGTATCTTTCATAGCTAGTAAAACACTTGTGTAAGTTGAAGTTTCTTTTATCGTGAAATTGTCTAGTTTATCGTATACTTTATCGATGTAATAAGATACGATGCTAAAAATAGGGAAAAAAATTATTGTAAAAATACTTAAGACAATAAAGGTCTTTTTCATTTTTTTGAAAATAAGTTTTGGTCCAAAGCACAGATAACTGACACCCCAAATGGCAAAAAATCCTAAGATGAGGTAACGAATCGTTGTTTCAATCCCTTCTAAGTTTAATAAACTTTTGGAAAACAAGATATAACTTATGATATATCCAATGGATAAGATGAGATAAGTTATTAACATGATTTTACTGGCTTTTTTCATTTTTATTTTTAATTCTTTCATTGATTGGTCCTTTCATCCTTTTATTCTAGTTGTTATTATACAATATTTTTGAGTTAACCTCAATACTTGATAACTTGATAAAACTTTACAATTCCTAAATTGCTAGGTTTGCGAAAAAAGTCGATTTTTGTTATAATTGATAAGAATAGAGGGTGAAAAGATGCTAAGATTGTGGAAGAAGCAAGATTTGAAAAAGAAGGTTCAATTTGTTGTTTTCTTTTTTGTATCTTTTTTTCTTTTTGAAACCTTAGTTATGGCCAATACAATCTATGGTGTTATCAATGCAGATCAAGTAAATTTTCGTAGTGGACCTGGGACCAATCATAAGACTTATCAACAATTAAATACTGGTCTTGTCGTTACGGTGAAAAGTGCTTATGAAGTATCAGGCTCTGGTTGTGCAGCAGGATGGATTAATATTTATTATAATAATCAAAATGGATATGTGTGTAAGACATATATTAATATTGCTGGGGAAAAGGATAGTTTGAATCGTCCTTGGACAACACCAAAAGAATCCATCATTGGTGGAGCGATATTTACAGCACGAGGATATATTAGTGCTGGTCAGAATACGAGCTATTTAAAGAAATTTAATGTTAGTCCAAATTCTCTTTATACAATTTATACTCATCAATATATGGCTAATTTATCAGCTCCAGCAAGTGAATCTGCTACCAGTTATACTAGTTATAAGAATAATGGGTTATTAAATTTGCCTTTGGTTTTTGAAATTCCTATTTATGAAAATATGCCAGAAGAAACAAGTCATCCAACTGCTGGGAAACAGGATTATGGTCAAAGTAATGTTACCGATGCTGAGTTTGAAAAAAAGTTAGATGAACAAGGATTTCCAGAGAGTTATAAGAAAAAGTTACGTTTACTTCATAATAGTCATCCAAATTGGGTGTTTAAATCATTGAAAACGGGTTTACAGTTTAATGATGCAGTAGCAAATGAAAAAAGGGTTAGTTCTGTTAATGCTTGTTCTGCATGTTATGAGCAGCCTCTTGATCAAACAGAACCTGGCTGGTATATTGCTAATAATCAAACGGTAGCTTATTATCTTGACCCTCGAAATTTTATTCGTGAAGAACGAATTTTAATGTTTGAAGATTTATCTTATAAAGAGGAATATACAGCATCTGTAGTAACATCTGTATTAAAAGGTACTTTTATGGATGGGGTATCAATATTAGATCATCAAGCTTATGCAGATATTTTTGTAGAAGCAGGAAAGCTTGCAAATGTAAGTCCTGTATATTTAGCTAGTTTAGCAAGACAAGAGTCTGGGACAAAGTTATCTAATACAACTAATGGAGGACGTTTTACTTATAAAGATCAAACGTATGAAGGTTTTTATAATTTCTTTAATATAGGTGCATATAGTTCAGAGGCCAATCCAGCTTTAGCAGGACTTGTTTATGCCAGTCAAGGTGCATTAAAAAATGCTGAAGGTATTTATGTTGGAACGATTATTCCCTCTGATAATGATAATAATTCAGGTAGTGAAAAACCAACTGAGCCTGTATTTAATGTTGCAACGGTTGTTAGTCAAATGAATGTGAAACAAAAAGGGTCATATATTGTTAATGTAAATCCTGGAACGAAAGTAGATACTTTGAAAAAGAAAACAGAAAACGGGAATGTGACTTTTAAAAATGTTAGTGGTCAAATGATGAAGGATACAGATGTATTAGGAACTGGTTGTCAAATTGTGTATAAAAATGGAACAGTGCATACAATAATTGTTTACGGAGATTTGACAGGTGATGGTGTGGTGAATTCTGCTGATCTACTTCGAATGCGTCAATATTTACTAGGTCAGGTGAAACTTAGTGGGGCGAATTTAGAGAGTGCAAAAACTAATCATGGTAGTGGAGTGAATTCTGCTGACTTGTTAAAGTTACGTCAACATTTGTTAGGAACTTCACATATTATACAAGGATAAATTAGAAAGGGATTGTATGAAAAGGAAAATAGGATTTGGACTTTTAATGGTTTTTAGTATTTTTTTAGGGATGCAAGTGGTTATGGCTGCACCCATTGTTTCTACTTCGGTAAGTCAAGGAACGATTGAAAAAGGAAGTAGTGTAACGTTTTATGTGACGATTCGAAATGCAGCAGCATGGAATGTTAAACTTAGTGGAATTGGTTCAACAACAAATTGTAGTAAAGTTGAAGCCGATGTAGACAAGGAGAGTAAAAATAATACGAGAAATTTTCAACTTACTTGCAAAGGCTCTGATATTGGTTTAATCAGTTTTTCTGTAACTGGGGATGCTACTAGTCAAGATGGTTCCAATATTAATGTCAGTGGAAGTAAACGGGTTAATGTAACGGCAGTAAAGCCAAAATCAACAAATAATTACTTGAAATCTATTACGGTTGGAGAATATGAATTGTCTCCTTCGTTTCAGAAGGAAGTTTTGGAATATACAGTAAAAGTTCCATCTACTGTAAATCTTATAAATTTAGGAGCAACTTTAGAAGACAGTACTGCTAGTATAAGTGGAACTGGAGAAAAAGAAGTAGAAGAGGGAGCTAATTCATTTGAGATTCGAGTTAATGCTCAAAATGGGAATGAACGGATTTATAAAGTTACGGTTTTAGTAGAAGATCAAAATCCGATTGAAGTAGCAATTGGTGATGAAAAATACAATATTATTAAAAATATTAAAAATGTAGAGAAACCAGATTTATATGAAAGTAGTACTGTGATAATCGCAGGAATTGAAGTTCCATGTTTTATTAGTAATATTACTGAGTATACGCTTGTTGCTTTGAAAAGTTTAGATGGTAAAGTAGTTTTGGCTATTTATGATGAAAAGAATAATAGTTATCAACTTTATGAAGAACAAAAGTCTAATACTCTTGTGTTGTATTTATTACCTTTTGAAGAAGTTTTTGATGGCTTTGTGAAAAGTACAGTAATGATACATGAACGAGAATATGAAGCTTATAAAGTCCAAGAAGATAGTGAATATGCTTTAGTTTATGCTATGAATATTGAAACAGGTGAAAAAAATTATTATCTTTATCATGCGAAGGATAATACTTATCAACAGTATTTTGATGAGATGACGAAAAAGTTAAGCACAGAAAAAGATACTTATCAACATGTCATTCTTGGATTGGCTGGAGGTTGTATATTTTTAGCGCTTCTTACGATGATAGGATTTTTACGAAGACCAAATAAAAAGTTATTAAAACGAATTGAAAAGATGGAGGAGCAACGAAGAGGGGAAATTGTTTTAGAAAGTAATCCTTTGGAAGAAGAAAAATTGCCTACTTTACAGGAAGAAGAACCATTGGTAACTCCAAGCAAAGAAAAGAAAAAGAAACGTGCTAAAAAAGAGAAGAAAGCAAAAAAGAAAATAGAGGAAATAGAAAAAGAGCCAATCGCTAAAGAAGAAGTTTTTGAAAAAGAAGTTCCAGAGGTTTTAGAAGTTGATGAAGCGATTCATAAAATGAATGATGCCGAAGAAATCATACGGGAATTTGAAAAGACTATGGCTTTATCAAAAGAAGAGTTAAAAAAAGCTAAAAATAAAGAACAAAATGAACGTTCTAGAAAAGAAATTGAAGAGACTATGTATGATTTATTTGAAGAAGAACATAAAAAGAAGAAACGGAAGTAAAAGTATCTTTTTGTATCTTCTTTTTTCTTGTGATAAAATGTAAGTAAATTATGGAGGTAAGTTATGATAGAAGATCAAAAAAAAGAATGGCTTTCGAAAATAATATGGCTGTTAATGATGATGAATCCTTTTTTAGATGTTATTACGTCTTTTTCTAATCATATGTTAGGACATAGTTCGTATTTTGTTTTTGTTATGAAGTTCTTGTTTTTGGTTTTCTTATTTGGCTTATGTATGAAAAAGTTAGATAAAAGGCTTGTTATTTATATGAGTATTAGTAGTCTTTATATTCTTGTTTTTCTCGGTTTACAATTTCGAATGAAAGGTAGTGGCTTTCTTTTTTTAGAAGCTCAAAGTCTATTTCGAACTTTTTATCTTCCTTTTGTGTTTTCTTTTTTGATGATATTGTATCAGCGAGGACTATTTAAAGTTAAACGAAAGAATCTTATTCTCTTATTGTTTTTTTACCTAAGTTTTTTAGTGTTTCCTACTTTAGCAGGGGTTAGTTTTGATAGTTATGCACATAGTAAACAAGGAAATATTGGTTGGTTTTATTCCACAAATGAAGTAGGGGGAATTTTAGCTATTTTAGGACCTTTTTTGTTTCTTTTTTTAAAAAATCATAAATGGTGGATTCAAGTGGTTGGTTTTCTATGTTATCTTAGCGGTATTTTAGTTTTGGGAACTAAGGTTCCAGTGTTAGCTTTTTTATTCATGGTTTTGTGTTTTCTTATCGTTTTTTTTCGAAAGTTATTGGTCAAAAAAGACTGGAAAAAAATAATTTATAGTGCTATAGGAACCGTTTTATGTACGTTGTTATTGTTTTCCATTGTATGGCAATCTTCTTTTTATAAGAATATTCGAATTCATTTGGAGTTTTTAGGAATTCATGAAGTACAAGATTTATTTACGTTTCATCATATTGATCATTTTATTTTTAGTGAACGGTTGAGTTTTTTGAAAAATACCCACGAGCTTTATCAAGAGGTCAGTTTTTCAGAAAAGGTTGTAGGAATGGGAATCGGAGATGTGCGTGTGAATTCACCTCGTTCTATGAAGATGATTGAGATGGATTATTTTGATATTTTTTATCATTATGGTGTTTGGGGAAGTTTGTGTTTTGTGTTACCGTTTCTTTTGTTTTATAAAAAAAGAAAATATCAGTTAGATGAAAAAATTAGTATGTGGCTGGTGTTATTACTTTCTTTCTTCTCTGGACATATTTTAGTTTCTCCATCAGTGAGTGTTTTGGTAGCAATCGTACTGGTTCCTAAAGAAGAAGAGGTGTTTAAATGATAGGTTTTTTAATTATTAATTATAATGATGCAAAAACAACGATACATTTACTTGAAAATATTAAAGATTATTCTTGTATAGATCAAATTGTAGTGGTTGATAATCATTCTACGGATGATTCTTTTGATGTTTTAAAAGCTTATGAAAGTGAAAAAGTTGTATTGCTACGTCGGGAGGACGGAAGGCAATTTGGAGCAGGAATTAATTTTGGTTTACGTTATTTAGAGAAACAAGGTATTACACATACTTTTATTAGTAATAGTGATATTGAAATATCTTGTGAAGAGGAATTAAAAAAAATAATCAAACATAAAAATGAGGGCACTATTTTAGCGCCGAGGATTCAGGAACATACGGGTGTTAATCAGGGATGGAAAGTTCCAAGTAATACGCAACTTGTTCTTAGTGCCGTTCCCTTTTTTTATCGTTTTTTTGTAAATAGTAATCGTTATGATAAAAGTTATTATCAAGAAAACTTTTTACCAGTAGAAGTTGTTTCTTTTTGTTTTTTCTTTGTTCAGATTGCTAAAATACGTGAAGTTGGGTATTTGGATGAAAATCTTTTCTTATATTTTGAAGAAAATACGATGTCTTGTAAGCTTCATAAAAAGGATATTTATTTATGTTTAGATAGTAGTGTTTTTCACAATCATTCGGTTACGATTAATAAAAATTTGAATCGAAAGAAGAAATATCAAACGTTGAGTAGTAGTCGGCGCTATTTTGCAAAACATTATAATGGTGCTGGATTTTTTTCGTTATTCTGTTTATGGCTATTAGAAAAAGTTACGTTATGTGGCTTTTGTATCGTCGGGTTATTTCAAAAATAAGTTTTATTAAACTTTACGGTATAAGAAAAGTCTTTTATAATAAGAGTAGGTGAAAACATGAAAAAAAAGTTGGAAATTTTAGTTTATCATTTGGGTTATGGTGGCATTGAAAAAGCTGTAAGTAGTTTAGTAGAAGTCTTGAAAAATGATTATGAAATATCTATTTTGTCTTTTTATCGTCTTTATAATCAGCCAGTTTTTGTAATTGATTCAAATATTCCGATTCGTTATTTGTATGAAACAGATGTACCTTTAAAAGTAAAAAAATATAATCAGCTTATTAAGAAAAAGCAAATTGGAAAGCTTTTGCAAGTTCTTTGGAATGATTATGGAAAGGGTTTTCATTTTCTTACTTTTTTTCATGATTTATTTTATAGTATACAAATTTATTTTTTGAAAGGAAGGTTTCGTCGATTAAAACGTCATTTGAAAAAGAGTGATGCTCATATTTTTCTTTCCACTCGGCAGGAAATTAGTTCTTATTTGGTGAAGTATGGGAATAAGTCGTCTTTAAAAATTGGTTGGGAACACAATCATCATCATGGTGATGAAAGATATAAGCAAGCAGTTATTCAGGGAAGTGAACATTTGGATTATTTAGTGGTCGTTTCTAGAATGCTTACGAAAGACTATCAGCGAGCACTTTCATTGTCACGGTGTCGTCCTGTATACATACCAAATATGATTGATAATGATTTATCTTTTGTTAGTGATTATAAGGAACCAAGAATTTTAATGGTTGGAAGGCTTGAAGCAGAGAAAGGTCTTTTTGATGCAATAGATGTAGCAAAAAGGATGCAAGAGCGAATGGTTAAGTTTCATTTAGATATTGTAGGAGATGGACCATTGCGAGCAGATTTAGAGAAAATTATTTTTGAAAAAAATTTAGGTGATTATGTTACGATTCATGGTTTTCAAAATCATGATTATATTGAACAGTTATATCGTCATGCGTCTCTTTATTTGATGACTTCATTTACAGAATCGTTTGGGTTAGTTCTTGTAGAAGCTATGAATGCGGGAATTCCTTGTTTAGCGTTTTCTTCGGCAGAAGGTGCATGTGAGTTAATACAAGATGATTATAATGGATATTTGATTCATGAACGAGATATACAGCAAATGACTCAACAAATTATTTCTTTGCTTGGAGATTATGAAAAATTAAAAGTTTTAGGAAAAAATGCCAAGATGTATTCTAAAAATTTTTTACCTTATTCGATTCGGGTTATGTGGAAACAGATGATAGATGGAGGTAATTCATGAAAAAGCGAGTTTTGTTTATAGCGAGTGCTGGAGGACATTTGTCAGAGCTAATGTCTTTAAAATCAATGATGAAAGATTATGATAGTTTTCTAATGACAGAGAAAACGAAGTCAAGTGAAGCGCTTTTAAATGAGTATCGTAAAAAAATGGGTTTTCTACTTTATGGAACGATGGCACATCCTTTTCGTTATCCATTTAAGTTATTAGGAAATTGTTTTATTTCTCTTTATTATTATTTAAAATTTCGTCCTCAAGTGGTGATTACAACAGGAGTTCATTCTGCGGGACCGATGTGTTGTATAGCTAAAATTATGGGAAGTAAAGTTATTTATATTGAGTCGTTTGCTAATATTGAAACGAAAACCGCATCGGGTCGTATTATTTATTATTTTGCAGATCTTTTTGTAGTTCAGTGGAAATCCATGCAAAAGTTATATCCGAAAGCGAAGTTTGGAGGGTGGATTTATTAATGATTTTAGTATCTTTAGGAACACAAGATCGTCAGTTTACTCGTCTTTTAGAAGCTGTTGAAAAGCAAATAAAGCTTGGAAATATTAAAGAGAAGGTGATTGTCCAAGCAGGAGAAACAAAGTATCAATCAGATTGTATGGAAGTTTTTGATTTGATTCCAAGTAAAGAATTTTTGAAGTTGTTAAAAGAATGTAATGTATTGATTACTCATGGAGGAGTAGGAACCATTGTAGATGGGCTTCATCAGCATAAAAAAATTATTGCTGCAGCAAGATTAAGTGAATATGGAGAGCATAAAAATAATCATCAGAAGCAAATTATTCAGGAGTTTACTAAGAAACAATACATTTTAGAATTGGATGATTTTGAAAAATTGGACCAAAAATTAAAAGAAATTGAAACGTTTCAACCTAAGGAGTATGAAAGTAATACGAAGCAATTTATTTGTGATTTGGAAAGTTATATTGATGATGAATTAGAAGATAATAAAGGGGATTGTTTCCGAAAATTTATGATTTATGCTTTTTTCGGTTTTTGGGGAATTTTATTACAATTATTAACGATTCGAGTATTTTCTTGTTTCTTAGATTTTTCAACTAGTTTTTCTTTTTCGTATCTTATTCTTCTTGTTTATCGCTTGGGCATACATGGACTTTTTTTTCAAAGAAAGCTTAATAAATGGAATGAAATGATTTTCTTTTTGGTTTTGGTCGGACAAGTTTTTCTTTTCTTTCGTTTTTCTCATTTCTTTTTACCAGCCAATTATTTGCATTTGTTTTTTCTTTTTGGGATTAGTGGATTTGTCATTTATTTTTTGTCTTTATTTTTTACTAAGTCGATTGATGAATAATTCTTCTTATTTTTTTGAAATTCGGTTATAATATGCTTAGAAAGAGGTATTTTTATGGGGTATACAGTTAATGGTCATGCTGTTTGGTTCATTTTATTGATTACGTTTTTAACTAGTTTTTTGTTGGTGCCTTTTGTCAAGAAGTTAGCGTTTCATATTGATGCTGTGGATTATCCAAATCAACGGCGAATTAATAAAGTACCAATGCCAGATTTAGGCGGCTTGGCGGTGTTTTTTTCTTTCTTATTTGGATTTATTTTATTTGGTCAAGGGAATGTGCAGATGATTGCCATTTTAATGTCTTCTTTCCTTGTAATTATGATGGGCCTTTGTGATGATATTAAACCGCTGGGAGCAAAGTGGCAGTTTTTAGCTCAAATGGTGGCAGCAGCAATTTTAGTGTTTTATGGAGCTATTACGTTAGATGAGGTTTCGATCTTAGGAGTAAATTTTGTGTTTCCAAAACCTTGGAATTATTTAATTACGATCTTTTTTGTGGTAGGAGTTATTAATGTGATTAATTTATCTGATGGTTTGGATGGCTTGTGTTCTGGCATTAGTGCTATTTATTTTGCTACGATTTCTTTTATTGCTTTATTTATTACACGAGTAGCAGGGTTTGATATTGTTTTATCTTTATTAATGTGTGGGAGTATTTTAGGATTTTTAATGCATAATTTTCCACCAGCTAAGATTTATCTTGGAGATACAGGAAGTAATTTTATTGGTTTAATTGTAGCTGTTACCGCTTTACTTGGATTTAAAACGGCGACTTTTACATCTTTAATTATTCCTTTGATTGTTTTGGCAACGCCTATTTTTGATGTAGCTTTTTCAATTATTCGTCGAGGACTTAAAAAGAAGAATCCGTTTACTACTCCCGATCGGGATCATTTTCATCATCAACTTTTAAAAATGCAGTTTTCGACGAGGTCTTCTTTGATTCTTATTTATGCTATTAATATTTTGTTTGCTTTGGTATCTATTTTGTATGCAGCAGGGGATACCGATTACGCTATGGTTCTTTATATTTGTTTGATGGTTTTATTTTTGTTTATTGTATTAAAAACAGATATTTTGTTTTCCCATGAAAAAGAAAAGAAGAAAGTTAGAAAGAAGTGAGGAACTTCTTTTTTGTGTTATAATTAATTTAGAGAACATGGAGGTTTGTAATGAAACAAATTATTGATGGAAATAAAGCAGTATCTAATGTAGCGTATTTATTTAGTGAAGTTGCAAGTATTTATCCTATTACCCCATCAAGTCCGATGGCTAGTAATGTGGATTATTTGTCACATGCGAATCGTTATAATTTATATCATGATAAGGTACATGTGGTAGAAATGCAAAGTGAAGCAGGGGCTGCAGGGGCAATGCATGGGGCTTTAATGACAGGAAGTTTAGCTACTACTTTTACGGCTAGTCAAGGTCTTCTTTTGATGATTCCTAATATGTATAAAATGGCAGGGGAGATGTTACCTGGTGTAATACATGTAGCTAGTAGAACAGTAGCAACGCATGCGTTATCCATTTTTGGTGATCATAGTGATATTTATGCAACGAGAGGTACAGGTTTTTGTATGCTTGCATCTTCTAGTGTGTTTGATGCTCAGAATTTGGCAGCAGTTGCGCATTTATCTGCTATGAAAAGTAGTTTACCTTTTCTACATTTTTTTGATGGTTTTCGTACGAGTCATGAATTAAATACGATTGAGTCTTTCAAAGGGGAAGAGTTATTGAAGCTTATTCCGTGGGAGGAAGTAAATGCTTTTAAAAATCGAGCTTTAAATGTTTCTTGTATGAAACAACGAGGTCTTGCAGAAAATGAAGATATTTATTTTCAAAGTTTGGAAGCAAAAAATAAGGATTATGAAAAAGTTGCGGATGTCGTAAATCATTATATGAAGGAAATCAATCGTTTGATGAAAACAAATTATGCACCTTTTACGTATTATGGTGATGCCTTAGCCGAAAGTGTCATTGTTGCTATGGGAAGTGTTAGTGATACGATTCGTTTAGTGATTGATGAGGAACGGAAAAAAGGCCATAAACTTGGTTTGATTGAAGTTCATTTGTATCGTCCATTTAGTGTTAAGTATTTGTTAGATGTACTTCCAAGTAGTGTAAATCGTATTGCGGTTTTAGATAGAGCCAAAGAAAGCGGAAGTATTGGAGAACCTCTTTATTTGGATATTGTTTCATCTTTAAAAGATAAAGATATAACGATTGTTGGAGGACGTTATGGTTTATCTAGTAAGAATACGACGCCGGCGCAAATTAAAGCAGTGTATGATATGTTAGAGGAATGTCCAAAACATAATTTTACCATTGGTATTCTGGATGATGTAACTAACACTAGTTTGGAAATTCCTGATTATTCTATTGATTTAAATGATTTGGAAGTGAAAATTTTTGGTTTTGGATCCGATGGTATGGTTTCCGCTAGTAAGGATATATTGCATATTATTGGAGAAAATAGTTCTTCTTTTGTACAAGGATATTTTGAGTATGATTCGAAAAAAAGTGGGGGAGTTACAGTAAGTAATTTACGAATTAGTGAAAGTGAGATTCGTGCGCCGTTTTATGTAACGAGTCCAAATGTTTTAGTAGTGACAAAGCCTGAGTATTTTGATTCTTTTGAAATCCTAAAAGATGTAAGAGAGGGGGCAACTTTACTTGTCAGTACGAATGATGACGTAGCTTTGGTGAGTAAGTTTAAAAAAAGTGATTTGGACATTATTCGAAGTAAGAATATTCAAATTATGACGATTGATGCCGAGCAAGTAGCTTTAAAACATCAGTTAAAAGGTAAAATTAATAAGATTATGGAAGTTATTATTTTGTCGTTACTTGGGATTGATAAGGCTGAAGAGTTAGTTACGGAAACAATTAAGACAGAGTTTGCGACCAAAGGTGAAGAGATTGTAAAGAATAATATTGCAGCTATTCAAGGTGTTTTCCAAGAGGTTCATTCTATTACGATTGGTGAGGGTAACAATGAGAATGATGCTTTAAAAAACTTTAGTATTTTTGAAAGAATTCATCGTCGTTTAGGAAATGAAATTAAAGTTTCAGAAATTGAACCATTTAAGGATGGAACATTTCCAGCAGGTTTAAGTAAACTTGAAAAACGAAAAATAGCTCAAAAAGTAGTTAAGTGGAAAAGTGAACATTGTATTCAGTGTGGAATGTGTTCGTTCGTTTGTCCTCATGCTGTGATTCGTCCGTTTTTGGTGAAAGATGAAATAGGATTGCCTGCTATGGGAGCAAAAGATTATCATTATGTGATTAGTATTAGTGAAGCAGATTGTACTAGTTGTGGATTGTGTATTAATATTTGTCCAGGCAAAAATGGGGAAAAGGCTTTAGAATTTGGTGATTATGAGGAAGAAAAACAAGTGGAAGCGAATCATTATTTTGAAGAACATGAAAATCCAGTTATGGAGCCATTGTTTACGATTAAAAATAGTCAATTACGTAAACCACGTTTTGAATTTAGTGGAGCTTGTGCAGGATGTGGTGAAACAGCTTATATTAAGTTATTAACTCAGCTTTATCAAGATAAGCTAGTAATCGCAAATGCAACAGGATGTTCTAGTATTTATGGAGGGTCTGCACCAACGACTCCTTATACGCTTCCTTGGGCGAATTCTTTGTTTGAAGACAATGCAGAGTTTGCATTGGGGATGCATTTGTCGTTTGCTCAAAAAAGAAAACGAATTGCGAAAATTATGGAAGAATCTATGGATTCTGTTTCAAAAGATGTAAAAAATGTCTTTGAAGAGTTTTTGGCACATTTTCATGATTATGAATGTACTAGTAAAGTAAAAGAGCAATTAATCAATGCGGAGATACCAACAGAGTTAAAAGAATTGTTAGATTATATTCCGGCGCGAACTGTTTGGGCCTTTGGTGGAGATGGTTGGGCATATGATATTGGTTTTGGAGGTATTGATCATGTGCTTTCTAGTAATGAAAATGTTAAGATTTTAGTTTTGGATACAGAAGTTTATTCGAATACTGGAGGACAAATGAGTAAGTCAAGTCACAAAGGACAAGTCGCTGAATTTGCAGATTATGGTAAACGGATGCAAAAAAAGGATTTGTTCCGAATTGCTATGAGTTATCCAAATTGTTATGTGGCTAGTATTAGTTTAGGGGCAAATATGATGCACACATTAAAAGTGTTCCAAGAAGCGGAAGCTCATCAAGGACCAAGTATTATTCTTGCTTATGCACCTTGTATTGAACATGGTATTAAAGGTGGAATGAGTTGTAGTACAAAGGAACAAAAATTGGCGGTAGATGTAGGTTATAGTTTATTAATGCGTTATCAGCCAAGTGAAAAGAAGTTGTATTTGGATAGTAAAGCTCCAGATTTTGATAGATATGGTGAATTTTTGAACAATGAAGTTCGTTATCGAGCTTTAAAAATTAAGGATGCTTCTTTAGCAGAAATCTTGTTACAAGAAAATAAGGAACATGCGATTTCTCGTTATCAATATTATCAAAAATTATCGCAAGAGAATTAGTAGGTGCTAATTCTTTTTTTATTTCTTTGGTATTTTCTACTTTATTGCAATTTGTAAAAATTAGAAGAAAAAATAGAAAATTTATATGTTTTGTAAGATAAAAAGGCTTTGCTTTATGATAGTGATTGGGAATGTTGAAACGTTTATAAAAATTTATATTTATTATTTATAATAGTAGAATGTTACATTTTTTATGAAAAGTATCGAGTTTTAATAAATTGGCAACAGATTTTAAAAAATCGCTTTTTTATTTCATAAAAAAAGAAGAAATCATTTTTTCTTTTTTTAAATCTCTTCTTGGTTTTTTACAAAAAAAATAGAAGCTGCCCCCTGAAGACAGCTTCATAAAAGAATAAAAAGGGGTTGACTAGTGTGATACTAGCACCAATTCGCCTTCTATAAGTGAATTGGTAGTTAATATACTAATCGATAAGGTATCTTTTGTCAACGTTTTTTTCGTTTTTTTTAAAAGTTTTTTTTTCTAATTCCTAAAATGAGTAAATTTAGTTTGATAACGAAGTGAATTGCGTATCATATGTTAAAAAAGTTAAGTCATAATAATTACTTTTAATACTAGAAAATTATTTTTTTGAAGGAATAAATGTAACTCTTTATTGCGAACAATTGTATATTAAGTTATAATAAAAATGGAGAAATGATACTATGGATTTATCAACAATAAAAGGGCTTGGAGAAAAAAATGTAAAATTACTTCAACAATGTAATATTTTTTCGGTGGAAGATCTTTTGGCTTATTATCCGTATCGTTATGAATTTTTAAATCCGAATCATTTCGTAACCAGTGATGAAAAAATGGTGCAAGTTGTTAATGCTACGGTTGAAGGAGAAGCTAAAGTTTCCTTTATTCGTCGAAATTTTAATCGTTTGTCTTTTCGGGTGATAATTGAAAATAAGATTGTTTCCGTTTCTATTTTTAATCGGGCCTTTTTAAAAGCTAATTTAACGAATGGAAGAGAAATAACGTTAATTGGAAAATACAATGAAAAGAAAAATCAATTTGTTGCTAATGATATTAAGCTTAATGTGATCAAAGAAGCGAAGATTACACCAGTTTATCATTTGACAAAGGGATTAAAAAATGTTCATTTTGAGAATTGGATTTTAGATGCACTGCGAAAGCCGATTTTGGTAGATGATAAAATTCCAGAATATTATTTGGAACAGTATGAATTTATTCCAAAGTTAACAGCTTTACAGTATTTACACAAACCGCAAAATGCCGAAGAAATAAAAAAAGCACGTTTACGTTTGATTTACGAAGAGTTATTTGATTTTATGTTTAAAATATTATATTTAAAGGAAAATGAAACGAAAGCTTACGGTTTACAACGAGAATTAGATTTAGATGGGGTAGAAAATTTTATTTCTAGTCTACCTTTTGTTTTAACGGAAGATCAATTAAAAGCGATTCATGATGGATTAGAAGATTTACAGAGTGAGAAAAGAATGAATCGTTTGGTTTTAGGGGATGTTGGTAGTGGGAAAACGATTGTTGCTACTATATTAATGTATGCCAATGTTTTAGCAGGATATCAAAGTGTTATGATGGCTCCCACGGAGATTTTAGCAACGCAACATTATTTGTCTTTATTAAAATTGTTTGAAGGATATTCTATTCATATTGAACTTCTTGTTGGAAGTATGAAAGTAAGTGAAAAGAAAAAGGTTTTAGAGCGTATTCAAACTGGTCAAGTAGATTTTATTATAGGGACACATGCGTTATTAAGTGATCAAGTTTTATTTGCCAATCTTGGGTTAGTTGTGACAGACGAACAACATCGTTTTGGGGTAAACCAACGAAAAAATTTGCAGAATAAAGGATTTCGTTCAGATGTTTTATATTTGAGTGCTACGCCCATTCCACGTACTTATGCGCTTACAATTTATGGTGATATGGATACTAGTATGATTGCATCAAAGCCAAATGGACGTAAACCTATTATTACCAAATTAAAAAAGGACAATGAGTTAAAAGAGGTTTTGGCAGCAATTTATGAGGAAATAAAATTAGGTCATCAAATTTATGTTGTTGCTCCTTTGATTGAAGAATCTGATTCTGAAGATTTGAAAGATGTTAATTTGTTAAAAGAAAAATTTGAGTTAGCATTTCGGGATAAAGTTCACATAGGTGTGTTACATGGTAAAATGAAATCAAATTTAAAAGATGAGGTAATGAAATCTTTTGAAC
This sequence comes from uncultured Bacilli bacterium, assembly GCA_910588025.1. Classification (GTDB taxonomy): domain Bacteria; phylum Bacillota_I; class Bacilli_A; order RF39; family UBA660; genus MGBC162267. The sequence goes on from CAJUQG010000005.1 coordinate 20,328, forward strand.
AAGGTGAACTGAATATTTTGATATCTACAACGGTTATTGAAGTAGGAGTAGATGTAAAAAATGCTACGATGATGATTATTTTTAATGCAGAGCGGTTTGGTCTTGCTACTCTTCATCAGTTGCGTGGAAGGGTAGGCAGAAATGATTTACAAAGTTATTGTTATTTGATTAGTAATCAAGATAGTGAACGGCTTCATGTTTTAGAAGAAAGTAATGATGGCTTTTATATTAGTGAGAAAGATTTTGAGTTACGAGGACAGGGAGATTTGTTTGGAGTAAGTCAAAGTGGCGATATGACTTTTCGCATTGCTGATTTAAAACGTGATTATAAAATTTTATTACAAGCGAAGAAGGATGCACTGGCATTTTTGGAAAGTAAGGCGTATTTGAGAAATGCTTATTTTTTAGAATTGACTAAAAATATTGATTTTACAAATTAATTTATTTGCATATGAGTGGATGAGAAAATTTTTGAAAAATAAAGAGAAAATAATTTATATTTTATGATGTAATTGAATGAATAAAATTTTATTTTTCAATTGACAAAACGTGCAGTTCATTATATGATTAATGTAGCATGATATTAAACATCATGCTCATGTTCATTCTTACGATCTTATGTGAGAATGAATCAACCAAAACCCCCTGAAGAGTCAGCGAAAGCTGGCTCACTTTTTGTTTTTGCTTGAATTTACAGGGGTTCCTAAAATTCGTATTTTATAAATTATTGCTTTCAACTACCAATCAACTACCAAAATCCTATATTGAAGGTGCAGGATAAGTTAGTTTATTTATAGTATTTACAGCATCACTAAGTTTATCTTTGAACATGTGAGTGTAAGTATCTAGGGTTTCTTCAATGGATGCATGACCTAAGAATTGAGATACAACTGCTATATTAGCATTGTTGTTGATTAGTAAGGATGCACAACTGTGTCTAAAGTCATGTAACCTTATTCTCTTGATATTAGCATCTCTAGCAATTTCTATATTCTTATGCCTCATTTGATAGAAGGTTATAGGAATGAAATTTCCGAATATAAACCATTCATCATTAAACTCAGCAAATTGTTTCTGTTCTTCATATAATTGTTTTAAATCTCTAAGAAGTATTTCTGCAATAGGTAAGATCCTGTTGCTTTTTTGAGTTTTAGGTTTTGTTAATTCATAGTAGGTACTATTTTCAGAACCATGAGTTACTGCTTGTTTTGTAACTGATAATCTTTTATCAATCCAATTAACATCTTTCCATTGTAAGCCTCTTGCTTCACCTCTACGAAGTCCACAATAGTATAAAGTTTCATACATACACTTAATTTGTAAGTTTGGTGCAGAAGAGATAAATTGATTAAATTCTTCTAAAGTATAAAAGTCCATTTCTTTTTTTATATCTGATGCCGAAGTAAAAGGTTCCATTCGACCATAAAACTTATTCATATTGAATCCATAAGTCTTAACAGCCCAATTAATGACTATTTTTAAAAACTTTTGAATTTCATTTTTATAACTGTTTGAAATATCTACTTTCATCATCTCAGCTCTCCATTTTTGATAATGAATAGCATCCATATCTTTTAATTTAACTTTATCAAACATTCCAATATACTTAATTCTATCTCGATAAGTTTTTAAGGTAGAGTATCTTACAATATCTTTTTGAACTTCGTAATACTTAGTGTATAATTCTTTGAAGGTCATATTCATATCACCCTCAAATACCTCAGACATTTTTAAATATTCTTTTTCAGCACGCTTTGCTTCAGCTTCCGTTTTATATGCTTTGGAAAACTTCTTGTGTTTTTTACCATCTAATCCTGTCTCCCAAACATACCATATATATTTTCGACCATCTTTGGTCCATTTCTTTTCTTCTAATAGTCTAACTGCCATTTATTATTCCTCCTTTGCTTAGTTTAGACTATTCACGCACTTCAATTGGTAGTTTACCATAATTGATAGGAGTTCTATCTTTCTATTTCAAAATCGTCTTTATTTTTATTGTTTTTACCGTAATAACCATGATTAATAGCATCGGCTATATCTTCATAATCTTCTAATTTTTCTTTAGGTTTATCTCGTTTTAAAACCTTATCTATTGCCTTACACATTTTTTTGAATAGATTTTTCCACTTATTAACTTCAGTTTCTAATTTTTCTTTAAGACTTTCAATATTATTGTTTAATATATCTACTAAATCACTTAATTTACTAATTTCTTCTTTTTGATCTTGGATAGTAGATTTCTGTTCTTTAATAATTTCATTTCTTTTTAGAAGTTCCTTGTTGTTTTTAAAAGTCTTATTTTCTTCAGTCAGTTTATTTATCTCTATATCTTTATTGGAGTTATCAGTAGATAAGATAATTATTTTATGTTCTAAACCTCTTGTGTATTTTATGAATCTAAGAACATCATCATCTTTATATCCACCAAATTTTCTTTTAACAGGAGTTAAAAGTTCTTTATTGCTATCATTATTTTCGATATTTTTAAGCCCATTTTTAGAGTTTTCTATAATCTTTAAGATATTTTCCTTTTCCTTGTTTAATTCTTCTAATTCGGCTTTTTTCTCGGCTATATCGTAATCTAATTTTGTTTGATTTTCTTTATTACTCCCAATATCACCACGATAGAGATTAAAACCTTTTTCAGTAATAAACTTATTAAAGTCATTTTGCATTTGATGAAAAGATATTTTGCCACCTCTATCTTTCCAAAACTGATTACAATTTAGGAAATTTCCTTCGACTTCTTCATAAACGATTTTTCCTTTATCATCACGAAGTAATTTTGGAGTAATAGTAGTTATACCTTTTTTATTTTTTGTTTCTTCTTTTACAACATTACCATTTTTATCTTTTACAAAGCATTTCCTTTTAACTTTGTTTACAATAGGAACGAAATAAGCTTGTAGGTGAGGGGTATCTTCATCATAATGTATTTGAGCAAGAAGTATATTTTCTTCACCAACATAGCTCTTTAAAAATTCCATACAAGAATCAAAAAAGTAGGTTACAGCATTTGACAGGAATCATTACAGCTTGTCCTTTTTTATCTCCTGTGTGATAAGTTCTACCGCTATCTTTAAATTTCATTCCAAGTGATTGAAAAAACTCAGGACCACTTGTGAATGTTACACCATTTAATAAATTAGTATTAGGTCTATCCAGATATTCTATTTTTCTATCCTTTAACTTCTTTTTTACTTCTTGATATAGGTTATTTTGAGTAAGAGATACATACTCATAATTAAATTCTCTTCGTTCAATATCATAATTTCCTGTGCCTTTTCTATCCTTCATTTCAACACCAATATTATAAAGATCAGCTTTCTTATATTGGGTTACTACTCGTACTACTTGTTTGCCATCATACAATTTTTTATCCTCCTTTGCTTATGATTTTAGTAGTAGAGGTCATTTATGACCTATCTCACTAGGGCATAGCCCAATCGTGAGTTTAAGGGTCCACCCTTAAAAATCCCAAAATAATCACTATTGCCACTTTCATTGCTTTGCAACAAAACGTGCCTCGTTCTTATTTTTAGAAGATGATTATTCATCATCTTCGAGTAAAGGTTCTTCATATACACAATGATAATTTCTTTTATTACTTGTTCTGTTCTTGGTTATATAAAGTCCTTCTCTTTGTAATAAATCCATATTTGCATTTAACATTCTTCCAAATCGTAATGCTGTTGTTTTTAATTTAGCATCATGAATAATACTGGTAGGAGTAAATTCAAAATTTTTCTTTAATGATGCATATTTGATAAAAAATATTAAATTTTCATCAAGTTCATCATCTTCAACTGGATTACTTATTTTAAAAGTTTGATTTTCATTCCTTTTTAAATTCATATCAAATCCTGAAAAATCTCTATTAATTACTTTCATAATTAAATGGTTATGGTCATTTCTAGTTTCAAACAAAGTTATTTTTCCATCTATACAAGCATCAAAAGCTGTACTACCTAATGTTTCATTTCTTTTATTTAAGTGATGCGTAAATAGTATTGTAATATTATATTTTTCACATAATTCTCTTAGCTTAGGCATTAACTTTTGTGCTACATCCTGAAAATCATTTATATCATAAGAGATACCTAAATACATATCTTTAAGCATATCAATAATTACTAATTTGTTTGTTGTTTTATCATCAGCAAAATCAGCGATTTCCTTTTCATGATCAAGTATGCTTATATTAGGTTTTCCATCTCTATCTATTATAAATAAAGAATCCTTTTTTGGAGTTAGACCTAGTGTTTTATAACGGTCCTGTAATTGACCAAAATCGGACTCTGTGCTAATCTATAAGATAGGTGATGGAATTACTTTATGTCCTAGAAAAGGTAATCCTTTTGTAAGACAGTAGGAAAGTTCCAGTGCCAACATATAGATGTAACAAAATACGGAATAAAAACAATTTTCCTAAATAAGAAAAAAATAAAAGATAATATGATAGTATCATTCGATAATTGGAAGGATATTTATGATTATATTAAGGAAAATGAAGGTGAATAAAATGTACGATTATGTTTTACAATTAGGTTTTGATAAAGAAACAGAAAATTATATCCAAAATTAAGAATACTTTAAAAGAAAATAATATAATGGATAAAGAAAAAAATTGGAGACCCCACATCACTATTGATTTATATAATTGTAGTAATCGGGACCAATTTATAGAAATGATTGATGAAATCATTGAAAAAATTAAATCTTTTGAAATAGAATTTAACAATTTAAATAACTTTGAAGAAGAAACTTTATACATTGAGCCTTTTAATAAAACGGAACTTTATGAAATTAAAACAATATTTGATAGTCAGTTAAATAAATGTAGATTAGAAAAAAGACTGAAAAGAACTTATAAACCTCATGTAACATTATGCACAAATGATGATTTAACAAAAGCAAAACTAGTATTGGAAGATAAATTTAAACCGTTTATAGGAAAAATATCGTATTTATGGATATATAATCCAAAAGTTGAATTAATAAAAGAGTATTATTTAGATTAAATTATAAAGGAGAAAAATTATGAAATATATTAATAATAGAGAAAAAAATATTCAATATAAAAAAAGACCAGGTTCTTATGCTATCATAATAAGAAAGGACGATAACAAAATTGGAATCGTAACTAATGGAAATGATAATTTTTATTTAGGTGGCGGAATAGAAAAAAATGAAACAGAATTAGAAGCATTAAAAAGAGAATTAATTGAAGAATCAGGATATACAATAACAAATATTCAAGAATTTGATAGTGTTGGTTCTTTTATATTTGCAGAGGAACATGGTTATTTAGAAGTAATAGCAAATGTTTATATTGCTGAATTTGATGAAAAAGTAACTGAGCCTATAGAAAAAGATCATGTTGTTTTATGGGTGAATGCAAAAGATTATGTTGGAAAAATGTGCAGAGAGTGGCAAGAATATATATTAAAAGAGTTTATAAGAAGGTTTGGAAATGAGATTGAGAAATGACAATATGACAGTTGTTTGAGCCACCCTCACTAGTATTGTCATCTTGTCATAAAAAAGGTAGCTGAAAATATAATTCAACTACCTTTTCAACTACCAAAATTTTAAAATTCATATAATACTTGTTAAATTTACGTATTTTTAATTCTATTAAAATAACGGTAAAAGTACTTAAATAAACTTTGAAGTGCGTGAACTCCAACCGCCCCCTGAAGGAGCCGAAAGGCTCCACTTTTTTTTACTTAAAAAGAGATTTTAAAGCATACTACATTTTGTAGGTTATTCTTCTATAATTTTAATTAGGAAAGTGAAATTTTGAATCAGTATGCTGCCTTTAATGAAAATATTAAGGCTGTTATCTGTCAAAACATCAAGAAATATAGAAACGAAAAAGGTGTAAGATTGATGGATTTTGTTAAATATTAGATGTATCAGTTAATCATCTAAAACGTATTGAGTTGGCTAATGATAGAAATCATATATCACTTATGACTTTAAATAAGATTTTTATAATACTAGGTGTTAGAATAGATGAGTTTTTTTAGAATAAGTTTAGATTTTGCTTTTTAATGCTATAATGTATATATTCACGTGTTATTCTAATAATAGTTTTTTGAAATGGAAGAGTGATTATGAAAAAAATACTATTATCAATTTTAATATGTGGGGTTATGGTTTTGGGAGTTGTAGGTTGTGGTAAGAAAGAACAAGAAACCAATAAGAAAACAACAGAGGATTATGATAAGGAATTAGTGCAATGTTTAGAAAGTCAATTAGGAGGCTATCTTGTAACTGAAACAGATGAATTAATCGAAATACCTTTCAGTGAAATAAAAAGTAGCGATAAAGAAAAAATTGCCTATTATAAAGGAGTTTATGCTAGTAATCATCCAAATAATATTTATGTAATGGTTTTTCCTAAAAAGGGAACTTATGAATCTAGTGTAATGAAAGATTTTGATAAATATTTCTATAACAAATTTTCTGTATATCAAACTTATGAGAGTCCTTTAACTCCTACTATTTATATTCACAATCAAGACAATGATGTTGATTTTAAAGATATTGTTAATCAATGTATAGTTAAAAATGATGATAAAGATGCCAAATCTATTCCAAATGAAACATTGAATAGAATAAACAATACTACAAAAATAGTTATAAAGTCTAGTCAAAAAGAATTAGGAACAGTAAGTGATAAAGACAAATTAAATGAAATCTTAAATGCAATTACAAGTAGTAAACAATATGGAGAGGTTTGCTTATCAGATGGTTATGCTTTTGATTTTGAAATGTATGATAGTGATAATAAATTAATTGATACAATTTATGTTTGGGGAGATGGCAATAGATTAATTCCTAAAGATACAAAGGGTTGTTATTACTCAATTTCTAATGAAACAGATTTAAGGAAAATCATTGAAGAAGAAACAGAATATATATTTTATGGCATTTTAGATTATAGAGATAATGATAATCAAAAAGAACAATTAATCTACAAAGATGATAAAAATAGTTATTATTTAAAGAGTGATGATAATAACGAAATAGCAATTAAATTTATGTTAAATAATCAAATCATGACTCTTAAATATGCTTTAGAAAATAAATATATTTCAGCAGAACAAGTGGCTAAAGAATATCCTGATATATTGATAAAAAAATAAAATAACAATTTGAAAGCGAGATAGAGTTATGAAAAAGAAAATAGGTATTATTATAGGAATATTTGTAATTGTACTTATAGTTATAGGAATTATTACGAATTATTTAGATAGTGGTAGAGTGACAACAGGACACGAGCCAAAGTATTGTATTAAAATAGTTAGTAATGATGGGAGTAAAGTAACATATTGGGGATTAGGTTATAAAGTTATTAGATATGTTGGAGTATCTCCAAATGAGCCTTATGAAAATAATATTGGTGTTAAAATGGGGAGTTGGTTTATGAAATATGAATTACCAAAAGATGATATTATTGAAATTGAATATGAAGGGCATACAATTAAAGTTACAGATATAAAAGATATAGGAGTTATAGAAAATATACTATTAAATTCAAAATATGATAGAGAAATATGTGATGGAATAAGTACTCACAAAATAGTTTTAAATAATGAAGTGTATTATATAAAAGAGTCTTGTAAAGAAATACAAAAAGGAGACAAACAATCAAAGATAACTGAAAATGATTTAAATACAATTACAAATATCTTTGAAAAAATTAGTAATGAAAAATATCAAAAATACTTTACAACAATAGATAATATTAAAATAGAATTAAATATTCCAAATGAATGGAAATATGAAGAATTGCAAAGAGATAAAGAGAATGATTTTTATAAATATGCATTGAAATTATATAAGAATAATGTAGATCAGTATGCGATATTATATTTCTATAATAATCCATTTGGTGTTTGTGGTACAGGAAGAACAACAGAAAATATGATTTTGAATAATGGAAAACAAGCATCTATTGGATACTATGATGGAAATAAAAATTGGAGTGATATTTCATTTTATAGTATAAATAAAAATGTAGCAATTATAAATTATGGTTTAATAGATGATGATGCGAATGCAGTTATACAATATGTTAAATCAATAAATATTACAGAAAGTAATTTATAAATATCAGCAAAATTACAATTTCTATGAGAGATTATTTTTGAATTTTTAGGTAGCAATTAGGTAGCAAAATTTTAAACTTTTATATTTAAGCTTTAATTTATTTTAATCAAAATTGGGAAAAAATAAATTAAATATAAGGAAAAATAAAGGTTTTAAAATTAAATAAACCAAAATTTAATAGCCCCCTGAAGAGTCAGCGAAAGCTGGCTCACTTTTTGTTTTAGTTAAAGTAAATGTTTTAAAGAATAAGAGTATATTCCATTTAGATTTTACTTTTTTAATAGTATAATATTTATGTGAAGTTATTCTAATAGTAATTTAAGATTGAGATGAATATTTATGAATTTGAAGAAAATAGAAAAATTTATTGATAAGCAAAAAATTAGTTTTTTAAGTTCTATAGATAATGAAAATTATCCTAATGTGAAAGCAATGCTTAAACCTAGAAAAAGAAATGGATTGAAAGAATTTTATTTTTCTACGAATACTTCTTCTATGAGAGTAAAACAATATCAAAATAATCCTAATGCTAGTATATATTTTTATCATAAAGGATTAATTAAATATGTAGGTGTTATGTTAAAAGGAAAGATGGAAGTACTAACAGATCAAGAAATTAAAAATATGATTTGGAAAACAGGTGATACCATGTTTTATAAAAAAGGAGTTACTGACCCAGATTATTGTGTTTTAAAATTTACAGCTATCAGTGGTAGATATTATTGTGATTTAAAGACAGAAAGTTTTATTATAGAGTAATATAAATTATAATTTCTACAAAATAATTTTATAGTAAGAGGAGTAGATTTAGTGAAGTCATTTATACATCAATATATTGATAAAATAAATAATTTACCTAATGGCAAATTAAATAAGGAAGATATTTTAAATTATAATTTTTTTTAGAAGGTCAAAACAAATTAAATGTTTGTTATGTTCTCATAATGAATATTTAAATAAAAAAGCCAAAATATTAATAGTCGGCATTTGTCCAGGGTGGACTCAAACAGAAATAGCTTTTAGAAGTGTAAAAAGTGATTTAGATAATAATTTAGATATAGATAGTATTTTGAAAAATTGCAAAGAAGCAGCAAGATTTGCAGGTAGTATGAGAAGTAATTTAATTCTTATGTTAGAAAAACTTCTTATTTCAAAATATTTAAAATTGGAATCAGTAAAGCAATTATTTCATCAAGATTGTGAATTGTTACATACTACTTCCTTAATACCTTATCCAGTTTTTATTAACGGTAAAAATTATACTGGACATACACCAGAAATTGTAGATAGTTCATTTCTTATGAAATATGTTAAAGAACATTTTTATGAAGAATTAAATCAGTTAGAAAATAAACCCTTGATTATACCTCTAGGTAAAGCAGTAGAGGATGTATTAAGAATTATGATTAATGATAATATGATTTGTGAAAAGCAGTGTTTATTCGGTTTTCCACATCCTTCTGGAGCCAATGGACATAGAAAAGAGCAATATATAAATAATAAAAATAAATTAAAAGAAACTATACAAGATTACTTTAAGTTTAATTGATTATAAATCAGAAAGGAGTATTGTGATAATATGAATTTTAATAAATTTAGTTAATAAAATATTATGTATAATGATAAAGGAGGTCGTATATGAATAAAACAGCATGGATATTTTCATATAAATTAAAAAAAGGTGTAAGTGAGGAGCACTTTGTAGCATTAACTCAAAGATTACATGATGAAATCATTTCAAAAGCTAATGGATTTATATCTTGGGAGCATTATTTGCAAGGAGATATATGGACAGACTTTGTTCTTTGGGAGACAGAAGAAGATGCCAATCATGCAACAACAATTGGAAAAGGTAAAGAAATAACGAATGATTTTTATGCATGTATACAAATGAATACTTGTAAGGCTTTAATTTCTAAATTGGTTAAAAAATATTAAATTTACGTATATAAGTGTTGCTTATGAATATTGAAAAAAAAAGATTTATCAAATAATCAACTATTTTTATCAGTAGTTGGATTAGAGAAGAAACAACAAATTCATCATAATAATATAGAGAACCATTTGGTTCTTTTTTTTTGAATTATAAAAGTGTTTTCAAATTAAAAAAATAATAAAAGTTTTATATTTTTCTGTAAATAGTATTTTTAAAAAGTTATAATAGTTTTATAAAAACTTGAATTTAAGAAAGTGTGTTAATAAAATGAATGAATATGAAAACTATTTGCAATTTGCTAAAGAGATAGCAAATGAAGCTGGAAAGATAATGAAAAAATATTTTATACGAAAAGATATTTCTTCTTATAAAGGAGATAAAACAATTGTTACTTTGGCAGATCAAGAAATTAATTCTTATTTAATAAAAAGAGTAAAAGAGAAGTTTCCAACTCACTCTGTTGATGGTGAAGAAGAACAATTTGGATCAAGTAAATATGTATGGGTATGTGATCCAGTAGATGGAACTGCAATGTATGCAAGGAGTATTCCAGTAGCAGTTTTTTCTTTAGCGTTAGTAATAGATGGTGAATCAACTATTGGAGTTATTTATGATCCATTTACTAATCAATTATATTCAGCGATTAAGGGACAAGGTGCTTATCAAAATGATGAGAAGATATTGGTAAATGATTATGATTTAAGTGATATGAAAAGTGTATCTCATTATGACATGTGGCCTAATGCAGAATATAATATATTTCCTGTATTGCAAGAATTAGGAATACAAACTTATTTTGTTGGACTTGGAAGTATTATTAGAGCTTGTAGTTGTGTTGCGAGTGGGGAGTTTGTTTTAGCTATTTTCCCTGGAACAACTCATAAGAATTGTGATATTGCGGCAGTTAAGGTAATCGTTGAAGAAGCTGGTGGAAAAGTGACAAATTTGTTTGGTGAAGAACAAAGATATGATAGAAGTATAAAAGGTGCTGTTATCAGTAATGGAAGAGTTCACAATGAAGTTATAAATACTATAAAAAAGCATTTAGAGGAAAAGTAGTATGAAAATAAAGTCAATTGATTTGTGGACGGAGCAATACTGTAATCATTATGAATGTTTTAATGGTGCATTTGTAGATGGATTTGATTGTACAAAAATTCCGTTTGATGAATATAAGATTGTTAAAAATTGTAATTGTATTATTACTGTTAGTCAAAATGATATACATATTAGTAATAAACATCAGGCCATAGTGTTTTATAAAAATAAAATACCTGTTAGGTTAATGGTCATTAATAAAAATACAGATGTGAATAAATGTGTAGAGGTTTCATTAAATATTTTAAAGATTCTATTTTAAAAGATTATTATATTAAATTAGGTATAACATTTTCTGTTATTGATATGAATGAAACATCTATTTTAAAACCAGAAGATGATATTACAAAAGAAACGGATATCGGTTCTTGTGATAGGTGGCCTCTTTTATATAATATGTTAAAAGGAAGTTATACAGAAAGCGATACATTATATGGAAATTTTGCAAGTGATAAGTACGAATTTATACCTAATTTATTTATAAAATATGAGTTAGTAACTGATAAAGAAGAATTTGAAATAGAGCATAAATGTGCTTTTATTAATACTATTAGAACAAGATTAATACCAATTCAAGAGAATTCAAGTTTAACTAAGAATTAAAATTTATATGGAGGGTAAAATGGGTATTCATTTTAGAGAAATAGAGAGAAAAGATAAAGAGTTTATATTAAATGCTAATAAAGAAATAAATTTATTGTCTGGTCTTTTTGATAGTACATTTGAGCATAATATAGATAAAGATTTATTTGAAGATAAAATTTGTAAAGTCATAATTGCAGAAGATGATTGTTTTGCTATTGGGTTTGTTTTGTATTCTTATATTTATTGGGCAAATTGTGGAAAAGGTATTTATTTATCACAAGTTTATGTGAAGAAAGAATACCGAAATAAAGGTGTATTTAAGATGTTACTAACTGAATTAGAATTAAGAGAAGATAGTTGTAAATTTATTACAGATCTTGTTGGTAATGAAAATAGAGTAATGCTAAATTCGATGAAAAAACTTGGATTTAAATCTTCTGATTTAATTACATTTTATAAAATGATTAACCAATGATAAAAAGTAATGAAGATAATATGAAAAAAGATAAGTTGATTCATGAGTTTAATAAAATAAATAAAAATAGTACTTTAAAAGAAATTCAAGAATATATTACGAAAATGATGGAAGCTAATGGATTTCATAATAAGCCTTTAGAATTATTTTGCTATTTGACTGAAGAAGTTGGAGAATTAGCAAAAGAAATTAGAAAAACAGAACAAAATATGGGAATGGATGTAAAAAAAGAATATGATTCTTGTTTAAAATATGAAATAGCAGATATATTCATTTATTTACTCGCAATATGTGATTTTTATCATATAGATCTTTTAGAAGCATTTCAAAATAAAGAAAAGATTAATTTATATAGAGATTGGAATTAAGGAAATATTATAAGATGAAGAAAAAACAATTTGTAGATAATGTATTAGAATTTAATGATTGGCTTTCTAATGTGTCATTAGAATTATTTGATAACTATACTATTCGAAATCCATATCAAAGTAAGAGTCAGGAAAAAATTAAAGAAATTACAAAGTCTTTTTATAAAAAGTATTATAATGATTCAAAGAAAAGGTATCTCATTTTAGGTAGTTCTCCAGCAAGAAGAGGTACTGCAGTTACTGGTATTCCGTTTGAGGATGCAAGTCACTTATATCAAGAAACTGGAATTGTGATAGATGATTTTTATATTAATAAACCATCTTCTGATTTTTTATATGATGTTATGAAATCGTATGGTGGTTGTGAAAAATTTTATCAAGATTTTTATCTAAATTTTGTTTGCCCTTTAGGAATAGTTAATTTAAATTCTAAAGGAAATGAAGTGAATGTTAATTATTATGAAAATAAAAAATTGGAAAATCTTTTATACGACTTTATCTTTGAATCTTTAAAAAAACAAATTTCAATCGGGATTGATACATCTGTATGTTATTGTATAGGTAGTGGTGAGAATTTTAAATTTTTAACTAAAATTAACGAACAATATCATTTTTTTGATCAGATTATTTCATTAGAACATCCTAGATTTATTATGCAATATCATAAAAAAGACCGTGATAAATATTTAGAAAAATATCTTGATGCTTTACTTTGGAGGAATTTATGAAAAAATGTTTTAAAATTCTACTTTTAGTTCTTGGAGGAATTCTTTTCTTTTTATCTATTGATTTAGTCTGTATTTTTACAATTCATCGACCAATATTTGCTATTAAAAAAGAGGAAGAAAAAGTATATTTAGGAATTTTATATGATACTTATTATTGTGATGAATTTTCTCTTCCTCAAATAAAAGGGAAGGATACAAAGTTTTCTTGTGCACTGTATAGAGATAATGAATCTGTATTTAAAGTAACTGAGGTAAAAGACGTAAGTATGCGTATTTCTAATATAACACCTTCTGGAGCAATTCTTATTATAAGAGATATGAATCAAGAACCTTATATTTATGGAGAGTGGTATAAAATAGAAAAAGAAGTTGATGGTAAATGGTGTGAGTTAGAACCTTTCCTTGATCATTATGGCTTTAATGATATTGGTTATTTAGTTTATCAAAATAATGAAGTAACGTTTACTATTGATTGGGAATGGTTATATGGGAAATTACCTAAAGGTAATTATAGAATACTCAAAGAAGTAAATCATCAATATATATCAAGTGTATTTAAGATCTCCTAGTAATGATTCATAAAATATAATTTAAATCAATCTTTTTCTGTGCCTTTGGACACAAAGTTGACAAAAATGCTTTTTTGTAGTATGATTTGTTTAATCAAAAAGGGGTTTTGATTAAATATGAATTTGATAAGTACGTTATCAAAAAGATTAATTCAATATTTTTATTTTTTTTGTTCTAAACATTATATATATAAATCAAAATATGAATATTGTAATAAATCATTAAATAATAAAGGATTAAAACAAGATATAGTATTTTCTTTTTATATGAATAAAAAGAGTATGTTAAAAATTTTTACATTAGTAGGGGAAAAAATGCGTATTTTATTAGAGTTTTTTTCAAATTTATCTCGTATAAAAATTTACCATTACAAAGTAGAGTTGATTATTTAATTTATGAGACTAGAAAAATGGTTTAATTTATAGTAAATTAGTGATAATAGTAGTAGAGACTTTTTCTACTTAGTGAGTTATTTTTTGAAAGAGGTTGTAGTTATGAGTAAGTATTTAGAAAAAAAGAATATATTGATTCTTTGTTCTGTTTGTTTATTAATGGCAGTTATTGGAGTATGTATTAATTTTGGATCTAGTTTTGCACAGTTACAAGATGATATTTTACTAGATCGTGGTGATGTAGAAAGCCAAGTACTGTTTTTGTCTGATATTTCTTATAGTAAAGCTCAAGTAGGTTGGGGGAATATTTCTTTTGATAAAACGCAAAATAATACACCTTTAACTCTTATTTTAAATGGTTCATCTACTGTATTTAAAAAGGGAATTTGGGCTCATGCAACATCTAGTATCGAATATGATATTAGTGCATATAAAGATTATGCGTATTTTACTACATATTACGGACTTAATACGAGTGCATCTAACAATGGAAATGGTGTTAAGTTTTATGTTTATACATCAGTTGATGGAAAAGAGTGGACTTTAAGAACGGAAGAGAATCCTGCAGCTTTAAAGGGTCCAAATAATGCGGGTTTTGTAAAAATAGATATTAAAGATGTTAATTATATTCGTTTGTATGCAAATGATAATGGATCGAATGCTTCTGACCATGCAGTTTGGGCAGATACTAAATTAATCAAAGAAGGTTATAATGACAATATTATGGTTCCAGTAGAGGAATTTGATAAAGTTATTAAAACGAAATATACAAGTGGTGTAGTAGCAGATGATTTAAAATTAATGCTTTTGCAACGTAACTTTATTAACCGTGTAGGACAATATCAATTACAATCTTTTGTGGATAAAGATCCTAAAAATAAAGAAACTTTAGAGTGGTTTATTTATAATGAGGAAGCACTTCGTTTGTGGACCATAGGTGGAAGACCAAATGGAAGTTATGAAAGGGCTTTACAGGTATTAAGTGATTTATATCATACTTATAAAGAAGATTTAGCAAATGAAAATGTAACTTCTTTGGGAACAAAATATAAAGATTTATATTTAAAAATGATGTTATCTTTATCTTTGACACATTCTGCAAATGTAGGATTATGGATTGATGGAAGGCAATATTCTAATGCAGTAGTTCGTTATCAAATTTATAAGCAAATGCATTTAAATGGACAATTAGATGCTGCAATGTTTGAAAATTATACTATTGATGAAATGCGTGGAGTTATGATTACTAACATTGATGATGAAGAAATTCTTTGGCTTCATGATTATTCTACGAAATATTCCACTACGGCAGATCGATTTAATCCATATAAATATATTCGTTATACTTTAGGTTATAGTTATTATAGACCTCAATATTATTTACAAGAAAATTATATGAAATGGGATCAAAAATATAATTTAAAAAAATATAATATTACTTATCAATCTGGTAAACCTAAATTATGGATTGTTTTTGAAGAAGGAGCTGTTTGTGGAGGTTTATCAAAAACTGCTGCAAACTTATATGGAGTTTGGGGATATCCTGCTCGTGTAGTTGGACAACCAGGACATGCAGCATACGTTTACTTATATAATGCTGGTGGAGGAAAATATGCATGGCAACTTGCAAATAGTGTAGTTACTACTGGATGGGCTAATACAACGGGAAGTGGAATTAATGGTTGGGGAACCAAATATGCAACTAATAGTGGTGGAATTCAATCAGGTTCTTATTTGCTACTTTCTCAAGATGCTCAAAATGAATATGATAAGTATGAAAAAGCAGAACTAATTTTATTGTTACAAGATGTTTATAAAAATGATCGTAAAAAATTAGAGCAATTATATCGTGATGCTTTAAAAGAAGAAATTATTAATTTAGACGCTTGGATTGGTTTAGTAGATTTATATATTAGTGATAATACAAAAAAAGATGAGGATTTAATTGCTTTAGCAGAAGAGATTGCTGAGGTTTATACGTACCATCCACTTCCTATGTATGATTTAACTAGAAGAATTGGTTCTAAAATTTCTTCAGCTGGATATCGTAGTCGATTAATGATGTTACAAGATGAAACGTTAAGAAAAGCAACGAAAGCTACTGCATCTAATACTATCTATCATAAAGAAGTTCCAGTTATTGCAAATGCGATTTTAGGAGTAGTAGATTCTAGAGTAGCAACGTTCTCATTTGATGGAGCAAATGCTGGTAAAATAGTGTTATCAAAGCAATTACAAAGTGCACAAGTAACTTGGACTTATAGTATTGATGGTGGTAAAACTTGGAAGGAATGTTATGAACATTCAGTCCAATTATCCAAAGAAGAACTTGCAAGTATCACAGCAGAAAATGATATTAAAATTCATATTACTGGGGTACCAATGACAGAAGCAAATATTTATAAAATAGATATTCAAAAAGGAGTTTTTCCATCAGGAGTCGTTTCAATTGATGATTTAGAAAACCGAGTAAATGGTGCTACTGATTTAATGGAATGGACCACAGATTTAAATGGAGAGTGGAGTTCTTTTGCAGACACAAATCCAACTTTTAGAGGGGATGTACGTGTTTATATTAGAGTGCTTGCAAATGGAATTTATACAATGAGTGAGCCTGTTTATTTTACATTCACTACAAATGTTTCATCAGATACCAATCGTTATATTCCAAGAAGTACTTTAAAAGTTACTTCCGTTTCAGGAACAAGTGGGGGAAATAAGGATAATATTCTTGATGGTGATTTTAATACTTCATGGCATGGAACTAGTTATAATGTTATGACTGGTCAAAGTTATAAAAATACGTATGCAATTATTGAACTAGATAAACCAAGATTTATTTCTGAAATTGATTATGCTCCAGATGCGAAAGCAACTTCTTTAGGAAATTATCCAACAGGTAAAGCAAGAAATTTAGAAATTTATGTAAGTATGGATGGAACAAATTGGACTTTAGCTGGACAAGCAAAGAATTTAGCAAATAATGCAAATATTAAAAAAATAGCGCTTGATTATCCAGCAGAGGCTAAATATGTAAAGGTGAATTGTTCTGCGGTTTGGGAACATGGATTGCAACATTATTTCTCTATTGCAGTTATCAACTTATATGAAAATCCATCTGCAAGTATAGTACCTACTGCAGAAGTGAATTATAATATTGTTAAGAAGACAAATAAAGATGTAGTGGCTGAATTAGTTGATGAAAATAGACCTATTACTGTAACTAATAATGGTGGAAAAACAACTTATACATTTACAGAAAATGGAGAGTTTACCTTTGAATTTGTTGATAATAATGGGCATAAGGGTTCTGCTACTGCGAGAGTAGACTGGATTGATAAGACTTCACCAAGAGCAATTGTGCAATTTAATACTACAAATATTACAAATGAAAATGTAGTTGCAACAATTACATTTGATAAACCAAATATTACAATTTTATCTAAAGATGTTGAACTTGCAACAAATCCAGTAGATGGAAGTAAAACAATCACTTTCTTAGAAAATAATAGTGTTGAGTTAAGATTCCAAGATGAACTTGGGAATATTGGAACAAAGGTTATTTCTGTAGATTGGATTGATACAGAAGATCCAATTGCAGATTTTGAATATAGTACGACTCATTTAACAGATAAAGAAGTTGTTGCTACATTAAAACCAAGTGAAGAAGTAACTATTACGAATAATGGTGGAAGTGATACTTATACTTTTACAAATAATGGAGAATTTACGTTTGAGTTTGTGGATAGAGCTGGAAATAAGGGTTCTGCTACTGCAAAAGTAAATTGGATTGCTAAGGTACCAACATATGAAATTCATTATTCAACGAAAGATTTAACAAATGGGGATGTTACAGTTACTTTAGAATTAGAAGAAGGATATCGAATCTTTAATAATAATTCTAATAAAGAATATACATTTACAGAAAGTGGTACATTTAATTTCCAATATCGTGATGAAAATAATCATGATGGAATTATTCCAGTTACAGTTGATTGGATTGATAAGACTCCTCCAATTGCAGAATTAAAATATGATATTTTTCCTGGAAAAGTTGTTGTTTCTGTTGTTAATCCTAGTGAAGAAATAACATTTAAAGAGGGTAATGGAATATATATTTTTACGGAAGTTGGTAGTTATGATATCATTTTCTATGATAAGGTAGGAAATGAAGGTAAACTTACGGCAATTATTTTGTCTATTGAAACAGAAGAAGATAATGAAAAGCCAACTGATCCAGATGACAATAAACCAGAAAATCCAGATGATAATAAGCCATCTAATCCAGATGATAATAAGCCATCTAATCCAGATGACAATAAGCCATCTAATCCAGATGATAATAAGCCATCTAATCCAAGTGATAATAAACCAGAGAATCCTGGAAATACAGATCGACCAAGTACTCCAAATGGAGGAAATAATAAACCAAATGATTCAAATCAAGGAAATAAACCAGGTGTAAATCCACCAAGTAATCCAGATGATTCTAATCATGAAGAAGTTGATCCAGATAAAAATAATAATAAAGAAGAGTATAAGACTGAGGATATAAAAATTGAGATTCCAAAAGAAGCTTTAGTAGAAGGTGCGACAATACATACTGGACATTTTGAAATTTCTAGTGAATTAAAAGATATGGTTGGAAAAATAAGTGAATATTTTGATATTTATATGATGAATCAAGATGATCAAAGAATGAATGTTCAAACAAATGATTTGATTCGTATTCGTATAAAACGTAATAAAGAAAAAGAATTTTTAGGGGTTTATGAACTTATTAACCAAAAGTTAGTTAAGTTAGATTATGTATTATATGATGAGGAGATTGAGATATTTACTAAGGGATTAGGAAAATATGTAATTTCATATCAAGAAAAGCAAGAACAAAAATCTGATAATACAGTTGCATCTAAGAAAAATTTTCTTTGGATTATAGCAAGTGGTATTGTTGTTCTAATAGGAGCAATAGGATATTTTGTTAAAAAGAAATTTAAATTATAAAAAGAGCATTTACAAATGCTTTTTTTGTTTGACTTTTATTTTTAATTGTGAGAACATTAATTCGGCTTTTTGGAGGTAGTGTTTATATGAAAAAGTTAGATTTAGGAAAAGATTCTATTAATCAGTTATTATTATCTTTTGCTATTCCGTGTGTAATTAGTATGCTTATCAACTCTATTTATAATATTGTTGATCAAATTTTTATTGGAAAAGGTGTTGGTACAGTTGGAAATGCAGCAACAAATGTTATTTTTCCACTTGTGCTTATTTTTGGAGCTGTTGCATCTTTAATTGGAAATGGTACTAGTGCAAATTTGTCCCTTCGTTTAGGAGAAGGAAAAAAAGATGAAGCAGTTCGTATGCTTGGAAGTTCCATTACCGTTTCTATTATTGTAGCAATTGTTATTGGGATTTTATCTTATGTTTGTTTACCAACGTTGCTTCATGTTTTTGGTAGTACAGAAACAGTTTATCCTTATGCACTTTCTTATGGGAAGATTATCGCAATAGGAGCACCATTTGTCATTATTTATACAGCTTTATCGAGTATTATAAGAGCAGATGGATCTCCGAAGTATTCGATGATTATGTTAATAGTAGGAGCACTTGTTAATATCGTGTTAGATCCGATTTTTATTTTTGGATTTAATATGGGAGTAGAAGGAGGAGCACTTGCAACAATTATAGGGCAGTTTATTTCCTTTTTGATGGCACTTCTTTATATTCCAAAAATTAAATCAGTTCGTTTAAAAAGAAAAGACTTTAAACCAAATGCTTCCATATGGCGGGTATTAAGTCTTGGATTATCAAGTTTTATTACACAAATGATTGTTTTAGTATTATTTGTTTTTATGAATAATATGCTTACAAGTCTTGGAGCACTTACTAAATTTGGTGCTGATACTCCTCTTAGTGTTTATGGAATTATTTCAAAAGTAAATAGTTTATATATTTCCTCTGTTTTAGGAATTGCAATAGGAGCACAACCAATCATTGGTTTTAATTATGGTGCTGGTAATAAAGAACGTGTTAGAGCAACTCTAAAAAAAGTTTTGATAGTTAACTTTAGTTTGGGAATTTTGTTTAATTTGATCTTTCTTATATTCCCAGAACAGTTGATTCAGCTTTTTATTTCTACAAGTGATCCAGGATATGAGTTATTTATGGAATTTGCAGTTCTTACTTGTCGTTCCTTTTTGATGCTTATGGCTTTAAATGCTCTTGAGATGACTACAAGTGTGGTTGTGCAATCTCTTGGAAATGTTTTAAAAGCAACGCTTGTAACATTTATTCGCCAGATTATTTTATTTATTCCGATTGCTTGTATTTTAGCGTATGGCTTTGACAAAGGCATTTATGGCGTTTTATATGCTTCACCAATTTCAGATGTTTTATGTTTTATCATTTGTATCTTTATTTTCCGCTCGGAATATGTAAAACTTGCTGATGAACCAATTGTAAAAGATGATAAACCTGTAATACTTAATAAAGTGTCTTATCAAGGAAAAACAGTGGTTGTTACGATTTCACGAGAATATGGAAGTGGTGGACGTTATGTTGGGCAATTGTTAGCAGAGAAAATGGGGATTCCGTTTTATGATAAAGAGTTGATTTCTCTTAGTGCTAAAGAATCTGGGTTATCTACAGATTACATTGAACAAATTGATGAAAAAAATAGTTCTATGAAGTTTGAGAATAATAATGATGACCGATTATATATTGCAGAAAGTAAAGTGATCAAAAACTTAGCAAAATCTTCTTGTGTTATTGTAGGAAGATGTGCAGATGCAATATTAAAAGAGCAAAAGAATGTCGTAAAAGTATTTTTGTATAGTGATGATAAATCAAAAGAAAAAAGAGCCGTTAAATATTATCGTATTGATTTAAAGAATGCTTCTAAATATATTAAAGAAGTAAATCAAGAACGGGCAAAACATTATGAATATTATACGAATCAAGATTGGTATGATTTTAGTCATTATGATTTGTGTATGAATGTAGATATTCTTGGGGTGGAAGAAACAGCGGAACAAATTAAAAATTTTATAGATCATATGAAAGAATTCCAAAAATAGGAATTCTTTTTCAATGGTAAAAGTGTGAGTTTTTCTTTACAATAGGTATTTGAGGTGAAGTATGATTTTAAATGTTAGTGGTAGAACCGATATTATTGCTTTTTATAGTACTTGGTTTTTAAAACGTTATCAAGAAGGATATGTAGATGTACGTAATCCTTTTTCTAAAAAAATGGTCAGTCGTATTTTCTTTCAGGACGTTCATGGTATTCTTTTTTGTACGAAAAATCCTATTCCTTTTTTAACGATTATGAATCAAATCAAACATCCCTATTTTTTTCATGTTACATTAACGCCTTATCAACAGGATATCGAACCTAATGTAGTCAATAAGAAAATGATTATTGAAGCTATTCGCATGATAAGTGACCATATAGGGTGTGAACGACTTTTTTTACGATATGATCCAATTTTTATTAATGCTAAATATACTGTTCAGTATCACTGTAAAGCTTTTGAGAGAATGTGTCGACTTTTGGAAGGTAGTGTCAAGTATATTATTGTTTCTTTTCTTGATATTTATAAAAATGTTTTACAAAATTCAGGATATTTGAATTTAAAAAATATTACTGTTGAAGAAATGAAACAAATTGGTTTTTCGTTTGCTAAAATAGCAAATAAGTATGGAATGGTAGTGCAAACCTGTGCAGAAGAGGAACGTTTATTAGAATGTGGTTTTGTTAAACGAGATTGTTTGGATGAAGAATGGGCTCATATTTTAACGGGTCAGACGAAATTTAAACGTTGGAAAGCTCGAGGAAGAGAGAGCTGTCAATGTGTACAAATGGTTGATATTGGTGCTTATAATAGTTGTAAACATTATTGTCGTTATTGTTATGCGAATTATAATGAAAAAATGATACATAATAATCTATTAGAGCATGATAAAGATTCTTCGTTGTTACTTGGCCATATTCAACCAGATGATATTATAAAAGTACGAAAAGAATCATAATTTAATTGTATCTTTGCTTTATTTGTGTTATAAATAATTAAAAGTATATAAAATATGAGGTGGTCGACTTGGATTTATTGAGTTATTATACACAGGAATTGCAGAAATTTATAAATAAATATAAACTTTCGACATTGAATGCGAATTTAGACGGTGAAAATGCAGTTCAAGAATTTTATCATTTAAAAGATAATATTAGAACTATGGTGAATGATTTTCTAAAACGAAATAACCATCAAATTACTAAAGAGCAAATTAAAAACTTTGATGAGGTATTGAAAGAAGAAAATAGATATTTGGAAATGCTATCTTATGAAATAGAATCTCACATTTTTAATCATGCCTCTATAGATGATAGAGAAGTTTTGCAACTCCAAAGTAAATTACTTCGTGATTTTTCTCGTTATTATTTAATTCAAGAACGAATCAATTATTTTGTTAAAGTTTCTAAACAAAATAGAGAACATTTATTAAATCAAGCAGAATATGGTGTTAACGATGCAATGGTAAATGATTTTTTTATTGTTTGTAAAGATGCAAATGATAAAGATATTCCCATTATGCGAGAGTTTGCTAGTGAGTATCAAAATTTGATTCATATGCAAAAAGATGTAGGGGAGCTTTATCAAAAAAATCTTCATAAGTTAGAAAAATATTATGAGCGTGAAAATGCTAAGCTACCTGTTATATTTATTAATAATGGAAAAGAAATCGTATGTGAAAAAACTCGTTTTGATCTTTTATCGAAAAGTGAAGAATCACTAAGGGGTATTATAAAACTAGATTTCGAGGTTCTTGAAGATCTTTCTAAGGCTTTAGGAGAAAAAGCCAATTATCGTTTTATTTATGAAGGGAAACAATATAATATATGTTTGCCTAAACGTTATGAAGGAGATTTAAAATATTTATTAAATGAATTAGCAGATATTCGTGATATTTTACAACAACGTAAGAATATGGGACAAAACTCAAAAGAAGCATCTAGTGTTTTAAAGGAAGAACCTTCACGAGAAGATGCGATTTTAATGAATGGTGGAAGAGAAACAGAATCAACTGTCTATTCATGTCCGCTTTGTACTATTGAAAACATAAATGACTATACAATTCACCATGATATTGACATGGATTATAATTTTTTGGCAAATAAAACACCAAAAGAAGCTATTACTTATCTGCAATCTATTATGAGTAAAATTGAATCGGCTTCATATGACAATACTGTGCAAGTTCGAGATTTAGTTGGTAATAAAAAAACAATTCCTGTGGTTTATTATTCGGATTATATGGATTGTAAAGATTTAGCTTATCAAAAAGCTATGGAAATTAAATTAGAAGAAGCTCGTAAATTACCAGGACCAGAGCGAAAAACAATTTATGAGCAATTAATGCAAAGAATTGAAATGATAAAGCAACCTCCTATGGTAACTGTTCAGAACAAAAATATTTCTGCTAAATACACTAAGTATTATTTGCCAATTTTAACTGAACTAAAAAAAGTTGAAAGAGAGATAACTCCAGCTTTAAATGATTCAAGAGCTAATCAAACAAATCAATCTTTAGTAGGATATCTTATTGATGAAGAATATTTGAATCGTTTGGATGATCATTTAAAACTTAGTTATTATGGAGCTTTAATTGGAAAAGCATCGGAATGTCCTATGGAACCTAAAGTTGCATATGAAGTTTTTGGTAATAAGATTCAGATTCCCGTTGCACTTGTTACTACGGTTCAAGAATGTGAAAAGCAAATGAAAATATATATGGAAAAAAATGCTTTGAAGATTAATGCTGCAGAGGTAAGAGCACGAGATAAAAAAGGTCAATTTGAATATTATCGCCAATTAATTAATAAAATGAGATATTCTAATAAAGAACCTAAAGTTTATGTTCAAGCTTATAATGAAGTTTTTGAAATACCAAATGAATGTGTGGATACTTTCAATACTTGTATGAAGGAAATAGAGAACATAATCAACTCTGTTAAAGCTCAATCTACAGAGCTATCTACGTATGTCAATCGTCAAACACATAAAGCTCAGTCTACAGAGTCATCGACTTATAGTAATACGCAAAGACTTCCTGGTCAATCTACAGAGTTATCAACTTATAACAATTCTCAACCATTTAATATTCAATCTAAAGATTTACCAGCTTATATCAATCCTAAGAAACACAAAGTTAAGAAAGTACGAAAACCATTTAAAACGAAAGTAAAAGAGTTTCTTAAAAAAATAAGTAATCGAACTAAATTAGCTTTTATGATGACTGCTTCTTTTGTTTCTGTTTATGCTTTAGGATTCCTTCATGGAAACCTTTATCAACAGTCTAAGGCTAATGAACAAGTTGAAAGTACTATTTTAAATGAATTTGCTCAAGCCAATTCTAATGTTGCAGATTTAACTTCATCAGATTTAGTGAATGGTGATGCTTCCAAAATATTAGGTAGTATCGATTCTGAAATGTCAAATACGAAATCAAAAGAAGATGAGAAAATAGAAAAGTTGATTAATGCTGCTAAACAAAGTATTGCTAGTCAATTTGGTTCAACCTTTACTTTAAATGGAAGAAATATTTATTTAGATAAAGATGATAAAGAACCGAAACAATTAAAAGAATCTTTTCAAAAAGAAGTTTATACCATTACTAGTGTTGTGGTAGAAATTCCAGGAGTTGGAAGAGAAGAAATTAATTATCAAACACCATCTGGGCAAGCTATGGTAAATGAATTAACCAAAAATGGTGCTAAAATTGTTCGTGTAAGTGGTGTTGCACAAAAAGGTGAAGAAAATTATTACGAGAAAGGTGTAGCAACAGGATATTTCGATATTTCAGATATTAATATGGTAGATTATGCAAATCGTAGTACTACAAATTTATCTCAACAAATTTTAGCACAGCTTAGTCAAGGAAAGGGAATGGGTAGATAATGGAACTTTATGATATTTTAACGTTAGATGATGGAAAAGAATATTCACTTGTTAAAATGAAAGAATTATTAGAGGGTACCTTTTGTATGTTAATAGAGGTAGATCAAGAAGAAAATCCTTTAGATAATTTTTTGATTCTTCGGAGAGTAACCCTTCCAGATCAAAGTTTTGAATTTGAAGAGTTGCCAGAAGAAGAATATAAGAAAATTGCGGAGATTTTTAAAGAAGAATTTTTACATGAAGAAGCTTAAACAGGCTTCTTTTTTTGGTAAAAATTTCTAACTTATTTTTTATTTATTTTTACATACTAATGTTAGGTGAGTAGTATGCGGAAATTAGAACAGATTGGTATTATTGGATTGTTTCTCTTTTGTGTAATGAATCCGATTTTTGTTCAAAGTGAAACGAGAGAAGATCGGACCATTGAAGTTTCACAAAATATAAAAAAAGTTGGCGAATTTTTAAGAAATCAAGATTATTTTGAAGAAATTTCTAAATTGTGTCATGAAGATAAGTGTTTTGCGATTGATGTTCATGATTTGAATCATTCTTTGGAAATATTAGAAGAAAAAGTGTTGAAAGAGATTCAGTTTGAGTATGGAAGTGAGAAAGCGTTGGAGGCAAAAATAAAAGGATTTTCTATTACAAAAATCCTAACGAGATAGCTTTCCTTGATAAGAATGTCGACGATTTAATTCGGCATCAATATCATTTAAGACTGTAAATTTTTTTAATACCCAAGAAGGAGCAATTAAGTCTTCTTTTTTTGGGTCGCCAGTTAAACGATGAATTACTATATTTTTTTCTAATAATTCTAATTGGTCACAAACAATGTCTACAAATTCTTTTTTGGTTAAAACAGGAAAAGGGTTATTTTGAAATAATTTTTCTAATGGAGTATCTTTTAAAATGTGTAACATATGAATTTTTATGCCATCAATTTTTAAATGATTTAAATAACGGACCGTTTCTAACATCATTTCCTTGGTTTCATTTGGCAATCCATTGATAATGTGAACAACAACAGGAATTTTTCTTTGCTGTAGTTTTTTGACCATTGTTTCAAAGTTTTCTAGTGTATGACCGCGATTAATTGTTTGTAACGTTTTTTCATGAATACTTTGTAATCCTAATTCAATTGTTAAAAAAGTTCGTTGATTTAATTCTGTTAAGTAATCAAGAGTCTCTTCATTAATACAATCACTACGAGTGGCAATAGATAATCCAACAACATTAGGTAATTTTAAAACAGATTCGTATTTTTCTTTTAAAATAGGTAAGGGTGCAAATGTATTGGATGCTGCTTGGAAATAAGCAATGTATTGACTATTCGGCCATTTTTTAGCTAATTGATTTTTTATGTTATGAAATTGAGTTACTAAATCTTGATCTTGGGATCCAGCAAATTCACCACTTTTTGATTTACAAAAAATACATCCATGGCCATTTTTGATGTTTGGACAACCAAAACCAGCATTTAAACTAACTTTAAAGACTTTGGTCCCAAATTTTTTTTGATAAAATTCATCTAGAGAAAAATAATGTTTGGTAAACTCAGGAGATTTTTTTTCTACATGATAAATTTTGCAACAAAAGTGATAAACTTCATAAAAGATTTTTTTTAGTTCTTGTTTGTGCTCAAGATAATAAATAACTTCTTTTAAAAAATTTTCATATTCTTCACTAGGAAGATAAATTTTACTATAACCATGTGGACCATATTTGCGCTCTATGTATTCGTAGCTTCTTTCAAACATTTCATCTACGGTTAATTCTTTATAAAATTCTAAGGAATATAAAAGTGTACTTCTTAAAATCCCTTTTATTGTAGTAAAACGATCAGCTGTAGAAATGATTTGACCATAGATGGAACGAGGAGGATATTCTAAAGAAGCGCGATGATCGACAATCGCCATGGCCATGGTTTTTATTTCAGAATCGGTAAACCATTTTTTTAAATTTTTATCTCTTTCTAAGAATAGACTAGAATTTATTTCATGATTTTTACGTCCTTCATGGCAAGCAATATCATGGAAAATGGCAATTGTGTAAACCATATTTATATTTACTTCTAGATTTTTAGCTAATCGTAAACTTCGTTCGATGACTTCATAGATGTGCCAACTTTGATGAGCCCAATCATTTTTTTGATAAATAGGTAATATTTCTTCTTTTAAATATTTTTTTAGTTCTTTTTGAATCATAAGGCCTCCAAATTTCTTTTATTTTACAATAAATATGAACTTTCGTCCATTGTATGGATTATATTTTTATGATAAACTAAAATATAGAATAAGAGGGTGAAATGGTGGCAGACTTTTTTGAACACATGAACGTTGATTATTCGAATAACCGTAGTAAACCAGAAGCAATTTTTCAAGGAAAAACTTATCGAATTACGGTATTAAGTGAACGACTATTACGATTGGAATATCATCAAAACGGTATTTTCTTTGATGATTTGACGGAACAAGTAATCAATCGTAATTTTGATGTGCCTGAATTTCAAGTGTCACAAGATGAAAAGTTTTTAGAAATTAAGACGAAATATTTTCATTTACAATATATAAAAGAAAAACCTTTTCAGGGAACCAAGTTTGCACCTGATGCTAATTTAAAAGTTACTTTAGTTAATACAGATAAAATATGGTATTTTGGACATCCAGAAGCACGAAATTTTGGAACAACGGCGATGAGTTTAGATGAGAATAGTCAAAAAGTAAGTCTTGCAAAAGGACTATATAGTGTGGATGGATTTGTTTCTTTGGATGATTCTCATTCTCTTGTTTTGATGCCAGATGGTTATTTGATGGCTAATTCTGTCAATCGTATCGATACCTATTTATTTGTGTATCGAAGAGATTTTGGTTTATGTTTGAAAGATTATTTTACATTAACAGGGTATCCAGCATTAATCCCTAGGTATGCCTTAGGTATTTGGTGGAATCGAAATGAAATTTATAATTTTCAAGATACAAAAGATTTGCTTGGTAATTTTAATCGAAATAGGATTCCTTTGTCTATTTTGCTGTTAGGTGAATTTTGGCATTTAAAAGATAAGAATAATTTGGCACTTTATAAAACTGGTTTTACTTTTAATCGAAATTTGTTTCCAGATCCTAGTTATTTTACGAATTATATGCACGAGCGAGGAGTTCATATTGGAGTGAATGTTGACCCTCATGAAGGAATTATGCCTCATGAAGATGCTTATGATGAGATTGCAAGAGATTTAGGATTGAATGATCGATATACCATTCCTTTTAATGTTTTTGATAAATTTGTTCTTATTAATTATTTTAATCGGTTGATTACCCCGTTGTTACAAAAAGGCGTTGATTTTTTTTGGATTGATTATTATTCTTTAAAAGATCCATTTTCTTTACGGGTATTAAGTCATTATCATTTTCAAGATTTTCGAAAATATAAAGATAAACGAGGACTTGTAATGAGTCGTAATGGAGGTGTTTGTGCTCATCGCTATCCAGTTTTGTTTTCTGGAGAAACAACGGTAAGTTGGAATACATTAAAAATTCTTCCTTATTATAATAGTTTAGCTAGTAATAAAGGAATTAGTTGGTGGAGTCATGATGTCGGTGGCTATAAGGATGGAGTAGAGGATGCAGAGCTTTATGCTAGATATGTGCAACTTGGTTGTTTTAGTCCGATATTTCGTTTTGCATCACAAAGAGGACGTTATTATAAGAGGGAACCTTGGCGCTGGGATGTAAAAACATTAACGATTGTACGAGATTATTGTACGTTAAGACATCGTTTAATACCATATCTTTATGGAGAAGCATATAAGTATCACAAAACAGGTCTTCCGCTTATTCAACCTTTATATTATTTGAATCCTCTTATTTATGATGAAGTAGAATATCGTAATGAATATTATTTTGGAACAGAGTTATTTGTGGCACCGATTACTGTTAAAAAAGATTTGGTTATGAATCGAGCGATTACGAGAATTTTTTTACCAGAAGGTACATGGTATGATTTTAAAACAGGAAAAAAGTTTCCCGGTAATAAAAGATATGTTGTTTTTTATAAGGATGAAGATTATCCTGTGTTTGCACACAAAGGGAGTATTATTCCACTTGCGGATTTGGAGGAAAATATTAATGTTACAACTCCTCCAAAAGCGATGGAAATTCATGTATTTCCTGGAGAGAGTAATACTTATTATCTTTATGAAGATGATGGAGCAAGTTCTTTGTATGAAGATGGCTATTATATTATGACGACGATTGATTATAATTATCTTCAAAATAATTATACATTGATTATTCGACCAATAGAGGGAAAAAGTGGTATTATTCCAGCTGTTCGAGATTATCGTATTCGATTTAGAAATACCAGAGAAGCAGATGATGTTAAGGTTTATTTAGATAAAGATTTAATTTCATCGGAATCATATGTGGAAGATGAAGATTTTATTGTTGTGGTAAAAGATGTTCGTACTACTTCGCAATTAACGATTAATTGTAAAGGAAAAGATATTGAAATTGATGCTGTGCGTATTTTAAATGAAGATATTGATTCGATTATTAGTGATTTACAAATTGAAACACGTTTAAAAGAAGAAATTGCTAGTATTATGTATAGTGATTTGGATATTAAAAAGAAACGAATTCAAATAAAAAAGTTAAAGAGCAAAGGTTTGGAACCACTTTTTATTCGAATGTTTATGAAATTATTAGAATTGTTTTCTGAATTATAAAATTCACAAGGAGAGATCGATGCTAGTACCTGTCAAGTACTCACTAAATAAAAAAATAAATTAACTTAAATATTTAAGTCGATACTGTACAGGCGACAAGTATCCTAAAT
>CAJUQG010000006.1 GCA_910588025.1 uncultured Bacilli bacterium
TTTACATATAAAAAGACTGTTTCTAAAATCCTTTGACTTTGTCAACAGTCTGGGACACCTTTTACTAAAGGTGTCTTTTTTTATTTGTCTTTTTCTTTAATCAATATAATTAGTATAACTAGTATTATTAGATATTCCATAGCTACTTCCTAATATCATAATAATCACCCCATTTTTTTGAGACACAAAAGTATCTTGAACATTATAACATAGATTTTTCACTGTCGAACTTTGTCGGACGCTATTGGCTAAAAAAATGTTCGAAATATGATAATATAGGCGCTTATAGGGGGATAATATGACAAAAAGTCAAATAGAAAGAAAAATCAAACATTTAAGACAAGAAATCGTATATTTGAGCAGAGTTTTTCCAAACAGTCAAAAATTATGTGTTTTAAGGAGCAAGTATAGGCATTATAAAAAGTTAACTTGAAGTAAAGATTTATTGTTGTTATAATTTACCAGAAAGGAGTAGCAGTATGGTAGAAGAAAAAACAACAGAAAATCACATTGAACAAACATCAAAGAGAAATGAATCTTTATTACGAGCTACTTCTAATCTAACAGAAATATGTAACCTATCAAATGATTCGCAGAATAAAAAATATCAATATTTGCCTTTTTGGTTAGAAAAAGAATCAAAGTTATTGTTACGAGAATTAAAGAATCCTAGAAAATTTTTTCGCACATATCAAAGAGGAACTATTGTTAGAGTTGATTTTGGAGTAAATATTGGATGTGAATTTTCACAGATACATTATGCTATTGTGTTGAATAAGAAGGATAATCGTTTAAGCGAGACAATTTCAGTATTACCACTAACATCAAAAGATAAAGGTAGCAATTTAAATGTAGGAAATATTATATTCGACAATGCTATGAAGACTTTAAAAGAACAATTAAATAAAACAATTACTGAAGCAGAAGACAATAAAAAATTTAAAGAGGATATTCAAAAACTAAGAGAAGTAATTAATTTTTATTCATTAAACCCTATTAGTTCGTTTGCTTGTTATCGTAATTTAATTACAATAAGTAAAAGTCGAATTAAAATACCGATCAATGAATTTGATTTTATTAACAAAACAAAATGTGACTCAAGTGTAATGGAAAAAATAGATAAAGAAATAGTAAAATATTACACTAATATAAAAATTTGATGTATCAAAAATGGGTATTTATAATATAATATAAATGTATAGTATTACATAATAATTGACAAAAATTATATTATTTGCTATATTATTAGTGCAATTGGGATATTTTAGTATACCCAGTTTGCGTTGATTTGTCGCTCCTTGTTAAACATATAGCGCGGAGCAGAAAATCCAAATTTCATTTGGTGAAAGGGATCAATTAATTGGTCTCTTTTTGTTTATTTTGCTATAATTATAATGTTCCTAGATATCCTGTGCGGATCTAGGACTTTTTATTTTAAGTAACTTTTTCCAAAAGTTTTAATAAACTCATCTAAGTCTCCATAGTGTTCTAAAAAATAATCTCTGCATCTATCATGCCAGTATTGATTGAAATCAGCGTCTTCCTGAAGAGTAGAGTGATGATATTCACACAAAGGTATTATAAATCTATATTTCATAGAACGTTGCCGATTTCTACCTGAAAAGCATTCATGCCAGGTTAAATTTTTAGTAGAGCCACATAACATACATTTATCCTTGTTATCTGTAAAAACAGAGTAGCGATTTCTTTCAAGTTTAGCTAGCTTTGATGATTTCTTTTTTATTTGATAGCTATTTGATTTTTCTTTATATTCAAAGTATTCACAATTAGTTTTGTTACATTTTCTTATATCTATTATTTTATTTGATTTTTTACACTCAAAAGAGTGATTCATTTTGATTTTTAAGTATTTACAATTCATGATATTTTTAGCTCAAAAAATTACTCTAAAATTACTCCGAAGTGGCAAAAAAGAGAGTAATTTTGCAATTTGAGAGTAATTGTTGTTTAAGATAAACCCAATGAATAAGGGAAAATAATAATATAATATATCCCGTACGGGTCACCAAATATGTGTTAAAAGCCTTTAAATAAAGGCTTTTTTATTGGTTATTTTTTTAGGGATTGAACCCATGATAATAAAATAAGCTATTTTTTTGATAAATTAATCCAAAAAAGAAAGATAATTGAAAAAAATTAGAAAAAGTCTACGTTAAATGATATAATATCAATGCAGTAGTGATTGTTAATTCATACTTTAGCGAGTCGCTAAGGGACTTTTATTATATATGACAAAAAATCGTAATATTCCAAAGGACAATTCTACACGTTGTGTAGAGGCTTCGTTGCACTTCGCAATAAGTCCATTTCCATATTACAATATCATTAGTACTGCACTCAAAAAGGAGGTAGCAAAATGTGGAAATACACTGGAACAAAAGAGTGTAATGATTTTTTGCTATCTCTTCATTTATTTGAATACAAAGATGAAAAAAAGTATATAAAAACTCTTTATTCTATTACAAATAAGATAGATTCAAACTATAAACGATATAAAATAAAAAAAGCAATGGGAAATCTAGAACGATTTATGAACCAAGTGCTTTACTAAAAGAAATTCAAAAAAATATTTTAACTAATATTCTTAACTATAAATCAATTTCTAAATATGCAAAAGGCTATAAAAAAGGTCTTTCCCTAAAAGATAACGCCATTCCTCACATCAATCAGAAAAACATTTTAAAACTTGATATAAAAAATTTTTTTGAAAGCATTTCTTTTTTGAACATTTATAATAGTTGCTTTTCCATTGAATATTTTCCAAAGTCTGTTGGTATGCTATTGACTTATTTGTGTACATATAATGATCATTTAATTCAGGGCGCTCCAACTTCGGCATATATTTCAAACTTAGTCATGAAAGAGTTTGATGAAGAATTGGGTGTTTGGTGTGATAAAAATAAAATAGTTTATACCAGATACTCCGATGATATGACTTTTTCTGGTAATTTAAACCCTCACGAAGTAATTCTAAAAGTAAAAAAAATGTTAAGTCAAATAGGACTTGAATTAAACAAAAGTAAAATTCATGTAGTAAATAGAAATTTTAGTCAAAGGGTGACAGGATTAGTTGTAAATGAAAAAGTGCAAGTTTCTTCAAAGTATCGTCGAGAAATAAGAAAAGAGATATACTACATAATGAAATTTGGTCTTTCTTCTCATTTAAAAAAATTGAATATTCAAGTCGGACCAGAAAAATATTTAAAAAAATTATATGGTAAAATTCTGTATGTTTTACAAATTGACAAAGAGAATCAAGAATTTTTAAAATATAAAGAAATCATAAATAAATTAGCGAAACACCATTGATAAAAATGAAACGAATAAGATTTTGCCACAAATCCTTTTTAATGCAAAAAAAACACAGTTATTCTAAAACTGCATTTTTAATATTTTCCATAAATTCTTGCATGATCGTCAAGTAATTATCGTTATTTTGGCGATTTTCATCTGATAGAGTGGTCATCGTATTTACTACAACAATTTGTGCGCCACTATTTTTTAAATCTTGAATTACTCCCGCCGTATCCTCACGATTTAAAATAAATAAATACTTATAAGTTCCATTACTAAAGTTCCGTTTTAAAATATTTAAACTTTCTTCAGAAGTATTATCTTCTAAAGAAGTAATCTGAAATCCATATTCTTCTAAAAAACGAAACATATTGGATGAAACAACTAAATGAGCTTTTCCACGAGCAGCATTTCGCGCAATATTACGCATTTCAGCATCTTTTAAAGAAAGTGTTTCTTCTAATGCTTTATAATTCTTGGTAATTTCTTCATTGACAAACTTACTACTAATCAAGTTTTCTAAATTGGTACGTATATTGGAAGCCAGCATTAAAGCATTACTTGGACTTAGCCATAACTCTTCAACACCATACTTATATTTAAGTCCATAGGTTACATCAATGATTTGTAAACGTTTATTTGCATTACTAAAATCTTTAGCAATTTGCTTTTCATCAGTTTGTCCATTATAAATAAACAAATCGCCTTTGCTGTATTCCGTTTTTTGTTTGTCAGTAAGAGTATAATCACTTACATTAGCACCATCAGGATAAATACTCGAAATACTAGAATGTGTTCCATATAAAACTTCTGCAAAATAACTAATTGGATAGACCGTTGTGTAAATACGAGCTTGATCCAAATTATTTTTTTCTAAACACCCTGAAGTTAACAAAACAAAACAACTTAACAAAACCACCATAAACGGTTTTTTCAAACTTTTTCCTCCTTTTTGGGAACTGGATCATAACCATAGGTTCCTTTGGGACGACATTTTAAAATTCGTTTGATACCAAGTAAAAATCCTTTCCAAAATCCATGAGTTTCAATTGCCATGATCATATAATTAGAACAACTTGGAATATGACGACAAAATTGATGACTAGAAAAAGGAATGACTTGATAAATCCGAATAAAAAAAATGAGGATTCGACCCATGAAACCACCCAAAAGTATTTTACTATAGATTAGAATTTTTGTAAAATAACTTTTTAATAGTTAGAAAATTTGCTATAATGAATAAGAAAAGAGGCTTATAAAAAATGGACTTTTTAAGAAAAATGAACATCAAAATGAACAATCCTAAACTATTAGATATTGCATTCACTCATAGCTCTTATTCCAATGAACATAATTGTGAAAATTATGAGCGTTTAGAATTTTTAGGAGACGCAGTTTTAGAACTAGTAACCAGCGATTATTTTTATCAAGAAACTTCATGCAAAGAAGGAGAAATGAGTAAAATAAGAGCATCCTTTGTTTGTGAAAAAGCCCTTGCCACTTATGCCAAAAATTTAAAAATGGAACAATACATTAAAGTAGGGCATGGCCAAGAAAAAAATGTAAATGATACCATCATCGCAGATGTTTTTGAAGCAGTCACTGGAGCAATCTATTTAGACCAAGGCTTTTTAGTTGCTAAAAAATATATTGATACAATTATTATTCCTTATATCAAAGCAAAGAAAAACTTTTTAGAAGACTACAAATCTACACTTCAAGAAATGGTTCAAACTGACAAAAAATCTTTAGAATATATTCTGGTGAGTGAAACGGGTCCTGCTCATGATAAAAAGTTTGAGGTAGAAGTAAAAATAGATGATATGATTTATGGTACAGGAGTTGGCAAAAGTAAAAAAGAAGCGGAACAAAATGCTGCTTTAGATGCCATTGAAAAAAGTGCGAGGTAATCTATGAAATTAAAAAGTATAAAAGCCCATGGATTCAAATCTTTTGCGGATAAAATTGATATCGAAATTAAAAGTAATATTACCGCCATTGTAGGTCCTAATGGCTCAGGTAAAAGTAATATTGTCGATGCAGTACGTTGGGTATTAGGAAGTCAATCTGTAAAATCTCTACGTGGTTCTTCTTCAATGAGTGATTGTATTTTTAAAGGGTCGAAAACAAGAGATGCCTTAAAACGTGCAGAAGTTTCTTTAGTATTCGATAATTCAAATCACGAGTTACATAGTGACTTATCTGAAATCGAAGTAAAAAGAGTTGTTTATCATACTGGAGATAATGAGTATTTTTTAAACAATACGAAAGTTCGTTTAAAAGATATTACTGATCTTTTTTTAGATACTGGAGCTGGTCTTGATTCCTTTAATATTATTGGCCAGGGAAGTATTGAATCTATAATTAATAGCAAACCAGAAGAACGACGTATTATTTTTGAAGAAGCCTCAGGTGTTTTAAAATATAAAAAACGAAAAGAAGAATCTTTGCGAAAATTAGAAAAAACCAAAGATAATTTAGAAAAAGTAGGATTAATCATTAACGAATTAGAAACCACAGTTTTACCTCTTAAAGAACAAAGTGCAATTGCTAAAAAATATTTAGAATTAAAAAATCAATTAGAAGAGTTAGAAATTTCTTTTATAGCAACCGACATTAAAAATAAAAATGCCGAATATCAAGCTTTAAAAAATGAAGTAGATCTACTAGAAACTCAAGTGTTTGAATTAAAAAGTCGCACAGACTCTAATCACAGTGAAGTAGAGCTTCTTCGTTTAAACATGTTAAAAACAGAAGAAGAAATAACGAAAAAAAACAATGAATTATTAGAAACCACAGAAGCTTTAGCTAAAAAAAATAGCGAAAAAGAAATTACCATTGAACGTCAGCAATATTCAATTGACAAAGATAAAATAAATGAAAATTTATTAAAATTAAAAGAAGAAGAATTAAAACTCCAAAAAAAAGTTGAATTATTAGAATTAGAAGCAACCAAACTAGCCGATGAAAAACAAAAGCAAGAAAAAGAAGGGCGCGATAAAGAAGAACCCATTTCTCTAACAAGAGTAAAAATTAATTCATTACGCAATCAAAAAAATACAACTTCTGGTGATTTATGGGCAATTCAAAATCAAATTGATATTTTAGAAACGAACATAGCTAATGACGTTAAGATTCCATCCTCTGTAAAAAATGTGTTAAATAATCCACGCTTAGAAGGAATTGACGGAACAATTAGTAAATTAATTGAAGTCAAACAACAATATTTAGATGCCATCGACGTTTCTTTAGGTGCAAGTAGTAATTTTATAGTAGTTGAAAATGAATTGGCCGCTAAAAAAGCAATTCAATATTTAAAAGAAAATCATTTAGGAAGAGCAACCTTCTTTCCGAAAAATATTATCAAAAGTAAAAAACTAGATCGGGAAACCAAAGAATTGTTAACAGGTGAAAAAGGGTTTGTAGGAATTGCTTCTGAACTAGTGACTTTTGAGGAACAATATCAAAATATTATTGAAAATCAATTAGGAAATATTATTGTGGTTGATAATATAGATACCATGAATCAACTAGGGAAAAATTTAAACTACAAATATCGAATTGTTACTCTTGCTGGCGAAATTTTGCACACAGGTGGCTCGATGACAGGTGGAAGTTCTAAAAAAAATAATAGCAATTTAAACGATAAACTAGAATTAGAGAAAAAACGCAGTCAATTAGCAGATTTAACAAGCCATCTAGAGCGAATAACCAAAGAAGAAGAACAACTTGATATAGAGTTAACACAAATGTTAAATCAAAGACTGGATATAGAACAACATGTAACGATTTTAAAAAAACGTATAGAAGAAAATCAATCCCTTCTATTAAATACCAAAAACTCATTACAAGATATATTAAGCAAAACTGTGGGTTCTAAAAATATGTTAGAAGATACATTAGATGCCCAACTAATCTCTATACTAGAAGAAATAAAAAGCCTTGAATTAAAATGTGATATTTTAAAATCAGAGTTAAATGCCTTAAAAAATAAAAAAAGTGAGATTTCATCAAAAATAGCTGATTATGAATATGAATATCGTGAAAAAAATAGTGAACAAAATCGTTTATCACAAGATTTAAAACAAAAAGAAATTCGTTTAGGCAAATTAGATATTCATTTAGATAATTTACTGGTAACATTAAGTGAGTCTTATAATATGACCTACGAAAAAGCAATCATGGATTATCCGTTAGAAATTGAATACGAAACAGCAAAATACCAAGTGGAAAAATTAAAAAGTGAAATGACCAAATTAGGGCCAGTTAATTTAGGAAGTATTGAAGAATATGAACGTTTAAATACTCGTTATCAGTTTTTATTAACGCAAAAATCAGATTTAGAAGAAAGTAGTGATAACTTAAAGCAAGTGATTGGCGAAATGGATGAAATCATGAAAGAAAAATTTATAACAACGTTTGAAAGAGTAAAAGAAGAATTTAGTATAGTCTTTAAAAAATTATTTAAAGGTGGGTCAGGTATTCTAAAATTGACCGATCCAGAAAATATTTTAGAAACAGGTATAGATATCATAGCAGAACCTCCCGGTAAAAAATTAAACAATATTGCTCTTTTAAGTGGTGGAGAAAAAACATTAACAGCCATTTCTTTACTATTTGCCATATTAAACGTAAAACCAGTTCCATTTTGTATTTTAGATGAAGTAGAAGCGGCTTTAGATGAAGCCAATGTCGACACGTTTGGTTCTTACTTACAAAGCAAAAAAGAAGCCAGTGAATTTATTTTAATTACTCATAAAAAAAGAACAATGGAATATGCTGATACGCTCTATGGAATTACAATGCAAGAATCAGGCGTTAGTAAAATTGTCAGCGTTGAATTAGATAAAGTTGCTTAAAAAAAACAGTTTTTCAAAAGACTGTTTTAAATTTCTCGCATTTGACTCATATTTTTATACGGATTTTTTGGATCAATATGGTCGATAAATAATATCCCATTTAAATGATCAATCTCATGTTGAAAAGCAATTGCGATATCCTCACGAACTCGTATTGTAAAAGGATTGCCATCGATATCTCTTGCTTCTACAGTCAAACGTGCATGGCGTGGAACAATTCCTTCAGTATCCCGATTAATACTTAAACAACCTTCACCTTCACCAACATAAATAAGTTCTTCACTAAAACTTTTAATAATTGGATTAATGACTACATAATTTTTAAAACTTCCATCATCTAGTTCCTCTACGATAACAAAAATGCGTTTTAAAATACCTAATTGAACAGCAGATAAACCCATACCTGCTCGTAAGTCATATTTTTCACGTTCTTCATCAATTTGGCTCATCTTTAAATAAAGAAGCATGTCATCAATCATTTGCTTATCTTCGTTAGATAAGGGAAAGACTACTTCCTTACTAACTTTTCGTAATGTCTTATCATTTTCTTCAATAATTGTAATTTTTGGCAACTTCATAGTAAATAACTCCCCTCATTACTGCCACTATTTTACCACAAAATAAAGGAAAAAAAAGCAAAAAATAATTGTTAAAACTAGATTGGAGTGAACATAATGTTTACAATTGTAAAAAATCATAAGGAAGCCAATGCTATCACTCATGCGGGCTCATTCCATGCCGATGATGTGTTTGCTAGTGTTTTTTTATCTAAATTATTTGACATAAAACTATATCGAACCAATGAAATAAACGAAGTAGAAAACATTCAGGATAAAATTGTTTATGATATTGGTGGTGGAGAATTCGACCATCATGATAAATTAGCTAAAGTAAGATTAAACGGGATTAAATATTCCTCTTTTGGCTTATTATTTGAAAAATTTGGACCAAAATATTTACAACAGAAACAAATTGAAAAAGTCGACGATTGCTATCAAGCCTTTTTAAAAGAATTTGTAATTCAAATCGATGCTGTAGATAATGGCTTTTTTCCACCTAATCATAAGGAATATATAACAAAAACACTTGATGATGTTATTGGTCTTTTTAATAAAACTTGGCAAGAAGAAGTAGATAATGATGAGATGTTTTATAAGGCCTTCTTGGTAGCAGAACAAATTTTTGACCGGATAGAAAAACGAGTAGTAGACAAACTAGCTGCCAAACAAAAAGTAGATGAGGCTATATCAGAAAGTAAAAATCATATTTTATATTTAAAAGAATATATGCCTTTTATGGATTTCATACTTACCAGTTCATCCCCTCATGCTAGTACAATTTATTTTGCGATTTTTCCATCTAATCGAGGAGGTTATCATATTCGTACCATCAAACGAGCGATTGGTAGTCACGAAAATCGTCTTAATTTTCCAACTGAGTGGGGTGGTAAGACGAAAGAAGAATTAGTCGCTTTAACTAATATCAAAAGTTTTCATTTTTGTCATAGCGGCTTATTTCTATGTTCTTGTGAAACATTAGAAGATGCTTATCAAATTGCATCTTTAGCCATTCAAAAAAAATAAACCCCAAAGGGCTTATTTTTTTGTACTAGTCATGATTGTAGCCGTTGCCACCAAAACTCCAACCAGCACCGATAATAATAACAAGTAAGATAAATAAAACGATCCAGATTGCAGCACCAACACCAGCGCCAGAAGTATAACCAGCATAACCTGTATTACAACATGGTTGTCCGTAGCCATAACCACTGCCGTAGTATCCATTATTTCCATAATAATACATATATTTTACCTCCTTTATGTATCTAATATAGTGTATTAAAAGAAAACATTTTTGACATCGATTCTGAATCAATTTTTTTAATTTGTAAAATAAAGCTTGAATTTTTTATGAAACCCGTGGAAGTAGTTTAAAATTAAATCGAGTTATGCTAGAATAAATAATAGGTGAGGCTATGAAAAACTTGATTAGCAAAATGGATAAACCCCTTCTAATTTTAACCATCATTTATGCTGTACTTGGTTTAGTCATGATTCTTAGTGCATCCAGTGTCTCAGCAGTATTACGTTATAATGTACCTTCATCTTATTTTTTTATTCGTCAATCCGTTTTTGTAGGAGTGTCTTTTCTCGTAGGGTTTCTTTTTGTTCTCCGTTTTCCAACAAGCAAATATAAATATGTAACACCATTATTAGTTTTTGGAATTTTAGTTTCCTTAATTGGCTTATTTATCTACGGAAAAATTACAAATGGGGCCCAAAGTTGGTATCGTGTCGGTTTTTTTAATTTACAACCA
The DNA here is from genome assembly GCA_910588025.1 of uncultured Bacilli bacterium. Taxonomy (GTDB): domain Bacteria; phylum Bacillota_I; class Bacilli_A; order RF39; family UBA660; genus MGBC162267. The sequence goes on from CAJUQG010000006.1 coordinate 10,492, forward strand.
GCTGAATTTGCTAAGTCAGTAATTATTATTTACATGGCCGTTTTTTATAACAAAAGTTTAAAAAAGAAAAAATCCCTTTATTACAATTTAATTCCCGTTGCAATCGCTATTTTATTTTTTGTTTTAATCGCCATGCAACCAGATTTAGGTGGAGCGATTATCATTGCTGGAATTTCTTTTTTCTTATTTAATATTGTTCCGATTGATTCCAAAGGAAAAGCCAAACTAATGAAAGTAGGAGCAATTGGTGTAGTTTTAATCGGTATTTTGTTACTTTATAGTGGAACAGAGTTTTTAAACGCTATGCAAATGAGTCGTTTAGAATTTAAAAATCCTTGCAGTAGATATTCAGAAAACACCGGCTATCAAGTCTGTAATGGTTTTATTGCTATTCATAATGGTGGCTTGTTTGGATTAGGTCTTGGCAATTCCACTCAAAAATATTTATATTTACCAGAAGCTCATACCGATTTTATTTTTCCAATTCTAGTAGAAGAATTAGGACTTATCGTAGGTGGTCTTGTTTTAATCGGCTATGGTGTTATTTTGTACCGAATTTTAAAAATCGCTAAGATGGCCGATAATCCAAGAGGAGCTATATTAGCCTTTGGAACATTCTTAATGCTATTATTTCACCTATTAGTAAATTTTATGGGGATATTAGCCTTAATTCCATTAACTGGAGTACCCGTACCTTTTTTAAGCTATGGTGGATCCTATACAATTAATGTTTTTATCATGATTTTTGTTGTCCAAAGAGTAGCAATTGAAACGAAAAATAACCAAGCGAAAAGAGAAATTGCAGAAATTAGTAAAAAATAAAAGGAAATCTGTTTTCTACCTTTAATAATACTATTGAAGGAGGAATGCTTATGATGATTACCGATTGGCTTTATCGCCACAAAACACTACTATTAACCATAATAATATTAATTTTTGGTGGAATTAGTGGTGTTTTTGTTTTAGCCAAAGAAACAGAGGAAGAAAACACACTATTAAGTGATGTAGGACTAGAAGAAAAAGAAGTAGTGGAAGAATCTACACAGGAAAGAAAAGAAGAATCTAATGAAACAGAAAACTTAAAGAAAATAAAAGTTGATGTCAAAGGGGCAATTCAAAATCCCCGTGTATATGAAGTAGTCGAAGGCACACGTATTTTTGAATTGATTGATTTAGCGGGAGGTACAACCAAAAATGCTTTCACCAAAAATATCAATTTATCAAAAAAAGTAGAAGATGAAATGGTGATTTATATTTATACCGAAGAAGAATATCAAAAGAAGACTACGTGTCAAATAACAAATGATTATAGTGGAGAAATTACCGAAGAAATAGAACAAAAAGAATCTATAATTGAAGAAGAGAATAATCTTGCAAACTCCAAAATAAATTTAAACACTGCTTCAAAAGAAATGCTAATGAATATTCCTAATATTGGTGAGAAAAAAGCGGAAAGTATTATCGAATATCGAACGCAAAAAGGTGGTTTTACAAAAGTAGAAGAATTAAAAGAAATTAGCGGAATTGGAGAAAGTATTTACGACAAAATTAAAAACTATTTCATGGTCTAAAATAGTTTTAATAATGTTTCTTTTGGGCGCAATATTAAGTTGTTTAAAAAACTATATCTATCCCCCAAAATCTAAATTATTACTAGAGATTCAAGAAGTGACTGGAAAAATTTTAGAATATACCTCATTAGAAAATGATAAAATCAAAATGAAAGTAAAATTAACGAAAGAAACGATACTAGCTTATTTAAAAAAAGATCTAATTTCTTCTGATATAAAAGTAGGAATGCAAGTAAAATTATATGGAAAAATGGAAAATCCTCCGACAAATACAATCCCCAATGTCTTTTCTTATCGTGCTTATTTAAAAACAGAGCATATTTTTTACCAGATGCAAGTAACAAATTTGGAAGTATTAAAAACACCTTCCATTTGGAATCAGTTAAAAGAAATAATAAGATCATACTGTAATAAAAATATAAATAGTACTTATTTAAAAAAAATAATTTTAGGTATAAAAGAAGAGGAAAACAGGGAAGTAGAAGAAAGTTATCGGCACAATGGCATTAGTCATATTTTTGCGATATCTGGCTTACATTTAACTATCATTTATCAATTTTTTTCTCGCCACAAAAAAGAGAAAAGAAATATTTTATTTGCATATAGTATGGTATGTTTGTATTATTCTATTATCGTTATTTCATCTTCTTCCAAACGGGCCTTCTTATTTTTAACTTTAAACACCATAAATCAATTATTCCATTTGCGACTTTCTAAAAGTTATCTATTTTTCTTAACGCTTTGTTTTATGATAATAAGAAATCCTTTAGTATTATTTCAAATAGGATTTCAATATTCTTGTATCATTTCTTTTTCTTTTCTAATTTTTAGCCAAAATTCATCATCAAAAAGCTATCATTTTGTGAAAAGTAGCGTCACTGCTTTTTTATTTAGTATTCCCATAACAGCTCATACAAATTACATGATAAATCCTTGGAATATATTAAATAATATAGTATTAGTGCCAGTTATGATGAAAGTTCTTTTTCCTCTTTTGTTGTTGAGTTTTCTGTGTCCTATCCTAGGAATTATTCCCAAACAGTTATTAGACATTTTTGAAATCATTAATATTACTTTCACCAAATTACCAGGATCTATGATTACGATGCCTAAAATAGCCCCTTTTTGGTTTTTAATTTATTATTTAGTTCTTGTTTTGTTAATAATTTTTAAAAAGAAGCGTCTATTTCTAGTTTTAATATTATGGTTAATTCTTTGGCATTTTTCACCAAAATGGAATGCTCTTGGACTGGTTCATTTCATTGATGTTGGGCAAGGGGATTGTACGCTAATCATTTCCCCATATCAGAAAGAAATTATTTTAATTGATACTGGAATCGCGAGTGAAAAAAATTTAGAAAATCTTCTTACGCTATTACGTAGTTTTGGAATTTCCAAGATTCACACCTTAATGATTACTCATGGTGACAAAGATCATATAGGAAACGCCTTAGCTTTATTAGAGCAAATAGAAATAAATAAGATTGTGTTAAATCAAGGAGCAAATACGGAAACTGAACAAGTGATCAAAAAGAAATATGGGAGTATCATTAAAACCAATTTTAATAGTAATGTCATTTCTTTTCATACTCTTACCATCCCAAAGAAAGAAAGTGAAAATGACAATAGTATCATAAACCATCTGTGTCTTTATCAAACTTGTTTTTTATTTTTAGGAGATATCAATCAAGAAGGAGAAGAAGAAATAATGAAAAAATATCGCTTGAAAGTAGATGTTTTAAAAGTCGCTCATCATGGCTCCAAGACGAGTACAAGCCCAAAATTATTAGAAGAACATACCATTAAATATGCTATCATTAGTGCTGGAAAAAACAATATTTATCATCATCCACATCAAGAAGTATTAAATCGTTTAACAAATCAAAAAATTACGATTTTAAAAACGTTAGAAGAGGGAACCATCACATTTAAAATAAAACCAAATTCTTACACCATTTTAACTTGCCCGCCATAAAATATAATACATTATATATAATGTTTAAATATAGAAAAAGGGCTCCCTTTTTCCTTTTTCTGTGCTAAAATGAAACTATGGTGGTAGTATGAACGTATATCTTTTTGAAACCTCAAGTCGGATTTTATTAGAGGAGCAAATAGCCAAAATATTAAAGGGGTCTACCAATAAAATTATATACAATGCAGAAATATCAACTATGGAAGATATTTTAGAAGAAGCAAGTTATGTTTCTATGTTTGGTGAAATGAAATATTGTATCGTAAAAAATGCTAATTTTTTTGGGAGTAGTAAGCTAAAAGAAAAAGAAGAAGAATTATTATTAAATTACTTAGAAAATCCTTATCCTCTTTGTACATTAATTTTTACCACATTTGATTCTGTAGACAGTCGAAAAAAAATAACCAAATTAGTAAAAGAAAAATTTACTTATCAGAAAATAGTAACTCCAAAGGGTTTAGAATTATACAACAAAGTAGCTTCATTATTGGTAGAAAAAAAATATCTTGCTGAAAAAGATACGATAAATTATTTAATTAACGCTTGTCTAAACAACTATGATTTAATATATAATGAGATAGAAAAAATTGATTTGTATTACGAATCACCAACGAAAATAAAATTAGAAAATGTAAAGAATATTGTTTCTCGAACCTTAACGGATAACAATTTTAAATTTGTAGATGCAGTAATGAATAAAGATTTAAAAAAAGCAACGCAGTATTTAGAAGATTTAATGACTCTTAAAGTAGAACCTTTATCACTGATTAATTTATTAGCCAGAGAATACCGAAACATGTTAATATTAAAAACTTTGGAGCAAGAGAAGTATTTGAAAAAAGATATTTTATCACAATTGCAATTACAAGAATGGCAATATGAAAAGACCAGTAAAAATGCTTCCAATTATCATGCGGATGATTTAAGAGATTATTTAGTAAGCCTAGAAAAATTAGATTATCAAATTAAATCTGGTCAAATTGATAAATTGATCGGATTAAAACTGTTTTTGCTAGATTTATATGAGTATTAAAAAAAGCGCTTCACAAAAGCGTTTTCTTTTTAAAGTAATTCGCGAATTTTTTCTACATTCTTAAAATTTAATTTAGCAATTTCTCGTAATTTTTCTTCTCCAAATTGTTTGACAATATTCGCTCCAACTGTATCCACAATTTCATTCGCACCCTTTGGAATATCTATCCCAAGACTTTTACTAATTTCATCCATTTTCATAAGAAAAATATACCGACAAATACAACTAGCAGCCGCAACACTCGCACATTTGCTTTCAGCTTTTGTCGTAAAAGTGATATTTGTAACTTTTTCCGTAGCATCTTGTATGTGTTCAAAATATTTTCTTGGATAAACAAATTGGTCAACAACAATCTTATCATATGAGAAATCTTTTTGTTTCATTTGATACAATACTTTATTATGCAAAATAGCCTTAATTTGATTCATATTGTAACCTTTTTCTTGCCACAAATTATAATCATGATTAGAAAGTGTAAAAGAAACATAAGGAATTCGTTTGATTAAATCAGGAATAATCTTTTTGATTTTTTCATCGGTAAGTTTCTTAGAATCTTTTACACCAATTTCATCTAGAAAATTAATATCCTCTTTTGATACATAAGCAGCTGTAACTACAATTGGTCCAAAAAAATCTCCAGTACCAACTTCATCTGAGCCAATCGTACTCATGTAAAAATAATAATCTTTTTCTTCTTTCTTTTCTTTTTTTTCATTACCAGATAAATCAATAATTCGCTGATTTAAATGTCGTTCCATATCAATCCATAAATTGGCATCAATATCTGCACTGACTCCTTGAAACATAACCTTACCAGATTCATAAAGGGTAATAATCGTATCTGCTTCTTGAGCTTGAAAAATAGCATAGGGTGGCGTTTTCTCCCGTAACTTATCTTTATAAAATGCGATCATCTTTTCTTTTACATTATCACTTGCTTTAAAAACGATTGTCATAAAAACACCTCTCATTTATTGTATCATAAGAATAAAATCTCTAAAAACGTATTTACTAATTTGACAATTTTTTCATCATCTCAGTTTTATAAATATTTGTATATTTTGTTTCCAATAATAAAAATATTATAACACACTCCTAAGAAGTATGAAAAAGGTTTTCTTTTCCAAAATAGTATAATATAATGATGTAAAGATAGGAGGTAAATATGTCATTTACTATTGTTGATGCCATTATAATATTATTTTTATTAATGGGAGCTTTGATTGGATTTAAAAGAGGTGTAATTCAAAGTGCCACCATGTTTTTGGGAATTATATTTGTAATCATTTTAGCGTATTACTTAAAAAATCCTTTATCAGAATTTATGTATACGCATTTTCCATTTTTTGAATTTAGTGGAGCATTAAAAGGTGTTACAGTATTAAATATCCTAATTTATGAAGCCATAGCGTTCTTAATCGTCTTCTTTGTTTTAGATGCTATCCTACAAATTGCTATTCGTGCAACAGGAATTTTAGAAAAAATTTTAAAATTTACTATTATTTTGGGAATTCCTTCCAAAATTGCTGGTGCCATCTTTGGTTTACTAGAACAATTTGTATATGTATTTGTCTTTTTGTTCTTATTTTCAAGATTAAGTTTTACAGCTGCATATGTTGAGGAAAGCTTTCTAGCACCCAAAATATTAAATCACACCCCAGTTTTATCAAATATCATGGATTTATCATTCCAGTCATTTGAAGAAATATATGGTTTAAAAGAAAAATATGAAAATTCTAATGATATGGATGCTTATAACCGTGAAGCGCTTGATATTTTATTAAAATATGAAGTAATCACAGTAGATTCTACTGAAAAATTAATTGAGAATGAAAAAATAAAAATACCTGGTGTTGAAAGTATTTTAGCCAAGTATCGTTAATAGAGAAAGAAGGAAATAATATGATAAAATATTTAAAAGACGAAAAACTAGAAGACTTAGTAAAAGAGGGGACCTACTTAGTGGATTTCTATGCAGATTGGTGTGGTCCTTGCAAAATGCTTGGTAGTGTATTAGAAACGATGGAAGATGTGAATATTATAAAAATCAATGTTGATGAACATCCAGAATTGGCTTCTAAATATGGAGTTATGAGTATTCCTGTTTTAATGGTTTTTAAAAATGGCGTAGAGACAACCAAATCAATGGGATTCCAACCAGAAGAATCAATTCGAAAACTTTTAGATTAGTAGCATATGCTACTTTTTTTCTTGATATAAATAGATAGCTTCCTTAGCACATTTTGCATAACTGCGCATTAAACCACCAGCCCCTAATTTAATTCCCCCAAAATAGCGCACAACAAAGATTGCGTGATTCCAATACTTTTCGGATTCAAGCAGCCGATAAAGTGGAGTTCCAGCAGTATTACTTGGTTCTTTATCATCACTTTTTCCCGCAGAATTTTGAAAATAATAAGCATAAGGAATATGTCGAGCTTTCTTATGCGTTTTTTTTAAATTTTGCCAAATATCTTTAACTTCATCTTGCGATTCCAACTCATAAAAATAAGCAATAAACTTCGACTTTTTAACTTCTAAAGTATAAGTACATAATTCTTTCACATAATTCACCTAAAAAAAGTATAGCGACAAATTGGCTCTACGTAAAGATTATCTCGAAAAAAGAGAATTTTTTTTGAAAATATTGTATACTAAAAACAATGGAATCAATTTTGAAAAGAGGTGGAAAGATGTTTAAAGATAAATTAAGTTTAATTCCTCATTTACCAGGATCATATCAAATGAAAAACAAAGATGGTGTTATTATTTATGTCGGAAAAGCCAAAGATTTGCATCGCCGAGTTTCTTCTTATTTCAATCGTACTCATACTGGTAAAACCGCAAAAATGGTCAGTGAAATTGCTGATTTTTCCTACATCGTTGCGGGAAGCGAAACAGAAGCTTTTATCATGGAAATTAATTTAATCAAACAATATGACCCCAAATACAACATATTATTAAAAGATGATAAAAGTTATCCTTATATTGAATATATTGCCAAACCTTATCCAAAATTAAAAGTTTCTCGTTATTTAAGTATAAAAAAGAAAGACAACAAAAAATTATTTGGACCATATCCTAATGCCTATGCAGCCCGCAAAATTGTGAACCTTTTAAATCGTTTATATCCTTTAAAGAAATGTGATGGCAACCCAAAAAAAGTTTGTCTCTATTATCATATCGGTGAATGTTTAGGATACTGCGAAAAGAAAATCATCGCTGAAAAACAAATTCAAATGGAAAAAGATATTTTAAGTTTTTTAAATGGGAATGATAAAATTCTAACCGATAAGATGAAAGAAAAGATTAACACTTATAGTGAAACATTAAATTTTGAAATGGCCCTTGAATTAAAAAAAGAACTGGATTATATCAATATTGTACTAGACAAACAAAAAGTGGAATTACATGATTTAATCAATCGTGACTTAATTGGCTATTATTTTGATAAAGGCTATATCAGTATCCAAATATTTTTCTTAAGAAATGGCAAACTGGTTGGTGGACATACCGATATTTTTCCTGTTATTAGTGAACCAAAAGATGAAATTGAAACCTATATTTTAAATTTTTATTCTCGTCACGAGATTCCAAAAGAAATTTTGATGACCGAGGATTTAAACCGAGAAGTAATCGGTACCATTTTAAATACTAAAGCTTTGTATCCAACACGGGGACCAAAAAAGAAATTGCTAGAGATGGCCTTGTTAAATGCCAAAATTAATCTAGAAAACGAATTAGAATTAACGTTAAAAGATGAGTATAAAACAGAACAAGCAAATGATCGTTTAAAAGAAATATTAAATCTTCCTGTTTTAGATCGGATTGATTTATTTGATAACTCTAATCTTTTTGGGGATTTTTCTGTAAGTGGTATGGTCGTCTTTAAAAATGGTCGACCTGCGAAAAGCGAATATCGAAAATACAAAATCAGTATTGATAAAAACGATGACTTTAATACAATGAAAGAAGTAATTTATCGTAGATATTATCGAGCTTTATTAGAAAAATTAGAGATGCCTAATTTAATTATTGTCGACGGTGGTATCAATCAAATTAATGCTTGTAAAAGTGTATTAGAAGATCTTAATTTAAAAATCAAAGTTTGTGGGTTACGAAAAAATGAAAAACACCGTACCAATGACTTATTAGATGGCACCACTTATGAAGAAATTCCGATTGAAAAAGATAGTAATGTTTTTCACTACTTAACTAGAATGCAAGATGAAGTTCATCGCTTTACGATTAGCTATCATCGTACTATTCGTAGTAAAGGAAGTATTAGTAGTGTGCTAGATAATATCGAAGGTATCGGGGAGAAACGAAAAAAAGAATTAATCAAAAAATTTGGTAGTGTAAGCAAAATGGAAGAAGCATCTATTGAAGAATTATCAAGCATTATTCCTTCTGAAATTGCTACTCATTTAAAAAAGTATTTACTAGCTCGTAAAGAATCCTTAAATCAAAAAGAAGAAAAATAAATGTCAATCTAGATAATCTACTTCATTCATAGTATAATGAAACAAGGTGAAAGAATGAAAAGAGATATCACATTAAAAAAAGATTATAATATCAAACTTCAAAGTGGCATTACGAAGCATTTAACACCAAAATACATTTATTTGCCTATCTTCACAGACGATGAAATAATTTCCAATATTTTAGTAAAAAGAGAAGAAAAAATTAGTAATCATTTAATTTCTCCCGTATCAGGAAAAATCGTTGGGATGAAATATTGTTTGTTACCAAATGGTAGAGTGCAAAAATGCTTAGCTATTTTAAATGACTATAAGGAAACCATGTTACAACGCCATGCAATTCGTAAAAAAATGTCCAAAATATCTTACGAACAAATGTTAATTGAACTAAAAGATTATCATTATGACGATTTAATTGCCAAATTACAAATGGCGAAAGGAGCGAAAATTTTAATTTGCAATGGAATGGAAGATGAACCTTATGTTGCAAATGAAATTTTTATTGGCAAAGAAGATACAAATATGGTTTTAGAGACACTGGATGCGTTAAAAGAAATGATGTCTTTTGAACAAATTAAAATGATTATCAAAAATAATGACCGAGAAGGAATTGAAAGCTATAGTAACTTTTTAGGAACTTATCCTAATATAAATTTACAATATGTTCCTGATTATTATCTCATTGCTGAAAATGATTTCCTAAAAGATTACTTACAATTAATAGAACCTTGTCTTATCTTAAAACCAAGTGAATTACGCATTTTATATCATGTTTTAAAACGTCGTCGTTATGTGACTGAAACAATTTTTACGGTAAGTGGCGATGCCATTCAAAATCCGCAAATCATGGAAGCGAAGATAGGAAGCTCTGTGAAAGAAGTGTTACAACAACATATTCATTTTTTAACACAAGATACAGTAATTTATATCAACGGACTAATGCGAGGAATAACTCTAGAAACCGAAAACTTAATTGTGACACCAGAATTAACATCTATTTTAATTATGAAACAAGATCACTTGCAAGAAGAATCTTGTATCAACTGTGGGAAATGTTATCAAATTTGTCCAAAAGGATGCAATCCTCGAAGCTATTTAAGAAGTAATAACAAAGAAGAAATAAAAGAATGTATTGATTGTGGATTGTGCTCTTATATTTGTCCATCCCTTATCGATTTAAGAAAGAGAATAAAAGGTGATTAAATGAAAAAACAACCTTGCATACATTATGATAAAGAAAATTCATATTTTTATCATCTTTTCATTGCTCTTGTTCCATTCCTTTTTTATGGTTGGTATAAAAATGGTATATTGCCATTTCTAAATAAAGATATAGCTTGGTTTCAAATATTTCGTCCTCTTTTATTTCCTATCGTAGGATTTTTCATTGGCCTATGCTCGGATTATCTTATGAAACATATGAAAGAAAAAAAAAGAGTACTAACCTTGCATGCTTTATATGGAATGTTACTATTTATGACAATTCCCTTACAAGCAAATCTATTTTTAGTAGGAATATTTGTATTATTAGCATTTTGTCTTTTTTCAGTGTTAGAAAAAACCAAATGGTCTATTAATACCTTACTTGCAACCAAAGGATTATTAATTCTTATATTAACTTTTATTTGTAAAGTTTCTTATGCTAATGCTACAGAGAGTACAAATGTCGTATTTTATTCGCTAATTGATATCTTTTTTGGTCGTAGTGTTGGAGGGGTAGCTTCTACTAGTATCTTTTTCATGATAATTGCTTATCTATTTCTTACCTTTGATTTTTTTTATAAGAAAAGAATTCCTATTTATACCTTTTTATCTTTTACATTCCTTGCTCTTATCCTTGAAGTAATAACTCCCACTGGAAATTTAATGAAATTTCTTCTAAATCCTGCCATCTTTTTTGCAAGTATTTTCTTTGCTAGTGAAATAACTTCTTCGCCATACACTGAAACAGGATGCGTTATCTATGGAGTCATAAATGGCTTACTTGGCTGTTTCTTGAGTCGTTTTTTCTCGTTCCAAGAAGGAATTTATTTATCCATCCTTTTAACCAGTCTATTTGTACCTGTGATAGATCGAATTTCTTATAAAATAGAGAAAAAAAAGCAGAAGTTTTGTCGAATGCCCAAAGCAAAAAAAGGCGATTGCCTTCCGAAACTATCCCAAAATTCAACATTTGTCTTACCAAAAATGAAAAAATAAGTAAAAAAAGATTCTAATTATCAAAATTAGGGTCTTTTTTTCATCTCTTTACAAATAGTCATATCCTCTCTATATTATGTCTTGCGATTCGCAAAAAAGAAAGGAAAAAATATGAAAAAAATTATCAAACTTCTATTAATTGGCTGTGGTTTCTTTTACATATTCAAAAATAATGTGAAAGCGAAAACCTTTGAATTAGAAGCCTCACCAGAACAAGTAACATATATGATTGAAAAAGGACCCCATAAATTTCAACTATATTTTCATTTAATTCGTGACCGCGAAACAAAAGAGTACGTTTATTGTTTAGAACCAGGGGTAGCTTTAAGTAGCGAAGAATATGAAGAACTAAAAGAAATAGAGTATAGTAAGTTAAACTTATCTGAGGAAATCATTGATGAGATCACTCATATTGCTTATTTTGGATATAATGATACAACTCATCAAAATCGCAACTATTATTATGCTGCTCAATTACTCATCTGGGAAAAAATAATTCCCGAAGATTGGAGAATTTATTACACCAATGGTCTAGGGAAAGAAGAAATAAAACCATATCAAATGGAACGCCAAGAAATTATGAAACAAATAGAAGAAGACCAAAAACAACCATCATTTGCTAACCAAACATTTTCGTGGTTAAGTAACAATCCGTTGCTTCTAAAAGATACTACAAATACTCTAAATCATTATCAAATCCTTGATAACAAACAACTAGAAGTAGTAAAAAAAGATGATGTGATAGAAATTAAAAGTACCAAAGAGCAAGAAGTTACCTTAGAATTTGTTAAAAATTATGAAGGAAAGCCTTTACAATTTTATTATCGAGCCGATGGTCAAAATACATTAATGCGTGGAGCGTTAACAAATAAAACATTTCAAATACATTTAAAACCAGTCGAAACCGAGGTAAAAATCACCAAAATAGATGAGGACGGAATACCCTTAAAGAATGTTACCTTTCGTCTTTTAAAACAAAATAGTACCGAGATGATAACCGAAGAAAAAACGGATGAATTTGGGCGAATCACATTCAAAAATTTAGATTTTGGAACTTATTGTTTAGAAGAGCAAAATACTCCAAATGATTACATACCATTATCAGAACCTGTTTGTTTTGAATTATCCCAATCGAATCCCAAATTATCCCTGCCAATTACTAACCAAAAAAAACGTTCCAAATTAATCATTCAAAAATTAGATGCCGAAAATAAAAATATCCTCGAAAAAGTACGGTTTCAAGTTTGGTACAAAGACACATGTCTTATCGATGATTATACCAATGAATTTGGTCTTTTAGAATTAGACAATTTAGTAAATGGCGAATATAAAATCATTGAAATAGAAACGTTAGATGGCTACCAGTTAGAAAAAGAACCCTTGTGGATCACAATTGATGGTACCACTCCCGTTATTACCACTACCATATACAATCGCAAATTAGAAAATGTTCCTAATACCTTAGAGCAAATAGAGAGCTTAACAGAACAATATATCATTAACGAAGAAAGGAAAAAGAAAAAATGAAAAAAATAATTTGGATGGTGTGTCTATGCTGCTTTTCATGCCTCATTTGCCAAGCGAAAACTTTAAACCTTCGCGCGAATATGTTGATGTTTAATTCTTATGATTTAATAGAGCAAAACGAAATCTTTGTTATATATACCAATAATTTAACCGAAAAAATCATGTTTTCTTTAAATCCTTATGAAAAGCCACAAAATCTTAGTAATTATCAAGAAGAAAAGCTAAATTGGTCTAACATCGACATAGAAACTCAAAATCAAATTAAAAAAGCCATTTATGAAACGCAACATGCTGAAAATTTTGAAACACAAATGTATTTTTATATTCATACGCAAATGTTAATCTGGCATACGTTTCATCCTGAAATATCAGTATTAATGGGCCCAGAAGTAGGAAGTTTCGTGGGTAAATTAGCCAAATATCAAAAAATATGGGAAGAAAAAACGAAAACCAAACCAGAATGGATTAAAGACTATGAATTGGAAAAAGAATTAACGTTACCTATGGATGATTCCTATACCTTGTCATCAAAAGATTGCCAAATAAAAGAAGAAGAGGGATTTTGGAAAATAACAGATTGCAATCAAGAAAGTATATTACATATTAAAGAGAAAGGAGAAGAAAATATTATCTTTTACACCAAAGAAGAAAGTGATGTGATAGAATCTGGTTTTTCTCCTTGTCAATATAAAATAAAATTAACAGTTTTAAAAAAAGATGAACCGATAAATCCTCCACTAAAAGAGGAAGAAGAAATGGATACTCCAGTAGAAGAAACACCTTCTATCGAAGAAAATACTACAACCAATGAAAACAAAACACCCAATCAAGTTTATGTTTTAGAAAATGTTCCCAATACTTATGAAATTGCTGGTGAACCCAAAAGTATCTTTCTCTTTCTTTTCTTTACAGTTTTATGGTTAAAAAAACAATTGTAATTCTTTTTAGTTTAACTTTTCTCCTTCTTTATCTTTTTCAAGAAGAAAATAAAACTTCGACCATTCTAACTCATCAAAAACTCATTGACCATTATCTTGAACAAAAACAACCCATGGACCTTTTTGGCATTTTAGAAATCCCATCTTTAAACATAAATCAGCCAATTTATCCAAAAGACCATAAAGAGAATCATGTCGATAAACATGTAATGCTTTTAGAATCTCAAGATACCTTTTTAGCTTTCGCTGCCCATTCTGGTAATGGTCCTCATGCTTATTTTCGAGAATTAGACCAATTAAAAAAAGAAGACAAGATTATCATCAAATCCATTGATCAAACCAAAGAATACCAATATTTCAGAAAAGAAGAAGTGTTAAAAAACGGGTCCATTGCCGTTATAGAATATCCCTTTTCGTATCTTGTCTTAATTACTTGTAGTAAAACAAATGATAAAATTCAGGAAGTATTTTATGCGAAATTAACAAAAATATACTAAAAAAATGCAAAATTTGCATTTTTTTTGATGGAAAAAAAGGAAATTGGTCACAAACCATTAATATATATTAGTGTAGGGAGGTATTTATGGCTCACATTGATGAAGCAGAAATCAATCACATTCGTGAAAGTTCCGATATTGTTGAAATAGTAAGCTCTTATATTCCTCTCACACAGAAAGGAAAAAATTATTTTGGAGTATGTCCTTTTCATAATGACCATGCTCCAAGTATGAGTGTTTCCAAAGAAAAAGGTATTTTCAAGTGTTTTTCTTGTGGTGCAACTGGTAACGTATTTAAGTTTGTAAGTGATTTTGAAAATATAAGTTTTGCCGAAGCAGTCCAAAAAGTTGCTGAAAAAATAGGCATCACTTTAAAAAGTCAAATTACCAAACCTGTTGTCAAAAAATATCAAGAAGAATATCAAATTATGAATTTTACTTCGCTTTACTTTCAAAACAATTTAATGACAGAACGCGGAAAACAAGCAGTAGCATATTTACAGAAAAGAGCTTTCGATGAAAGTGTGATAAAAGAATTTCAAATCGGTCTTTCTTTAGAAAATAATAGTTTATATGAACTTTTAAAAACGAAGAAATATCCCAATCAAAAATTAGCAGATCTAGGACTGATTTCTCAAAAAGGGTTAAATTATTATGACATATTTGTAAATAGAATTATGTTTCCCATCCATGATTTACATGGAGAAACCGTTGGTTTTACTGGACGAATATATCTCGATAACAGTACCCCAAAATACTTAAATTCAAAAGAAACTTATTTATTTAAAAAAGGGAATATTCTATTTAACTATCATCGAGCGAAAGATGCTATCCGCTTAGAAAAAAAGCTAATTCTTGTAGAAGGCAATATGGATGCCATTCGAATGTATGCAAGTGGAATCAAAAATACCATGGCTCTTATGGGAACTAGCTTAACGACGAATCAAATCAATGAAATAAAAAAACTTCGTGTCCCAATTCTTTTAATGCTCGATAATGATAGTGCTGGAAATCTTGCCACCTTTCAAATCGGGACTTTGCTAGAAAAAGAAGGGCTTACTGTTTTAGTTGTTCGTTTAAGTGGCGAAAAAGATCCCGATGAATACATTGTGAAAAACGGGATTGAAGCAATGCAAGATAATTTAAAAAATGCCATATCCTTTTTAGAATTTAAGCTAGCATTTTACAAACAAAATAAAAATTTACAAGATGGCGAAGAATTAGCAAGCTATATCAAAGAAGTTTTAAATAGTATGAAAGAAAATCCAGACCCCATACTAAAAGAGATTACCCTCAAAAAGCTGAGTGACGATTATGGTATTTCTTATTCCGTATTAAAAGAAGAACTAGAAAAATTAGCGACTCCAACAATCTCGTTTGATCCTCCCGTGATGGAAGAAAAAAAAGTGCGGAAAACCAAGTGGATGGATGGAATCAATCATATCTTATATTTTATGATGAATGATACGAAATACCTTTTCATGTATAAAAGTAAGCTTGGATTTTTAAACGATGCTACTTATCGTGGCGTTGCAAATGAGATTCTAGCTTATTATGAACTCCATAAAACCATTAATTTAGCTGATTTTCTATCCTATGCGGAAAACAGCAAACTAAAAAAAGAGATTTATGAAATTGTCGAAAGTATCAAAGAAGAGAATATGGATGAGCAAATTATGGAAGAATATATAATATCCGTAAAAAAAATAATGAAAGAAAAAGAAATTAAAGAATTAAAACAAAAATTAAAATTGGAATTAGATAGTGCTAAAAAAATGAATATTGCACTACGAATCCAATCTTTAAAGAAAGAAGTGTAGAGTATGAAGAAAAAAAATAGTACAGTAGTAAAAAATTTAATGGAATTAAAAAAAGAACAAGGTTATTTAGTCATTGCTGATTTAAAAGAACAACAAGAAATTATGAGTCTTGATGAATCAGATATGAAAGAAGTTTTAGATAGTTTAACGAAAAGTAATATCGAAATCTTAGAAACCGCTCCTAAGAAAAAGATTGCTAAAATAGTAGAAGTAAAAACCTTTGAAGAACGAAAAGAAGATTTAATCAAAAAAGGAAAAGAGAAAGGTTCTATCACTTTTGAAGAATTAGCCTCTGCCCTAAAAGGGTTAGATGTTGATAATGATTCCTTAGATGAACTATATAATGCTTTAATGGAAAATAACATTGAAGTTGTTTCTGAAGATGATGGCTCAGGTGGTATTAAAAATACGGAAGAACCTGTAATTCTAAATGATACTGAAATTACCAAAGATGTAAACATTAACGATCCGGTTCGAATGTATTTAAAAGAAATAGGTCGCATCCCACTTTTAAGTGCCGAAGAAGAACTAGCTTTATCACTTCGTGTAGCGAATGAAGAAGAGGAAGCTAAAAATCGTTTAGCAGAATCTAATCTTCGTTTAGTAGTAAGTATTGCAAAACGATATGTTGGAAGAGGTCTTTTATTTCTAGATTTGATTCAAGAAGGAAATATCGGTTTGATGAAAGCCGTTGATAAATTTGATTATGACAAAGGATTCAAATTCTCCACATATGCTACTTGGTGGATTCGTCAAGCCATTACAAGAGCATTAGCTGATCAAGCAAGAACCATCCGTGTTCCCGTTCATATGGTAGAAACCATTAATAAAATGGCCCGAATTCAAAGACAATTAACACTAGAATTAAATCGTGAACCAACTGAAGAAGAAATTGCTAAGAAAATGGGAATAACGGTAGAAAAAGTACGTGAAGTAATTAAAATTAGCCAAGACCCTGTCTCATTAGAAACCCCAATTGGTGAAGAAGATGATTCTCATTTAGGAGATTTCGTAAAAGATATTAATGCCATGACTCCTGAAGAATATGCAACCAATGAAATTTTAAAAGAAGAAATCAAATCGGTTTTAGAAACATTACAAGAAAGAGAACAAGAAGTACTAGAATTACGTTTTGGTTTAATTGATGGCACCAGTCATACCTTAGAAGAAGTAGGGAAAAAGTTTAATGTCACTCGCGAAAGAATTCGTCAAATTGAAGCCAAAGCTCTAAGAAAACTTCGTCATCCATCTCGTGCCAAAAAATTGAAAGATTTCTTAACAGACTAATGAAACAAAAAAGATTAGAAACAATTTGTTCTTTTCTTGATATCGATGACAAAATGATTGACGTCGGTTGTGATCATGCTTATGTCGCAATTGAAATGGCCAAACGAGGATGTCAAAAAATTTTAGCCACTGACATTCATCCCAAAGCGTTAGAAATCGCTAAAAAAAATATTGCCAATGAAAATTACACCAAACAAATTAAATGCCAATTGAGTGATGGATTAAAAGAAATTACCATGAATGATTTTGATACATTAGTTATTGCTGGTATGGGAACAAGTACGATAATTCAAATCCTAAGCGATACCAAAAAAATGCAAAACATTACCAAAATGATTTTACAATCCAATCATGATCTTCCTAAACTAAGAACGTTTGTGAACCAACTTGGGTATCAATTAAAGAAAGAACAAATAATCGAAGAAAATAATCATTACTATACCATCATGTTATGGATAAAAGGTCATCAAATTTTAACTAGTGAAGAAATTGAATTTGGGTTGTATCAAAAAGAAAACCAAAAATATTATCAAATTTGGTTTCAAAAAGAACAAGAATTGTTAAACAAAATTCCGAAAACTCAAAAAAAGAAATTAAATGAAATAAAAAAAAGACAACATATATTGCAAAATTATTTAAACAACTAAATGAAAAATACTGGTTGATTAGTGGTAGATAAAGGTGAGTTAGCGCTCACTTTTTTTGTGGGATTTGAACCAACTTGTGATTGTGGTTTTTCTTGCTTTTTGGGCGTAACCGTAGTCGTTTTTTTCGTGTTACTTCCGCCGAATTCCTTTATAATTTGAAAAGCACTTTTAGCATTTTGAATCATAGGTTTTGCTTGTTGATAGATGGGAATCACTTGATTGGCAATGGATAAAGTCTTATTAATTCCAGACAATACTTTTGGAAGAGTAAGTCCCTTTGTAATCGTTTCTGCTCCAAACATCGTATCACTTCCTACCATAGTATATGATAAAAATGAAAAAAATTTCTAAAACAAAAAGCCAAAAATAATCTAGTATCAAATTCTACAATGTGATATAATCGTGATAAAGATTAGAATAAGGAGGGTACTATGAATTCACAACCTATACCAAATCAAATGCCACCGCAAAATTCATCAAACGGTTCCAAAAATCCATTTAAAATGCCTTCCTTAGGACTATTTATTACTTTCAAAACGATTGCTGAATATGTTGGCATGATTGCTTGGTTTGCTTTTCGTGGCTTTAAATTTTGTACTTATGATATTTTTCGCAACCTTTATCAAGCGATAAGTGGAGGAGTCGATCACGCTTATCAAAAAACCAAAAATATTGTAGAAACAGGAAAAGATAATAGTGTAACTCTTCCAGAAAAGAAAAAAAAAGCAAGTTTTTTAAATGCCGATTTAGGAGATTTATTAAAAAATTCTTCTTATATGAAGAAAAAAATGGCCAAATTAGAAGCTGAAAAATCTCTTTTACAAGAAGAATTAAAAGGAGAAGGGGCTGTCCGTAGCAAAAAAACGAAAGTTTATAAATTTACAGCCAAACATCCAAGTGGAAAATTAGAAGTAGGAACCATTAATGGTTACAGTAAACTAGATGTTAATACTTTTTTAGTCCAAGAAGGATATGATGTTTATAAAATTGAATCCAATGAGTGGACAGAATTTTTATATGGTTCAACAAGTCTTTTCGCCGTAAAAATGAAAACCAAAGACCTACTTTTTTGGTTAACACAGCTTTCTACTTATATTAAAAGTGGTATAACTTTAACAGAATCTATTAAAATTTTAAATAATCAAATGGGTAAAAATAAATATTATAAAAGGTCTTTCCAATCTATTATTTATGAGCTTACCATGGGAGAATCATTTTCCAGCGCTTTAGAAAAACAAGGAACGATGTTTCCACCATTATTAATCAATATGATCAAAGCTGCCGAAGCAACAGGAGAACTAGAAGAAACATTAACTGATATGGCCAATTATTATGATGAAATCGATAAAACACATAAACAAATGGTGAGTGCCATTACATATCCAAGTGTAATTTTATTATTTTCTATTGCTGTTATTACATTTATTATGGTCTGGGTCATTCCTGAGTTTGTCAAAATTTACGAAGACTCTGATGTCACCATTTCTGGTTTAACCAAATTTATTATCAATGCCAGCCAATTTCTTCAAAAAAATATTATGAGTATGATTATCTTTGTTGTTCTTGGTGCTATTGTACTAATTTTTAGTTATAAAAAAGTAAAAGCTTTTCGAAAAAGTATGCAAGAATTTGCTATGCATATTCCCGTCTTTGGGAAAGTAATGATGTATAATGAAATGGCTGTTTTTGCTAAAACCTTTTCTTCTTTACTACGAAACAATGTATATATTACAGAAAGTATAGATATTTTAAGTCGTATTACGAATAATGAAATTTATAAAGAAATCATGTACAATACCATTAATAATATTGTAAAAGGAGAAAAAATTAGTGAAGCGTTTAAAAATCAATGGGCAGTACCAGAAGTAGCATATTATATGATTGTTACTGGTGAATCTACTGGTCAACTTGCTGAAATGATGAGTAAAGTAAGTAGTTACTATCAAGAAATGCATCGTAGTACCATTAGTAGTTTAAAAGCTTTTATTGAACCAGTACTAATTACTTTCTTAGCATTAATTGTCGGAATTATAATATTAGCAGTTATTGTTCCAATGTTTAACCTAATGAATCAAATTGGATAGGGGAGTTTGTTATGAATCTGATGTGGAGTATTTATCTTTTTATGATAGGAGCCGTTTTAGGTTCCTTTTATGCCGTTGTGGCCACTAGATTACCTAAAAATGAATCATTAATTGCTCCAGGATCCCATTGTGAATTCTGTCAAAAACAATTAAAATGGTATGAATTAATTCCCGTCTTATCTTATCTTCTTCAATTAGGAAAATGTCGAAAATGTCATCAAAAACTTTCACTTACTTATCCTTTTGTAGAAGTAGGGACAGGAATTTTATTTGTACTTTCTTATTTAAAATTTGGCTTTGACATATACTTTTTTATAAGTATAATTCTCTCAAGTTTAGTCATCATTATCTTTGTTAGTGATATGAAATATATGATTATTTTAGATTCCCCTTTACTCATTAGTGCTATATTAAGTTTTACTCTTACTTGGTTATCAAAAGGGTTTCTTCCTTCCTTAATTAGTCTCATGGAAGGATTTGGTATGTTTCTAACATTTTTATTAATTGGTAAATTAGGAGCCTTCCTGTTTAAAAGAGAAGCGCTAGGAGGAGGGGATATAAAGCTATCTTTTTTAATCGGTATGGTCTTAGGATATAAAATGGGCCTTTTATCATTCATCTTTGCTACTTTTTTAGCCCTTCCTTATGCTATTTTATGTTTATTCCTAAAAGAAGGACATGAAGTTCCTTTTGGACCTTTTCTCGTATCGTCTCTTTGGATAATCTTTTTCTTTCAAGAGAAATTTACTTTAATATGGAATTATTTTTTTCTTTTCTAAAAATATGATATACTTATTTTAGTGATAAATATGATAGTAAAACAATATAAAAAGCATCAAGAAATAATAAATTATTTGATAATCGGTGTGTTAACCACAGTCGTTAGTTTAGTCATTTATTATGCTCTTGTTTGTACCATACTAAACCCCGAAAATTCTCTAGAGTTGCAAGTAGCGAATATCCTCGCTTGGATTGGTTCTGTGTTATTTGCTTATGTTACCAATCGCAAATTTGTTTTTCAAAGTAAAAGCCAAGAAGTCATAAAAGAATTTACATCTTTTGTCGGTTCCCGTTTTCTAACCCTTCTTGCGGATATGGCTCTAATGTTTTTGGGCGTAACTTTATGTCATTTTAATGATAAAACGATTAAATTATTATCTCAAATAATTGTCATAGTGGCGAATTATATCTTAAGTAAGTGTTTTGTCTTCAACAAAAAGAAAAAAAATGAATCGGCTTGATTCATTTTTTAAATGTCTAAATTTTCTATTTCCTCATGTTCTAAAACATCTATTTCTTCAATTTGTGGCGTTTCTTCTAAAATTTCTGTAGAAACTTTTCCAATAATTGCATCTTTAATATCGCTGTCACTTTCTCCTAAATCATCATCAATATCGATAACACGTAATACTTCTTCAAAACTAGTAAGACCTTGCATTACTTTTAAAAGACCATCTTGTAACAAACTAATCATATTTTTATCGTCATAAATCAAATGTCTTAAGTCTTCTTTTTTCATATTATTGACAATCGCATCTCGAATACTTTGATTAATTTCCAAAACTTCGTGAAGTGCCACACGACCATGGTATCCATTGTAACATTCACTACAACCAACTGGCGTATAAATATCAGTGACATCCATATGAAGGGCACTTTTAAAAACGGCTTGTTCATAAGGTGTAGCTTTTCTTGAACTTCGACATTTAGGACACAATTGTTTACACAAACGTTGTGACACAATTCCTTCCAAAGCACTACCAAGTAAATAACGTTCTACATCCATATCAACCAAACGTTCAATCGTATTTAAAGAGTTATTGGTATGGATAGTAGATAATACTAAATGACCAGTAATCGATGCTCGTACCGCAATTCGTGCGGTTTCATTATCACGAATTTCTCCAATCATAATAACGTCTGGGTCTTGTCTTAAAATACTTCGAAGGGCATTTGCAAAAGTAAGACCAATTTCACTCATTGTTTGAACTTGATTTACGCCACTTAATTTCATTTCCACGGGATCTTCTACTGTAATCACATTACGACTAATGGTATTCAACTTTTGAAGCATGGTATAAACAGTGGTTGATTTACCAGTTCCAGTCGCACCTGTAACCAAAATAATCCCATTTGGTTTATTGACAAACTTATTAATTTTTACAAAGTTTCCTTGAGAAAAACCTAACGTTTCCAGTCCACCTAAACTCATGGAATAATCCAAAATACGGATTACAATCTTTTCTCCATAAACAGTGGGAAGAGAAGAAACACGCAAATCCAAATTCAATCGATTAATCGTACTTCGAATCGCTCCATCTTGCGGAAGTCTTGATTCTGTAATATTCATTCCGGCAATAATTTTAATACGCGTTATTAAATTTTTCTTAACAGCTTCTGGAACTTGCGCATAACGTAGCAATTCCCCATCTACTCGAATTCGCACAATTAAATCAGTTGGAGTTTGATCAAAGTGAATATCACTCGCTTTTCGTGTCGCTGCATCAATAATCATGTCATTCACGATATCTACAATGGGCATATTATCATAATCATAATTTCGAAGCATCATATCACCTTTTCTAAACCCCTTATTCTTACTAATAATTATACAAGAAAAATTCCAAAAGAACAAGGTGAAGATAAAAAGATAATCCCTAAAAAATGACAAATTATCTCCTCATTTTTTGCTACGATGAAACTGGTGATTTTATGAAAAAAACAATCTTAACAATTCTCTTTGCTTTTTTACTTGGCAGTATCCTTTCAGCTTTTGCTATTTATGAATTAAAAGATAAACTAAATTTTACCTTGGATGACAATACCGTAACAGCATTTCAAGTAGGAGTTTATAAATCTTTAGATAATGCTCAAAAAAGTAGTGAGAATTATCCTGGTTCTATCACCATTAAAGATGGCGATTATTATCGTGTTTTTATTGGTGTGTCAAAAGGAGATAACTGGACCTCTTCTTTAGAATCCTATTATTTATCTAAAAATGTTAATGTCTATCCAAAAGAAATCAAAGTAACTTCTTCATTTATCAAAGAATTAAGTAAATACGAACCCTTAATTACCAAAACAGATACTAAAATCTATGATGAAATTAATGGTGAAATTTTAAAGAAGATGGTAGGGGAGCTATTATGAGTTTAAAAATGAAAGAGCTCCCTACTAGTGAACGTCCCAGAGAAAAATTTAAACAAAGTGGTTTTCAAAAATTGAGCGATATTGACTTATTATCGCTTCTTTTAAGGACTGGAAGTAAAGATTTATCGGTTCGTGATTTAGCTACAAATTTACTTTTAGAAATTGGTTCCTTAAATGAATTGTCTAACACCTCATTAGAACGTCTTTCAAAAATTAAAGGCGTTGGAGAAGTAAAAGCTATTACGTTAATATCGGCATTAGAACTTGGAAAAAGGGCAATGATGAGTGAAAAAATAGATAGAAAAAGAATTCATAATGCAAAAGATTTATTTGAAGTATTCTCTTGTGAACTAATGTCTCTTAGCCAAGAACACTTTGTTGCTGTTTTTTTAAATAATAAAAATGAAATCATTAAAGCCAAAACAATTTTTATCGGTAGCGCCAATCGGAGTGTCGTTCATCCAAGAGATATCTACAAAGAAGCCATTAAATATTCTGCTGTCAAATTAATGTGTTTACATAACCATCCAAGTGGAGATCCAACACCAAGTGTCGAAGACACTGCCTTTACAAGTCGTTTAATTGAAGCGGGTAATTTATTACAAATTCCTTTGCTTGATCATATTATTATTGGCCATAATTCTTATTATAGTTTCTACGACCATGTTATGAAATAGAAAAATACGGTCAAACTAAGAAGGGTGGTTCGATGAAAAAAATATACCAAAGTGGAATTCTCTTCTTCTTTCTTTTTTGTTTTCTAACTTTTGATTCCCTAATAGGTTGGTTAAATCAATTTACAATATCACCTGTAGGGGATGAAATACTAGAAATGAAGTATCAAAATTTATTAAAAGAATTTGAAGATTTATCGGCCCAAAAAGAAATAATAATACCTAAAGTAAATTCTCAAATAGCCAGAGTTTTATTTCGAGATCCTTTCGAGTTTTTTGAAGAAATTACTATTTCCAAAGGTACAGAAGAAGGGGTTACTCCTTTTAGTGCCATTATGACTAAAGAGGGCTTAGTTGGTGTCGTAACTAGTGTAGATAATCATACCAGCAAAGTACGACTTTTAACCAATCAAAATACAAATTTATCAGTAAAAGTAGGGGATTCTTTTGGTATTTTGACAACCAATTCCGTAGAAGAAAATTGGATAAGAAATTTAACCAAAGAGACCACCGTTTCCAAAGGTGACTTAATTTATACTTCAGGTCTTACCGAAGTTCCTGAAGGATTACCAATTGGTACGGTTGAATATATTGAAAATGATGAATTAGGACTTACCACTTCCATTAAAATAAAACGTCTTGCAGATATTTCAAATTTAACTTATTTGCACATTCTCTCAAAGGAAGATATCTCATGATTTATTGGTTATTATTTGATTTCTTCTTATATGGAAGTAATAACTTTATTCCTTGTTTCTTTCTAATAGGATTAGCTAAGGAAAGAAAAATAAATTTCTTCGCCATCTTTTCGTTTTTTCTTCTCTATGATTGCTTAATTTATCAAAGCTATGGAAAGATAACTTTAATAATCATCTTGTTACAGGTTCTCAAAAAATATTTGCCAAAATCGTCATTTGTAAAGTTTAATCTCATAGTCTTTCTTTTTTTGAGCAGTTTAATAATCCTAAACCAAGTATCATTTAGTTTACTAATTAGTCAAAAAGTCCTTATTACAATATTATTACTAAACTTGTTTTATTCTTTTATTAAATAAAAAAATTTATATCATAAAATACTTTCTTCCTTCATAAACTGTAACGGGTGAGAACATGGACGACAGGATAGAATTAGAAAAAGAACGATTAAAAAGAAAGCATAAACAAAGAGTTACTTTACCAACCAAAAAGAAAAAGACAAATATCTTTCAATCAGAAGCAATGACTCGTGTCTTAATTGCTATTATTTTTGTCTTAATAAGCACAATATATATTTATTGGTCAGAAGAATCTAAAGAAATGGTGAAAAAAAACCTATTTGAGACAAGTTTATCGTTTACAGCTATCAATGATTGGTATGAAAAAGAATTCGGCAAAGTCATTCCCATCGATTTAAATAAAGGAACAACACCAGTTACGAAAAACAGTAACGATTTTTTAGAAGCTACACCATATCAAAATGGCGTAAGCGTAAAAGTAAGTAAAGATACCGCCCTGAATGCTTTAAACAGTGGAATTGTAGTGTTCATAGGGGAAAAAGAAAATTATGGAAATGTAGTGATTGTCCAAGGAATTGATGGCGTTGATATCTGGTATGGAAATATTACGAATGTTAATTTAAGTCTTTATGATTATGTAGAAAAAAATAGTATTCTCGGCAGTTCTAGTGATGACCACATCTATTTTGTTATTCAAAAAGACAATAATTATTTAGATTATGAAGAATATAAAAGCCAAATTTAAAATGAATTCTGTGACTTATCTTTTGATTCTTACCGCTCTTTTAACTGGTTTTATCAAAAACATAAGTCTTATTTTAATCATTGTGATCTTTCATGAATGTGGTCACATAATCGTTTTAAAACACTATGAATATGAAATAGAGAAAGTAGAAATCTATCCTTTTGGAGGAGTTACCAAAGTAAAAAAACCGATTAATACTCCTTTAAAAAAAGAAGTGATGATTGCAAGTGCTGGGGTTCTTTTTCAAATATTACTATACTTTATTTTTTGGTATTTGACCTCACTTGGAATACTTCGTGAAAACACCTTTCAATTATTTCAAATCTATAACAAATCCATTCTCTTATTTAATTTACTACCCATTATTCCTCTAGATGGAAGTATAATAATTCATTCATGTTTAGAATATTTCTTTCCTTACCAAAAAGCATATCGTTACTATTTTATAATTTCTCTCATGATTTTTTTCCTCTTTTTCATATCACAGACCTTAAAAAGTTTGAACAATTATATGATTCTTACTTTTCTAGTGTTCAAAATCTACGAAGCTTACAAAAAGAAAAAATATTATGAAAACAAATTTTTCTTAGAACGTTTTTTATATGAATACCCATATATCAAAATGGAAAGTCATCCTTATCCAGATTTATCTAAGCTAAAAAAAGATACACTTCATTTTTTTTGGATAAAAGATCGTTACTTACATGAAAAAGAATTTTTAAGAAAACATTTTACCAAATAAACTTGTCTTTTGAAAAAGAAAGTTATAGGATAATAACTTAAAAAAAGAGTTCTAAATAGAGTGATATTAATTTGACACAGGACTAGAAATTTGATAAACTAAGCATGTTTTGAAATGTCTTTTGGCTTTCAAAAACCGCTCAGAAAAGGTTTTAAAACAAAGGTTGCCTTTCTCTGGCGCGTCTTAAAATATTATAAGGAGGTATGAAATGAAAGCTATATTTGTAACAGGTGGAAAACAATATTATGTATCCGTTGGAGACACTATTTATGTAGAAAAACTTCCAAACGAAGTTGGAACAGAAGTTGCTTTTGATACCGTTTTATTTGTGGATGGCAAAGCAGGAAATCCATACGTAAATGGAGCAAAAGTAGTTTGTGATGTTGAACGTCATGGTCGTCAAAAAAAGATTATTGTTTTTAAATATCGTCCAAAGAAAAAATATCGTAAAAAACAAGGACATAGACAACCTTACACAAAATTAACAGTTAAAAATATTGAAGTGAAATAAGTATGATTCGTATTAAAATTCAAAGACAAGAAAATTTAATCAAAGAAATAAATTTACTTGGTCATGCTCTTTATGATGATTATGGAAAAGATATTGTTTGTGCTGGTGTTTCAGCGATTCTTACAACGTCTGTAAATGCTGCTTTAAAAATAAATCCAAATTCCTTAACTTATCATCAAAAAAGAGATGCGTTTCAATTAATTATTTTAAATCAAGAAAAAATAACGCAACAACTAATGCAAAATATGATTGATTTGCTAACTGAATTAGCAGACAATTATCCTAAGAATATCAAGATGGAAAGTGAGGAATAGACATGAATATGATGAGATTAAACCTACAATTATTTGCTCATAAAAAAGCTCAAACTTCTACTCAAAACGGTCGTGATTCAAGAGGACGTCGTTTAGGAGCAAAAGCAAGTGATGGCGAATTAATTAGTGCAGGATCTATCATTTATCGTCAAAGAGGAACTAAAATTTATCCAGGAACTAATGTAGGAATGGGTAAAGATCATACTCTTTTTGCCAAAATCGAAGGATATGTAAAATATGAGAGATTTGGAAGAGATAAAAAGAAAGCAAGCGTTTACGAAACAAAGTAAACGTTTTTTTTGACAACAAAAATATAATTTGATAAAATAACTCTCGCAAGAAAAGGGGGAAAATTATGAATAAAACTCTATTAGAATTATTGCAAATAAGTTCAAATATTTATAATATCTATCAAAATTTAAGTGAGTTAGATGAACAAGATTCTAAATATAAAAAGCAATTTGAACGTTTAGAACTAGCTTTAGAATATGAAAATAAATTATATCATTCTCTTTCATTAAAAGAGATGAAAACTTTGTTACAAGAGATGCAACTGAAATTTTCTTTAAAAGAGATGGATCTCGATGAAAAAGCAAATATTGCTTGTTTAGAACTTCCTCTTTATCGTGTCTTTTTTCATTTAAAAGAGGTAACTCATTTAAAAAATGAAGATGACCGTAGATATTTACAAGAGATTTTGCCTGAGTATGGAATCGAAATGGTTTTAAAAGAGCAAAAAAAGATGCGTTATTATCGATTGGTAATCGATCAACAATTTTATTTAAATTATTTAAATCTGTACCGAAATTATGGAAGTATGACTAAATTAGGATATTATCAAATGATTTTCTTAAATCGTTCTTTAGAAGATAAATTTCGTCATCAATCGTTTGAACCAATTGCCTTACATGATACAAATTCTTATAGCGAAAAAAATTGGTTACTTTTTCCAATGCCAAGTCAAGTGAAAGAATCTATTCTTGAATATTATAAAAGGGAATTATTGGGATTATTATTTGCTGAAAAAGACCCATTTATAGACCAATCAAGCTATCTTTTTGCTTGTTTCTTCACTCTTACCGATCTTCAAAAAGAAGAAGTAATTGTCACGTTAAAGACTCTAAAACAACAAATAAAAATTGCTCATCCGCACTTATCTTCTTACTCTCAAAGAATCCATAAATTTATTAGCCATATCTTTTATATTCAAGCAGAAGAAAAAGCAGAATACAAACAAAAAGAAGAAATAACAAGAAAAAAATAAGAGAATTGATTGAAGAAATAGAACCTTACTAAAAGTATCTACCAAAAATCACGAGAAAGATTGATTCAAAAATCGGTCTTTTTTTGTTGACCTAAAAAAACCGGAACCTTCTATTTCCTTTGGCATAAAGATGTATTGAGGAACATAATATTAAATTTTATGTTTCTAAGAAAGGAAATAGACCAATGAATTTAGAAAACTTAAAAGTAATAGGTGTAGATAAAATCTCGGTAACAGATTCTCTAAGTGCCCCTTTACTAAGTTTCAAACTACAATTAAACAACAATACGGTAATTCCAAATGATTCTAACTTACAGATATTAGTAAAACAAAATAATATGGTAAAAACTTATCAATTTGAATTACCAGCTCCATTAACAGTGGATGATGCCATTATTATGGAACCAATTTATGAAAAAAATAAAGTTACCATGAAAACAATTCTTGAAAAAGAGAATGAAAAAATAAATCTACCATCTCTAAGAATAGATTTATTTGAAGGATATAATGAAATAAGTACAAATTATCAAAATTGCTTATTAGAAATATTATATCCAAAAGATATTGAATTAGTAAAATACTTTCTAATGACTACCTTTGCAAGTGTTATTGAAAACAATTCTCTTACTTTAGATGATTTATATTTCAAAGACGCTTTTACAAATGAATTAGGTAAATTAAATTTAGAAGTAAACCACATGACTATCGATTGCTTATCTTCTAAAAATAATACTTTTTTACTAGATGACTTAGGAAACTTAAGTGTCAATAGTTTAACCACAAAAGAAAAAGAAAGTGATACATCTTTCAATAATTTAACCATTAAAAGTCTAACTTCCCAAAACGGAAAATTTCAATTAGATGCAAATGGTAATTTAACCGTCAATAGCATTACTTCAACATCAACTCCTACCACAAAACCCAACTTTAATTTGATTTATCCTGTTGGGTCTATTTATATGAGTGTAAATGCCACCAATCCCCAAATTTTATTTGGTGGAACTTGGACCTCTATTGCACAAGGCCGAACCTTATTTGGTGTCGATACTTCTCAAACTGAATTTCAAACAGTGAAAAAAACTTGTGGAGCCAAAAATGTTGCTTTAACGACTGAAAATTTGCCACATTTATCAGGGACTATTGGCAACCATGGAGCTGAAAATGGCTCAACCTTATGGTCTCCAACTGGTGTATTCCAAAGTTCAAGTGTAATTCAAAATAAATATCGCGTCGTTGACAAAGTTGTCAATGGAGCCTCTTCCATTCAATCCATTGCCTTTAATGTCGGAAACAACCAACCACACAATAACTTACCGCCATATTTTACTTGTTATATTTGGCAAAGGGTATCTTAAGGAGGGCTAAGTATGCAAGAATTAGTTCATTTAAGAAAACCACGAGCCAAGTATTATAAAAGAGAAAATGGCATAATTGACCTTCAATTATTTGATGAAGATGTTCATTATATGAAAAATGGTCATTATGAAAACATTGACAATACTTGGATTGAGGAAAAAAACTATTATTACAACAAATCAAACGCTTATCATATTTACCTAAATAAAAAGAAAGATGATGAACTTGTCAAAATGAAATCGGGAATGCTCGAATTCTCGATTTCTCTTTCCAACAAATTACCAATCATGACAAGTTCCCAATTTGAAAAAGTTGTTTCTTATGAAAATATTTTAAAAAATATAGATATTATTTATGAGTTTGTTGGAAATCGTTTAAAAGATAACATAATATTAAAAGATATAGACCATGATTTTGAACACTTAAATTTTTTGATAAATAATTTAGATGTTCGTTTAGAGAATGGTGCATTAATATTAGAGAAAAATCAAAAATTTGTTTGTAAATTAGCGCCTCCAACTCTAAAAGATAACCAACATAAAAGTTATCCTATTAATTATATATTAGACAAATACCCAGATGGTTACAGATTTCATTTTGAAATTGCCGATAATATCTTAAAAAATAAAGATTTATACCCCCTTATCATTGACCCAATTTTAACAAGTGACGAAGAAATTTCTGTAAAAGATACTTACATTTACGAAGGGGATGAGAACACAGATCGTAACAATACAGATTTATTAAAAGTAGGAGTAGATGAAAACAATAAAATATATCGAACTCTTTTAAAATTTAACTTACCAGATATTGGAACTGGGTGTGATATTGTAAGCGCGAAAGCAACTTTAGTAAGTCATGTCGACGATTATGAATTCGGTGAGGGTTATAAAAAAGTAAGAACCATATCAGTTCATGAAATGAATACAGATTGGCAAGAAGAAAGTGCTAATTGGCAATCTTTACATGACAAATATAATAATGAAATAGAAGATTACTTTGATGGTGCAAGAACCCTTTTAAAAGGTCATTATCCTAACTATACCGCCGAACTAAAAGATGCCAGTTTTGATATTACAAATTTAGTAAAACGTTGGTATGCAGGAGTTCCTAATTATGGCGTGATGCTAAAGTTTATCGACGAAACCTTTGAATTAGAAGCACCTCATCATATCTTTTATTCCAAAAATAATACTGTGACAGAAACAACCAATCCAAAACCGTTTTTAATTATTTCCTATCGAAATCAAAATGGTTTAGAAAACTATATGACTTACCATAACATTGATTTTCAAGATGGTAGCTCAAATATTAATAACTTAACAGGAAACTTAACCAATCTATTCGCTCTTAACCAAACTATTGGTGGAAAATGGAATGCTCATTTAAACCTTGTATACAATACCAATGATGTTGTTTTACATAATGATTATGGCTATGGTCTGGGATACAAACTAAATTATCATCAAATCATCACTGAAATAAAAATTGATGACCTAGATTATTTAGAATATTTAGATGAAGATGGAACCAAACATTATTTTTATAAAGTAGAAGATTCCTATCAAGATGAAGATGGTTTAAACTTAACCATTACCAAAGAAGACAATACTTATATTTTAAAAGATAAAAATAAAAATCAAATGTATTTTAAAAAAATTGGTGATGCTTATTACTTACAAAAGATGATGGATAACCGACAAAATACTATTACAATAGAATATAATAATCAAAAAATATCAAAAATCATTGATGCGAATCAACAAGTAATAACTGTAACTTATCAAGAAAACAAAATCACTACAAGCAGTAATTACAAAATGTCTTTAGTGACATTAGAAAATGGCCAAATGCGTCGTTTAACTACCCAAAATGGTCATACCAACTTTTATTACCAAAACCAATATTTAACCAAAATAGAAGATACAAACGGGAAAAGTATCGCCTTTCGTTACTATGATACGATTCCCTATCGTTTAAGAAAAATAACAGAATTTGGATTAAATGGGGAAGAGGGCAATCATTTAGAATATACTTATGGCTTTCAAGTTACAAGAGTAAAAGATCATAAAGGACGAGTTCAAACTTATTCTTTTAACAAACAAGGCAATACCGTTGGCATAACTAATTTAAAAAAAGAAGATGATTTTGTAGATGCTTATGGTAACTATAAAATTTATGATGACACAAATGAAGCCTCTAAAAATAAATTACTTTTAGATAGTGGTGGCATGAAATATACCAATAACTTATTTCTAGAAAGAGAAAAATCAATTACTGGTACTGAGAATCTTACACTGCCTAAATTTAATAAAAGTGGACTTTATACAATAAGCGCTCTATTTAAAACCAATCAAGATAATGTGACACTACAATGGCTAAATAATCATACTGTACTAAAAAGTATTTCAATTCCTAAAAGAAATGAATATCAAAAATATAGTATGACCGTAGAAGTAGACTTACAAAAACAATATGAATTAAAAATCACAGCATCTCATAAAGAAACAATTACAAATATAAAAGAACTTCAATTAGAAAAAGGTGATATTGCAAATTATTATAACTTGATTAAAAATTCTGATTTCCAAAATGGTCTTACTGCTTGGACTGTTGATGATGCAACTGATACTCTTGGTAATAATCTACCAAATGATGATAAAATAGTAACACTTTCTAATGGTGAAAAAGCATATTATCGAAAAAGCTATTACAATCAATCAAAAGCTTTATCACAAATTATTCCTGTTAGTGGTAAGAAAAATGACACATATCGTTTATCATTCTGGTACAAAAATAATGGAATTCGAGAAGATGGTATGTTTGCAGGACACATTGTTACAATGGGATTTGATTATACAAATGAAGTACAATCAGGAACTCAAATGCATAACTTAAATATTCATGGTACAGAATGGCAATTTTTTAACATGACTATCACTACGAAAGAAGACTACGATAAAATTCGAATTAGTATTATTTCTCAAACCGAAGTAAATGACTTATATATGACACATTTTACTTTAACCAAAGACATAGGATTTAATTCTTATAACTATGATGAAGATGGAAATTTAATATCTGCAATCAATCAAAATAAACAATCTCAAACCTTTCATTATGACAGCAATAATCAACTTATTAGTTCTTTTGAACCAAAAGGCAATCACTTTAAATTTGAATATGACAACCAAAGTGGATCAATGCTACTCCAAGGCCTATCAACAAAAGGAATTGCCAATAAAATTCAGTACGATGAGTTTGAAAATCCAATCAAAACAATTATTCAAAAGAAAGCTTCCCAAGAATTAGAAAATCATTCCTTTTATATTCGTAAAAAAGGAACTAACTTATATATAAAACCTCAATCCTACCAAAATAGTATTATCCTACAATCACCTCGCTGTAACAAAGAGAGTTTTACATTCAATAAACTAGGAGATTATTACACTATAAAAAGTACTACTACTCAAAAATATATTACTATTACTAACGAAATTATCTCTTTATCCCAAGAGGCTAAAATCACTTTCGAATTACTTCCAAATCAAAATGGTAGTTATAGCATCAAACATTCCGAAGCCAACGCATACCTTACTTCTATTGGCAATTACTTTGAATTAAGACCTTTTGAAAAAGATAATTTTAATCAACAATTTTATTTCGAACCAACCAATCAAGAAAAAAGAATCGAAACGAACGCAGAGTATACACCAGATGGTAGGTTTCTTACAAAATCTATAGATCCCTTAGGAAAAATAACTCAATACGATATTGACAAAACGAAAGGCTTAACCAAACAAATTACTGACGCTTTAGGATTAAAAACCAATTACGAATATAACGGAAAAGAACAAATTACCAAAGTAAACAAAGAAGATAAAACAATTGAATACTTTTATAACGATCAAAATTTATTATCTAAAATAAGTTGTAACAACAAAGATTATCATTTTCTTTATGATGCGTTTTTAAATCCCAAAAATGTTAAAATTAATAATCATACTTTAATTACAAATGAATATGAAGAAAACAATGGAAACTTATCCAAGATTGTATATGGTAATCAAGATGCCATTTCTTACACTTATGATGACTTAAATCGCTTAAAAGATCTTCAAAAAGATAAAACATATCATCATTTTTATAATAATCAAAATGAATTAGTAAAAATCACTTCCGAAGAAGAAACATATCAATACTACTATGACTTTGCAGGGCGTATTCAAAAATATTTATTAAATGATGATAGCATTCAATATGAATATGATATTAACTCTAACGTTTTATCCAAACAATTTTTCAAAAACAACAAATTATATCAAATCAACTATACTTATGACGAAGATGATTCTATTATTAAAGTTACGTTTGATAATCAAGAATTAAATTATACCTATGATGACTTAGGAAGGTTAACCAAGAAAAACATAAATAATCAACTACCTATCGAATATGAATATTATTCTAACGGAAACAAAACATCTTTGATCTTAAAAAGTATAAAGATAGATAATGATATATACGAATACCTTTATGACAATTTATATAACATCAAAACAATTTATAAAAATAAAATGTTATTACATGAATATTTTTATGATAATTTTAGTGAATTAATCAAAGAAAACAATTATCAAGCAAACAAAACCTATCAATACATTTATGATTCATCTGGAAATATCTTAAAGAAAAAAGAATACGAATTAAACACTGATAATTTATTACATCAAAACACCTATGAATATCAAAATGAAAACTGGCAAGACCAATTAACAAAATTTAACAATACAGAAATAACTTATGATGAAATAGGAAATCCTCTAACGATTGGTGATATGAATTTAGCTTGGCAGAATGGTCGAGAATTAAAAAGTATTACATCACCAACAAAAGATATTACTTATACTTATAACAAAGACGGTATTAGAAAAAGTAAAACAATCAATAATATAACAACCAATTACTTTACAGAAAATAGTACATTAATATTTGAAGAAACAAATAACAACATGTTATACTTTATAAGAGATGATAGCAACAACTTACTAGGATTTAAATACAACGATATTTTATATTACTATCAAAAAAATACCCAAGAAGATATCACTGGAATATATGATAAAAATTATCAGTTAATTGCAACCTATGAATATGACTCATGGGGAAAAATATTAAACATCAAAGATAACCTAGGAAACGATATTTCAAACAATCCATCTCATATAGCTAATATAAATCCTTTTCGTTATCGTAGTTACTATTATGACTCAGAGATAAATCTTTACTATCTAAATTCTAGATACTATAACCCAGAATGGGGAAGATTTATTAATGTTGATAGTATTATTGGAGCAACACAAGATCATTTAGGATATAACTTTTATGTTTATTGTAGTAATAATCCAATTATGTACATCGATCCAGAAGGAGAACTTCTTATTACAGCTGGTTTATTATCAGGCGTAGCAACTGCAATAATGGGGGCCGTAGCAGCAGTAGCAGCAATGCGTTTGGGAGAAGCATTGGCTCCTGTTATCAATCAAAGTATAAATAGTATAGATTCAAAAGTAGAAACAATTCAAGAATCAATTAATAAATCTCGCAAAGATAAAAAACAAGAAAGAAACCAGAATGTCTACTCTTTGTATGATAAAAGCCTTAATATGACAGTATATGTAGGAAGAACCAACGATTTAGATAGAAGAAAAGCTGAACATAGTAGAAATCCTGAAAGAGCTCGCTTAGAAATGCATGTAGAAGGAAAAAACTTAACCTTAGATGAAGCAAAGGCTGTAGAACAGAAACTTATTTTGTATTATAATACCTTAAATAGTGGAATTCTTGGTTGTAATAAAAGAAATGGAATTTCACCAAAAAATAAAAAATATGGATATTATATGGATTTAGCAGAAAAATTATATGATGAAACATATGTAGGAGATGGGGAAATATGGACGCCAAGAAATTAGATAAAAAAAAGATAAGTAATTGGGTTGATGG
>CAJUQG010000007.1 GCA_910588025.1 uncultured Bacilli bacterium
CCATACTCCAGTTGCACCTTTATCACAAACGATACTACTTACCGCTTTTCCACTACTCTTATCAGGTATCGTAGTCTTTGCTACGCCATCTACCGTAACAGCTATTTCTGTATTTTCAAAAGGATAAGTTTCTAATGTTTCATTTAAAAGAAAAGAAGAACTACTTAACAAGAAAACTCCAAATAGAAAACTACATACAATAAAATAATTTATCTTTTTCATAATTCTTCCTCCTTACATACTAAGTACTACTCGAAAACCATAAGAGACATTCGCGTGTCCTTTCGCACTATCAAAATAAAAAATTCCGCAATCATCACCAAAATTATAACTTCCACTACGTACAAACCATGGATAATTAAAATTAATAAAAACAGCACCATCGGCATACCAAGAATTTTTAAAACGTGTTTGGAGCCAGACAACTGAACTACCATATGGTCCCATTTCTCCTGTTGCATCTCCTAAAATTCTTCGATAATAATATAAATAACTACCAGATTCACCATAATAATCATAGACATCGTAATATCTTGTATCACTTGGAAAATCATAGCCATTATTGAGTGATTCATTTAAACCAAGACCACTATAAGGACCATTAAAACCTGAATTATCGGTAGCATCTGTTCCGCTACAAAGCTTTCCATTTCGACATTTCATAACGCCCATGACATATTCAAAAGCTCCACCACTCATGTCATACACTCCACTGATATTTCCAGTTGTACTTGCTAAATATCCTGTCGAAGTATGATAAGCTTGAGAAATTGAATTATCATTTCCAAATTGATTACAATCTCTATTATCTGCCGAATATCCACAAGTCGGTTCTTTTACACTTGCATATCCTGTCACATAATTACTATTGTTATTAAATCTTACACTACTCATACTTCCATATTTACTATGTTGTAAATAAGCTACTGCTCCCCATTCGGTATTCTTCATCATATGAGAATTGTAATCTCTTTTGTAATCATAACTTGTGAAATAAGCATTTACTACTTGAATATTTCGCCATGAATTCACATTTGGTTTGATTTGTACACTTTCTGGTGCATTCTCATTCTTTTGAGCACTCGTTTTATCGGTACTTCCTTTATATCCGGTCTCAAACTTTCCTACCCACATTCCATTTGTATCAAATGCAGTAAACGCGGGGTGAGTAAGCCAACTTCCTACTCCTGTTCCTTTGGATTCTATTACACTATTACTCTCAAATACTACTTCGATTTCTTGTGCTCGATTCTCTACTTTGGTTAAACCTTCATACTTCCCATCATTAAATATTTTGTATTTAAATCTTGGTATCCAGACAAAGTAGGATTCAATATTATTCTCTGGTATCACTTCTCCATTTTGATAAGTCTTACTTTCATCATTCAATATTACCGCATTCGCCCATCTTTTATCCGCATACTTATACCATTCTTGATTGACATCAGCTTTTTTCACAACTCCATTATCTTCAATAATGACTGGTATTAATCCATCTTTGATGACTGGATCCGTTCCATTTAGAATTCCTTCTTGATACTCACTTACAAAATTCACTTGGCAAGTAGTTTTTGTTTCAGTAAGATTTCTTACTTGAATCATCCAGTTCCGATAATCCCATACTCCACTGGCTCCTTTATCACACACAATACTACTTATCTTTTTGGTTCCTTTATCAGGTACCTTTGTACTTCCTACTCCATCTACTATAATATTAACCTTAACATCATAATCCGCGATATAACTTGGAACACGTCCTTCTATCACATCATACTCTTGTCTTTCTTCATAAACTGCATAACTTCGATAAATAAAAACTACTACAAGTAATAATACTAAAACAATTCCACTACCAATCATCCAATTCTTTTTTCGATTTTTCTCTTTAAATTTCTCTAGATTCATGGAAAAAACACTCCTTCATTTTAGTATGGCCATCGTCAAGGAAAAAGATGTACCCTTTATTTTATAACACTAACAATATATCATTTTTCTGTCGTCTTTACTAGTTATTTATAAGAAATTGTTTGCTACATTAACAATATAACCCACTACCTTCAAAATAAGACCTTAAGAATACTGCAAATAAAAAACCTCATCTCTTAACAAAGAAACAAGGTTCAAAAAAATTAAAAATATTTATTTTATTTCAATATACTTTCTCTTATCACGTTCTTCTAACTTTGGAATAGTAAGCTTTAAAATACCATCAATAAATGTTGCTTCAATGTGATCTTCTAAAACATCTCCCAAATAAAAACTTCTAGTATACTTACCATAAATTCGTTCACGACGAATATATTTTTTAGAAGTATTCTCTTCTTCCTTTCTCGTTTTTTCAGCAGAAATTACTAAATTGCCATTATTGCATTCAATTTTAATATCTTCTTTTGAAAAACCAGGAATATCTATTTCAATAAAATACTTATTATCTTCTTCATAAATATCACATTTCATTTTGGAAGCATCTCCCTCTAAAAAATTATCAAATAAATCATCTAAATAAAATTTTCGTGGTACAATATTCATTTGTATCATCTTCCTTTCATAATCTCATTATATCACTTTTTTAGCACTTGTCAACCATGAGTGCTAAAATGAGACAAAACCTATCAAAAAAAGAAAACTAATACCTTGTTTTCTCTTTAATAATATTTTTACTACAGAAATAAGTAATCCAAAAATATCCACCATATATAAGGAAAATAAATATAGCTGTCATAAGAATAGACTGTAATAACTTTTCATTTCCAAACGTCTCAATAATATAATTACAAAATTGAATTCCAAAAATGGAATGTATCAAAGCAAACAAGAAAGGAAATAAGAAGAAAAGCAAAATTTGTTGAAACAAAGCATGATGAATCATTTTTTCATCAGTACCGATTTTACGCAAAACTTGAAACCTTACTTTATTATCTGCACTCTCACTTAACTCCTTCAAAGCAAGAATTGCCGCACTAGAAATCAAAAAAATAATTCCTAAATAAAGCCCAATAAAAGTAACCATAGCCGCCAATCCTATACTAGATTCATATATAGAAATTTTTGAAGAAAAATGAAGCTTACTTTGTTCTAAACTTTTCATGTAAAGTGTTTCAGACAACCCATTAATTCGATTCTCAATAATCTTCTTTTCTTCTTTCGTATTACCTAAATAATTAGCAATTAACACATTTGCATCTCTCATGCTTTCAATAACGGCATCATCTGGAACAAGAAATAAACCCGCATTGATATGACTTTGAGACATATAAACAAAGCCATTTTGACAAGTATCATACTTTGGATAATAAACTTGACCTTGAATCGTAATCGGCGTATTTGCTCGTAATCCTTCATTACGAAGTGATATCATTCCATCAAAATCAGCAAGTAAAATATATTCATGATCCCCTAACTCATAAGTATCTAATCCATAAAATTCAGCAATTCGATTATAATCACTAATTCGTATGATTTCCTCTTTTTCCTCAAAATTCATATAAGGATAAGCCTCTTGTAAACGATTGTATGCAGAACCCATTGTTGATTTTATCGTAATATTTGCATCTTCATAAACATTAAAACTAATCATATCTGTTAAATCATGAAGTAAACTTGCATCTGCTTTTTCAATACTTTCCATAACACTAAGTTTCGTATCTAACCGATCTTGTTCCTTCAAAAACATAGAATAAGGTGTACCTGTTATAGTTAATTTTCGTTCTAAATCCAGCTCTTTTTTAATTTGTATGTCTGCTGGCACCATCGTTTTTAAATTAACAGTCATAGAATTTTTAATCGATAAAGCACTAGATAAAATACAAATGGTTAAAAATAACATCAAAGTAATTATTCCCATAGAAACAACTGTCGTATTAATTTTACTACTTACTTGCCGAACTGTGAAACTATTTAACCGCCGATGATAATATTTGGGAAACGACATGACTATTTTCAAAAACACACCTGACAAAGACCAAATAATTAAAAAAGTCGTTACAATTCCTAAACCAATAGGAAGAAAAATCATACTAGCATCTTGTAATTGATTCAATCCTGCTGTCACCATATAATAAGCGTAACCTAACCCACATGCACTAACAAGAAAGACCAAAATACAAACAATAGGATTTTTTAACTTAATATTTTCTGACTTTCGACTTGCTTGAAGTAAATCAATTAATTTACATTTACTTACACTAATCGTGTTAAAAATCATGACAAATAAATACATTATTCCAAAATAAAGAATAGTTTTCATAGTTGCTGAAAAAGAAAAGACAAAGGTAAAATGAGTCATATCAGCTTCAAAACTATTGGCAACTAATACACTCATAGCCTGTGATGAGAATACTCCTATCACTAAACCAACGATTAAAGATAATAAACCAATTAATATCGTTTCAAAAAATAAAATTTTGGAAATACTTCCCTTACTCATTCCAAGTGTTAAATAAACTCCAAATTCTTGATTTCTTCGTTTCATTAAAAAGCGACTAGCATAAATAATTAAAAAGCCAAGAACTAAAGCCACAAAAACGCTAACTCCTGATAACATGTTCATCATAAGTTCAATAATTTCTTTCGTCCTACTAGAAACATTTAATAAAACCGTTTGACTCTCCAAGGAATTAAAAAGATAAAAGATAGCAACTCCTAAAATCAAAGTAAAAAAATAAATAGCATAATCTTTAAAACTTTTCTTTATATTTTGAAGTGATAACTTAAACAACATCATGAAAATTTCCTCCAAGCAAAGTCACAACTTCAATAATTTGTTCAAAAAAATCTTTTCGTGTCGTGGTTCCTTTTCGAATTTCATTAAAGATTTTTCCATCCTTAATAAAGATAACACGACTGGCATAACTTGCTGTAAAAGCATCATGTGTTACCATTAAAATAGTCGCTTCTTTTTCTTCATTTAAATACTCAAAACTTTCCAAAAGCATTTTGGCACTTTTAGAATCTAAGGCTCCAGTTGGTTCATCGGCTAAAATAAGCTTTGGATTAGTAACAATAGCTCGAGCACTCGCTACTCGCTGTTTTTGACCCCCACTCATTTGATAAGGATATTTTTCTAATACAGAAGTAATATTTAAATCTTTCGCAATTTTTTGTACACGTTCATGTATTTCATGATATGATTTCTTTTGAATAGACAATGCAAGTGCAATATTTTCATAAGAGGTAAGAGTATCAAGCAAATTAAAGTCTTGAAAAATAAAGCCAAGTTTTTCTCGTCGAAACTGATTTAATTTATTTCCTTTCAAATTCGTGATATCTTCTCCATCTACCAAAATATGACCACTTGTAACCCGATCAATCGTAGATATACAATTTAATAAAGTGGTTTTACCACTTCCACTAGCTCCCATAATTGCTACAAACTCTTGCTTTTCTACTTCAAAAGAAATTTCATCCACTGCTTTCGTCAGATTATTTTTATTTCCATAATATTTTTCCACTCGATCTAATC
The DNA here is from genome assembly GCA_910588025.1 of uncultured Bacilli bacterium. Taxonomy (GTDB): domain Bacteria; phylum Bacillota_I; class Bacilli_A; order RF39; family UBA660; genus MGBC162267. The sequence continues at coordinate 5,462 of CAJUQG010000007.1, forward strand.
TTAAAATAGGTTCCATAAAAAACACCTGCTTTCTAAAACATATTTTATCGCAAAAAAATAACTTTTAAAATTGATTAATCTAACAATTTCTTACACTATTGTAAGAAAAAACAACTAATTATAGTTAGTTGCTCTTACGACCTCTCGTTTGTGCCATTTCTTTCATTAAGTTCAGTTTATCAAGTACCATAACACTTTTTGTAACTCCTTTTTCATCTTGAAAAGAAAGCCATTGATAAAGTGGTTGAAATAATAAAGCTTGTGCTAAAGATTGATTTAAAGTCACAACAGAAATCATATCAAACGCAGAATTTGGTTCTTGTTCTAAAACCAAAGCCAATTCTGGACTCTGAGAATCAATCGATAATGTAACTAAATCATCTGGCATTACCAAATTAGTAGTATCCACCTTTTCTAAAAGTTCTACATAAACTTCTTTTCCTTCTAAATGACAATAAACTGTATCAGGAATAGCTTTACCAAATAAAGCTTGCCCAAGCACATGATTCAAAGACACATTACAAACACCATTCAAATGATAAGAAGTGGGAGCAATTCGAACAAACGAAATTGGCAAAACTTCTCCTAAATTGGTAATTGCTCGTATCTTAACAAGATCCCCCATGGAAACAAAACCATTTTCATAATCAAAATTCATAAATATCCCTCTTTTTAAAAAAATATTCTAACATAAAACTAAAAAAAGCTATCCTAAAGATTAGAATCACTTTTTGATATCTGTAATCCACGAGTCTTTTGCTCTTTTACATTACTAGGTAATGACATCTTACCATTAATTCTTATTTCATGTTGTCTATCATGACTTATATATGCACATTTATCACAAACATTACATCCATAAACAGCTTTCCCCATTGGACTATCAACAGAAACACAATCTACTTCTAAATTTAAAGATTCTAAATAAGCTAATTCTTCACTAACTTCTGGTAAAAGTTTATCATCTACTAAATAAATACATCTTGGTTCTTCATAAAATCCTTCTTCTTGGTATATAATATCTACAAGATCACCAACTTGAACAACTTCTGGATTCTTAACTTTTTCTAAAATTTCTACAACATTATTTTGGCCATATGATACAACATCACCAATCAATTTTTTATAAATTGCTTGTCCAAATTCGCTCGAAACAGTTACGATTAAAACATCTCCAACTTCTCTCTCACGAATACTATCTACATAACTAGTTAATTGTACCTTCATTTCTTCAACTTCTTCTCCGAAATGACAACGTACTAATACCGTATCACCAATATTAACGCGACGATATTCATTATTTACAGATATTTGTTCTGCTTCTCTTAATATCTTTTTGATTCGTAATATTTCTTTTTGAATATAATATTGCTCTTCTAAAAAAGCATTACGAGCATTCGTATGTCGCACATCAGATGCCATACTTTGAATTGCATCTTTTCCCTCACTATTTCCTAGTCGAATTAATTGCGCTTCCAAATCCTTCAATTTTTGTTCTAATTTGGCACGATCACCATTAGTAAGATAATACTGACTCATTGCCTTTGCTTTTCCATCCATAAAATACCTCCTGATTAATTAAATCATATCATAAAAAAGGAAAAAAGAACAACACCAATATTTACAAAACTTGATAAAAATCAGAATGAGAAAAAATTATTGTCACTTCAGTAAATTCATTTTCTTTTGACGTGATAGTAATCTCATGTCCTAATTTTAAAATTAATTTTTTACATAAATATAATCCCATACCCGTAGAAGAAGCTCCTCCTCTTCCATTACTTCCAGTAAAAGATTTATCAAACACGCGTGCTAATTCACTTGATTTGATACCTATTCCATTATCTCGAACTATTAATAAAGTTTGTTGATTCATTTGTTTCGTACGAATTTCTATGAAAGCCCCTTTTTCCCTTTGATATTTTAAACTATTTGCAATAATTTGATTCAAAATAAACTTGAGCCATTTTCCATCGGTTAAAACCTCACCTGTAACTTCATTCATTTGTAAACTAACACTGCCATATATAAACGCATCTTTATTCTTTTTTACGACAGAAGAGACCAATTTTTTTAAAGAATAACTTTGAATAAAATAATCTTTCTCCACCATTTCACTTCGAACATAATATAGTACTTGTTCAATATAATCTTCCATTCGATGTAATTGTTTTAAAATCTTCCTTTCATCATTCTCTTTATTATGAGTCATTAAAACCAAATTGGCTAGTGGAATTTTAATTTCATGAATCCATAATTCGATATAATCACGAAAGTCTTGATTCGTTTGGTAAATCTTCTGAATTTGTTCTTTCATTGATTTATCTACTTGATAAAGTATCTCCATTAATTTTTTTGTTTCAAAAGAATTTGGCACAACATCCATTTCATGAACTAAATACTTCTGGTCTAATTTATTTAAAATTTCAAAAAAAGAATCATAAAATTGTTTTTTCTTCCAAAAATAATAAAAAAACCAACAAAAGCCAAACAAACAAAAAACAAGTAAAAAAAGGAAAAGAAAAGCTGTTTCAACATGTAACAACCAAAAAAAGTGAAAAAATAACAAGACGAAAAAAAGATAAGAAAACAAGAAAAAGAAATGTTCTTTAAAAAAATCAAATAACTTCATTTTAATAAATACCCAATCCCTTTTCTAGTCACAATAACATCAGATAATCCTACCTCAGCAAGCTTTCCTCGTAAACGACTAATATTTACAGACAAAGTATTATCATCAACAAACTCTTCACTATCCCACAAATAACGCATCAACTCTTCTCGCGTTACAATAACGCTACGGTGCATAATAAAATATTTAAAAATAAGCATCTCATTGCGTGTTAAATAATAATCTTGTTGTTCATGAACCATAATACACCGATCAGGTATTAAACGAATTGTTTCATAATTTAATACCGAATAATCTTGATAAACTCGTTTAAAAATAGCTTCAATTCTTAACAATAATAAGGTTGGATTATAAGGTTTCGTAATATAATCATCAGCACCATAACTCATACTTAAAACCTCATCTCCCAAATTGTCTGAACTTGTAACCATAATCACAGGGATATTAGAAAACTTTCGTAAATCTTTTAAAATTTGTTCTCCATTTACACCTTTCAAATGAATATCCAAAAGAAGCAAATCTGCTTGCCGTAGTTTAATATCTTCAAGAACATGTTCCATATCACAAATAATTTCTACTTCATAACCAGACATTTCTAAAAACGTTGCCATTTCACGTCGTAATTCTAAATCATCTTCAACAATTATTATTTTTTTCATGAACCTTCACCAATCAAATTATAAACTAGACTAATTTAAATTGCAAAAAATAGAACTGTAAAACCCCAATTTTTTCTGTTTCAAAAACTTCCTTAAAAATGGATTTATCTAAGATAATAGACTTCAAATTCGAATTATTTACATAAATTAAACTAACTACTTAACAAAAATGCGTAAAAAATTTTTTTAAATACTTTTTTCCTTAGCTGAATAAGATAAAAAAGAAATTCTCATTCTAATATATTCTATCTTTCTAATTTGTAATATCTCCACCCATATCAAAGGAAACCTTATTACTACTAGTAACTGGTTTTATTTTCATATGAGATAATAAAAAATCTTTATTTCGTGCTAAAATTTCTCGAATCTCACGATAAAATTGATTAGAATAAGTAACCGTATCACTAGCAACACCATATGCTTCTAATCCCATTTGCTTAGCAATATATAATGCTCGATATAAATGATAACGTTGTGAAACAATCACAAGTTTTTTCGTATCAAAAACTTCTTTTGCTCGAACAATACTATCATAGGTAGAAATACCAGCATGATCAAGAAAAATATGAGTAGAAGGAACTTCACGATTTACAGCATAATCTTTCATTACTTTTACTTCATTATAATCATCTCTCCGATGATCGCCACTCATAATCATATTAGGAGCTATTTGATGTTCATAAAGTAAAATTCCTGTTTTTAAACGATCTTCTAACATTGCACTAGGTGTTTGATTGGGCCGTACTTGACAACCTAAAACCAAAATAACTTCAATATCAGAAATATCTTCTATTTCTTCTAAGGTAACAATTTGTTCTTTCGTTTCATGAATCACATAAAAATTAATTCCCAAAATAGCAAAGAAACCAAACATACAGCAACCGAAAATTAAAAGAAAAAGCCATTTGAGCCATTTCATGTGACCACCTACCATTTTTTATCATATCAAGAATTATCATTTTTTTCTACTAATTCTGAGGTAATCCCATTCCCGGTATTTGGATGTTTGGAAGAATAAAGAAAGTCACAAATAAGAAAGCAAACGAGAAAGACACATAAAATTTTAACCAATTTAGAATTCCATTTTCGAAATATATTAACAAGAAATGGGGCTAGAATATAAATAAAAGCAAGTCCCCCTATTCCAAAAAACAATAATCCTTCCAAGCAAACTCGTCCATGAATATTAAAAAAGTATCCTGTATAATCCCACCACTTTAAATGTTTAAAAGTCTCCAAATAAAGCGCTGTTCCATATTCAACAATTCCACAAATTAACATTGTTAAAATAAAAGTAATTCCTGGACGATTACGTACCTTTTGAAGTAAAAATAAAATTAATACTCCTCCACTTCCATAAATAGGAAGCCATGGACCAAATAAAGCACCACGATTAACAAAAGTTCCCTCACTAAAAAGAGTAAGACAAACTTCCCAAATCCAACCCATCATCGAAAAAGCAAAGAATAATAAAATATAAGATGACAAAGAATAAGATTGTCTATAATCAAATGTTTGAAAAAACTTACGACTGAAACGACCTTTCAAAAAAAACTTTTCTTCTGGATACTCTTTTAAATGAGAAACATTGTCTAAATACAAATCAGGAGTAAAAAAAGGAACTGTAACTTCTTTCAAATAAGAATCGCGAATAGTTTTATAAAATAGAGCAAAACTAGCTTCTATATAAAGATTTGTATAAAATAAATTTACTAAATTTAAAGTAAACATCCCTAAAATACCCCATAAAAGAAAAGAACAATCAAACAAAAAGGCTTCCCACTTATGTCCCTTCATCATCTTACTAGATAAGGAAAGTACATCACGAACAGAAAGGGTCGGATCCTCAGCAAGTAAATATGGAACAAATCGATAAGCATAAGCTTTGATAGGTCCACCAATGATAGTAAATATCCATAAGAATTGATACAGATTTTTACAAAACATTACCCATGCTACATGAAAATTTCGCCGAACTTTAAAAGGAAATAAAATACGATTAATATGTGTTTTTGGATAATTTTCATTCTCTAAGAAAAAACGACATCTCCCTACTTCCATAACTTTTGCAATAAAAATCCAATAAAGAATACTAATTAAAGCACCAAGGATAATAATAATACCAGCAACAATTTGATCGTGAAATAAAAATTGATTGATAGCATTTAAAATACCAAACAAAAAAGATCCAGACCGCGAAACATTATTTACAATATTTCCAAGAAAACCATCTCGTTGTGGCAAAAAAGTATCACTTTCAGAAACTCCATGAATGAATTCATTTACTATTTCTGAGTTAGTTTTTCCCTCAATAGCATTCATAGGGAAATGTTCTGTAATATTTATATTTGTATTATTCCGTAATTGAACTAAAATAGTTCCTCCTGTTAAAAGAGTAACAATAAAACATACCAAAAAACAACGCCAATAATTCCTTCGAATTACTTTTTTTGCCTTATTTTTACACACTTTTCTCTGCATATAGCATTCCCCACTAAATCAAATTTATCATATCAAAAGTTACAATTTATGACAAGATAATTACTCCAAAATTACAAAAGTGTAAGGATTAAAATTAATAATAAAAAAAGTTTATAATTTTTTTATCATAAACTCTATTTGTAAATAATTACAAATTAATTGCCATATAATTAATCCTTTGTACAAAATCCATAAGGCACTTCTATATAATAACTTTTTTACGATTCTTCACTTTCTAACAGTTTTCTCAATCTTGCTTGACGAATTTCATATTCTATATTTAAATTTTCTTTCATTTGTTCTGCTTTCTGTGCCGCAATGATACGATAATGATCTTCAATATGTTTAACATTTTTTGCAATAAAATCTATCTTTGCTTTCTCTAATTCATCTCTAGAAATATGTTTCGTTTTTTTCTCTAACTTATGTGAAATTAATCCATCAATAAAATCTTTAATATAAGAAAATTTTTCCCATTTTACACATTGCTCTAACGAATGATTTTCAACATCTGCTCTATAAAATAAAATTTGACCACCAAATGTTTTGGTACTACTTAAAATAATAGCTTTTCCTGTTTTTATTAGTGAATCAATTTCATCCTCAGAATAAAATTTAGATTTATATTCTTCTATCACAATTATTCTTAAACGAGTTCTAATGTCAGTTTCTTCTTTATCAAAAACAAGCTGTTTTGTTTCTTTTTTATCATAATAAGTATCTTGATAAACATAATTTATTCCTTCAAAAGTTTTAATTAAACTAGCCAAAACAACTCCTATATCCCTAGCATCGAATGATGAATAATCAGCTAACATTTGGCAATATGAATCCATTCTATCATTATTTTTTCTTAATTCTTGATATTTAGATTTACTTAATTCTAAATATTTTTGTCGGATTCTAACACTTGCTTCTTCTAATTCAATTTGTTCTTGAACTTTAAGCTTTTGAAATTCATTTAAACTTTGATTTCTAATTATATTTAATTGTTCTAATTCTTCATAAAATTTCATATTCTTGCTCCTAATTATTCATATTATAACATACATTTTATTACTCAAAAATAATTTTAGTTTTTATTAAAATATTTATAACATTAGAAGTTATTAATCAAATGTCCATTTATAAACTCAATTTTTAAGTTTCCATACTAACCTTCATTTTTATTTTCCTTCTAACGTCACAGGGAAATTTCAGATTTTCTATAATCTGTTATATAAAAATTCATAAGCCTTTAAACAATTAAAAAAGCTCATAATATCAAATACTATGAACTTTATATGTAAGTAAACCGCGAAAGTGCGACTTTTAATATAAATGATGCCTTAAAAAAGGACGTTTAACAACTCCAAGAACAAAATAAATAGTTAGTAATAAATTTAACCAACTATACCATATTGATAAAACTTTTTACCGAATTCAGTTATCCCAACATCATTTTTTGATGGATTAAATGACATACTATTTGTAATAGGGTTTCGAGAGTACCCATTTATATTATAAGCCAAACCTAATGCTATCAACCTACTAGAGCTACCAAAACCATCTTGCATATCCTTTAATTGGCAATCTGTTCATATAATAATTTTAAATTTAATCTATCAAACAACAAAAAGTTATCCAAAATTAAAACTATCTTTAAAGAAGTAATGATCTTGTCCTGCTTTAATAAAAACGATAACATCATAACCTTTGATAATTCCATGTTCAATTACAATGTTGTTCATTTCACTTTGGACTATCTTATCATAATCTTTCTTCATGTTCCTCCATTTTTTTATAAATCACATTTTTAATTATTTTCCAATGCTTCCATAATATTTGTTGCTATTCGTTCAATCACAGGAACAACAACACTATTTCCCGCTTGTTTATATAATTTAGCATCACTCATAGTATTAGGAACTTTGTATGTTTTCGGATAACCTTGCGCATAAAAACACTCAATCGGCATCAGTTTTCTAATCCCATTTTTTGTTTTTATTAGTGGAACATTATGTCCACCTTCACCCATATTAGCAGTAAGCGTAGGTATTAAATTACTTTGATTTTTTCTAACATATTTTCTTCGCCATTGATATACAGTATTATCATCATCCATAGTCTTAACAAGTTGTTCGTAAATATCTCCTTTGTATTTTCCTTCAGTATAATAATATTTATCATCTACAGAATTTTTAAAATCAAAGATACTTTTTATTGTTTTCTTTAAAGGAAGAGGCATTGGCATATTAAATTTTTCAAAATCTTTTTTATTTTTAAATGCTACAATATAAATTCTTTCTCTGTTTTGAGGAACATTACCATATTCACAAGCATTTAATACTTGAAATTTTATCTTACCTTTATAACCAGCATCCTCTAATTTTTTAATTATTTTAGAAAATGTTTTTCCTTTATCATGACCTACAAGGTTTTTAACATTTTCTAAAAATATCACTCTTGGTTTCCTTACTTTAAAAATTCTTTCCATTTCAAAAAATAAATCCCCACTTCGATCATCATTAAAGCCTTTCCTATATCCTGCGACAGAAAAAGATGTACATGGAAATCCTCCAACCATAATATCGAATTCCGGTATTTCTTCAATTTTTACATCATGAATATCTCTGCAGTCAACTTTATTTTTAAAATTCATCTCATAAGTTTGAACAGCATATTTATCAAATTCATTAGCATAAACTATTTCGCATTTTTTGGTATTTAAAAAACCCAAATCTATTCCTCCGACTCCAGCAAACAAACTACAAATTTTAAACATTTTTACCTCCTAAAATTCTGCGGCGTGCCGCAATAGAAAGAGTGCTTTTTAAAGAGTAATAAACACTCTTTCCTTTCATTAAGTTATCGTTCAATTTGACCACGACGAATATTAAATACAACAGTTGGTTCTAAACCTTTTTTTTCAATAATTGATTTAATGATACTTAAATGTGGTCTTTTTCCTTGTTTTTGATAATCTTCTACTGTTCCAAATTGTGAGATTTTGATTTTCTTAAATTCAGCAGAATTAACACCTGTATCATATACATAAAGCATATTAGTATCAAGGTTAAATCTTAAAAATACTAAATCATCAAATTCGCAAACAGGACCAAAACTACTTAAATCATAATCGTAATTACTAGTAGCTTTAAATTCAATCTTTTTTCCATCTCTGGACTGAGCATCACCGCCTGAACTTTTATTCCATAAAAGATCTAGACAATAACATCCCATAGGTTCGCTTATAGCATCTAGCATATTTATTCCTCTAGAAACAAGACTCTTAACATAAGTATTCAAATCTTTCCATTTAAAGTACGCATCACAAGTTTCTTGAATTCTAGGTTCATCAATATTAACTAAATAATTACCTTTCATTCATACTACCACAAGTGTTATTACTCACAAATACATTATACTACAATTTTTATAATATTAAAAGAATTTGATTTATATTTTAAGGGAAACGTTTATTTTCATTGCGAAGTGTTGAAAATAAATAAAAATATGCTTTTCATAAAATCTGCATATTTTTTAAATACTTAATAAATTAAAGTTTTTAAACACTTGCACATGCTCATTGATTATGTCAATGTACAAGTGTATTTACTAAATTGACACCATTTAGTTTTTCGGACTACGATTTTAAAAATAATCTTAGTCCTTTTCTTCAGTATAATTTGTTAATTCTAGTTCTTTTGATGTATCTTTAACAATATCATTTATATCAGATTCACTATATAAACAATTATCATAACATTCTTTTAATTGCTCACTAATTAAGTCTTTTTCTTTATAATAATATCTTCTTAAATATACCTTTAAGTAATTGAAGTAAATTAGAAATAAAACTTTTTAACGAGTTATATTTGGTATTTACTTCTTCAAGTTCTTTCTTTAAATATTTTATTCCGTTATCTTTTTCATTATTAACTACCAAGAATGCTTTGAAGTATCTAATTTCTTTTTCTAATTCTTTATAAATCCCTTCACTTTTAGCAACCCTATTAACGACATCATTTGCCTGTTTTAAATATTCCATTAGTTCTAAATAAGTATCATAATCAAATATTATTTTCTTATTTAGGATACCTTTGGTTTTACTCTCCATTTTATTAATAAGTGTTCTATATTTTCTGTTAAGTTCCCATTTGTTATTATCTAAATCTTTATTAAAAATTCTGGTTACTTGTTTTAATTGTCTTGGACTAAGATTTTTTACACATGTATTTTTTTGTCCTCTTTCTAGTTTAAACCCGTTTTTATTTAACCGATTACAATAACCTCAAAGTACGCCTTATTTTGTACGCCTAGTTTTAAATTAAATTATTTAGTTTCTTTCAAATACCTTTCTAAATCTTTTAACTTAATACTTTTGAAATAACCATTTATAAATAATTCTTCAAATAGTAAATAATCATTTCCATTAACTGATAAGATATGAGGTTTAACATAGGCAATATTTGTTCCTTTGATATTTTTTACACAACCACTTGTTAGTGTTGAACTTACAGTTGCAAATCTACATATCATATCAATTTTTTTGTAACTCATTACTAATTTTTAATTCTTTTACTTCTACTTTCATAAAAAACGATTCACTTCCATTCTCAAATAACAAAAAAACTAGACGATACTTCTAGTTAATACTTATTACGCTTGAATAAAAAGTTCGAGTTTCCTATCAATCTGGTGTCCTAAAGAAGGACGTTCAACAACTTTTTGCAAATATAATTTCATATATTAGATCATTTTTTATAAAGTGACAAAAATAATTTTTTTTCTTTAGGATCATCTTTTATACATCTTTTGATAAAATCATCAATAGCTACACCAAGACATAGATTTCTATAAAAAAACACTTTTAAGACATCTAAACTATAGATAAAACCATTTTTATCTCTTTCCTTCATAATAAATTGAACAATTTGTCTATATTTGAATGGATCGATATTACTCTTCTTTGAAAAAAGTAACATATCGATTAGTTCGTTAATTTTATTGTAATTCCATCTCCTTAATAAATTTTGTTTTTCTTCTAGTGGCAACGAGTCAGTTAGAATTTTAACCTTGCTGTAATCACCTTCCATTATTATTCTATTAAGTTTTTCTACTATTGAAGAATCAGGTATATTCACCCGAAATATTATTTTGTCTAATTCATCAACTAAATAATTACCTGAATCGATTAAATATATATGTCCATTGTATATAGTATTAGAAAGATTAATATCTCTCAATATAATAGAATTACTACATAATAAATCCAAATCCTGTTTTAAAACTTCCAATTCTTCAAAAAAAGCACATGTATTGTCGTATTCTATACTTCTTTCACCTGCAATAAATGGCATTTTATACCCAATTAATTCATGATTTCCATTCCATAAAGTACCTGTTGGAAGCAATATTCTTTGTGTTAAGATATTTTTTAATGTACTTAGTTCTTCTAAAGACAAATGGGATAATTGATAATCCTTTTTATATATTTTTATTACTGAGTCTAGATATTTATATACTATAAATTCTGAGCCTCGGTCTGACAAAAATTCAATTTTATTGATGTCTAATGGTGAACCATCTTCATTAAATATTTGTTCCATATGCTTCGCCTCGCTAATTGTTCATGTCAACTTGCAAGTATGTTTTCTAAATTGACATAATTCAATTTAAATTATTTTAAAACTAATTTTTATGTAAATTACTAATATCTGTTTTCAATTGTTTGTCATTTTATTTTAGGTTTACGTTCCAAATAATACCCCTCTTCTACATTTCTAAATATTGGAGTTGTAACTGGATAGATATTATTTAGACCTAAATCCTCTTTCGTTATGGGAAGATTTCTAATTGGATTTTGTTGATTAATGTTATAAAGATAATGAATAAGTATTCCATTGGGATTTAAAATTTTCATATAACTTGTTATAAATTTTTTAAACTCTTTAAGTCCAAATTCTGGTTTTGAATAGGTAAAATAATCAGCAATATTTGATAAAAGAATAATGTCATATGTTGATGTTAATTCTTCTGAAAAAGTTAAAGCATCTGTAAAAGTAATATTAACGTTTGCATCATTTACGGATTTTTGAAGTGCTTTATAAGTATCTTCACTTACCAAATAATTATTACGAGAGAACTCTATTTCACTTGCTGTATAGTAAAGTGATTCAAAATTTACCATAGGGTTATTTTTAGAGAATTCAATCATTTTTCTATAGTATTCGTATACTTCCTCTGGAAGATGAAGTTTTACTTCTTCAAGAATATCTAAATGATTAGAAAAATCATTACATGCTGATGTAAAAATTACATTGGTTCTTTTAAAGTCTTGAAATGAAAAAGTATTCAACATTGCTTTACGTAGATAATAAACAAAATAAGTTAATTTATTTGAGTCAAATGCATCAATTTCATAAACACCACTAGCAATAAGATTAAAAACTTGATCTCCACCAGATAAAATGGTTAAAGCCCTATTTTTTAAAAATTCATGTGCTTCCAAGTAATCTTTAATACTTTCTGATGTTACAAAATAAACACTATCATAATCTTTAAAACCATGAAAGGAATGTACACCATAAATTATGTCCATACTTGCCCTTAATGCTTTTTCTAAATCTATATTCATTTACAAAGCCCCCTTAATTACCCGCTACTATAACATATTTATCTTTCAAAATCATCACTTTTGTCCTTATTTTCACTATTTTGAATAATATCAATATCATTGTCATCAAGTATATCTTCATCATATAAATCATTTATGAAGTCATCATATTTATCATTAGAGAAGAATTTATTTTGTAAAAATTCTATAAATTTTTTCCATAACTCTTTAAAGTAATCAACTACTTTTTGTAATTCTGATACTTTATCTTTTAACTCATCAATAGTTTCGTTAGCATCATTCAAGTCATATTCTAATTCTTCAATTCTATCATCACGAGTTTTTATTTTCTTCTTCAAGTTTCTAACTTCATTAGAATGTTCTCTTAAATCATCTTCATATTTTTTTAAAACTATATTTATATCATTCGCATTTCGTAAATTAGAAGTGGTAGCATTAGTTTCTTCTATATACTTTTTGATTTTATCTACTTCTTCACTAGAAATAGAGTAGTTATTTTTATTCATTAATGTAGGTTTAAGATTATTTATAATACCATTAATTTCATTAGATTTATTTTGTAATTCATCTGCTTTATTATTTAAATCTTTAAGTTGCTTCAAAATAACCTACATTATAAAATTCTCTTAATCTAAATATATGTTCACTTACTTTATCAAAAGGAAGATACTCACTAAATCTTAATTTCGTAACTACATTACCCATTAAAGCATAATCTTTTTTATCAATATATCCTGCATCATATAATTCATTACAAGGTTTAGCAATAATTTCTCTAAAGAATATTTCATCTACTTTGCAATCGTGATTTAATGTTTCATATAATTTTATTTCATCAATATAATTCATAACAAGATTTGCTTTTTCTTCTCTAGTTAGTTCTTCCCAAGTAAAATTTCTTTCTTTATATTCTTCTGGATAAAGTATTTGATTAATATAATCTATATCTCTTTTAATTAAAATATCTTCTGGTGCAAATTGTAGAACATCACATACTTCACACTCATTTAATCTATTTTCAAGTTCTGTAATTGTTGTTTCTTAAATTTCCAATATAAATAGTTTTAGAATAGTTAAATACTAGAAATGTAATACCTTTAATAATAACTCTATGAGGTTTAATATAGGAGAGATTTGTTCGCTTAATATTCTTAATACACCCATTTATTATAGTTGGTTTTGTATTACAAAAATCACATATAAATTCTATTTTCTTTTTTAGTTCTTCATCAAAGTGTAATTCCTTACTAACAATACTTATCATTTTATCTGTCCTTTCTTCAATCACAAAAAAATATCAACTTCTTTTGAAATTGATACTTTTGTATATAAAGTTCTAAAAAGTTAGAACAGATTTCCCAATGGTGCCCTAAGGGAGGACGTACAACAACTCCTTAATCAAAATAAATAGTCAGTAATAATTAATTAACTGACTATAGTATATCATATGTTCATATCTTTTACCAATCGTTTTGTACCTAAATAATTCTTTTTGTACCACTCTATAAATTGCTCTTTAGCTGAAATATGTCCATCACGGCGATTTATTCTTTCTTCATCAGTCATCTCTGCCAAAGTTTTAACAGAATCTTTTGGTTGAAATACATACCACAAAGCTGAGCGCATTGCTTTATTTTCATTTCCTCTTTTTTCATAGGTTATGATTCCTTCATCTTTTCCATAGAAACAATAAAATTCTATTCCATCATAGAAAGTTAAGCAATCTAAGAATTGACAACTTCTATCTCTGACATCTTTTAAAGTATTTAATAATCCATCTATATCCTCAGATATTCCACTTCGTCTTACAAAAGCACCAGGGTATCCAGGATTATTAGGGTAATTATGAATGTTAAATCCTGAATCAATTACAAAACAAGGTTTACCTAAAATTTGGTAGGCTTGCATTACTTTGCTCTTTGAAACAGTTTCTATATCATTTACTTCTGGTTCTAGAAAATCCATTTTTATAATTTCAATAGGTATTTGCTCTCTATTAAATCTTTCTTCAATTTCATATCCCTTATTTATATTTCCCGTTACGAATGTTAATATTTCCATACTACATCTCTCCTTTAAAATTATACATTTTTTTAACTAGTCTTGAATTATATTCTGGCATTGTTAAATCAATATTTTTATCATCAGCAATCTTTTTAGATAAAAAATACATTTGAAGGGTTAAATAATATTCTTTCCAAAATATATTTTCATCTAAATCATCTGTATTAAATACTGTTAAATTAGAATAGTCATCATTTATAGAATTAATAAGCAAGTGATCTAAATCTCTTAATTCATGAGTTAAATAAATCATACGACTATTTGGATATTGAAATAACAAATTGCTTCTTCCATGACAATAAGACCCTTTATCATGAATTACAGGTGCAGATAGACCAACTTCTGCTAAATTCGATTCTAAAACACTACTAGATGTCTTAGTTTCATATCCACTCATTATTTGAACTAAAGATGTATCTTTAAAATTAAGTTGTAATCTATCTATTTTATTTGCACTTCTAATTAGCAATTCTTTTATTTTATCGTTTATTCTTTTGATTTCATTAGAACCTATTTCTAAATTTAATGATGTAGTTGAATCAAGTAGTAATGCAATAGGTCCCAAACTAGTTGCCAAAGAAATAAAGCTTTTTTCTCTTTCATAAAGTTTATTTCCCCAAGAAACCACTTCATAATCTGCATCCTTTTCCTTCTCACAAATTAGATATTTTTTTCCTTTAAACCCTGTAAGTGCTTCTTCTATACCATTCGTATTCCCACTAGCTGAAATGACAATTAAATTAGAAAACATTTCTCTATTTACTTTATAAAAATAATCTCTTGGTTCAATTACTTCACTAATAATTCCAGTAACACCTAATCTTTCCATAATAAGTTGTAAATAATATGCAATAACCTTAGAACCACCTGTTGCCATAATTAAAGTTGGTTTATTTTCAATTGTTAGTTCGTATAGCATTTCTCTAACATTATTGAATTTTCCTAAAAATGGATCATTTATTGCCATTATTCTTTCTTCTAATCTAGAAAAATTTACTTTTGTTGGTTCTGTATGCGTATGTTTAATCATTATAAAACCTCTCCTTTGTTAATTACATTTTAACAAAAGAAGAGGAAATATATATGTCAGTTATAAAAATTCTCCAATAATTTTGTAGCTTTAATCCTATTAATATAAAAATGTCTTATTTCTTCCTTTGATTCGCAATAGGCAGCTACTCCCCATTCTGACCCGATTAGAATTAAATCATAAGGATGAATTGTTCTTTTTGATATATTTTTTCCATTTTTAGAATAATACTCTATAAAGCATTTTCTTTTTTCCTTAATCGCTCTATTTATTAAATTAAAGAAGTTCTTATTTTTTACATCAATTTCATTTGGGGTTATAAATCTTTTAGGAACATTTATATTTTGATTTAACACATACCCTCCATAAGGGCCTTTAATAGTATCAATATAAATTCCTGCTTTTTCTATTTCACCTTTATAAACTCGAATCATTCTAGGAGTGACCTCTAGTTTTTCAGATAATTCAGTTATGCTATATTTTTTTCCGGAACTTAAATATTCAAGCATTGTTAAAACATTACTTATTTTAGACACATAGCACCTCCTAAATTTAATACAATCTATTATAACATAGTTTTAACCTAATATATCAAAACAATTTATTGTTTTCACACGTTCATTGTTTATGTCAATGTACAAGTGTGTTTACTAAATTGACATAAATCAATTAGATTTCTATAAATACTCTATCGTAATTTTAGTCATATTAAAACTCGAAACATAAAAGTTCGAGTTTGGTATCAATCTGGTGCGATAGTGATAGTTATCTACAACTTTTCGCAAAATCAAGTAATCTAGTACATATAGTACTTACTTCATATCTAAATTATATTATATATTTCGTAATTGTTCAAATAGTTTTAATCTTTTTTCATCAAAAACTATTGAGTTATCATTTTTCTTTATCATGTCTATTACTTCATCTATATCAAACCATTTTACTTCTGATAATTCTTCTTTTTGAATAATAAAATCTTTTTCATTTAAATTTGACCTAATATAATAAAAATAAGTAATATGCGAATTTGAATCTCTTATTGTAAATTCTCTTTCACCAAATTGATGTAAATCATCTTTTGATATTTCAAGCCCAACTTCTTCTTTTATTTCCCTTAAAATTGCATCTTCCAAACTTTCATAAGCATCTACATGCCCAGCACATAAAGCCCATTTATTTGGATTGAATCTTTTGTTTGCACTTCTTTTTAGAAGTAAAACTTGATTTTTATCATTTATAATAAATGTTGCAACTTCATTATGTAATAAATTTTTATCATGTGCTTCTTCTTTATCTATGATTTGTCCTGTAAAATTTCCATTTTCATCTACTATTTCAATAAGTTCCATTTTCTTCTCCTAAAAATTTTCTTTTATTTTATTTCCAAGTTCTTGATATTTTCCTGTGTAAGAATGATCTGCACCTTCAATTACTTGAATATTACACTCATTAATATTATTTTTTAAATATTGTTTAACTACCTCAATAGATTGAGTTAATACACATTCATCTATATCTCCAAACAATACTAATACAGGTATGCTTATACTATTAAGAATTTCACTTTTACTATTTACACCTTCAACATACCTTATGAAATCATTTTCGCCTCCAGGTAAAAAATCATAATAATAAGTTCCTGCTGCAATCTTACCATTAGCCATAACAGAAAAATCTATTAATTCATTTTCTTTTCCTTCATTTACTAATCTTGTTGATTCCTCTTTTGCTATTTTATATTCTTTTTCACTTAAAAATTTCTTTCCTTCTGAAGGAATATCACATGGAGCAAGTAATACTATTTTCTTAATACTATTATCTTTTTTTTGATTGTAATAATATAATACTTTATTACAACCATAACTATGCCCTTCAAGCACTATTTCGTTATATCCTTTTTCTTTTACCCAATTAACTATACCTTCAATATCTAATATACAATCTTTAAATCTTTCTAAACTTCCACCAATAATAGTAAAATTATTACCTTTTAATAACTCTGTAATAAAATCTCTACCTCTATTATTGAATGTTAGAAAAGCATAACCTTTTTCTGTATATGTCTTTGCTAAAATGTCTAAAAATCTGTTTTCATAGAAATTTCCATTTAAACCATGAACATGAATAACAATTTTATTTGTACTATCAGTTGGAGTATATAAAATTCCTGGCTGTTCTATTTCATCAACAGACATTATTCTTACTAATTCTTGATTCATTATTATTTTTCCTCCTTTAATATCTTATTTATCAATTCATTTAATTCTGGTATTTTATATATTCTATGATATCCATCAAAATGATTATAATATTTTAAGTACATATCAATAGAATTAGTATCTTCAATAAATCTATTAAACATTTCTTCTTTAGGTTCATCTTCATCAGAATATAAACAATACTTAATCTTTAAGTTATTTCTTATAAAATCAAAATGCTCTTTTTTGCAATATGCTTGTTCTTTTACTTTAACAATATAATCATTTCTTTTACTTGGAACATTATAGACTGCACCAGGTGCGACAGCTATATATGCTTTTGGAATATAACTCATTTCTTTGCAAAATCTTATAAAGTAGGCATTGCCTATTGAATGACATATAACAATACTATTATTATTTAAGATTCCTTTACTAAAATATTCTTCTAAAATTGATTTAAATTTGTCATAACTTGAATCTGCTCTAATAGGGAATTTCGGTAAAATTACTTCTATATTTTGTTCATTGAAAGTTTCTTTAATGTCTTTTCCCCAAATATTTATCGTATCGCCATTTAGAGAATGTAATACAAATATATTAGTTTTATTTAAATTCGCTTTTATTAAATTTTGTTTTAAAGTTATTTCAAATTCATTAAATCCATTTTTCTTATAAAACATTATGGCATTGCTATTTTTCGCAGATGCTGTAACTTTTAATTCTTCTATATTATTTTGTATACAATATTGTTTAAATTCATTCATCAGTTTTGACCCTATACCATATTTTCTATAATCTTCTTAAATAAACATATTATCTACTTCTGCTAGTGATTTCGTTACATAACTGTTTTGAATATTAATACAACCCGCTAAATAACCTACTATTTCATTTTTAACCAGTGCGATATAAACAATTTCATTATCTAACATATCAGTAAAATATTCTGTTCCTTTTTTTTCATAAGTCCAGCCAACTTTTAATGATGAGTCAAAATTATTATATTCTAATTCAAATAATTGATGGTTTAAACTTTGTATATCTTTTAAATTAGATATATTTGCTTTTTTAATTTCAATCTTCATATTATTCTATCTCCTCACATATTCAATTAAGTATTTGCTTTTTGACATTACTATTATACTATAGATCAGTATATTTTACTACCTTTCAAAATCATCTTTATTTTTTGAATTATTTTGAATAATCTCAATATCATTTTCATCAAGTATATCTTCATTATATAAATCATTTATGAAGTCATCATATTTATCATCAGAGAAGAATTTGTTTTGTAAAAATTCTATAAACTTTTTCCACAATTCTTTAAAGTAATCAACAATTTTTTGTAATTCTGATACTTTATCTTCTAACTCATCAATAGTTTCATTTGCATCATTTAAGTCATACTCTAATTCTTCGATTCTATCATCACGAGTTTTTATTTTCTTTTTCAAGTTTCTAACTTCATTTGAATGTTCTCTTAAGTCATCTTCATATTTTTTTAAAACTATATTTATATCATTAGCATTTCTTAAATTAGAAGTAGTATCATTAGTTTGTTCTATATATTGTTTTATTTTGCTAACTTCTTCACTAGAAATAGAGTAGTTATTTTTATTCATAATAGTTGGTTTTAGATTATCAATAATATCATTAATCTCATTAGATTTATTTTGTAAATCATCTGTTTTACTATTTAATTCTTTAAGTTGCTTTTTATATTTTTCTTGCTCTCGTTTGAACTTTTTATATTCATTCATATTAGCAACATTAATATCAACATTTCTTCCTTCTTCTTTTGCTTTAAGAGTATAGTTTAAAAGATAAATTCTATTGAATGAATTGATACAATATTCTCTCATTTTATCTTGAATATTGACTAAACTTATCTTATTAAATACATCAGATTTTCCAACTTGTTTTTCCATACCATTTTTCATTCCATCTTTAAAAGGAACACCAACAATATGTAAATGTGGACTAGATTCATCAAAATGAATAGTGGCATTTGCAATTTTAAAGTTAGGCACAACTTCTTCTAAATCTACTATTTGTTCTTTAAAAACTTCTACCATTTTATGCTTAAATTTATCATCTTTATCAGTCCAAAAGTCCATATCTCCAAGTTCAATAATTATTTCACAAGCAAGATCTCTTTTGTTATCATTTGAAATATGATTAAAATAATTTTCTATCTTTCTATCATTTCTTTTTTGATTTTCATTGTATTTAATTCGTGCATCTTCAAACAATTCCAAATACAAATTTTTAGTAT
This sequence comes from uncultured Bacilli bacterium, assembly GCA_910588025.1. Taxonomy (GTDB): domain Bacteria; phylum Bacillota_I; class Bacilli_A; order RF39; family UBA660; genus MGBC162267. The sequence continues at coordinate 25,426 of CAJUQG010000007.1, forward strand.
CTTCTACAATAGATGAAGTACCTTTAATCGTGCATATTAATTCTTTTTCATCATCATATTTTCGTAAATTATGTTTATCAACTTTTGATAATTGCTGATGATTTTGTATAGCATTATTATTAAATGAAGTAGTATTAGTATCATTCGTTTTTGCTGTTCTTCTTGCTTTTTTTGATTTATTTTTATCATTACCTAAATGTAATGAATAAGATAATTCTTCCATGTTTTTATCCCACCCTTTGAAATAGAGCCTACTTATACAATGTCTATTGTAATAGTAGGGTAATTTTGCTCTGTCAAAATCTCTAACCCCCTATAGATTTTGACGCATACATCAAAATCTGGGGGCTAAGGTTTAGGCAACCTTAGAATCCACCTGTCTTATTTCGTAATAATGCTAAACTTCGTAAAGCATTAAAACTACATAAGACTTTTAAACAATCTATCGCTACTTTCACGAGTAAACTCGCAAAACGTACCACGATTGTTATAACTTTTTTTAGAAAAAAGTTAACAAAAAATTTTATTTATTCTTCTGAATTTCATTCCATTCTTTTTCAATTTGTTCTCTTCTTTTTTTTGTTTCTTCATCTAATTCATATTCAGTTGAATTAACAACTAGTGGTAAATATTCAAATACATCATCTTCATTTTCTAATATTGATTTGTCACCATCATTTACATAAATAACTCCCAGTTTTAATTTATCAATTTTATCCATTTTCTTATAATCTTCTAATGGAAATATTCTAACAATTCTTCTTTCATTGTAGTAGTTGAAGAACATTACTTTATCTTGATAATAGTAAGTTGCTTCATAATAACCAACATTATAAAATTCTCTTAATCTAAAAATATGTTGGCTTACTTTATCAAAAGGAAGATACTCACTGAATCTTAATTTCGTAACCACATTACCAATTAAAGCATAATCTTTTTTATCTAAATAACCAAAGTCGTATAACTCATTACAAGTATTGCACATATTTTCTCTAAATAGAATTTCATCTACTTTGCACTTATGATTAGAACTTTCTTTTAATTTTATTTCATCAATATATCTCATTACTAAATCTTGTTTTTCTTCTCTTGTAAGTTCACTCCAAGACAAATTATTTTCTTGATATTTTTTAGGATATAGTAATTTATTGATATAATCTATATCTCTTTTGATTAGAATATCATCTGGAGTTAAACTTAAGTCTTCACATACTTCACACTCTTTTAATCTGTTTTCTAATTCAGTAATTGTTGTTTCAGCGATTTTTCTTTCTTCATCATATTCTTCTAACTTAAATGTTCCATTAACATATGCTTTTTTAATTCTTTCTAGTTTTTGATTTTGATTTGATATTTCTTTTTGTATATCTTCTTTTGGATTTTCTATTTTAGTTTTAATCATGGGTAGTAGTGTTTGGTTAACAACACTATCATATTCATTAATATCATCAATAAAATGTTCAATTTCTTTTTCTATTTCAGTTTCTTTGATAGTTAATTTACAATCATTACAATAGTAGTAATAGTAAGAATTTCCATTCTTTTTAGTTGTTGCTTTTCCACCTAAAATTCTATTACATTTAGGACAACATAATTTTTGTAAGAAGATATAAGTTAAAGTTCTTTTATAACTTCTTGAATTTTTCTTTTGTTGTACTTGGCAAGATTCCCATAATTCTTTAGATACGATTGGTTCAACTACATTACTATAATAAACTGGATTTTTTGTTCTTTTACCATGAACAAAATCTCCTTTATAGATTTCATTTTCAAGTATTCTCATAATTGTTGAATCATACCAGTTTGTTTTACCTAATACTTCTTCTTTGTTAAATAGATTAGCAATAGTTTGATAAGAATTACCCTCATAATATAAGTTAAATACTCTTACAATAATATCTTTCGTTGCTAAATCTGGCACTAAAATTTTACCATCTCTTTTATAACCAAATGGACTCTTGTGTGGAATGTGTCCAACTTTTATTGCACCAGCTAAACCTATTTTAGTTCTCTCACTTGTTCTTTCTATTTCGTTTTGTGAAACAGTTGTTAAAAGTCTAGCGACCATTTTACCATTTGCATTTGTAGTATTAATATCATCATTTGCACAATCTAAATAAGCATTATTTTCATCTAAAAATTTCATAATATGTTCCATATCATAAACACTTCTAGTTAATCTATCTAATTTTAAAACTACTATTGTATTACATTTTTTATCTCTTATATCTTGTAATAGTTCTTCAAATGCTGGTCTATGATTTCCAGTTTTTGCACTGATTCCAGCATCTTTATAGATTTTATAAATCTCATAACCTTTATACTCACACATTGCTCTTAATCTTTTTTCTTGTTCTGGTAAACTAAATCCCTCTCTGGCTTGATCTTCAGTACTTACACGAATATACAAACCTGCTATTTTCTTTTCATCACTCATATTTTTAATTCTCCTTTTTATCTTTGAAACCTAAAAAGAGGTGACAAAGACACATTAAATATTTTTATGTCTTTGACACCTCTTAAAATCTAAATAAGTTGTATTAATATAATTCAAACTTCGTTTCATATTAACCCCCAAAAACATAAAACTTGTTTCTTGGTTACCTATTATAGATATTTAATCTTTAAAGTCAAGACATAATTACCATTTTTTACCTATTTAAAGGCATTTTAAAAGAAGTTGATTAAGTTTTAATAGATTTAATCTATTGATTTAATAAAACTTTCTAAATCTTTTATTTCTAGTGAATTTGCTAGACTTCCAACATATATAGTTTTAGAATAATTAAAAACTAGAAAAGTAATACCTTTAATAATAACTCTATGAGGTTCGATATAGTTCAAATTTGTATGTTCTATGTTTTTAATACTACCATTAATGATTGTTGGCTTCGTATTACAAAAATCACATATAAATTCTATTTTCTTTTTTAATTCTTCATCAAAATGTAATTCTTTTGTTTTTAATTTAATCATCTAAATCTATCCTTTCTTTCTTTAAATGCAAAAAATCAACTTCTTTTTGAAGTTGATACTATATGTTTAAATCTAACAAAAGTTAGAATAGATTGCTCAATGGTGCCTCTGGTCGGACTCGAACCGACACGATACAAGTATCATTGGATTTTGAGTCCAACGTGTCTACCAATTCCACCACAGAGGCATATCAGCATTATATCAAAAATTAAAAATAAATTCTAGTATATTATTTTTTCATTTTTTTCGTTATACTATATTTTGTAGGAGTGGTTTTGGAATGGAACAAATGGATTATAAAAATCAAAATTTTACTTATTATTGGACAACCAATAATGAACAGGATTTTTCAAATTTGAGAATGGTGTCTGGAAATATAATGACGACTTCAAAAGGCTTGATATTTGGAGCTGTAAAAGATCATAATAATATTTTTTCAGATAGATTTCACATCATTTGTGGGATGAGAGTAGGTATTCATTATATTTTAATAGATATTAGAAGTTTCGATTTTCAAAATCCTATTATGCTTGATTTTAAATTATCGTCTGATTATGGAGAGGCAATTGCGAAAACAAATATGATTTCCTATGGCAAAGTGCCTATGACTCCATCTAAAATTACTTTAAAAGAAGATGATGAAAATATTTCACATCGTTTCTTTGAAAAAAGTTATCAGTCATGGGTAGAAAAGACTGATCGATATAGTAAATATTATTTTGATACATTAGTGCAAGTATTTTTAGAATGCTTATCGTTATGCAATCAAGATAATGTAGATGCCGAGATGATTTTACAGGAATATTTAAAGAAAATAAATCTTAATTATGAAGAAAAAAAAGAGTATTATGAGACAGGTCATCACAGGATAAGAGAAATTAGTAAAAAATAGTTCATTAATTTTTTTCAAATTCATACAATTTTAGTAAGAACCTTTTTGACAAGGTAAATAAATATATGATATTATATATAAAATTCGAGGTGAGACATTCCATGTCTTTAGATAAAAATTATGAATTTTTAGATATTATTCATGACATAATTTATCATGAAAAATTTAAACAATTAGATTTGGAATTACATCATGGTATAAGTCGATATGGACATTCCATGCGCGTTGCAAAATATACATATAAAATAGCTAAATTTATGAATTGGGATTATGAATCAATTACACGTGCTGCATTATTACACGATTTCTTTTTTGATGTACAATTAGAGAATTATGGAAAAGCAAAGACTTGGTGTAAGCATCCAGAAGTAGCAATTATAAATTCTAAAAAATATTTTGAGTTGAACGATTTACAGGAAAATATTATTGTGTCACATATGTTTCCGTCTTGTAAAATACTACCAAAGTATAAAGAAAGTTGGTTAGTAACATGCGTAGATAAATGTGTATCTTTTTATGAAATGTATCGTTTTAAAGCTAGTTTAGTTTTAGGAATATGGACTATATTTTTGTTTAATATGCTTACTTTACAAAAATGAGTTTTTATTCATTTTTTTTATTTAGAATGATATAATACCGTTAATGTTCTCATAGCTCAGTAGGATAGAGCAATCGCCTCCTAAGCGATAGGTCGGCAGTTCGATTCTGCCTGAGAACACCAGATTGATAGGAAACTCGAACTTCGAGTAACAATAGAAAGCGACTTGTCAAAAAGTCGTTTTTATGTTATTATGAATATGTCAAGGGAACTTGCATAAAATAAAAAAGGGAATACTTAACCTTTCCATGTTGAGTGTTCGCCAAAGATTTGGTTAGCACTTAATCTACGAAAGTAAATTGAGTGCTTTTTTCTTATGATAGTTTACTATATTACAAAAGTAAAGAGTAAGGCTATGAGTAAGAAGATAATTAGAATAAGAGAAAGAATCAAAAAATCTTTCTTATGCATATCATCAGCCTCCTTTCACATGAAAGTTGGCAAGCACTCAACGATTAAATATTCCTAATACTAATTATATCAAGTTATTTATTTTATAACAATGGCATTTACTAAATTTTGACAATTTAGTAAACACACTTGCATATTGTCAAAAACAATATGCAAAAGATAAGGGAGATTTTATATGGGACTCATAATAAAAAATAGAACATATTATAATAGTCTAGGACAAATAGTTTCAAAAGAAATTTTTGAAAATGAATGGAAAGCATTTAATCAAAAACTAGATAAAGAATATAATAAACAATTGGATGATGATACCTTTAGATTTATCTCAGGAAGAAAAAATAAATTTTATATTTAATTGGCTAGTAAATAATATAAATTATGAGCATAATCTTGATTATAATAATGATGGTAGTGTAACTTGTCCAATAATTGAGATATATAATAATTGGGGAATAAGAGTCAGTGATAAATATGCTCCACTATTATTGAAGAAAACAATATGTGCTGGAATTGTACCAGTTTTGAATGATATTTGCACAAAATTAGGTATCGAATCTACATCAATAATAGGAAAAACCAAAAAATAAGATAATGGAGCTAGAGTCCATCATATTTGGAATATAGTAACTATTGATGGTTTGCCAAAACATTGTGATGTTGTATATGGAATTTATAATAGAGAAAAAGGAATGAATCCATTAGATTATTGTTTGATAAGTGACGAAACATTGCAACAATAGGCCCTCATTGTAATTATGATGCTACAATTTTTACTAAAAATACTATAAAAAAATAAAGTTGTTGAACGTCCTCCCTTAGGGCACCATTGAGCAATCTATTCTAACTTTTGTTAGATTTAAACATATAGTATCAACTTCTTTTTGCATTTAATGAAAGAAAGGATAGATTTTGATGATTAAACTTAAAACAAAAGAATTACATTTTGATGAGGAACTAAAGAAGAAAATAGAGTTTATTTGTGATTTTTGTAATACTACTCCAACTATAATAAATGGTTGTATTAAAAACATAGAACACACAAATTTGAACTATATAGAACCTCATAGAGTTATTATTAAAGGAATTACTTTTCTAGTTTTTAATTATTCTAAAACTATATATGTTGGAAGTCTAGCAAATTCCCTAGAAATAAAAGATTTAGAAAGTTTTATTAAATCAATAGATTAAATGTATTAAAATCAAATCAACTTCTCTTAAAATGCCTTTAAATAGGCAAAAATTGGTAATTATGTCTTGACTTTAAAGTTTAAATATCTATAATAGATAAGCAATAAATGAAGTTTTATGTTTTTGGGGGTTAATATGAAACGAAGTTTAAAAGATATTAATACAACTTATTTAGATTTTATTAAGAGGTGTCAAAGACATAAAAATATTTAATGTGTCTTTGTCGCCTCTTTTTTGGTGATAAACAATAAAGGAGGATTAAAAATATGAATGAAGAAAAGAAAATTGCTGGGCTTTATATTCGTGTAAGTACAGAGGATCAAAAACGCGAGGGTTTTAGTTTACCAGAACAAGAAAAACGATTAAGGGCAATGTGTGAATATAAGGGTTATGAAATCTATAAAGTATATGAAGATGCTGGAATAAGTGCTAAAACTGGAAATAAAAGACCAGCATATAGAACAAACTAATGATACTACTTCTAATTTGAGAGATGCAAATGATATAAATATAGTCTTAAAAAAATATGAAAATTATTTAAGAGAACATTCTAACGAAGTTAGAAACTTAAAGAAGAAAATCAAAACTCGTGATGATAGAATTGAAGAATTAGAATACAATTTAGATAATGCTAACGACACTATTTATGAATTAGAAGATAAAGTATCAAAATTAGAAGAAACTTTAAATTATTTTAAAGAGTTATGGAATAAGTTTATTAAATTCTTACAAGAAAAATTCTTCTCTAACAATAAATATGATGACTTTATAAATGATTTATATGATGAAGATATACTTGATGATAATGAGATAGATATTATTCAAAATAACTCAAAAAGTAAAGAGGATTTTGATAGAGATTTATAGTAAAGCATATCTAAATATAAGAAAATTTGTTATAATATGAATTAAGAAGAAAACTATTTATGGAGATAATTAGTATGGACTACAAAATAGAAAAAGCAAAAATTGAAGATATAGATGCTATTCATAAATTGATATATGATAGATGTTTATGGTTTTCAGAAAAAGGTGTTAAAGGTTGGAATGTAGATTTCTACCCTAATAAATATGACAAGGTTTATTTTATAGAACAAATGAAAATAAATAGATTATTTGTTGCAAAATTTAATAATAAAATATGTGGTGTTATGCTTTTAAAAGATGAAGATAAGGATTATTGGAATAATGATGATTCTTCTTACTATATTCATCATTTAGCAACTGATGTTAATTTAAAAGGTGTTGGTAAGGCATTGATTAATTATGCGATTGAACAATGTAAAATAAATAAAAAAAAATATTTAAGACTTGATTGTTATCAAGAAAGTAAATTTCTTAATGAACATTATGAAAAATTAGGTTTTAATAAAGTTGGAAGTGGAACAGATGATAATTATGATTTTAATTTATGGGAGATGAAAATATAATATGAATACAATAAAATCAATAGAAAATAGAAGAAGTATTAGACTTTTTAAGAGTGATGATATATCAAAAGAAATAGTTGAAGATATATTAAATTGTGGAAGACTTGCTCCATCTGCAAAAAATAGACAACCTTGGTATTTTGTAATAACAAAAGGTAAAACAAAAGATAAAATAGCAGATATGATGATAGAATATACTATAAATAATGATGATACTATTGAAAGAAAAAATTTAGGTTGTGCAAGTAGTGTTAATCCAACAGCAAATGTAATAAAACAAGCACCAATATTAGTTTTAGTATTTAGAGAAAAAAACGATAATTGGATTATAGGAGATAATTTATCAATAGGTGCTTGTGTAGAAAATATGTGTTTAAGAGCAACTGAGTTAGAAATAGGTACTTTATGGATTAGAGATACTGTATATGTAGCAGAAGATGTGGCTAAAATGTTGAATCACGAAAATATGGAATTAAATTGTGCTTTAGCACTTGGATATGCAAATCAAAACCCAAAGCAAAGACCTAGAAAAGAATTAGGGGATATTGTGGAGTGGTATAGTGAATAACAAAATAAATACTTGTGATATTTCAACTATTGATTTAGATAATGTTTTTCTTCACTATACTAATATTCAAAATTTAAATAGTATTATAGATAATGGATTAGTTCCTAAAAAAGGAATAAATGCTAAAGTTATTGAAAAAAGTAAAAAAATATTCTTTTCTATTGGAGAAAAAGGTGTTTTAGTAATTATGGATTCTTGGATTAAATGGCTAATCGCAAAACCTAAAAGTAATTTGATATATTGGATAGGTGCTTATCTTTTAAAGGTAAGTTTCTTTCCTAAGATAATTCATAAAACAATAATTTCAAATAATAAAAAAAGCAAGAATAAATCCAATTGGGCTTATAGAAAATTAAAAAATATTTTAGATAACAGTATCTACTTAATTTTAGATTTAGAGGAAAATGTTGATTTCAGTTTTGATGATGTTGATGAAGTAAAAGCATTTTCAAATTATCCAGCAAGTTATATCAAAAGTCTATATGCTTATGATAGTAATGTTACTGAAAAACAAATGGAATATTGGAATATGCATACATTTTCTAACAAAGTTATAGAACCCCATAAAATTTCTTTACTTATTTATGAAAAGAAATATAGAGCTAGTGATATAGTTAAATATTTAATTGAAAAAAATCTTAATTTTGTAAAGAAGAATTGTGAGCATTTATATAAATATTATAATTATATCTATTCAAGTGTTGATATGAATTGTAATAAAGATTAAAAAAAGTATTGGATAAATCTAATAAATATATTATAATTTAAATATGAAGTCAGTACTATATGTACTTGATTACTTAATTTTGCGAAAAGTTGTAGATAACTATCACTATCGCACTAGATTGATACCAAACTCGAGCTTTTCGAGTAACAATAAACAACGTACTTGGTAAAAGTGCGTTTTTATGTTATCATGAATATGTCAAAGGAACTTGCATAAAACAAAAAGAACATATTGATTTAAATTTGTATGGATTATCTAATAAAATACATATTTCTTTCTTAGAAGTGAATTATGATTTTCGCTTAAATAATATTGCTTTTTTTGAAAAATTAAGATTAATAAATAGAAAAACTGGAATCTTTAAACATTGTCCAAGAATCGTTAGACACTTTTTTTGCAGTAATAAAATAATAAAACAGCTAAAAACATTTTTTAGTAACAATGATTTTGATTTTGTAATCGGAGTTGCTGGTGATCGAAGTTTTATTCTAAGCTTGTTAAAACCTATTATTAATGGAAAGATTATTTTTTGGAATCATCAAAGTGTAGATGCTCATTTTAAAAAAGAAAAAACAAGATATAGTAATGAAAATTCATTTATAGAACCTTTATTCAAAAATTTTCATGAAATAATAGTATTAACTAATTCGGATAAAGAGAAATTAGAAAATTATTATAACATAAAATGTCGAGTAATTCCCAATTGCAAAAGCTTTGAAACCAATACCAAATCAACGTTAAATCATAATCGTTTTTTTAGTAGTAGGAAGACTTGTTTCTCAAAAAGGATTTGATTACCTTTTAGAAGCGATGTACCTATTTTCAAAAAAGAATAAAAATTGGAATTTAGATATTTATGGAGAAGGCGAAAACTATAAATCCCTTTTAAATACAATAAAACATTATCATTTAGAAAATCGGGTCGAAATTCATCCTCCAACAAAAAAATGTTAGAAGTATATTTAAATCATGATATATTTTTAATTTCTTCCAGATATGAAGGCTTTGGACTAGTTACTTTAGAAGCAATGGAATGTGGACTTCCTGTAATTGGATTTGATATTCCTGCAAATAAAGAGTTAATAACAAATGGCAATAATGGGTTTTTAGTACCCTGCTACAATGTACTAGAATATGCCAAAACAATGGAAATGATCGTCAATAACCAAGAATTAATCAAAAAGACCTCAAATCAGTTAAACAAATCGATTGAAAAATTTTCTCGCAAAACAATTATTTTACAATGGCATAAAATGTTAAATGAATCAAAAAGATAAGAAACATTAATTGTAAAATCTATTTATATTTTTATCAAAAACAATCTTTTTTCAGTTCCTAAATTGGCAAAAAAAGAGATTTATTCACTTGATTCTTTATAAATCGAAGTAAACAAATCTTTGTGTTCATCCTCATCTTGTGGTAAAAAATCATTGATATCTGGTAAATCTTCTTTCGAAGCTAACCCAAAATAATCTAAAAACTCCTTAGTAATTTTATATAAATTAGGTCTTCCAGGTAAATCACTTTTACCACATTCTTTAATCAAACCTTTCGCTACTAATTTACGCAACGTAAAAGAAGAACTAATTCCTCGCATTTCATCAATTTCTATTCGTGTAATCGGTTCATTGTAAGCAACGATTGCTAAAATCTCTAAAGCAGCTGGACTTAAACCTTGCTGATCCAAAGTATTGGTTAAAAACTTTTGATAAAAAGATTTATGCTCCTCTTTCGTCGTTAATTTAAAACAATCTCCTAAATAACGAATTCGTAATCCCCGCTCTTCACTTTCATATTTCTCTTTTAAAACTAATAACAAATCTTTTACTTCCTCTTTTGAAATTTCTAAAATACGACTCATTTCATCTAAAGTAATGCCTTCATCACCAACTACAAACAAAACACCTTCCAAAACACCTAATAGATTCATACTACCTCCAACTGCTTTTCAATCCAAATTTTGGCAAAATTATCCTCCTGCCCTATCACAACTTCTTGATTTTTTGTCATGTCTAAAAGAGCCATAAAAGTTACCACTACATATTCTTTCGTATAAACTTCAAACAACTCTTCAAACGAAACTCTTCCCTTTTCCTTTAATACTTGTTGAATTCTCACTCGTCGTGATTCCACACTAATTTCCCGTCTCGTAATCTTCGTAGTAACTGGTTCTTTAAAATGAATTCGTTCTTGTAAAGATAAAAAAGCTTTCACTAAATCATCCACCGTAATTCCATCATTCGTTAATTTCGGCTCCTCAAAATATTCTTTCAAACTTTCTGGTACCTTAGTAAAAATAGTTCCTCTTTTTTCTTCCATTTCTTTTAATGATTTTGTAATCTCTTTATATTTTTGATACTCAATAATTCGCTTCTTTAAATCTTCTTCACTAGCAATCGAATATTCACTATCTTCTTTTTCTTCTTCTAAAGTTTTTCCAATTAACATTTTACTTTTTAAATGAATCAGCTCAGAAGCCATAATCAAAAACTCACTTGCTACATCAATATTTAATTCTTGTAAACTATGAATATAAGTTAAATAATCTTCTATAATCATACTCATATTAATTTCATAAATATCCATTTTTGTTTCTTTCACTAAATGCAAAAGTAAATCAAATGGACCCTCAAAATCCTTTATTGATATTTGATAATTCATAATATCCCTCTTTAACGCGAAACTGTAAACTCTGTTTGATAAATCTCATCCAATTTCGTATAAAAATCATACCATGAATATACACGATATACATTTTCTCCTCGAGCTAATTCATTATACTTAGCATGAAAGCACACCACAGGAATATACATTGACAATTGAAAAATTGTTTTAGGATTATGATCAACAAACAAATCTATATTATATTTTTTAATTAAATCTATATTTATAATATCAGAAAATATCAAAAAATCAAAATAGATTCCATGCCGAATTAACCATAACTTTGTTAATCTCTTTATTTTTTCAGGCTCAAGTTTACTAGAATAAATTCTCGTACAAAACAAATAAATCCGAAATCCATGTTCTTTCAAACTTTTAAGCACTTCAGCGGTAAAGGCTCTAGGCTTTTCTTCCGATAAATAATATTCATAATAAATATCCCAAAAATCTTGACATCTTGCTTCTTGTAAAGCATTTCCATGTTTATAAAAGATTTCCTCTACTTGATATCCACGAGGATTTCTTAAAATCGTCTCTTGCCCAAAATAAAACTTACTCCCATAGTCAAATTGAAACTGCTCTAAATTTGTTAGCACTCCATCCAATATAATTCCTATGTTCATAAGTTTTCCCTCGCATTCTTTTTTACTTCTACTACTTAACTACATTGATAGTTCATAGCGGAAAGTTCAAAGTATACGACTTTTCCTTCGGTACCTTTCCCATAATATGCTGGATTATTTAATGTATTTTTGATACTTCGATTCTCAAAATCAATTTTTTCAAGTGTAATAGTTGTGGTACTAGTAAACCCAGAACCTACTTCGGAAATATTTGAAGTAACCCCTTCAATTCCATTATACTTACTACTAATCTGTCGGTAATCCATTAATTTCATTTGATAATTTTCATAACTAGAAGGATAATTTACAATATCCATAATATAATAAAGTTTACCCTCTGTATCAAATTGATAAGTTAATGTTTCAACATCCTTACTACATACCAATAAATACGTTCCATCCGATTCCTTTTTCAATTGTATCGCTGGATAATCACTTACCTTTTTTTCTTCAATTACAATTTTGGCAATCTGAGCAGTCGGAACAGTTAACTCAAATTGATAATCCAAACTACTTCCTTTACTTAAATTTTCATTCGGTAATTTAACACGTTGCAATAAAGTTTGATTATTATCATAAAGTTCCATATAAAGTACATGAGTTACTAAATAATTCTTTACTTCATTTTTATTTTCAATCGTAAATGAAAAAGTTTTACGTACAATATCAAATTGTTTAAAATTTAACCCTTCCACTGGTATTTCCAATGTATTACTATAATCATAATAAATGGTTTCATGAGCTGGCGTATTATCAATAGGCTTTTTATTTTCATTTTGATTTGGTCCAAACGTAATTTGTTTTTCTCCACTAATATAAGTTGTGATAGATGGAAGAGCTATTATAAATATAATTAAAACAATAAATAAAACAATTACTACCCAATTACTTTTTTCTTTACTATCAATTCTTCCAATCACACTTGGCATTAACTCTTGATAACTTAAAACAATTGGTGCAACTTCTTTCTTTTTTCTACTCATAGCTCCCCTCCATTCTTTCGTATATTATAACAAAAAAAAAAAAGTCTTAAAAGACCCTTTCCTGTTAATTTTTAAATTTTTTAATTTAATCTTTTGGTTTAAAAATTAGAGTAAATATAAACGAAAAGATAATCGCACTTACAATTGCTGCTGATGACTTTGTTAAAAGACCTGAAAAGAAACCTAAAATTCCAAATTCATGGAACCCTTCTATTCCAGCTTGATAAAGTAAATGTCCAAAATTAGAGATAACGACTGTTGCTCCAGCTCCAGCCCACTCAATCAATCTTTTATATATTCCAAAAAAAGATAAAATGGCTCCAAATACAGTAAACATACTAGTAACATGACCAGGAGTTAACTTTGTATTATCGAGTATAATTTGACCAAGCATACAAATAAATCCTGATAATAAGAATGCGTTTAGAAATATCATTTTAAAACCTCCAAACTAACGGCATGTGCAATGGCAGGAATAGAAATTTTTTGATTTACAAAAGTTGGACTATGTAAAGATCCTGTTCCTATGATCAAAATTTTCTTAAAACGACCATTTTTTAATGTTTTATTAAATAGAACTAAAGGAAGAGCAACTGGTCCACTAGCTCCTGCATAGACTTCTTGACCATCTAAATAAATCTCCGTAGCAGCATCCATATGATTTTTTAATTTAACACCATAAGTTCGTTGCATATACTCTCTAAAAATTTCACAGCCAACGCTCCCTAAATCTCCTGTTAAAATAACATCGTAATAATCTGGTTTTCGATTAAAGTCTGTCAAATGTTGCATCAATGTTTGAGCTGCTGCGGGAGCCATTACTGCTCCCATATGAGTTGCATCTTTAATGCCCATATCAACTATTTTTCCAATCGTTGCACCTTCTATTTTAATCTTATCACTATCTTTAGTTAAAATAGCACCAGAGGCTCCTGTTGCAGTAAAAGTAGTAGTTTTAGGTTTTGGTGCTCCATATTCTACAGGAAAACGAAATTGTTTTTCTGCTGTTAAATTATGACTAGAAGTCATTGCTATTACTTTTCTACTTCCACGTCCATCTAATAATTTTGCTCCAAGAATTAAAGATTCTACAAAACTAGCACAAGCACTGTAAATACCCAAAAAAGGAATTTGATAAGCACTAGCAGCATAGCTACTTACGCTAATTTGATTGGATAAATCGCCAGAAATTAAATAATCAATATCACTTTCTAATAATTTATTTCGTAATAATAAATTATCCATCACTACTCGTTGCATTTTAACTTCAGCTTGTTCAAATGTTTTTTCATGATAATAATAGTCATCCATTACAAGCGGATATGTTTTAATTTGTCCTTGACTTTCCAAAGGTCCCGCTACACTAAAACTATCTTTAATAAATACATTGCTAAATTTCATACTATCCATAAATAATACCCCCAAATATTGCTAAGAAAAATGCTGCAATAATACCATAGAGTAATACACTACCCGCTAGTTTAAAAAAGTTTGCACCTAAGCCTGTAATCATTCCTTCTTTTTTATAATCAAGTGCGGCACTTGTAATAGAATGAGCAAATCCAGTTGTAGGAACAATAAGACCTGCTTTTACCTTCGTTACCCAATTATCAAAAAATCCTAAAGAAGTTAAGAAACTTGCTATAAAAATAATGATAATACATAACCATGAACAAGCCTCTACTAACTCCATTTCAAAAGAAGTTGTCATAATTGTAACAATTACTTGACCAACAAAACCAATCAATCCACCAACCAAAAAAGACACAAACGCATTACGCATTTTATTTTCTTTTGGAGTAAACTGATCTACCAATTTTTTATATTCGTCTTTATTCATACTAATTCCTCCATTTTTAGTATGAGTAAGAGAAATAAAAATATACGAAAAAAAAATTGAAACCTTTTTCGTTTCAATTTATAAAAAAGAAGAAATTTTTTTAAATGGCTAAGACAACTCGAAATCCACCCCAAGGTTTTTCTTGACCATACCCATTATCAAAAGCAAACAAACCATTTCCTATACCACCAGTAAAGGCACCACTTCGACCAAACCAAGGAAAATTGGAAGAAACAAACCATGCTTCATCATCATACCAAGAGCTAATTTGTCTAGTTTGTGAGCCATAGGTAGCTGTTGAAAAAGGTCCCATCTCTCCTGTTGCATCTCCTAAAATTCTTTGACTATAAGCTTTATCATTTAATGAATAACTATATACATCATAATATTTACTTTCTGGAAAATCTTTTCCATTAGTAAGCTCAGTTAATCCTGATGTATCTCCATCACAAGTTGGACAACTAAATGGACCATTAAATCCTGAATTGTACTTAGAATTTCTTCCACTTAATGGATTTCCCTTTTTATCTGTCGTAACTCCCATAACATATTTCCAAGTTCCACCACTCATGTCATACACGCCAGTTATATTTTCAGTGGTACTAGCTAAATAACCTACACTTGTATTCCATGGTTGTGTCACATTAGATTCTGTTCCATATCGATTACACTCTTCATTTGTTCCTGTATAACCACATGTTGGTTCTAATACATTTGCATATCCTGTCATATAATTTTCATGATTATTATTTCTGATATTTCCCATTAAGCCATATTTACTATGAGATAAATATGCCACTGCTCCCCATTCCGTATTCTTCATCATATGACTATCTAGATTTCTTTTATAATCATAAACAGTATAAAACGCATTCGCAACTTGAATATTTCTCCAACTATTTACATTTGGTTTAATTTGTACTTTCTCTGGTTCAATTGTATTTACTTGAGCACTTATAGTATCTGTACTTCCTTTATATCCACTATCAAACTTACCAACCCATATTCCATTCACATCAAAACTTGTAAATGCAGGATGTGTTAACCATTGCCCTTTTCTTACTCCATCACTTGCTACTTTATCTTTATTCTCAAACTCAATTTTGATTTCTTGTACTGCATTTGCATTTACACCACTAGAAAGCTCTGTATACATTCCATCATTAAATATTTGATAACGATATCTTGGTATCCACACAAAATATGATTCGATATTACTCTCTGGTATTACTTCATTATTTTGATATACTACACTCTCATCATTTAATATGACCGCATTCGCCCATCTTTTATTCGTATAACTATACCATTCTCTACTTTCATCTGCTTTATATACAGTTCCTTCTTCATCTATTTTTACTGGTATCAATCCATTGGCTAACACTGGGTCGGTTCCATTTAAAATACTCTCAGTATATCTTCCTTCATAATGTTGTATACTTCCTATCACACTTACTTTACTATAAAAAGCTTTACTCATAGATTCTGTATCATCAGCACTTACACTTCCATCTATCCACATCCGTAGACTTAAGGTTTTCTCTTCTCTTCCTAAAATCTCGCCTTCTTCTAACACATAGGACTTCAACCCTCCAGCTATATTAGAACTTCCACTTTCTAAGGTATTTAATAGATAAATATTTTCATTCACCATTACTTTTACATATTTCTCATTGAGAGTTGTCTTTGGTAATATTTCTAAGTTCATTTGATAAGTTAAATCATTATCACATGTATTATTTAATCTTACGATATAAGGCTTTAACTGACTTCCTTCTTCATCGACGATAGGATAAGCATTTAAAAGTTCTATATTCGTATTTTCTTCTTCTAAAAAAGTCAATTGAAAACACTTACTTACCACCACATTTGCTTGACCACTAGCTGTAAATTTCCAATAAGCATAAGATACACTTACTAGTAATCCTATGACTAATACGATACTAATTCCAAGTAACAATACTTTTTTCTTATTTTTATTCATCTCTTCACCACCTTACATTGTTAAGACAATTCGATAACTAACTGGCATATACGCATGACCATAATGATTACTATATCCTAAAATATTCGCATCACTTCCATTATTAAAATGTCCACCACGGATAAACCAAGAAAGATCATAAGCAATAAACTTAGCTTCATTTTGATACCACGAACTAATTTGTCTAGTTTGTGAGCCATAGGTAGCTGTTGAAAAAGGACCCATCTCTCCTGTCGCATCTCCCAAAATTCTGTATTGATAAACATTATACCGATCTATCTCTTGACCTATATAACTATAAATATCATAATATTCACTTTTTGGAAAATTTTTACCAGTCGTTAAACTAGTTAAACCAGATGTATCATTATCACAAGTTGGACAACCAAATGTTCCATTAAATCCTGAATTATATTTAGAATTTCTACCACTCATAGGGTTTCCATTTTTATCTGTCATAATCCCCATTACATATTCATGGGCTCCACCACTCATGTCATAAATTCCACTGATATTTCCCGTTGTACTTGCTAAATATCCAGCACTCGTATTCCATGGTTGTGTCACACTAGATTCTGTTCCATATTGATTACAAGTCTCATTCTTCCCAGTGTATCCACAAGTTGGTTCTTTTACACTAGCATATCCCGTTACATAATTACTATTGTTATTAATTCGAATTCGATTCATAGTTCCATATTTACTATGCGATAAATAAGCTACTGCTCCCCATTCCGTATTCTTCATCATGTGACTATCGAAACTTCTTTTATAATCATAACTACTATAAAACGCATTTGCGATTTGTATTCCTCGCCATGAATTTACATTCGGTTTGATTTGTACTTTCTCTGGTTCATTGGTATTAGATTCTGAA